>JAUIEC010000005.1 GCA_030428945.1 Phycisphaerae bacterium | reverse complement strand
CACCGCACTCTCGAAACACCCACTTGGGCAGGCCCACCGGGCCGCGCTCGGATAGAAGAATGGGATCTTGCGAGCAGAACCCGCTTGACAGGCAGCGGGCGTTCATAGAAGGGTGCGTCATCGACGCAGGAGCCCGCGATTGATCTGGCGAGGGGAGCGCAGGCGTCGATGCCGCACCGCGTGGCAGCCTCAATGGCGGACTGGGATTTCATCACCCGTTTCGGACCCGCGGCCGGAAAATCGAGCGTCCAACCCTCGCAGCCGGCTGCGTTTACCGCCACTTCAGGTGATTGCCCGCTACCGCCGCCCCGCCCTGGCACGGAAAATGAACTTGGGTGGGGGGGTACCCCGGGGACGATCACGGCCGGCGCGAATCGGTCAGCCCCCCCCCTCACGCCGTTACTCATCTTCGACAGACGGCGCCGCGACCTCTTCCAGCACCCAGCAGTCCAGCACCGTCGGCCGGTCGCAGGTGACCTGCAGCGTCGTGACCCCACGCTCCAGCGTCAGCGTGCCGACCGGGTAGATCCCGTCCTCGCGCCGGTCGTAGGTCACCGTACCCACCTCCGTCCCGTCCGGCCGCGCCACCCGGATGGTGCCGAACGAGCGCCGCGGATGCGTCCGCACCCGCAGCCGGAAACGCCCCGCCTTCTCGCTCGGCAGACCGATCGCGACCGCCGCCGTACTCGTCAGGCTCACCGCCTGCTCGCCCGACAACTCGACGCCGCCGGCGTACTTCTGCTTCAGCACCGAACCCCAGTCGCTGCCACGGACACTGCCCTCGATTTCGACCGCGCCCGGAATCCGCAGTCCCGGCAGCGCCAGGTCGCGCCCCCGCAACCGCTCGGTCGTCTCACGCGTTCCCACCGGACCGTACCAGTAGACGATCGAGTTGTAGTACACATCGTCAACCTGGTCCTTCTGCCAGTTCTCCAGCGTGAACTGCACCTGCCGATGAAATGCCAGGGCATCACCCAGGTGCCAGCGGTACAGCGAGTTCTTCCCGTAGGGATTGACCAGCGACGCACCGTGCAGCGGAAAACTGCTCTTCTGCAGGTCGGCCACGTTCCCGAAATAGTCGGCCGTCCCCGTCCCCAGCAGCGACGGAAACGACTCGCCGTCCACCCAGACCTTGTGATCCCCCCGACCCCACCAGTCCGTCCGCGGCGTGTCGATGTTCAGCACCGTCCCCACGATCCGCCCCGGCCCCTCGGCCTGCAGCAGGGCATAGTCGAACGACTTGCACGGGTCCTCGACCCGGAACGTCGTCCGCAGACGCAGCCGTTCCGATCCCGGCGTCTGCGGCTCGACCCGCAGGTACAGCATCAGCCCGATCTTCCGCGCGTTGCGGTTCTCGATCTCGATCCGCGCCTTGCTGAACGGCATCGGCAGCAGGCAGTACATGAAGTAACTCTCGGCCGGAAACAGCCCCGGCAGGTCCAGCCAGCGATCGGTCCCCATCGCCAGGCTGTTGTAAGGATTGCGGTCAAAACCCGAACCGAAGAAGGACGCCAGCGGCAGTTCGATGTCCGGCACCTTGCCATCGTCCCACGTGATCCGCACGACGCAGTGGTGCAGGGCGTACAACTCGCGCGGCGCGGTCCGGTCCGTCAGCGAGACGTACAGCGCACGGATCGTGCCACCCTCGTCAAACGCTTCGACCAGCGAGGACCCGGGCGCCAGGTCCTCCTGCCGGGCCACCGTCATCGTCTGCCGGCCCGCCAGCACGTCGCCGTCCGTCAGCCCGGCCGAGAACGCCCGCACGACCCGCTCGAGCGCCGTCCGGGCCGCCTCGTCCAGGTCCGGCCTGAACGCCGCGACGCGCGCATCGGGACCGAACCAGGTGGCATCGACCTGGTAGCGGCCACGGAACCCCTGTGTCAGCAGGCGGGCCCGCCGTTGAAACGCGATCGGAAAGTACAGGTTCGCGCCGCGCTTCCCGCTGACGAAGTAGCTCAGCGGTTTGCCGAATGGTGACAGCGACCCGTCGAAAAGCGCGACAAACGCGTCCTCGTAGACCACCCGCCCGTCGATCTCCAGGCGGAAGCGGCCGGCGGGCTCGTCCACCCAGATGTGCTGCAGCGCGCCCGGACCCGAGGCATCGACCAGCAGGTCCCAGCCGTCCTCCTGTCCCAGGAACTGGTTCGAGTCGTTCTCGCCGTCCCAGTGGACGAACTTCCCGTCGCGGATTTCGCTCTGCCGACGATCGAACGACGAGAACAGCAGCGGCCGCTCACCCGGCGACGGCGGATCCGCCAGCCGATCCAGGTCCAGCATGCGGTTCAGCAGGTCCGCCTGCGTCCACTCCGTCGCACCGGCGCCGACCGTCCACGATCCAAGCACCAGCAGAACCACCAGAGTCCGCATCGCAAGATCCTCACGCCAGAAAGCAGGTCAACTCGTCCGCCAGGCAAGGGACGCCGACCGGTTCAGGGTCCCTCTTCCCATGCTCGCTCCCTCGCTCGCTTGCTCCTTCGCCGCCTCCTCAGACATTGAAGCGAATGTCGAGGATGTCTCCGTCCTGCACGACGTAGGTCTTCGGCTCCAGCCGGACCTTGCCGGCCGCCTTCGCGTCACGCTTGCTGCCGCAGGCGACCAGGTCCTCGTACGCGATCGTCTCGGCCCGGATGAAACCGCGGGCCAGGTCCGAGTGGATCGAACCGGCCGCGTCGACGGCGGTCGTGTCCTTCGGGATCGGCCAGGCCCGCACCTCGGGCTCGCCGGCCGTCAGGAAGCAGATCATTCCGAGCGCATCGAAACACCCGCGGATCAGGCGATCCCGGGCCAGGGCGGTGATCCCGAAGTCGTTCATGAACTCGGCCCGGTCGCCCGGATCAAGCTGCATGATCTCGGCCTCGATCTCCGCGCACAGGTTGAAGACCCCGTGCGCGTGCGGGTCGCTGACGGTCGGCTCGCTCTTGATGTCCGACTCGCTGACGTTGACCGCCACGATCACCGGCTTCTGCGTCAGGAACCCGTAGGCCCGCAGCATCTTCTCCTCGTCACCGGCCTGCACGATCGTCCGCAGCGGCGTCCCGGCTTCCAGGCCGGCCCGGCAGCGCCGCAGCAGTTCCAGTTCGGCCAGGTCGCGATCGCGGTCCTTGGTCGGCTTCTTGCTCGAGGACTCCAGCTTCTCGATCCGCGCGTCGCAGATCATGAAGTCGGCCAGCACGAACTCGTCCCGCAGGCGACCGAGTTCACCCTGCGGATCCAGCCCGCCCGGCGGTGTCGGGACCGCGTCGTTCTCGAACGCCCGCACCACCAGCAGCAGGGCGTCACTGTTCCGCAGCGTCGGCAGGTGCCGGCTCAGACCGGCCCCGCCTTCGTCATCTCCGCCGCTGGCCGGCAGGTCCGAAAAGTTGCAGGTCGCCTCGGTCCGCTTCTTGGGCTTGTACAGTTCCTCGAGGAAATCCAGCCGCGGCTCGGGCACCTTGACCGCCGCCAGGTTCTCCTCCGCCAGTTTCAAGTTCTCGGCCGGAACGCCCGATATGGCCCGGAACAGGGTGCTCTTGCCCACGTACGGGAAGCCGACGATCGCAACGCGCATTCTAAGTCCTTGTGAAATAGGTCTTTGCGGGTGCCCCGGCCGGCCGTGGACTGGCAGCTACCCGGACGCCCGGGGACGGACTACAGTGTACTGGGTTGGCCGCGCAGGTCGATCCATGCCCGAAAAAAAGCAACGCGCCGAGACCCCACTCATGCCGATTCGCCGACTGCTGACCATCGCCCTGCTGGCCGCCCTCTGTGGCTGCGGATACCAGGGCACGACCGGACTGCTGCCGCCGTTGCTGCAGGATGTCGACGACATTCGCAACGACAACGACCTGACCGCCCAGGAGAAACGCGAGGCCCTGCTCGAACTCGGCCTCGACGACGTCACGATCAACGGCATTCTCGTCACCGAGCGGACCGGCAACCAGTTCGGCGGAACCCTGACGACCGCGTTCAACAAGGTGGTGGCCGAGACCTTCACGACCCTGACGCCCGACGAGGTGCAGTTGTACGGCGATGCCACCGCGACGGCCAACTTCACGGACAACGACGCCCGCGACATCGTCACGCTGTTCGGTTCCGAGAACATCAACACGCCGGACGAACTGACCGCCTTCCTCGACAACCCGGGGGTCGAAATCCCCGAAGGCATCGGCGTCGAGGACCTGCGGGCCGTCTTCGTCGATACCGATCCCGACGCGTTGATCGACCTGCTTCCCTAGGAAATTCCTTCCTTCACGCACCCGCGTTTCGAACGTTTACCTGTAGACGGGCGGATCTCTGCCGCCCCGGAACTCGCATGGTTAACGCGAAAGGAAGGTGAAGTGTGGACCTGTCCAGGAAATCAATCTCGCTGTTCGTAGCCGTCTCCGCGTCGCTGCTGATCGCCGGATGCCCGACGGCGGCCGTCGACCGAACCAACAACCAGGGCGGCGGCACGATCGTCACCGCCGGCGCCAAGATCGCCAGCGGCAAGATCGGCACGCTGACGCCCGACGAACTGCAACTGATGCACGACAAGGCGATCGAACTGAACCCGGAACTGGCGGCCGCGCCGGAACTGACCGACGAGCAGGCCGAAGCCGCCGTCGAATTCCTCGACGCCAACGACCTCGAAACCCTCGACGACGTCGTCGAACTGATCGAGGAAGCCAGCGACAACCCGGACACCGTCGTCATTCCCGACAGCGTCCAGGCCGTCCTCGAAGGCATCGTCAGCTAGGCACGCGCCGCCGGACGGGCACAAAGCGTCCGTACGCGAATGAGCCGGCTGCGGGCCGGCCCGCACGGCCTCAGGCCTCACCTTTTCGCCGCCGGCGATTGGCGGGGGCACCCGGTCACTCCGAATCGGTTATCATCATGCGTGTCGGGGCACTCGTACCAGCGTACGGGTGCTCCGCGCGTTTTGTCGGAGTCAGCGGGCTGGCGGCCCCGCCCCGGGTATCGGGCCGCGCGCAACAGAGCACCTTGGGATGTTCGCGGGAATCATCGAACGAACGGGCGTCATCCAGGCCACCCGACCCCGGCCGAGCGGGCGGCAACTCGTCATCACCGCCGGTGACCTGTTCGCCGAACTGCCGCCCGGTGCCAGCGTGGCCGTCAATGGCTGCTGCCTGACCCTGACCGAACATCACCCCACCGGCGGCGCGTTCGACGTCATCCCGGAGACGCTCCGCAACACCAGCCTCGGACAACTGGCCCCGGGGGCGCGCGTCAATCTCGAACGGTCGCTCCGCGTCGGCGATCGCATCGACGGACACATGGTCCAGGGCCATGTCGATGCCACCGGCCGGGTCGTCGCGATCGATACCGCTGGCGGCGAGTGGCTGCTCTGGACCGAGATCCCGGACGCCATTCGCCCGTACATCGTCCGCAAGGGTTCGATCACCATCGACGGCGTCAGCCTGACGATCGCCGCCGTGGAGGCGCAGCGCTTCGCCGTCGCCCTGATTCCGACCACGCTCGAAGTCACCTGCCTCTCCGAACGGAAGGTCGGTGACCCGCTGAATCTCGAGAGCGATATTCTCGCCCGCCTGGTCGTCAGCCGTCTCGAACAACTGCTGCCCGAGGGCAACGCCGGCCGCGGCGTGACCTGGGACACGCTCCGCGAAAGCGGGTTCCTGCGATGAGCACCCACGCGGCCGCACCGCTTCCGCTCGTCGGCATCACGCTTGGCGATCCACTCGGCATCGGGCCCGAAGTGGTCGTCACGGCGCTCGCCGATCCGGAACTGCGCAGCCGGGCCCGCTTCGTCATCTTCGGCATGCACGACGTGCTGGCCCACGCGGCCGACATCGCCGAGGTCTCGCCCTACTGGTGGCGCGAGCCGTATGACGGTGCCGTCCGCGGCGGCCGCGGCGTGCTCGTGCTCGACTTCGACGAACTGCCGATCCCGCGGCTGGAAGGACCGCGCGAGGCCGACCAACTCGCCGGCGACGCGTCGTTCCAGTTCGTCGAGGAGGGCATCCGCCACCTGCGCAGCGGCCTGCTGGACGCGCTCGTCACCGCTCCGATCTGCAAGCAGTCCTGGCACCTGGCCAGGCACAAGTTCCGTGGCCACACCGACCTGCTGTCGCGACGCTTCAATACCCGCCGGATCAACATGATGTTCGCGGCGGGGGCGCTGCGGGTCGCGCTGGCCAGCGATCATGTCGGGCTGTTCGACCTGCGCAACCAGTTCACGATCGGGCTGGTCCATCAGCCGATCGATCTGCTCGACCGTGCCTTGCGCGAGTGGTTCGGAGTCGAGCGTCCGCGGATCGGCGTGCTCGGACTGAACCCGCACGCCAGCGAAGGGGGCGCCTTCGGCGACGAGGAGGCCCGCATCATCGAACCGGCCCTGACGCTGGCCCGCAGCGCCGGGCTGCGCGTCGACGGACCCCTGCCGGCCGACACGGCTTTCACGCCGCAGATGCTGGGTCGCTACGACGGCATCGTCGCGATGTACCACGACCAGGGCCTGATTCCGGTCAAGATGCAGGCCTTCCACGAGGCCGTCAACATCACGCTCGGCCTCGGCACCGTCCGCACGAGCCCCGACCACGGCACCGCCTTCAACATCGCCGGACGCAACCAGGCCGACGCCGGCAGCATGTCGGCCGCCATCCGCCAGGCCATCGACCTGGCGCAGCGCAACCGCCGCAGCCGCACCAAGGCGGTCAGTCGGCAGGTCAGCAAGTGACCCGCCGGGTGAGCCGGCGCGGCGAGGGCCCCCGGGAGCAACGGAACGAGGGAGCCAGGGAGCGAGGGATCGAGGGGGAGCCCTTTTCCGTCGGGGATCCGTCCGCGAACGGGGGCGAGTCACCTCCGAGGTTGCTCCATGGCTGCTCCGACGGCTATACTGTCTGAACGTGGCGGGAGCCGCCGCGTGACAAGACCAAGATCCGTCCCGGTCGGGGCGGACCGGCGGGTCGCTTTCGGGCGGCTCTTTTTTGTTGCCCGATGAGCGGGGCGACGACAATTGAATACGTCCCCAAGGCGGGACCAGCAAAGGAACCAGCGATGAGCCAGGATCTGCTGCGGATCGTCGACAGCATCTGTCGCGACAAGAACATCGACCGCGACGAATTCGTCACCGACCTCGAAGGGGCGATGGCGACCGCCATTCGGAAATCCTACGGCGTCGAGGAGGCCGAGGTGAACCTCGACCTGCTGACCGGACAGATCTCCGCCACCATGGACGGGGCCGAGATCGACATGCAGACCCTCGGCCGGATCGCCGCCCAGACCGCCAAGCAGGTCATCATCCAGAAGACCCGCGAGCGCGAGCGCACCAGCATCTTTGACGAGTTCTCCGAACGGCAGAACACGATCCTGACCGGAACCGTCGTCCGCGAGGAACGCGGCAACCTGCTGGTCAACATCGGCCGGACCGAGGGCTTCCTGCCGCGCAGCGAGCAGATCCCGGGCGAGACGCACAACGTGGGCGAGCGCATCCGCGTACTGATCCTGGAGGTCCGCGAGCAGCCCAACCAGGTCAAGGTGATCCTGTCACGCAGCCACCCCGAGTTCATCGTCCGCCTGTTCGAACTGGAAGTGCCCGAAGTGGCCGAGCGGATCATCGAACTGAAGGCCCTCGCCCGCGAGGCCGGTTATCGCACGAAGGTCGCGGTCGCGAGCATCGACATGAAGGTCGACGCGGTCGGGGCCTGTGTCGGCGTCCGCGGCAGTCGCATCAAGAACATCGTCGACGAACTGGGCGGCGAGAAGATCGACATCGTCCGCTACAACGAGTCCAGCCAGATCCTGATCCAGAACGCGCTGAAGCCGGCCGAGGTCGAGGAGATTCAGCTCTGCCTGGAACTCGGCAAGGCCACCGTGGTCGTGCCCGAGGATCAGCTCTCGCTGGCGATCGGCAAGCGCGGGCAGAACGTCCGCCTGGCCGCCCGGCTGACGGGCTGGGACATCGATATCCTGACGCCGCAGGAATACAACAAGAACATCGAGACGATGGTCCGGGTGCTGAAGACGGTCGAGGGTGTCGACGACGTCCTGCTGGACAAGCTGGTCGTGATCGGGGCCGTTTCCGTCTACGACCTGGACGAAATGGGGCCCGAGCCGCTGGTTGAGAACCTCGAACTCGAAGAGGACCTCGCCAACCGCGTGATCGAAGAGGCCGGCGAAGAAGTCATCCGCATCGAAGAGGCCAAGGAGGCCGAAGCCAAGGCCAAGGCCGAAGCCGCCCGGCTGGGCATCCCCTACGAACCGACACCCAGCGCGTTCGTGCCCAATGAGGGCGAGCCGACCGCCGAAGCGGAAACCGCGGCCGATGCCGAGTCGGCTGATGCCGGGACGGCCGATGCCGTGGCCGGCGATCAGCCGGAGGCCACGGCGACCGACGAGGGCGCGGCGGATCTGCCGAGCGACGGCGTTTCGGCCGAAGTGACCGAGGCTCCGACCGAGGCCGTCGCCCCGGCCGAGGTGGTCGGCGAGGCGCCCGCAGTGCCGGAGCAGGAGGCCGCATCGGCCGATCCGGCGGCGGTTGAGGCGGACGAGGCCGAGAAGACCGGCGACCAGTAGTGCCGCGGGTTCCGCTCACTCCGCTGCTGTGGGCGAACTGGATCGTGCTCGGGCTCGGCGGGCTCGTCGCGCTGGGGCTGTTGCTCTGGCTGCGGCGGCGCGGGGAGTTTCGCGATCCACTGGCCGGCGGTCGCTGTCCGGGGCGGCCTGACACCGGCAATCTGCTGGTGGCGGGGGCCATCGGCGTCTACCTGGCCAGCGGGTTGTTGCCGCAGCAGATCATCGCGGCCGAGCGCTTCCGCGCGGACCCTGGAACGCACGAGTATTTCGTGGCGACCAGCATCGCCCTGGGCATTCGGGTGCTGCTGGGGCTGGCCGGCTGGTGGCTGCTGATGCGGCTGCTGCGCCGCCCGACCTCGCCCGGACTCGAACCTCTCCCGATGCCGGCCGCACGTCCGGCCATGTCGTTTGGATCTCAGTGGGGTGTGGTGCTGTCGGTCGGCCTGGCGGCGCTGGCGATCTGTACGGCGCAGGCGGAGTTGATGAAGGCGGCCTGGTCGACCTGGGCGCCCGAGGTCTCGCAGCCGCAGCATGTCGTGCTGGAGGCGTTGCAGCGGAATGCGTGGGGGTTGCGGGGCGAGGGGGTTCTGGCCGCGGGGGCGGTGCTGGTGGCGCCGCTGTTCGAGGAGGTCATTTTCCGCGGTCTGCTGCTGGTGGGGCTGTGGCAGATGGCGGGGACGCGAAGCGCGTGGCCGGCGGTGCTGGGGAGCGGTGTGCTGTTCGGACTGATCCACTATCCGGTTCCGCAGACGATTGTTCCGCTGGTGACGTTCGGGATCATTCTGGGGATGGTGCAGGTGCGGACGGGGCAGTTGTGGATCGCGATTGCGATTCACGCGGTGTTCAATCTGCGGACGATGGCGACGGTGCTGCTGAACCCGGGCGTGCTGGAGGCCGGCTTCTGAGACGGCGGACGCTGTTGTTTCGCGTTCGTTCGGTCGGCTGCCGGGTGCGTTCTCCCGTTCATGCGATCCCGGGCGTCGTCAGTGCAGACCGGTAATTACAGTGCCCGACGAACGCAACCACCCCCCGGGGGCGCCCCCACCCCCGAATTCAATTCTACCCGGCCGCGACCGCGTGACGGTTCAGGCAAACACCCCTGATTCTCCGCAATTTCGACAGTCCTCGGCCAACCGGCCGATGCGCCTTCTCGCGCCCGGCCGATCGGCCGCGGGCGCCCGGCGGACCGTACCACGCCTCGAGAACGGCCCCCGCCAAACAGCACGGCCATGAACCGGCCGCGCGCCCAGGCCCTCGCGCAGACCGTCGCGAACACTCCGGCCCGGTCGACCCGCGTTTCCCGGTTTACACGCCTGTTACAGAAACAAACTCAAGCCCAACGCGACACCTGCCGATCATGAGGGCGGAGCGGGCCCGCGGGCGACCGACCGGTGCCGCGAACTCCGCTTTCTGACCACGATTCGATGAGGCTCCTGCGGTGACCAAGCTGCTGATTCCGCGCCCCAGTGATTTCCGGACCCGCGAACCCGTCGCCCAGCGGGCCATCCGCCTGCGAGGCTACGTCGCCGATCGTCCGCAACAGCGGCAGACCACCCCACCCGTTCCCCCGACCCGCAAGATGATCGAGCAGCGGGCCTATTTCCTGTTCCTCGAACGCGGCGGTACCCCGGGCGACTCGGCCGCCGACTGGGCCACCGCCGAACAACAGGCCTGGGCCGAATACCACCAGGAACTGGCCACCTTCCGCCAGACCGGCCAGGCCATTCCGGAACGCGGCAGCTAGCCTCAAGGCAACAGGAACCGGGACCAGGTATGGAGGCTGCCCCCGCGCTCGCCGCCCACGGCCAGCACCTGTCAGAGGCTCCTCACGCTCGCCCCCCGCTCCCTCCTTCCTCGCTCCCTCGCTCCCTTGCTCCCTTGCTCCCTTCAAGTATCATGCCCGGATGGATGAGACGCCCCTCACGGACAAGATCGTCGGCCAGGCGCTGACCTTCGATGACGTGCTGCTCGTCCCCGCCTACGCGCAGCTTCACCCCAACGAAATCCAGGTCTCGACCCAGCTTACGCGGACGATCCGGATCAACATTCCGCTGATCTCGGCCCCGATGGACACCGTCACCGAAAGCAGCATGGCCATCGCGCTCGCCCAGGAAGGCGGCATCGGAATCATCCACCGCAACCTCAGCGTCGAAGACCAGACCCGCGAAGTCCACAAGGTCAAGCGCTCCGAAAGCGGCGTGATCCTCGACCCCGTCACCCTGCGACCCGAAGACCCGATCGATCGCGCTCGCGAGGCGATGGCCCTGCACAACATCAGCGGCATCCCGATCACCGAGCCCGATGGGCGACTGGTCGGCATCCTGACCCGTCGCGACCTGAAGTTCCTCGAAACCAGCGAAAAGACCGTCGCCGACGTGATGACCCGCGACAACCTCGTCACCGCGCCGCCGACCACCGCACTCGACGACGCCGAGGCCATCCTCAACCGCGCCAAGGTCGAGAAACTGCTGCTGGTCGACGCCGGCAACAGGCTGGCCGGACTGATCACCATCCGCGACATCGACCGCGCCCGCGAATACCCGACCCGCTGCAAGGACGACCGCGGCCGACTGCGGGTCGGGGCCGCCATCGGCGTCCGCGACTTCGAACGGGCCGAAAGCCTGATCGCGGCCGGGGTCGACCTGCTGGCGGTCGACACCGCCCACGGACACAGCGCTCCCGTCATCGAGACGGTCCGCGAACTGAAGAGTCGCTGCGACGTGCCGGTCATCGCCGGCAACATCGCGACGGCCGACGCGGCCCGGGCCCTGACCGACGCCGGCGCCGACGCGATCAAGGTCGGCATCGGACCCGGTGCGATCTGCACCACCCGGGTCGTCACCGGCGTCGGCATTCCGCAGATCACGGCCATCATGAACGCGGTCGGCGCGACGGACGTTCCGATCATCGCCGACGGCGGCATCCGCTACAGCGGCGACATCGCCAAGGCCCTCGCGGCCGGGGCCAGCACCGTGATGGTCGGCTCGCTGTTCGCCGGCCTGAAGGAATCGCCCGGACAGGTCGTGCTCTGGAAGGGCCGCCAGTACAAGGAATACCGCGGGATGGGCTCGCTCTCGGCCATGGCCCGCGGCAGCGCCGAACGCTACCACCAGAAGGCCGACGTGCCGCAGCAGAAGATGGTGCCCGAAGGCGTCGAAGGCCGGGTCCCGTACCGCGGGCCGCTGGCCGATTTCGTCTACCAGGCCATTGGCGGCCTGCGGCAGGCGATGGGATACTGCGGATCGGCCGACGTCAACGAGTTCCGCCGCACGGCCCGCTTCGTGCGGGTCACCAACGCCGGGGTGCAGGAATCGCACCCGCACGACATCTCGATCACCAAGGAAGCGCCCAACTATGCGATCGACTATGACCGCGACGAATAGCCTGCTGGCCGCCGGCCTGGCCGCGACCGCGCTGCTGCTCGGCTGCTCGGCCGCCAGCCCCAACCAGTACGTCGACGACAGCCCGGCCACGCAGATGGAATGGAACTCGCCCACGGCGACCAGGGTGCTGGGCGAGACCGAGGCGCGGGAACTGCGGACACGCGATCACATGCCGCTCCAGGCGGCCAGCGCGACGCACGAGGTGACCCACTGGCCGCTTTACTTCGAGGACCCGTTCGTCGACAAGGGCAGCGGCCGCGACGATCACCGCCTGGGCTGGGAAGACTGGGTCGCCCTGCCGTACGGCTACAGCCGCTTCACGCTCAACTGGCTGTTCCTGCCGGTCAGCGCGATCGTCACCCCGCCGTGGACGCTGATGGAAAGCGACGGACGCCTCAGCCAGCAGATGCTCGGCTACGACCACGACGCGACCAAGAGCACGCGCTCGGCGATGGACGTCGAATAAGGCGTCAGAGTTCAGAGTTCAGGTCTGGTGACCCGCCCCTTGGGAGGCTTTTGCGTCAGAACGCAAAAGCCCCTGAGTAAGCAAGTAAGCACGTGACCAAGTAACAAGTTGTGCGTGAGGGGCTGTTTCTCCAAACCTTGCGTACTTGGTCGCTTGCTGACTTGCTCACAGGCGATTGGTGCAATCGCCTCCTTGGGGTGGGGGCTGT
The DNA here is from genome assembly GCA_030428945.1 of Phycisphaerae bacterium. Lineage (GTDB taxonomy): Bacteria > Planctomycetota > Phycisphaerae > UBA1845 > Fen-1342 > JAUIEC01. The sequence goes on along the minus strand of JAUIEC010000005.1, from coordinate 310,873 downwards.
TTTCTCTACGAGTCGATGTGCTGGACATGCTCGCAGAACTCCGCGCCGGGGCAGAGGCCGCCGGCCGCCGCGGCGCCTGACGCCCTAGGCTTCGACGAACTCAATCGGCCCGGGATCCGGCACCAGACCGGCCGCCGCGCCTTCGCTGAGGATCCGCTGAACCGCTTCGCGCCCGCGCGGGCCGTAGTCGATCGTCCACTTGTTCACGTACATGCCGACGAACTCGTCCGCGAGCGCTTCATCGAGGCCGCGGCCGTACTTCAGCGCGTACTTCACCGCTTCCTTGCGGTTGGCCAGGCTGTACTCGATGCTTTCCTTCATGATTCGCGTCACTTCTTTGCAGTGCTCGGGACCGAGGTCGCGGCGGATCACGTTGCCGCCCAGCGGCATCGGCAGGCCGGTCTTCTTCATCCACCACTCGCCGAGGTCGCACACCAGGTGCAGGCCGTCCTTCTTGTAGGTCAACTGCCCCTCGTGAATGATCAGCCCGGCGTCGGCCTTGCCGTCCCGCACGTACGCCGGGATCTCGTCGAACATCACCACTTCGTGCTCGAAGCTGCCCTTGCCCAGCAGCAGTTGCAGGCCGAGGAACGCGGTCGTCATCACGCCCGGCACCGCGATCTTCCTGCCCTTGAGCGATTCCAGTTCGACCGGTTCACGCGTCACGATCCGCGGCCCGTAGTTGTCGCCCATGCTCGATCCGCAGGCCGTCAGTTGATACTTGTCGGCCACGTGCGGGTAGGCGTGGATGCTGATCGCGGTCATCTCGTATTCGCCCCGCAGGGCCCGCTCGTTCAGCGACTGGATGTCTTCCAGGATGTGCTCGAACTCGTACGGGCCGGGGTCGACGGCGCCCGACGAAAGTCCGTAGAACATGAACGCGTCATCGGGGTCCGGGCTGTGGGCCAGGCGGATCTGCATCGGTCATCACTCCTTGACGGCAGTGGGCCCGGGGTTGCACCGCGGCGATCCGGGCGGGTAGCCTTTGCCGGTCACAGCCACGCAGGAGGGCAGGCATGCGGACCGGCGAAAGACGCTTCACTCAACGACTGCTGGCCATCGCCAGTCTGGCCATCCTACCGGCATTCGCGGCCTTTGCCGATCCGCCCACGATCGAGATTCAGGTCGCGCCAGAAGTTCTGAAAGCTCCCTTCAGCGGCAAACTCTACGTGCTGACCACCACCCGCGCCGGCCGCGACCCGATGCACGGACCCGGCTGGTTCAATCCGCCGCCGTTCTTCGCCTGGGACGTCCGCGGCGTCGAGAACGGGCAGACCTTCACGCTCGACCCCGGGCAGGCGGCCGGGCATCCGATGCCGCTGGTCGATCTGCCGGCCGGGCGGCGCGGCTTCCAGGCGGTGCTGAGCGTCAACGACTGGGACCGCTCGGTGACGACCGGACCGGGCAACGCCCACAGCCAGACCGTCTTCATCGAACATGATCCGGAGAACCCCGGCAGGGTGAAGCTGGAGATCGCCAAGACGGTCCGCGAGCCCGAGTTCAACGACACCGAACGGGTCCGGTACGTCCGCCTGAAGAGCACGCTGCTCAGCAGTTTTCACAAGCGTGACGTCTACCTGCAGGCGGCCGTCGGGCTGCCGGAAGGCTACCACGAGGAGGCCGGGCGGCGCTACCCGACGATGTACGAGATTCCCGGCTTCGGCGGCAACCTGCGGATGGCCCGCTGGATGCTCGGCCGGAACGAGTACGGGGCCGCGGGCCTGGACCTGGTGCATGTCTTCCTCGACCCGGAGTGTCCGCTGGGGCATCACGTCTTTGCCGACTCGGCCAACAACGGTCCGTGGGGGGCGGCCCTGACCACCGAGCTGATTCCGCACCTGGAGAAGACCTTCCGGCTGATTCCCGAGACCGGCGCGCGGTACCTGACCGGGCACTCGTCGGGCGGCTGGAGCAGCCTCTGGCTGCAGGTCGCGTATCCGGACGTGTTCGGCGGAACCTGGTCGACCTCGCCCGATCCGGTCGACTTCCACGCGTTCCAACTGGTCGACATCTACGCCGACGGCGCGAACATGTACGAGCAGGACGGCGCGCCGATCGCGGTCTCGCGGCCGTCGGCCCGCGGACAGATCTTCACGCGGGCGATGAGTCACATGGAGGACACGCTCGGGCGGGGCGGGCAGTTGCAGAGTTTCGAGGCGGTCTTCAGCCCGCGCGGCGCGGACGGGCAGCCGAAGAAGCTGTGGGATCGGAAGACGGGAGCGGTCGATCCGCAGGTTGCCCGGGCGTGGGAGGCCTACGACATCGCGCTCGTGCTGGAGCGGAACTGGTCGCTGCTGGGACCGAAGCTGAAGGGCAAGCTGCACATCATCTGTGGCGACGCCGACACGTTCTGGCTGGAACGGGCTGTGCTGCGGCTGCGCGACACGCTCGAGCGCCTCGGCAGCGATGCCAGCGTCGTGATGATCCCCGGCGCCGATCACGGCCTGCCGCCGACCGTGCAGCAGCAGATCGCCCGCGAGGTGGCCGCGGCGTTCGCGGCCTACCAGGCGGGTGAATGAGCGGATCCGCGGGGCAGGGCAGGCGCGCAGGTGAGCGAGGCCCGCGGTGGCCCGTGCTCACCTGGCTTGCTGCCTGGTGGTGCCGGTCAGCCGTCGGCCGCGGCCTCGTCCTGGGTGCCGACGACGAAGGCGGCGAAGGCGCCTTCGATCAGCCCGTCGAAGATCTGCTTGAAGCCGGCCTCGAGGCTGGTGGCGGCCGCGTCGCGAAACTGGTCGGCGACTTCCTCTTCACAGCCGGTAGCGATGCCGAGATGCAGCGCGAGAATCGCGCATCCAATGCGCAGCGAATGCCGGTTGCGGTTCGGCGAGCGGGAGTAGCGGGTTGCCTGACGCATCGTAACCTCCTGTTTTCGTTTCCGTTTACGCCCTCAGGACTCCGCCGGAGCGCGCTTGCACGCCGGTAGAGATGCAAGGGGTGTGCCAGGGGGGCAGGGAACAGGGAACAGGGAACAGGGAGGAGGGAGCGAGGGAGCGAGGGAGCGAGGAACCAGGAGCATTGTGGCACAGGCGTCCCGCCTGTGATCCAGGAACCCGGAGCATTAGTGGCACAGGTGTCCCGCCTGTGATCAAGGAACCGAAGCATTTGTGGCACCGGCGTCCCGCCTGTGATCGAGGAACCGGAGCACTTGTGGCACAGGTGTCCCGCCTGTGATCGAGGAACCGGAGCATTGTGGCACAGGCGTCCCGCCTGTGATCGAGGAACCGGAGCATTGTGGCACAGGCGTCCCGCCTGTGATCGGCTGGGTCACGAAATCCGGTATGTTCACTGTTATAGCCAGTCGGAAACGAGACGCGAGACCTCGAAATCCCATCACAGGCGGGACGCCTGTGCCACACAATACCGTGCGCTACCTGGTTCCCTGGTTCAGGCTGGGTGCGAGACGGTCCGGATTCGCCTTGGCGGCTCACATGCCACGGATCGCCAACGTCACATTCCGGCCGGCCAGCCGCATCGGGCATCGTCGCCGAGCGGTGCGGCATCGACGCCCGCAGGGCCCCCGGCCGGCGAAGCCGCGGGCGGCCGCGTCGATGACGCACCCTGCACCTCCCTCGCTCCCTGGCTCCCTTGCTCCCTCGCTCCCTCGCTCCCTCGCTCCCTCGCTCCCCTGACTCTTGCTCCCTCGCTCCCTCCCGTGTTAGTCTTTCTCGGTTTTCCGGTGGTGGGCACACTGGTGGGGATGTCGTATGCAGCCGCTGCCGTGGGTCGAAGGTTCCGGGCAACTCGAATCGCTGCCGGTCTGCCTGCGCGCCATCCTCACGCACTTCGGCTGCCGCCATTCCTATGAAGAACTCGTCGCCCGGCTCGGGCTCGGCGGACTGATCGTCGCCGCCCGGGGCGAGCCGCTCGGCTACTGGCCGACCTTCGGACGCGATATCGCCCTGCGGCATGTCGGCGAACAGCTTGGCCTCCGGATCCGCGACCTGCACCCGCCCGAGGCCTCGTCGGGGCTCAGCCACTCGACCGAATACCACCAGCACTTCCAGGACAGCTACCTGCCGCTGATCGACAAGGCCCTGGCGCATGAGCAGCCCGTGCTGGTCTGGCGCGGCTGGCCGGCCCCGCGCGATCATCTCTGGGGCGTCGTCGTCGAGCGGCAGAACGAAATGCTGCTCGGCCAGACCCTGATGCACGACGGGCGGACGATGCCGCTGACCGGGCCGGGGCACCAGGTCTACATCGTCGAAGGCTGGGAGGCCCCGCGCACCGCGCCGGGTCTCGACCGGGTCTTTGAAGAGGTCCTGCAGACGTCACTGGCGCAATGGAACGGAACCTGGATCCGACGCAGCGACCTGATCACCGGGCAGTTCGTCTACGACGCCTGGCAGGATGAACTCCGCGACCCGCGCGTCAGCGGACGCCGCAGCCTGCATCAGCATCACCCGCAGGCCGTCCGGGCCCTGACCGCCGCCCGTCGGAACTTCGCCACCTGGCTGCGGACCGTCGCCGGCGGACTGCGCGGCGATCTCGTCCCTCGGGCCGCGACCTGGGCAGCCAGTTGCGATCGCCTGGCCGAGACGCTCGCGCCCTACGAATCCAACGAATACGTCCTCGATGTGCTCGAAACGCACGGCCCGGCCAGGCTGTGCGAAGCCCTCGAGGCCGCCCGCCAGATCGAGGCGGAAACCTACGAACGACTGCGACAGCAGAAGGAGCAGGCCTGAAGGCGAAAGAGCGAAGAACAGCGGGGCGACCCAGTGTTCACGCTCCCGGCTTCTCACGCGTCTGCTTCTTCGGGGCGCACACCGGCGGAGGGGGAATCATGGCATGCAGGAATTGGCGACCGCGGAGATGGTCCGCGCGCACGTTCGTTGGAACCTGACCGAGGGCGTCGGCGCGACGCGCTTCACGCGCATCGTCGAGCATTTCGGTGATCCCGTGCGCGCGGCGCGGGCGCCGGCGGCGGCCCTGGCGGAGGTGCCGGGTATCTCGCGCTCGCTGGCCGATCGGCTGGTCCGGTCGCGGGATGCCGCCGGTGTGGACGAGGAACTCGATCGGGCCCTCGCGCTCGGAGCCGGCATCATCGTCCGCGGCGACCCGCGTTTCCCGCCCGGCCTGCGGCAGATCCCCGACCCGCCGATCCTGCTGTACGTCCGCGGCACGCTGCTGCGCGAGGACCTGATCGCCGTGGCGGTCGTCGGTTCGCGCCGCGGCAGCGTCTACGGACGCGAGCAGGCCCGCCGCTTCGGAGAACTGCTCGGCGAGGCCGGCATCGTCGTCGTCAGCGGACTCGCCCGCGGAGTCGATGCCTGCGCCCACCACGGCGCGCTGGCGGCCGGCGGACGGACGCTCGCCGTGCTCGGAAACGGACTGGCCGAGATCTACCCGCCCGAGAACGTCGCCCTCGCCGAGCAGGTGGCCGGGCAGGGGGCCCTGCTGTCGGAACTGCCACTGACCTCACCGGCCCGCGCCGGGCACTTCCCGGCCCGCAACCGGATCATCGCCGGGCTGACGCTCGGCACGCTGGTGATCGAAGCGGCCGAGCGCAGCGGGGCGTTGATCACCGCCCGCCTCGCGGGCGAGTACGACCGAGAAGTCTTCGCGCTGCCGGGACAGGTTGATGCGGCCCTGGCCCGCGGACCGAACGGGCTGATCCGGGACCAGTCGGCCAAGCTGGTGGCCGGCCTGCCGGACATCCTCGACGCGCTCGGCGACCTCGGGCGCCTGCTGCAGGCCGAACCGACCACGCTGCATCCGGTCGAGGCGGCGGGACCCGCGGAGGGGGACCTGCCGGATGACCTGCGGCGGGTCTTCGCGGCCATCCCGGCCACGCCGGTCGACCAGGAACTGCTGATCGCCCGGCTGGACCTGCCGCTCGGACAGGTGCTCGCGGCCCTGACCACGCTCGAACTGCGTGGCCGGATCACCCGGCACCCCGGCCCGGCCTACGCCCGCGCGGTCAGGCATTCGAAGTGAAGCGGGGCACGGTCAGCGAAGCGAACAAGGGGACAACACAGCGGCTGCTCCCACGTGCACTCTTTCACGGCCGTCACTTTTTCACGGGCGCAACGCGATGCTATGATCCGCGAAACGGAACCAACTGAGAGTGCTGCATGAGTCTGCTGGTCTACAACACCCTGACGGGGAAACGTGAACCGTTCGAACCGCTCGATCCGCCGCGGGTCTCGATGTATGTCTGCGGCCCGACCGTCTACGGGCACAGTCACCTCGGCCACGCCAAGAGCTACGTCAGCTTCGACGTGATCGTCCGCTGGCTGCGGGCCCTGGACTACCAGGTCAACTACGTGCAGAACATCACCGACGTCGGACACCTGACCGATGACGCCGACAGCGGCGAGGACAAGGTCATCGCCGAGGCCCGCCGCCGCGGCCTGCACCCGATGGCCGTCGTCGAGACCTTCCTGAAGAGCTACCTCGACGACATGGACGCGCTGAACGTGCTGCGGCCGGACATCATGCCGCGCGCGACCGGGCACATCCCCGAGCAGATCGCCCAGATCGCGGCGCTGGTCGAAAAGGGCCACGCCTACGAGGCCGGCGGTTCGGTCTACTTCAGCGTCGCGTCGTTCCCTGCGTACGGCAGGCTCAGCCACCGCAACGTGGCCGAGATGGAAGCCGGTGCGCGGGTCGCGGTCACCGGCGAAAAGCGGCACCCGGCCGACTTCGCCCTGTGGAAGACGGCCGACCCGTCGCACCTGATGCAGTGGCCGAGCCCCTGGGGGCCGGGCTATCCGGGCTGGCATATCGAGTGCTCGGCGATGAGCCAGAAATACCTCGGCCAGACGATCGACATTCACGGCGGCGGCATGGAGAACAAGTTCCCGCACCACGAGTGCGAGATCGCCCAGGCCGAAGCCGCGACCGGTCAGCCCTTCGTCCGCTACTGGATGCACAACAACATGTGCACCCTGAACGGGCAGAAGATGGGCAAGAGCCTCGGCAACGCAATCTCGCTCAAGCAGGTCCTGTACGAGGGGACCGAGCATCTCGAGAAGACCTACGAGCCGGCCGTGGTCAGGCACTTCATCCTGACCAGTCACTACCGCCAGCCCCTGGATTTCTCGAGCGCTGCGCTCCAGGCGGCCGAGAGCGGCACGCACAAACTCCGGGACGCCGCCTGGGCCCTCCGCGATGCGGCCGCCGCGGCCTCCGGGGACGAGACCTGCGACGAGCTTGCCGGGCAACTGGCGGGGTTCGAGGCCCGCTTCCGGGACGCGATGAACGAGGACTTCAACACGGCCGCCGCGATCGCGGTGCTGTTCGACCTGGCCAAGGCAGGCCGCGGCTGGCTGGAGGGAGGCCTGCCCGGCGGGTCGGCGAAGGCGGCCAGCGCGTTGATGCAGCACCTGACCGGCGACGTGCTCGGGCTGCGCTGGGAAGAGACCGCGGCGGAAGGCGGCGGACGCGACGACGACCTGATCGGCCTGCTGGTCGAACTGCGTCAGACGGCCCGCGCGAACAAGGACTTCGCGATGTCCGACCAGATCCGTGACCGTCTGGCGGCGATGGGCATCGAACTGCGCGACGGACCGGAAGGGACCACATGGTAAAGAGCACCCTGATCACCGGCGCCGGCGGGACGGTCGGCACCGCCCTGAGCGCGGCGCTGCGGGCCGCTGGCGTCGACGTGACCGCCTGGGATCGCACGCGGGCGCTGCCCGGCGATGCCGAGGCCGCGGCCGACCTGCTCGACGAGGTCCGCCCGCAGGTGCTGTATCACCTGGCGATCGCGTCGCGCTCGGTCGGGATTCCGAACGAGGGCGAGGTGGTCAACGTGACCTGGCCGGGGCAACTGGCGGGTCTGTGTCACGAGCGCGGGATCACGCTGGTGTTCACCAGCACGGTGATGGTCTTCAGCGACGACGCCCTCGGACCGTTCACGCCGAGCAGCACGACCGACGCCCAGGACGGCTACGGCTTCGACAAGCGACGGGCCGAACTCGCGGTCCGCAAGGCGGATCCGGATGCCCGCATCGTCCGACTCGGCTGGCAGATCGGGGAAGGGCCGGGCTCGAACAACATGATGGACCACCTGATTCGCCAGCACGATCAGCACGGACGAATCGACGCCAGCCGGGCGTGGCTGCCGGCCACGTCCTTCCTGCCCGACACGGCCGCGGCGCTGATCGCGGTCCCGGAGCATCCCGGCGGCGTCTATCACGTGGATGGCAATCGCGGTTGGACCTACGACGAAATCGTCGCGGCGCTGGCCGAGAAGCACGGGCTCACCTGGCAGATTCGCCCGAACGAGGACTTCGTCTTCGACCAGCGGATGACCGACCCGCGGCTGCAGACCGCATCGCTCGACACCCGCCTGAAACTGCCGCCGCTTGACGAGTGACACCGTGAAGATGTGACCTCACGGAACGGCGCGAGGCTGGTTCCCGCTCGGAAACCAGCCCCGCGATTCTCTCGTACACGTCGAGCGGCTGACCGCTACGGGCAGGCTACGCCGAACGCCCCCAGGATGTTGGCCAGGTCGGTCAGGTCGACATCGCCGTCGAAGTCGGTGTCCCCGTCGTTGTGGGACGCGGCCGCCGAACCGAAGTTCGCCAGCAGGTTGGCCAGGTCGCTGATGTCGACATCGCAGTCGTCATCGACGTCGGCGTCGCCGCCGATCACGTCGCATTCCGGCCCGCAGCCGCCCGGTTCGTTGACGGTGTAGTCGGTCGGGCCGTGCAGTTCGTTGCCGGCCAGGTCATTCAGCGTGATGCCGAGGCTGGTCGAGGTGGTCGGGACCCAGTCGGCCAGGTCGGTCCAGACGCCGCCGTTGACCGCTTCGTCGGTGCGGAAGTCGGCGTTCAGGTCGGGGACGCCGCCGATGCTCCACTGGACGAAGTCGCCCATCGTGGCGCCGTTGCCGAACGAGATCGGCGGGAAGTAGAGGCCGAGGGCGTAGGCGTCCGGACCCAGCGGGGTCGCCCAGGTGCCGCCCAGCGTCAGCCGGTCGATCCGGTCCGCGCCACCCGGCGAATCGTTGTTGAAGTGAATGATCAGCGATCCGCCCGGCGCCAGCGTGATGCCGTTCAGCCCGGCTGCGCCCGAGTAGCGCGCCACTTCGTTGTTATCGTTGCTGCAGAACCGGAACCCGTCGAGGGGCTGGCTGCCCGGGCCGAGGTTCGTGATCGTGATCTCGCCGGTCGCGAAATCGATGTCCGTGATCTGTACAAGTCGTTCCGTTCCGACGCCGACGTTCAGCGCGAACGCTGCAATCATTGCTCCTGCGAGCATAGCCCTGCACCCTCCTGAGGTATCGCTTTCTTTCCCGCGTAGCCGGTGTTCATCCGTGTGCCCGTGAATCGAGCTGAACCACCAGTCTATCGTGCCGATGTCGCCGATCGTCGGTCGTCTTGCACAAAAATCCGTGAATTGAGGTTAGGCTATCCGGACGATGTTCGCCCGGAGCCCCGCCATGCTCGCGATGCTGCACGTGCCGGCTCTGCCCGGGACGCCCCGCAGCACCCTCTCGATCCCCGACCTGCGCGACCACGTGCAGGCCGAGGCGAAACAGTTGCAGGCGGCCGGGTTCGACGGACTGATCATCGAGAACATGCACGACGCTCCGTACTTACGGCAATCCGTCGGCCCCGAGATCGTCGCCGCGATGACCGCGGTCGGTGTCGCCGTCCGCGCCGCCTGTCCGCTTCCGCTCGGCGTCCAGATCCTCGCCGGCGCCGCCACCGAAACGCTCGCCGCCGCGCTCGCCTGCGGGGCCGATTTCATCCGCGTCGAGAACTTCGTTTTTTCCCATGTCGCCGACGAAGGCCTGATGCCCGCCGCCGCCGCCGGTCCGCTCCTGCGTTATCGGAAGCTGATCGGCGCTGCCCACATCCGCGTCTTCGCCGACATCAAGAAGAAACACGCCAGCCACGCGCTGACCGGCGACGTCGACCTGGCCGAGACGGCCGCCGCCGCCGAGTTCGCCGGGGCCGACGGCCTGATCGTCACCGGGACCGCCACCGGACGGGCGACCGCGCCCGACGACCTGGCCGCCGTCCGGGCGGCCGCCACGCGCCCCGTCTGGGTCGGGTCAGGGGTCACGCCCGAGCAGTTGCCGGTGCTCTGGCCGCTCTGCGACGGGTTGATCGTCGGCTCATACCTGAAGCGCGACGGACGCTGGGACCATCCGCTCGATGCGGACCGGATCGCGGAACTTCGCCGGGCCGTCGAGGCGCTGCGGGCATGAGCGGGCGACTGGAACTGATCTGCGGGTGCATGTTCTCGGGCAAGACCACCCGGCTGATCCAGCGCCTCGCGGCCGCCCAGGCCTCCGGGCGGCGCGTGCTGGCGATCAAGCACGCCAGCGACGATCGCTACCACGACCAGGCCCTCGCCACGCACGACGGACGCCTGCTGCAGGCCGTGCCGGTGCCGGACGCCGACGCGATCCCGGCCGCCGCCAGCGAGGCCGAGGTGATCGGCATCGACGAAGGCCACTTCTTCGCCCCGCGGCTGATCGAGGTCGTTTACGCCCTGCGCGACGCCGGGCGGACGGTGATCGTCGTCGGCCTGGATCACGACATGTGGGGGCGTCCGCTGCCGCCGTTCCCGACGCTGAAGCGGCGGGCGGACCGGATCGATATCCTCCAGATTCCCTGCCAGGTCTGCGGCCGCCCCGGCCGGTTCTCGCAGCGGATGACGCCGATCGTCGACGGCAACCTGGTGGGCGGCCTCGAGAGCTACGAGATCCGCTGCCGGGCCTGCTTCCAGCCACTCGAAACAAACGTGGTCTAGGTCCTGTTTGATGGACCCAATCGCGTTGTTGCCGCCGTGAACCGGCAAGGTCGCGCATCCGCCTCCTCGCCTCCTCGCTCCCTCGCTCCCTGGCTCCCTTGCTCCCTCGCTCCCTAGCGCCCGCTCTGGATTTGCCGGGGGCTGCTGCGCGCTGTACGGTTTCCCGACGCGGCCGGTGCGGTGGCCGTGACCCGAGGCGAGGAGAGACCTGATGGCGAAGAAACGTCCGATGCGGCTGGAAGACCTGTTTGCCATGCGCGTGGTGGGGCGGGTGGCCCTGGCGCCGGATGGCAGCCGGATCGTCTTCGAACTGAAGCGGCACGACCTGGACGCCAACGCGAACTACACGCAGTTGATGGTCGTCGACACGGACGAGGGCGAGGCGCGTCCGCTGACGGCGGCGGGTCCGCACAGTGACACGCTGCCGCAGTTTTCGCCGGACGGCGGGCGACTGGCGTTCCTGTCGAACCGCAAGGGCAAGACCAGCGGGCTGTACGTGCTCAACCTTGCCGGGGGTGAGCCGCAACTGCTGACGACCACGCTCAGTTCGGACGTGCACGACTTCGCCTGGTCGCCGGACGGGCGGCGGATCGCCTACCTGGCCCAGGACATCACGCCGCGCGAGGTGCTCGAGCGGGCCGGCAAGTCGGAAGAGGTCCAGAAGCTTCCGACCTACAAGCACATCACGCGGCTGACCCACAAGCTGGACGGCGTCGGCTTCTGGAACGGCTGCTACAAGCACGTGCACGTGATTCCCAGCCGCGGCGGACGCAGCCGCCAACTGACCACCGGCAAGTTCGACCATCGCGAGCCGCGGTTCAGCCCGGACGGGCGGCTGGTCTCGCTGGTCGCCAATCGCGGAGACGACCCGGACCGCAACTACGACCAGTCCGACATCTTCGTCGTGCCGGTCGGCGGCGGCCGGCTGAAGAAGCTGACCAGCGGTCCGGGCAACTGCGCCGGACACTCGTGGTCGCCGGACGGGGCCTGGATCGCGTTCATCGGCCAGACCAACAAGCCGGGCGAGTGGTGGAAGACCGACTCGCACGTGCACGTGATTCCGGCCGGTGGCGGGAAGCCGCGTGACCTGGCACGCCAGTTGGACGCGGACCATTTCAACATGACGATGGGCGACGTGGCCGGAACGAGTTTCGAGCCGGCCGCGCCGCGCTGGTCGCCGGACAGTCGGCGGCTGTACTTCGTGGCGAGCCGCAACGGCGCGACGCGCCTGTACAGCCGGAGCCTGAAGAAGTCGGACCTGCGGATCGAGGTCGACGGCGAGATTTCGATCTGGAACCTGGACTGGGCGCCGGGCGTGGAGACGTTCGCGCTGGCGATCGGCACCAACACGAATCCGGCCGACGTGTTCGTCTGGCGTCCGGGTGAGGCGGCTCCGACGCGGCGGACCGACGTGAACGGGGACCTGTTCAAGCGGGTCACGGTGGTCAAGCCCGAGGAGTTCACGCTGCGGAACGGCCGGACCGAACTGCAGTGCTGGGTGATGAAGCCGCCGGGGTTCCGGGCGGACCGCAAGTACCCGGCGATTCTCGAGATTCACGGCGGTCCGATGACGCAGTACGGCTACGGGTTCTTCCACGAGATGCAGTGGATGGCGGCCAAGGGCTACGTGGTGGCGTACACGAACCCGCGCGGCAGCGCCGGGTACGGGGCCGAGTTCCGCCGCTGCATCACCGGGGACTGGGGCAACCTGGACTACAAGGACGTCACGAAGCTGGGCGACTGGCTGTTCAGCCGCCGGTACGTCGACAGCAAACGGGTCGGCGTGACGGGCGGTTCGTACGGCGGGTACATGACCAACTGGATCGTCGGGCACGAGCAGCGCTACAAGGCGGCCGTCACGCAGCGCTCGGTCGTCACCTGGACGTCGTTCTTCGGCACCAGCGACTTCGGGTTCGAGATTGCCCAGGAAATCGGCGGCCTGCCGTGGAAGAAGCCGCAGAACCTGCAACGGCAGAGTCCGTTCAGCTACGTCGAGAAGATCCGCACGCCGCTGCTGATCATTCACTCGGAACAGGATCTGCGCTGCCCGCTGGAACAGGCCGAGCAGTTGTTCGTGGCGCTCAAGTACCTGGGCCGCGAGGTCGAGTACGTCGCCTTCGAGGGCGAGAGCCACGGCCTGTCGCGGGGCGGACGCCCGCAGAACCGCGGCGAGCGGCTGCGACGCATCGTCGGCTGGTTCGACAAGTACCTCTGAACAGGGAGCGAGGGAACCGGGGCGCGAGCAAGGAAGACCGGGGCGACGCCTGCGTCGTGCTTCCCTCCGTGACTCCGTCCCTCGGTCACACCCGCACGTTTTCACGCTTGCAAGGCGGCAGCCAGGAGTGGGCGGCATGATCGGTTTGATTGGTGGAACGGGACTGGGCGATGCGCTCTTCGGGGCCGAGACCGAGTTCGAGGAGCGGGTGCTGGATACGCCCTTCGGGGTGCCGAGCAGCCCGGTCCGGATCACGAAGTGGTCGGGCCTCGAGATCGCGCTGATCGCGCGGCACGGCGTCGGGCATGTCTACAACCCGTCGCAGGTGCCGTACCGGGCCAACCTGCACGCCTTCAAGCAACTGGGGGTCACGCACGTGATCGCCAGCGGCGCGGTCGGCTCGCTGCGCGAGGAACTCGCCCCGCGGAACCTCGTGCTGGTCGACCAGGTGATCGACAAGACCTCACGCCGCGTTCCGACCTTCTTCGACGACGGACTGGCCGTGCACGCCGAGTTCGCCGAGCCCTTCTGCCCGAAGCTGCGCAGCGTGCTGAACGCCGCCTCGGCCGACGTCTCCGCCCGCGTGCACGGGGCCGGCACCTACGTCTGCATGGAAGGCCCGGCCTTCAGCACGCGGGCCGAGTCGCACATGCACCGCGCCTGGGGCGGTGACCTGATCGGCATGACCGTCATGCCCGAGGCCAAGCTCGCCCGCGAAGCCGAGATGGCCTATGCCCTGATCGCGCTGGTGACCGACTACGACTGCTGGCGCCCGCACGATCCGATGCAGAGCCAGCAGGACCTGCTCGAAGAGATCATCGGACACCTCAAGGACGCCACCACCCACGCGATCGAACTGATGCGGGCCGCGATCGCCCGCCTGGCCGCCGACGGTCTGCCGGACTCGCCGGCCCACGATGCGCTGCGGCTGGGGATCTGGACGGACCGGGCGGCGATTCCGCCGCAGCGCTACGACCACTACGGTCCGCTGCTGGCCCGCTATCGGCCGGGGGCGGAAGGATGAGCGCCCACCCGGATGCGGTCTCGCACGGCGGTCGCATCTGGCAGGTCAGTCCGCGCGATCCCGGAGCCGACACCCTCGCCCGCGAGGCCCGCATCCCGCGGATCGTCGCCCAGGTGCTCGTGCAGCGGGGCGTCACCGACCCCGACGCGGTTGCCGAATTCCTGTCGCCGTCGCTGCGCGGCATGCACCCGCCCGAGGCACTGCCCAACGCCGTCGAGGCCGCCCGGCGACTGGCGGCCGCGGCCCGCGACGGACGCCGCGTCGTCATCTACGGCGACTACGACGTCGACGGGATGACCGCGACCGCGATCCTCTGGCATGGGCTGAAACTGGCCGGCGCCGAGGTCGACTACTACATTCCCCGCCGCCTCGAGGAAGGCTACGGCCTGAACATGCAGGCGATCGAGCAACTGGCCGACGAGGGCGCCGACCTGGTCATCACCGTTGACTGCGGCGTGACCGCGGTCGAACAGGCGGCCCGGGCCCGGGAACTCGGGCTCGAACTGATCATCACCGACCATCACCAGCCCGGGCCCCGGCGGCCGGACGCGCTGATCGTGCACCCGACCGCGGAAGGCGCATCGCCGAACGAGGACCTGAGCGGGGCCGGCGTGGCGCTGAAGATCGCCTGGGCGTTCGCCCAGCAGTACGTCCGTCCCGGGCAGAAGGTCAGTCCCGCGTTCCGGGCCTACCTGCTGGACGCGACGGCGCTGGCGGCCCTCGGACTGGTCGCCGATGTCGTTCCGCTGACCGGCGAGAACCGCGTGATCGTCGCCTTCGGTCTGCGGCACCTGCTGGAGACGCGGAACCCGGGGCTGAACGCGCTGATCGAGGTCTCCGGGCTGCGCGGCAAACGGAGCTTCGACGACTACGACGTCGGCTTCCGCCTGGCGCCGCGGCTGAACGCGATCGGGCGAATGGGGCACGCGGCCGTCGCGGTCGAACTGTTCACCGACGCCGATCCGCAGCGGGCCCACGAGATCGCGACGCAACTCGATCAGCTCAACCTCGAACGGCGCGAGGTCCAGGAGCAGATCGTGGCCGAGGCCGAGAAGATGGTCGTGGCGGCCGGCTACAACCAGGATCACTGTCGCGGGATCGTGCTGGCGGCGCCGAACTGGCATCCGGGTGTGATCGGGATCGTCGCGTCGCGGATGGTCGAGAAGTTTCACCGCCCGACGGTGCTGATCGCCAGCCAGGCGGACGGCGGGCAGGGCAGCGGGCGCAGCATTCCGCACTTTCCGCTGCACGAGGTGCTGCGTAACTGCGAAGAGCACCTGATCAGCCACGGAGGGCACGCGATGGCGGCCGGGGTGCGCGTGCATCCGGACCAGATCGAGGCGTTCACGAACGCGTTCCTGACCGAGGCCTCGCGGCGGCTGACCGAGCAGGACCTGCAACCGCGGCTGCGGCTGGACGACGAGCTTGACCTGGGTGAACTGACGCCGGACGTCGTCGACTGGCTGCAGCGGCTGGCACCGTACGGGCCGGGCAACGCCCGTCCGAAGTTCGCGACACCGGTGGTGGACCTGGTCGACCAGCCTCGCAAGGTCGGCAACGGCCAGCACCTGCAGTTCAGCGTCCGGCAGGGCAACGTCTATCGCAAGGCGATCGCGTTCTACCAGGGCGAGAGCTACGACGCCCTGGCCGAGCAGCGCCGCGTGCGGGTCGCCTTCGAGCCGATCATCAACGACTGGAACGGCAATCGCCGGGTCGAACTGAAAGTCAGCGACTGGCAGGCGGTGTAAGCAAGTAAGCAAGTAAGCAAGTGAGCAAGTGAGCAAGTAGCAGAGTACGCAAGTGAGCCGGGCCGGCGTGCGGTCTGTTCCCTGTTCCCTGTTCCCTTCCCCCTCCCCTGTTCCCTTTCCAGAACTCGCTTGATCTGTGACAATCGCTCGCCATGGCGGTGCAGTTCCTTCTTGGCAGGGCGGGTACGGGGAAGACGCGGGCGTGCCTGGCGGCGCTGCGGGCGGCCCAGGCGCGCGGGCCGGCGCGGCGGCTGATCCTGCTGGTGCCAGAGCAGGCCAGCTTTCAGATGGAGCGGGCCCTGGCGCTGCCGGACGGTCTCTGGCAGGCCGAGGTGCTCAGCTTTTCGCGACTCGCCGGCGGCGTGCTCGATCGCTGGATCGACGGCGGGCAGTTGCTGCCGGCCAGCGCCCGCGGGCTCGCGCTGCGGATGATCGTCGCCCGCGAGCCCGACCTGGTGCGACACTTCGGGGCGGCCGCACGACAGCCCGGCTTCTTCGCCGCGCTTGAACGCCTCTTCGGCGAGTTCTTCGCGGAACAGATCACCCCGCGGGCCCTGGCGGGCGCCGCGTCGGAACTGAGCGCCGGGCGGGCGGAACGCGCCGCGGCACTCGGTGGATTGTTTGAACGCTACCTCGAATGGCTCGGCCCGGACCGGTGCGACCCCGGGCAAAGGCTGGCGCGACTGCGGAAACGCATTCCGGCCGAACCGTCGCTGCGCGACGCGCTGATCTGGGTCGACGGCTTCGCCGGATTCACGGCCGAGGAACTCGAGACGCTCGTCCTGCTCGCGGGAACCGCGAGCGCGATGACGATCAGCCTGCTGCTGGACGACCCGGAGGATGGCAGCCAGCTCTTCGCGCCGGTGCGCGAAACCTACCAGCGACTGCGGCAGCGACTGGTGCAGGCCGGGATCGAAGTCGGTGCGCCGCAGTGCCTGGCACCGCGCCCGCCGCCGCGGTTCGCCGAGGCGCCGGCCCTCGCGTGGCTCGAGGACGGGCTCGCCCGCGAGTCGGCCTCGGCATCCGAACAGGCGCCGCCGCCGGACGGACAGGTCCGCCTGCTGGTCTGCGAAACGCATCGGGCCGAACTCGAACAGGCCGCCCGGCACATTCGCGGACAGGTACTGCAGGGCGGCGTCCGGTTTCGCGACTTCGCGCTGGTGACGCGCGATCTCGAGCCGTTCGCGCCGCTGGTGGCCGATGTCTTCGAGCGCTTCGAGATCCCGTACTTCCTGGATCACCGCCGCCCGCTGGTTGCGCACGCCCTGGTGCGTTTCGTGGCGACGCTGCTGGAGGTCGTCGAGCACGACTTCCCGCCGGCGGCGACGGATCGGCTGCTGCAACTCGAACTGCTGCCGTTCGCGCGGCGCGTCCGCGAGCGACTGATCGAGCAGTTGCGCCGCAACGAAATCCGCGGCGGACACAACTGGCAGAAGCCCCGCTGGGATCTGCTCAGTCGGCGGCAGGAGCCCGACGACGTGGCCGAGGCCCGCCGGGCGCTGCATGCCGCCGTGCGACCGCTGCTCAGCCTGGCGGGCGAGGAGTCGCCGACCGGGCGGGCCTGGGCGGTGGCGCTGTACGACGCGCTCCGCGGCCTGCGGGTTCCCGCCCGCCTGGAAAGCTGGATGCGGGCGGCGCGCACCGCGGGCGAACTCGAGACGGCCGAGGTGCATCGCGCCGCCTGGGATGCCCTGGTCGGCGTGCTGGACGATCTGCACACGCTGACCGCGGCGACGCCGCTGACGCTGGCCGAACTCAGCCAGGTCCTGCTGGGCGCCCTGGGCGATCAGACCATCGGCCTGACGCCACCGGCACTCGACCAGGTGCTGGTCGGTGCGATTGATCGTACGCGGCACCCGGATGTCCGGACAACCTGGCTGCTGGCGACCAACGAAGGCATCTTCCCGTCCTGGCCGGGCGATGACGTGCTGCTGGGCGATGACGATCGGGCCCACCTGGCGGCGGCCGGCGTGACGCTGCCGCGTCCGGCGGAGCAGGCCGAGCAGTCCGAACCGCTGCTGTTCTATGTCGCGGCGACACGTCCGGCGTCTACGCTGATCATCAGCTACGCCCGCTTCGGTCCGGCGGGCGATCCGCGGCAGCCTTCGCCGCTGCTGGCGAACCTGGCGAGCGTGCTGCCGGGCGTGCGGCCCGAAGAGGCCGACCAGGCGGGCCCGCCGACCTGCATGTGGGAGTTCGCCAGTCGCTTCCTGTCCGCCGACCAGCAGGCCGGCGACGATCCGCGCCTGGCGGTGCGGTACCACGGCCTGCGGGCGGGGCTGACGCGCGATCTCGCGGCGGCCGCGCGGATCGGCGAACTGCTGCGCGGGCGCAGCTTTCGGAACCAGACCACGCCGGTTCGGTACCACGCCGAAAAGCCGGCGGCGGACGGGCCGGTCTGGTCCGGTTCGATCAGCGAACTGAAGCACTACCAGGAGTGTCCGTTCCGGCACTTCCTGAAGTACGGACTGCGGATTCCCGAGCGGCTGAGCCCGTCGCCGGTGTCGATGGAACTCGGCACGCTCGGACACGAGGTGCTCGCGGAGGTGGTCGGCCGGGCGGTCGGTTGCGATGCCCGCCAGTTGACCGATGCCGATTGGCTGACGTGGCTGGATGCGGTCGCGGCGGCGCGGGCGGCGCAGATCCCGGAAGAGGTCCGGGCCCGGCGTCCGGACCTGGCGTTCCTGAGCGGGGCGGTCGTCGGTCGCCTGCGCGAGACGGTCCTGTCGCTGGCCGAGCGGTACCGGCGGGGCGCATTCCGTCCGCTGCATGTCGAGATCCCGTTCGGTACACCGTCGGTCCGGCCGGTGCCGGAGGGGGCGGGGTTGCCGGCGCTGCGGGTGGATTTGCCGGAGGGCGGGTTCGGCCTGGTCAGTGGTTTCATCGACCGGATCGACGAGGCGCGGGACGAGGACGATCGCCCGCGACGCCTGGTGGTCGACTACAAGCCGGGGGTCGGCAGTCCGCGGCAGCCGTACCTGAACGGGCACCTGCTGCAACTGCTGACGTACCTGCTGGCGGTCGCGCAGCAGGGCGGTTCGGGTGAGGCGGTCGGCGGCCTGCTGAGTCCGCTGTACTTCGATACCGACGCGCTGCGGGACGCTCCACCGACCGAGCAGCTGCTCGGCATGCTGAAGCCGCGCGGCCTGTTTCGAACCGACGCCGGTTCGCTGCTGGATCGCAAGGTCGCGCCGCGGCATCGTTCGCCCGTGGTGCAGTTGGCGATCAAGGTGGACGGCACGCCGGACCGCAACTCGGACGCCGCCGATCCGCGCGAGTTCCGCCGCTACCTGGAGCTGGGCCGGGTCACCCTGGCGCAGGCGGTCAGCGGGATCACCTCCGGGCGGGTGCCGGTGGCGCCGCTGGTACACCGGAAGACGCTGGCGTGCCGGTACTGTCCGTACAAGGCGATCTGCCGGTTCGAGCGGGTCTTCGGCGGCGCACGGGCGGCCGAGCGGCACCTGCCGCTGCTGAAGGACATGACGGTCGAGGATGAAGGAGCGCCGGCATGCAACTGACCGAGGCGCAGCAACGGGCCGTGCAGCACCGCGGCAGCAGCGCGATCGTTTCGGCCTCGGCCGGTTCGGGCAAGACCGAGGTGCTGGCGCAGCGCTGCGTGGCGTACCTGGCCGACCCGTCGGGGCCGGGACGGGTCGAGCGGATGCTGGTGGTGACGTTCACGCGGGCCGCGGCGGCCGAACTGCGGGTGCGAATCGGTCGGATGCTGCGCTCGGCCGCGGCCGAGGCCGATCCGCCGGCGCTGCGCGGGCACCTGCTGCGGCAGTGCGCGCGGATCGAGGGGGCCGACATCGGCACGATCGACGCCTGGTGCCAGCGGATCCTGCGGAGCCATTTCGTCGAGGCCGCGATCGACCCGGGGTTCGCGATCCTGGGCGAGGACGAGGCCGGCCTGCTGCGGCAGCAGACACTGCAGCAGACCTTCGACTGGGTCTACGAGTCCGACGATGCGTCGGCGGAAGCGGCCCGCGACTGGATCGCCGCGCAGGCCCGGCCGAAGGATGACTTCCTGCGCCTGGCGGTGCGTGACCTGAACTACTTTCGCGAGCGACTGGTCGAGCCGGAAGACTGGCTGGCGGCGCAGCGCGCGGCCTGGTCGCGTTCGGCCGAGGAGATCCGTGCGGCAGCGGGGGCTCAGCTTGCGGAGGCCCTGCGGTCCGAGTGCGGCCGGCAGGCGGAGGCGGTGGGGGCGCTGCTGGCGGGGCTTGGTGCGTCAACGCTGGCGGGCAAACTGCGGAAGCACCAGGAGCAGCTAGCGGCGTGGGCCGCGCGGCTGAACGGGGTGGACAGTCTGCCGGACGTGGCGAACGAGATCGACGGCTACGAACCGCGGGCGGCCCGCAACTTCGACGAGCGCGACGGGCAACTGCACGGCGAAGTGCGCGGGTGGTACACGCGGCGGATCAGGAGTCCGTTCAGAGGCGAGCGGGTCGCGCGCGTGCTGCGCGAGCCGGACCTGCTGGGACGGCGGGTGCGGGCGCTGCTGGGGGTCGAGGCGGAATACGACCGGATGCTGCGCGAGGTGAAACTGCGGCGCGGTGTGCTGGAGTTCGGCGACGTGCTGCGCCGGACGCACACGCTGCTGCGGGCGGGGGATCACCCGGAGGGACTGACGGCCGGGCTGCGGGCCCGCTACGACCTGATCCTGATCGACGAGTACCAGGACACCAGTCCGGTGCAGGTGGCGCTCTTCCGACTGCTGAGCCGCACCGATCCCGGCAACCGGCTGATGGTCGGCGACCTGAAGCAGAGCATCTACGGGTTTCGCGACGCCGACCCGACCGAGTTCATCCGCCAGCAGGAAGCGTTCGAAAGCGGCGCGGAGGCCGGACGGGTGCTGCCGCTGCAGGACAACTTCCGCAGCAGTGCGGCGCTGGTGGACCGGTTCAACGACTTGTTCGCCGGGCTGTTCGAGCCGGGCCTCGGCGGGATCGCGTTCGATGATCAGCAGCGGCTGGCCGCGCGTCGCGAAGAGGCCATGAACCCCGACCTGCCGCCGAACGAGCGCTTCCGCGTCAGCGTGCTGACCGAACCCGGGCGGGGCGAGTCGATGCCGACCGATGCGGCCGGAATCGCCTACGAGCAGGCCGAGGTCGAAGGCTTCGAGATCGCCCGCCAGATCCGGGCGCTGCTGGAGCGCGGGACGCGCAAGTCGGTCCGCAGTGGTCCGGGCGAGACGCGGCTGGAGCCGATCGGCTACGGCGACATCGTGATCCTGCTGCGCTCGGCCCGGTACCAGGCGGCCCAGATCGCCGAGGTGCTGCGGCGGCAGGACATCCCGGTGATGATCGCCGGGCACGAGTCGATCCTCGACAGTCCGGAAGTGACCGACCTGCGGACGATCCTGCGGCTGCTGGGCAGTCGGCGGCTGGATCTCGAGATGGCCGCGTTTCTGCGCGGTCCGGTGGTGGCGCTGCGCGAGCGGGACCTGCTGGCGATCCGGCGAGCGGCCCCGACGGTCGGGTTCTCCGCGGCGGTGCTGGGCTACGCGCGGTCCGGTGAAGATCCCGACCTGGCGGCGACGATTCGCGCGGCGCTCGGCAGGCTGGCCCGCTGGCGGCGCAGCGCGCGGGTCCTGGAACTGCCGCAACTGCTGCGGCTGATCGTGCGCGAGTCGGGGCTGGAACTGTTCGCCCGCGGTCTGCCGGGCGGTGAGCATCGCACGGCCGTGCTGGCGGCGCTGCTGTCGATGGCCGAGCGCTTCGCGGGGCACCAGGCCCGCGGGGCGAGTGCCTTCGTGCAGTATCTCGACGCGCTGCTCGGCGATCAGTTGAAACCCGAGGTCAACGTCGCGACGCGCGGCGATGTCGTCCGCATCATGACGATTCACATGTCCAAGGGACTCGAGTTCCCGGTGGTCTTCCTGGCCGGGACCGGCGCGCAGTTGTCCCGGCGGACTGGCAGCGGCGGCGGACTGTTCTGCGATCACGAGGCGGGCATCGGTCTGCAGACCTTCGACGTCGGGCTGCGCTGCGAACTGGCGACCCCGGCCCAGTTCGTCGGGCAGCAGGCCCGCATCGAGGCCGAACTGAGCGAGGAACTGCGGCTGCTGTACGTGGCCGCCACCCGGGCCTGCGAGTTGTTCCACGTCACCGGATTCGTCAAGGCGGACGTCTGGCCGGGGCTGCGGGCCCGCTGTCAGCCGGGCGCGCCGCTGCCGCTGCTGTCGCGACTGACCGCGCACTGCGTGCTGGAGTGGGTCCTGGGCGGCATCGCCTGCTCGGCCTCCGGGCAGGACGCCTTCGCGGTCGAGGTCTGCGATCCGGCCCGGGTGGTGGCCGCCGCCCCTCCGCAGGCACAGCGCGGTTCGAACGAACTTCCGCCGGCCGACCGGTCCGACCAGGAATGGATCGCCCGGAGCGAGACGCTGCTGGGGCGCGAACTGGATCTCGCCCGGGCCCGTCAGCCGGCCGCCGTCTCGGTTTCGGCCTTGAAGACCGCCGGTGACGCGGACGCGGCGCAGGCGAGCGGCCACGCGATGCTTTCGCGGCCGAAGTTCGCCGCGGATGAGACCAGCGGCCAGGCGCTGGGCACGCTGGTGCATCGCTTTCTCGAACAGGCCGCGTTCGAAGACCTCGCGGATGCCGAGCGGATCCGGGCGGCGGCGGCGCGCCTGGTTGCGGCCGGGCGGATGACGTCGGAGGCGGCCGCGGCGCTGCCGGTCGAGGACCTGGCATGGTTCGGTGGCGGCGACTTGTGCGGAATGCTGCGATCAGGCGGGCGCGTCTGGCGTGAGCAGGCGTTTGCGTTTCCGCTGCCGGCGGCGGATCCGGCCGACCGGGTGCTGGTGCGGGGCGTGCTGGACTGCCTGGTCGAGACGCCGGAAGGGCTGCACCTGCTGGACTACAAGACGGACCGGATTCCGGACGCGGCCCGCTGGCGGCAGCGATGCGCGCTCTATGCGCGGCAACTGCAGGTCTATGCGCTGGCGATCGAGACGATCCTGCCGCGCCCGCTGGTGGCGGCGAGCCTGGTGTTCCTGCGGGCGCGGCGGGTGCACGCGGTCGATGTCGCGCCGGCGACACTGCGGGACCTGCGGGACGGTCTGCGGGTGCCGCCGCCTTCACCTGCGGGCGCCAGCGCGTAGAATTGCCGCAACGAGGAGCAGGCATGCTGACCAAGGCAACCGTCGTCGGCACCGGGGCAATGGGCACCGTGACCGCCCAGATCCTGGCCGGGAACAACATTCACGTCGCGCTGCTTGGTCGCCGGGCGGACTTCGTCGAGCAGCTTGTCCAGGCCCGCGAGAACCGGCGCTACCTGCCGGGGCTGCGACTGGCCGAGCGGATCACCCCGACGACCGACGCGGCCGCCGCGCTGGGCAACACCGAGATGATCGTCTCGGCGATTCCGTGCCAGCACGTGCGGGCGATCTGGGGCGAACTGGCCGAACTGGTGCCGGCCGGGGTGCCGTTGTGCAGCGTGGCGAAGGGAATCGAGATCGACACGCTGCTGCGGCCGAGCGAGGTGCTGGCCGCGTTCGTCGAGGGCAGTCCGGTGGCGGTGCTGAGCGGGCCGAGCATTGCATCGGAAGTCGCCCGCTGTCTGCCGGCGACGGTCGTGCTGGCCTGTGATGACGACCCGACGGCCACGCGGATGCAGCATGCCCTGACGACAAGCTGGTTCCGGGTCTACACCAACACGGATGTGGCCGGCGTCGAACTGGCGGGGGCGTTGAAGAACGTGGTCGCCATCGCGGCCGGCATCCTGGACGGGCTGCGGGCCGGCGACAATGCGAAGGCGGCGCTGCTGACGCGTGGCCTGGTGGAGATCACGCGGCTGGCGCTGGTGCTGGGGGCCCGGCAGGAGACGTTCGTCGGCCTGGCGGGGGTGGGTGACCTGGTGACCACGTGCGTATCCCCGCATGGTCGCAACCGGCAGGCGGGTGAGCGGATCGGCGCGGGTGCGACGCTGGACGACGTGTTGCGTGAAAGCAACTCGGTCATCGAAGGGATCCCTACCACTCGGGCGGTACTGCAACTGGCGGCGCGTCACCAGGTGGAGATGCCGATTACGCAGGCGGTGCACGATGTGCTGTTCGCGGGCAAGCCGCCGCTGGCTGCGATAACGGAGTTGATGAACCGGCCGCTGAAGGCCGAGCGGCCAAGTTAACGTTGACGGTTCGAGGAACGCCGCTTAGTCTCGCCTGAAATCCACGTTCGTGGAAAGGGGTCCGATGACGCTAGCAGCTTCGCAGCAGAATCAGCCGATCTCAGGTGACGCGCTGGTGGCGTACCAGCGGCAGGTTCTGCTCGGCAGCATTGCCGCGATGGTGGCCCACGAGTTCAACAACCTGATGACACCGGTGCTGGTCCGCAGCCAGGACGCCCTGCTGCGCGAGACACCCGAGTCGCTCCGCAAGGCCGCCGACGTCGCCGCCCGCAACACCGAACACGCCATCGCGATCTGCCGGCGCCTGCTCGAGGTCGCCCAGGGCGATCAGCCGCAGGTGCAGCAGTACCCGGTCCGCACGGCGCTCGACAACGTCGGGCTGACACTCGCCCGGCCGTTGTCCAAGGACGGGCTGACCTACAGCGAGGAAATCGCCGAAGGGCTGACCGTGCGGGCCGACCCGATCCTGTTCGAGCAGGTCATCCTGAACCTGCTGCTGAACGCCAAGGCCGCCACGCAGCCGACGCGCGGCAGCATTCGCGTGCAGGCCGTCCAGCAGGGTGACCTGTCGGCCATCCGCGTGATCGACAGCGGGTCCGGGATCGAAGCCGAGCGGATGCGGACCGTGATTCAGCCGTTCCTGGCTGCCGAGCCGCAGCATGACCCGCGTTCGTGGGTCGGCGTCGGACTCGGGCTGCACGCCTGTCGCTGGATCGCCCACCAGCACCAGGCCCGCATCGAGGCGGCCGGCAACGAGTCCGGCGGCTGCACGTTCACGTTGTTCTGGCCGACGCGCTGACGCCGCGGTCAGCCGCACAGTACGCCAGCAGCAGCGCCAGTGTCAGCAGCGTAATCGTCACTCCACTCCACAATCCCGGCGGATCATAGCGCAGGGTTACGTCGACGAGTTGGCCGCGCGGAATGCTGACGGCCAGCAGCAGGTTTCGCCAGGTGCCGGTCTCGGTCGGCCGGCCGTTGATCGTCGCGGACCATCCGGGCTGGGCCAGGCGGCTGATCACCAGGGTGGCCGGATCGTCGGTCGCCAGCGGGGTCCAGCCGTCAACGCGGACGCGCATGCGATGCGGCGCCTGATGCTCGACATGCACGCTGGCGGGAACATCGGCGGGTTCGACAAACGCTTCGCCGCGGGCGCCGGGCAGGCGGTACAGGCGCAGTCCGCCGGGCGTCCGCAGAATCGGGCGGGCCGAGAGCGGCGCCGGCAGGTCGTCGTGGCACAGCAGGATCCAGCCGACGTTGCACTGCTGCAGCAGCAGCGGGTCATGCAGCAGCGGACCCGGGTCCTTGCGCTCGCCCCATGGTTCGAATCCGAAGGCGGCCACGTAGGCGGCGGGCTGCAACGGGCCGTAGTCGGTCAGGTTCGCGTGCGGGGTCAGCAGGTTGGTGTTGGCGACCCCGCGGTCGAGTGGCCGGATGTACTCGCCGGGGGTGTGTCCGTGGCGGGCGGTGACGACCCAGACGCGCTCGCGGGTGGGCAGCACGCGTTCGAGCCAGGTCTCGCGTTCGAGGCTCGTCAGCCACGCGCGGTGTGAGCGCCAGCCGGCCGGGACATCGACGGTCCAGCCGAGCAGGCCGAGATCCAGCAGCAGGACGCCCAGCAGCAGCCAGCGCCAGGCCGGACGCTGCCAGCGCATCAGGACCATGCGCAGCGCGACCAGTGTCAGGGCGCCGACCAGGACCGGCCAG
This sequence comes from Phycisphaerae bacterium, assembly GCA_030428945.1. Taxonomy (GTDB): domain Bacteria; phylum Planctomycetota; class Phycisphaerae; order UBA1845; family Fen-1342; genus JAUIEC01. The sequence continues at coordinate 285,339 of JAUIEC010000005.1, read as the reverse complement.
TAGAAGGCGGGTTGCCAGGGGCGGACTGCGAGCATCAGCGCCGCCGCGCGTTCGGTGGAGAGCAGCGGATACGCCAGCAGGCTGGCGAGCAGCAGGGCCAGTCCGATGTCGACCGGCAGCAGCAGCGGGCGGCGACTGAGCGACAGGCCGCGACTGCGCAACGCGGACACCCGCGGCGCGCGGCGCCCGTCGAGTTGATGGACGACCACGGCGGCGATGACCGCGGCGGCCAGTTGCACCAGGATCCAGGCGCGGGCCGGTCCGCGCAGCAGGCTGGCGCCGGGGAGCCAGTACAGGAGCGGGCAGAGGATCCCGAGCGCGGTCAGCAGTGCCAGGATCAGCAGGGTGAACCAGCGGCGCAGGTCGGCGTCCTTTCGCAGCGGCCAGGCGAGCGCGCACAGTGCGAGCACCAGCAGGCCGGGGTAGACCAGTTGTTCGACCTGGTGCGAAGGACCCCAGTACGGCATCGAGAACCAGTTGGGGGTGCGCTGGCCGAAGAACATCGGGAAGAGCAGTCCGACGGCCGAGAGCGGGTGCCAGGCGTTTTCGATGAAGTCGGCGAAGCCGCGTTCGGTGCGGGTGCAGATCTGCACGAAGCGCCAGGTCGGCAGAGCCTGCAGGGCGAACAGGCCGCCGGCCGCCAGCCAGCCGAGGGCCCAGCGCCGCAGGCCGTGGGCGCGCCCGACGACCAGGACCAGCGTGCCGAGTGCCGTCAGGGCGGCCACCTGGACATGGCCGGCATAGCACTGGAGGGCCGCGGCGATCGCCAGCGGCAGCAGATCGCGGGCCCGGCCGCGCTCGACGTATCGCAGCAGGCAGAGCGCGACCCAGGGAAGCCAGGCGGCGGACTGGAGCATGGTCAGGTGCGTGCGGTGGGCCAGCAGGAACCCCCCGAAGGCGAAGGCGGTCGCGCCGATGCAGCGGGCCGGCGCGTCAAGCCGCAGGGTGGCCAGCAGACGTTCCATGCCGAACCAGGCCCAACTGTAGTGCAGCCAGAGTGTTACGGCATAGGCTGCGGCGGCCGGCAGGATCAGCAGCAGCCAGGTGGGCGGATAGAAGAGGGCGGCCTGCGGGTCGGCCAGCAGGGGGCGGTCGAGTCCGTTCCAGGGGTTCAGCCAGGGCAGGGTGCCGTCGCTGAGCAGTTGCTGGATCAGCATGCGGCCGGGGAAGTAGTAGAGCAGTTCGTCCTCGCCGGCCCCGAGTCCGGCGAGTGGCCAGATCGGCAGCAGCAGCAGGCCGGGGAGGATTCCGGCGAGCAGGAGGGCAGGCCAGGGCGTCCGCATGGCGGCATCGTAGAGTGGGGCGGCGGGCACGTTAAGCCGATCGGCCGGGAAGCGGGGGTGGGTGGGCGAATCGGCGGGGATTTGTCGTTGCGGGGGCACGGCGGGTAGGCTCCGGGCATGAATGGCAACGGCAGCGGGGTGCAGGAGGGGGTGGTGATCGTCGTCCGCGAGGCGGATCGCTTCCTGATGATCCAGCGGGCGGCGGGGATCCTGGCCGGCGGGGCGTGGTGTTTCGTCGGCGGCGGGATCGAGGCGGGTGAGACGCAGGCGGAGGCGGCGGGCCGGGAGTTCGCCGAGGAAGTCGGCGGCGAGGTTGATCCGCTGGAAAAGGTCTGGGAGTGGCATCGCCCGGACGGTGGCCTGGTGCTGCACTGGTGGCACTGCCGGCGGCGACCGGGAGCGCTTCTGGCGAATCCGGCGGAGGTGGCCGCGCTGGGCTGGTATGACCTGCGTGGAGCGCGAGCGTTGCCGGATCTGCTGGACAGCAACCGGGTGTTCCTGGATTCGGTGGCGGGCGGGATTCGGTCGTTTCCGGTGCCGGACTGAGGCCGGGGTGGTCGGATCGGGGCGGCTTTTGCCCGGGCGGGGGTGGCAGAGCGGGCCGACCGACAGTATCTTAGTTGAGATTATGCCGGGATTTGCCAACTCGATTCCGTCTGTGGCGGGGGATTGGCAGGCGCGGCAGAGACGGCGATTCGCGCGTACGTCCGCGAGGCGGACCTCGGACGGCGTGTCGGTTGTCGAGCCGCCTGCGGCTCGAAACGGAGGTTTGTGTGGCGAAGACCAAGACCCTGCGCGTGCATAACCTTGCGAAGGAACTGGGCGTTCCGAGCAAGGTCATTCTCGAAAAGTGTCGGGCGGAAGGCATCGAACTGAAGAACCACATGGCGGCGATCGCCGTCGGTCTCGCGGCGTCGATTCGCGAGTGGTTCTCGGAAGGTGCCGACGTGACGACCATCGAGGTCGCTGCGCACGTCGATCTCGACAAGGTCAAGACCCGCCCCGAACCCGAACCGACGCCCGAGCCCGAGCCCGAACCGGTCGCCGAGGCCGCCCCGGCCGAGCCGGCCGCGGAACCGGCCGTGGCGGAACAGACCGCACAGGAAGAGACGGTCGCCAGCGAGGCGGCCGCCACCGAGGAACCACAGGTCGCATCCGAAGAGGAGGCGGCCCCGGTCGCAACGGCGACCGACGACGAGGAAGCACCCATCTCCGAAGCTACGCTTGAAGCGCCGGCCGCCGATGCCGCGCCCGAGGCCGAACCGGCCGCCGAGTCCACCGATACCAGCGCGCCGGCGGAAGAGACCCCGCCGGCCGAAGAGCCGGCCGCGCCGGCGGAGCCGATCGTTCCGGCCGGTCCGCAGGTCGTTCCGACGCCGGCCGAACTGAAGGGTCCGAAGGTAGTCCGCATCGAGGCGCCGGAGCCGGTACGCACGCCGCGTCCGCGTCGTCCGGCGGCGGGTCCGGGTCCCGGCGGTGGTGGTGGCATGGGTGGTCCCGGGCCGATGGCTCCGGGCGAAGCGCCGACCGGTGACGCGCCGCGTCGCAAGCGTGGCGGTGGTCGTCCGCAGACGGCGGCGGATGCCCGTTCGCATGGTCGCAGTCCGCGTCGCCAGGGCAACAAGACGGAATTCTCGGAGCGTTTCCGCGAGTGGCGTGACCAGGACCTGATCGAGCGTCGCGAGCGACTGGCGAGCGCGACCGGACACGGGATCAAGGCCCGGCGTTCGGCGGAGCGTCGTCGCAAGTCGAGCGGCGGAGGTGTTGCGCCGCGGAGCGAAGAAGTCGAGATGACGTTCCCGGCCAGCATCAAGGACTTCTGTTCGGCGCTGGCGGTACCGTTCAACACGATCGCGCAGAAGCTGATGGAGCACACCGGCGGCCTGGTGCGGATCACGGACAACATCGACGCCGAGACGGGCGAACTGGTGGCGCTGGACCTGGGCATCACGCTGAAGGTGACGCGGGCCCTGACGGCGCTGGAGGGGCTGGCGGCGGAGGTCGAGCAGCGGGAGCGCGAGAACCTGCAGTCGCGTCCGCCGATCGTCGCGATGCTCGGTCACGTCGACCACGGCAAGACTTCGCTGCTGGACGCGATTCGCAAGACGAATGTCGTCAAGGGCGAAGCGGGTGGCATTACGCAGCACATCGGCGCGTACCAGATCAAGAAGGGCAAGTGGAACGTCACGTTCCTGGACACGCCGGGTCACGAGGCGTTCACCTCGATGCGGGCCCGCGGGGCCGACATGACCGACGTGGTCGTGCTGGTCGTCGCGGCCGACGACGGCGTGATGCCGCAGACGATCGAGGCGATCAACCACGCCAAGGCGGCCGGGGTGCAGATCGTCGTCGCCCTGAACAAGGTCGACCTGCCGAACGTCGACCTGAACAAGATCTACGGCCAGCTTGCCGAGCACGAACTGACGCCGACCGAGTGGGGCGGCGAGACGGACGTGGTCAAGACCAGCGCGCTGAAGGGCGAGGGCGTCGAGGATCTGCTCGAGCACCTGACGACGCTGTCGGAACTGCTCGACCTGAAGGCGGACCCGAGCGTCCCGGCGGTCGGGACGGTGATCGAGGCCCAGGTGCGCGAGGGGCGCGGCAACGTCGCCCAGGTGATGGTGGTCGAAGGCACCCTGAAGGCCGGCCAGTTCGTCACCTGCGGTCCGGGCGCGGGGCGCGTGCGGTCGCTGAGCGATCATCGCGGCAAGCGTCTCAAGGAAGCCGGTCCGGGCACGCCGGTCGAACTGCTCGGCCTGGATGAGCTGCCGGACACGGGTGACAAGCTGTATGTCGTCAAGAACCTGAACCGGGCCAAGGAAGTCGCCGAGGAGATCCGCATCGAGCGGCGCGAGGCGTCGCTGCAGGCGATCCGCCGCAAGCCGCAGTCGCTGGAGGAGCTGCTGCAGGCCGGCGACGAGTCGGAGGTGCCGGAGCTGAACCTGATCGTCAAGGCCGACGTGCAGGGTTCGCTCGAAGCGGTGCTGGCCAAGCTGGCCGAGTTCCCGGACGACAAGGTTCGCCTGCGGATCCTGCACCATGGCATCGGCGCGGTGACCGAGGCCGACATCGCCCTGGCCGAGGCCAGCGGGGCCGTTTCGGTCGGCTTCAACGTGGTGACCGAGGATCGCGCCAAGCGGGCGGCCGAGCAGGCCGGCGTCGAGATTCGCGGCTACCGGGTGATCTACGAGCTGCTGAACGACGTGCAGCTTGCCCTGGAAGGCCTGCTGGCGCCGAACCAGGTGGCCGAGGATCGCGGCAAGGCGGAGGTTCGCGAGGTGTTCAGCCTTCGTGGCTCGAAGACCGGTCGGATCGCGGGCTGCATCGTGCTGGACGGGGTGATTCAGCGGAACCACAAGGCGCGGCTGGTGCGTGACGGCCGGATCGTCGGCGAGGACATGACGATTGACTCGCTGCGGCGGTTCAAGGACGACGCCCGCGAAGTCCGGGCGGGCCTGGAGTGCGGCATCAAGCTGGCGGGTTACGACGACCTGAAGCCGGGTGACGTGATCGAGGCCTACGAGATCATCGAAGTGGCCCAGAAGCTGTAGTCGTCGACGATGGTCGTCGGCCTGCTGGAACTGCGGCTCGGCGTGTTCGAAGCGCTCTCGCTGAAAGACAAGCGGCGGGTGGTCAAGGGGCTCAAGGATCGCCTTGGCGGGCGGCACAATGTCTCGGTCGCCGAAGTGGACGATCTCGACCGGATCCAGGTCGCCACGCTCGGCGTCGCGATGGTCGCCAACGACGCCGGGTTCGTGGAGAGCCAACTGCGGAAAATCGTGGACGAAGTCGGCCGCGACACGCGGGCCAGCCTGATAGATTTCAACATCGAACTGATCTGAATATGTCTCGACGCACAGCACGACTCAGCAGCCAGATACGACGGCTCCTCGCCGAGGGCATCGCCCAGCTCAGCGACCCGCGGATCGCGACGTTCACGTCCGTGACCCGCGTGGAACTGAGTCCCGACCTGACCCTCGCGACGGTGCACGTCAGCGTGCTGGGGGACACGCCCTCGGCCGCGGACCTGTCGGTCGCGGCGCTCGACACGGCCCGGGGCCGGCTGCGTTCGCTGCTGGCCAGCGAGATGTCGATTCGCCGGGTTCCGGAGCTGCGCTTCAAGCTCGACGCGTCCGTCCAGGGGGCCTTCGAGACGGTGCGGGTGATCGATCAGCTTCGCCAGGAAGACCAACGGTCCGACGCCGCGGACCAGGAGGATAACGCGTGAAGGGTGCCACCCAGTGTGCCAAACGACTGAAGACGCTGGTCCGCAAGCTGCGTTCGGCGCTTGGCAAGGTCAATCCGCCGCCGGCCGGTGAACCGATCGACCAGTTGATCCTCGGGATCTTCTCGCGCGACACGACCGAGACCAAGGCCGCCGACGTGCTCGACCGGATCAAGGCGAACGTGGTCGACTACAACGAACTGCGGGTGATCCCGCCGATCGAACTGGCGGAACTGGTCGGCAACCAGCCGCGGGCACGCCTGAAGTGCGAGGACCTCTCGCGCGCCCTGAACTCGATCTTCGCGATCGAGCACCAGGTCACGCTCGATCACCTGCTGAAGGCCTCCCGCAAGGACCTGGCCGCGTACCTCGACCGGCTGGAAGGACTCGAAGGCTACACCCGGGCGCGGATGCGGCTGCTGGGCTTCGGCAAGCTGGCGATTCCGCTGGACGAGGCGATGTGGGCCTACGCCCGCAAGACCGAGATCGTCGACCCGAACTGCCCGCTCGAAGAGGCCCAGGCGTTCCTCGAGCGGCAGATCGCCGAGAAGGACGCCCTCGAGTTCTTCGCCCTGGTCCGCAAGCAGGCCTGGACCGAACTGGGGCCCGCCGTCCGCAAGCAGCAGGTGACCGAGATCGCCAGCGTGCCGCCGGACCGGACCACCCGCAACATGCTGCAACTGGTCAGCGGCGGCGACGAGCTTCCGTCGCCCGCCACACCGGCCGAGCCCGAACCCGAGCCCGAAGCGCCGGCACCGAAGAAACGCGCCAAGGCGACCGCGACCAAGCCGAAGCGCAAGCCCAAGGCGACCAAGTCCGCGGCACCGAAGGCCACCAAGAAGGCCAAGAAGGCGACGCCGGCGGCCCGCAAGACGAGTCGCAAGGCGACCAAGAAGACCAGTTCCAAACGTGCCCGCTCGGCCCGGACCTGATCCGGTGAGCTGGCCGGCACGTTAGCAGGTGAGCACGTGAACGTCCGGTCGTCTCGGTGAAGACGTACGTCGGTAAGCGCGGAAGAGCCGCCTGAACCGCGGCCTGTTCACGCCCGCAGGTCTTCACACGCTCACGTTCGTTCGGTTGGGTTCGTCGCGCGGAAGCTTAGCGTCGGGGAGATGCCCGTGCCTGTCGTCTCGTGGACTTGCGTCGCACTCGTTTCCTGTTTCAGCCTGCCCGCTTCGGCCCTGACGCCGGCCGACCAGCGCCAGACTCCGTTGTCCGAGATCACGGCCTATGCCGCCGAGGCGCGTACACAGGCGCCGCTGACCGACGCGCAGCAGGCGCGACTGGCCGAGGCCCGCGTCCTGTTCGAAGAGGACCGCCTGGTCGAATCGGCCCAGATCCTCGATGAACTGCGCGACGGTCCGGCCGGGCGGAGTTTCGAAGTCAACCTGCTGCTCGCGCGGGTCAACCAGGGCTTCCAGTTCTACGAAGAAGCCCGCGAAGCCGCCCTGCGGGCGCTGGCCGCCCGCCCGGACGATGTGCGGGCCAACGTCCTGGCCGGCAGGCTGTACCTTCTCGACGGTCAGCCCGAGCAGGCTATGCCGCACCTGCGGGCCGCCACGCTGGCGGATGATGCCCAGGCGGGGCTGGCCGAAGCGACCCGGGCCTGGCAACTGCTGGCCGAGACGCTCGGGCAACTGGGGTACGCGCGGGCGGCGAACGCGGCCTGGCGGAACTTCGACATCTCGATCTGGGAGACGTTCCCGGAGCATCGCAACTACGAGCCGATCGCCGGCTTCCTGTTCCGTCATCCGCAGGGTGGTTTCGAATTCCGGCTGGCGCTGCTGCGGGAACTGGACGCCCGCGATGAGATCGTCGCGCTGCTGGACGAAGCCCTGCAGCGCCGCCCCGACGATGCCGACCTGCGGCGCCAGCGGATCGAAGCGCTCTCCGCCGCCGGCCGGACCGACGAGGCGTTCGAGCAGGCCCGCGCGCGGGTCGATGCCGGTCGGGACGTCGCGACGCTGTTGCCGGTCGCGGTCCGGTCCGGCCTGGAGGCGGGCCTGATCGACGGCTGGATCGACGACCTGGTCGGGGACCTGGCGGCACCCGAACGGCGCGGGCCCGCCCGGGCGCTGCTGCGTGAACTGAACCGGCGCGGGGCGGCGACCGAGGCGACCCGCCTGGCCGCGGCGCTGGTGGAGGCGGATGCCAGCGATGTCGGCGCGTCGGTCGGGCTGTTCTCGGCCCGGGTGGCCGGCGGCGATCCGCTCGGCGGGCTGCGGATCCTGACGCGGATGTTCCGGGCGGACCCGACCCTCGCCGTGGCCGAGCGATACCTGGCCGAGGTGCGTCGGCCGCGCGAAGCCGTGCGGCGTTTCCCGATCGAGGACCTGCGGGCGGTGGAGCCGGACGACTACGCGACGGGTTTCGTGGTCGGCCTGCTGCTGCGGGCGCAGGGGGACCAGGAGGCGGCCCGTCGGCAATTCGCGGAGGTGCACCAGGCCAGTCCGGACTTCGTGCCGGCCCGACTGGAGCAGGTTGCGGATCTGCTGGACCGCTACCGGTGGGAGGATGCGCTCGCCCTGGCGGACGAACTGGTCGCCGCGCACCCGAAGATGGCGCAGGCCTGGTACCTGCGTGCCCGGGCGCTGGCCGGGCTGGACCGCAATGACCACGCCCGCGTGGCGCTGCGGCAGGCGATTGCCTGCGACCCGGACGAGCCGGCCTACCCGCTGGCGGTCGGCGACCTGTGCCGTCGGATCGGCGACTATCGCTGCGCGCAGCGCTACTACGGCGAGTCGTTCCAGCTCGCGGCGAGCGATGCCGCGTTCGAAGGCGCGATCGAAGCCTACCTGCGAGCCGGGCAGCGCGACCTGGCCGAAACCGAGGCCGCCAAGCTCGATCACGACGGCATCTCGGCCGACACGCGCCGCCGGGTGCGGGCGATGATCCGCTACCTCGACCAGCCGTTCAGCGAGGTGCACCTGAAGGAACTGGCCGCACAACTCGACGAGGTGCCGGACGACGTCCTGACGATTCGGATGTACGCGGCCGGGCTGTTCGCGACCGGGCGGTCCGAGCCCGCGCTCGAGTGGATCGAGTACGCCCATTCGCTGGACCCGGACGATTACGAGTTGACGCTGGAACTCGCGCGGATGTACCGCATGCGGGCGCGGTTCGGCGAGGCGGCCGCGACGCTGGCGCCGATTGCCGAGCGGTACCCGAACCGGATCGATGTGCTGGAGGATTACAGCACGGACCTGCTGGCGAGTTTCCAGGTGGACGCGGGGCTCGACGTGCTGGCCCGCCTGGTGCCGCTCGAAGACGAGGAGGATGCCGAGCGGCGGCAGCGGCAACTGCTGGTGGTCTGCCTTGAGTTCAACGCGTTCGAGCGGGCGGCGGCGGTGCTCGCGGACATCAAGGAGATGATGGCGGCCCGCGAGGAGGACGCGACGCAGGTGGAACTTGATTACCTGGTCGCGGTGGGGCGCGATGGTGACGAGTACGCCCTGGCGCGGGAGTGGTGGCAGCAGCAGCCCGACGATCGCCGCCGCCGGGAGCGGCTGTTCAACGCGGCCGTGCGGATGGAGGACTACGAGACGATCGCCGGCCTGGTGCAGCGCTGGATTGATGCGGGCGACAATGCGGCCGGCTGGACGGATCTGCTGATCAGTGTGCGAATCGCCGAGAAGAACTACGAGGCCGCGCGCGAGGCGGCCGAAGCGTTCAACGGCAACTTCCGCGAGCAGATTCTGCGGCGGATCTGGCTCGGACAGATCGCGGCGAGTGCGGGCGACCTGCCGCTGGCCACCCGTGAGTTCGAGGCGCTGCTCGATGAGCGGGCGATCCCGCGCGAGCAGAAGGCGGTCGCCTGGAACCAGTGGATCAACGCGTTGACGGTGGCGGGGGCGTACGACGATGCGCTCGATGTCTGCCGCCGCTGGCAGGAGACCGACCCCGACCTGGCGCCGCTGATTCGCAACGCGCGACTGGGCGTGCTGCAGTCGGCCGGGCGCGATCGCGAGCAGCTTCCGCTGCTGGAGGAGATGTACGCGGCCGGTTCGGGTCAGGCGGGGATCAACAACGACCTGGGATACACCTGGGCGGACCAGGGGCTGCACCTGGACGAGGCGGCGGCGATGGTGCGGTACGCGTTGGCGCTGGATCCGCTGAACAGCGCGTACCTCGACAGCTACGGATGGGTGGCCTACAAGCAGGGCGATTTCGAGACGGCCCGCGAGGCCCTGCGCCGCGCGGTGTCGCTGCGCAGCGGGCGCGACGCGACGCTGCACGACCACCTGGGCGATGCGTACTGGCGGCTGCACGAGATCGACGCGGCGATCGCGGCCTGGCGGTGCGCGGCCCGCATCCTGGATGACACGCAGGAGCCCAGTCCGCGTGACCTGCGGCTGCGGCAGGCGGTCCGCGGAAAGCTGAACGCCGCCTCGTCCGGCGGGCAGCCGTCGGTGGCGGCGACCGGCGAAGGAGTCACGCCATGACGACCGCCCGCGAGATCGCCCGGCAGGTCGTCTCGGAAGAGGCGGCCGCGCTGGGGCAACTGGTCGCGCACCTGGACGAGCGGTTCGATGCGGCCGTTCGGTCGATGCTGGACAGTCGGCAGGTGATCGTCAGCGGGATCGGCAAGAGCGGCGCGATCGCGATGAAGATCGCGGGTTCGCTGACCAGCACGGGTCAGCCGGCCGTCTACATGCATCCGGTCGAGGCGCTGCACGGTGACCTGGGGATCGTGACCGAGAAGCACTGCCTGGTGGCGCTGTCGCGGAGCGGCAACACGGAGGAACTGCTGCGGTTCGTGGCGCACTTCCGGCGGCTGGGGGGGCCGGTGATCGGGATCACGCAGGCCCGCGAGTCGCGGCTGGCGGAGTTGAGTCAGCATCCGCTGCTGCTGCCGGACGTGCCGGAGTCGGGCCCGCTGCAACTGGCACCGACAACGAGTTGCATCATGCAACTGGCGATGGGAGATGCGCTGGCGATGGCGCTGCTGAACGCCCGCGGGTTCCAGGCCGAGGACTTCGCCCAGTACCACCCCGAGGGTACGCTCGGTCGGCGGCTGCTGCTGCGGGCCGAGGACGTGATGCACGCGGGCGAGCGGCTGCCGCGGATCGCGGCCGAGGCAAGTTTCGCGGACCTGCTGCACGAGATGACGGGCAAGCGGCTGGGGATGGCGATCATCACCGAGGCGGACGGGCGGGTGCTGGGCACGTTCACGGACGGTGACCTGCGGCGGGTGATCGAGCGGGTCGAGAATCCGATGCAGCTCGACGCGCGCGGGGCGCATCAGAACAGCCGGCGACAGGCGGCCGACACGCCGGTACGGGTCTCGTCGGTGGAGCCGTCGACGCCGGCGGTGGAATGCCTGCGTCTGATGCGTGACAGCCGGATCACGTGCCTGCTGGTCCTGGGCGAAGACCAGCACCCGGTCGGCGTGGTCCGCCTGCTGGACCTGATCGAAGCGGGGATCGGGTAGCGGCCGGGGGGGGCGTGCCTCATCATCCGCTTGTGTTGCTGGCGCCAGGAGGTCGGCCAATCGTTCCGGGACCGGCGTAGGGTGCGTCATCGACGCGGCCGCCCGCGCCCGCAAGAACCACGGAAGTCCCAGGCGTCGATGCCGCACCGCGCGGCAGTCTCGCACTGTGGGGCAAGCCGGATCCGGAAGACAAACGCAGAAAGCCACGGACGCAGTCCCCCATCCTTCCGCTCGCTGCGCTCACTCCAGGGCGGGGCACCCGGCGTGCCGATGACGGGGCCCCGGCCGCGAAAGGGAGGGTGACAGCGGGGGCTTCTGCCGGCGGGAGCGGTTTGGGCGCATAGAGAAACGCACGCGCCTCGCAGCGCGTGCGTTTGTCGTTTCAGCCGGTTGCCGGCGCCACGCCGGGCGGTCGGTGCTACGCCAGGTGCTGGACCTGCTGGGCAACCGCTTTGACGATCGTGGCCGTGCCTTCGTCCTGAGCCGCCAGCGACTCGAAGAAGGCCTGCAGGAAGGTCGTCGTCAGGACGGTGGCCGAGCTCTGGACGCCCGACAGGACCGTGTCCCGGACGGTCGGGTCACAGCCGCTGAGTACGAACAGGCTTCCGGTAGCGGCCAGCAGGCTCTTCTTGGCGAACCAAGCGCGCATGTCTGCATCTCCTTTTCGGGCGTCGTCTGAGGCGAGCGCGTCGTCGTAGTCCAGTGTTCTCATCGGTCACAGCGGCCGGCGAGTTGAACGTTGCTGACGCGTCTGATAACGCTAGTCGCCCCGTGCCCGCTTGCTGCCCTTCTTATTCTTCGATTCTTCCGCCGCACGGACCTGACTTCGTGTCGGAATTCGGTCCAGCCGCGGCTTCAACTGCTTCTCGAAGATCTCGTCCACCGGGGCCCGCAGCTTCTGCTGCTGCTCGGTCAGCTTGCTGATCTGGCTGGTCCGCCGCTTCCCATCGCTCTTGTCCTTGCTGGCCTTGAGCTTGCCCAGGTCCGCGTCGATCCGCTCCATCGTGCTCTTCTTGCTCTGAAGGTACTGGTCGGCCCGCTGCTTGCAGTCGTCCAGAATCGAACGGGCCTGCTGCTGCTGGGCATCGTCAAGCTGGTACCGGGCGATGAAGTCCTCGACGTACTTCTCCCACGCACCGACGTGATCCTTGCCCTTGCCGGCCGGCGTCCGCGCGGTCGTCCGCCGCGTCGGCTCGCGCCGGCTGGCGGCGGCCGGCGAACGCGTCTCGCCGCGGGCGGGCTCGGTCCGGTCGCGCTCGACCGGTTCGTTGCGGGTCATCCGCCCGGACTTGCCGGACTTGGCCGGCGCGACCGCGGCCGGGTCGTCCAGCGGGGTCTCTTCCATGGCCCCGCGTTCCTCGGCCCGTTGCCGGCGGCGCTCGGCCAGACGCTCACGGAGTTCCTGGGCCCGTTCGCGGGCGGCCGAGGCGGCCTCGTCGCTGGGGGGATCCAGGCGGTTGCTGGGCGGTTCGCCGGGCGGCGGCATGTCGTCGTTGGTGGCGCGGGCGGTACTGCGTCGGACCGAGCGGGCCCGGCGCGGGTTGCGGAACTCGTCGACGGTCATCTCGCCGCTGGTGATGCGGTCGAGTTGCGTCTCGGTCGTTTCGAAGCTCTCGTACATCAGCTTGAGGTCTTCGTCGTGCCGGCGCTTCTGGTCGTCGCTGAGAATCTCGCGCCAGTCATCGTTGCCGGCGATGATCAGTTGGCGGGCGTCTTCGTAGATCGGACGGGCGGCCTCGCCCCAGGCCATCAGGCCGTCGGCACTCATGTCGCCGCCGGTACGGACCTCGAAGAGCGTCTCGATCAGGCCGCGCAGGTTGTCCTGGTGCGTGTCGAGGAATTCGTGTGAACGCTCGCGCAGCAGGTGACGGGTGTACTGGTCCTGCTCGTCCGTCAGTTCGTACTTGCGGGCCAGGAAGTTCGAGTAGTGATCGATCAGCAGGTCGATGTTGTCGAGCACCGCCCCATAACTGTTGATCTGCAGCGGTTCCCGCTCCTGGGCCGTGGCCGGCGCGGCCAGCAGGGCGGACAGGGCGAGCAGAATGGTCAGGCGCACATGCATGTCAGAGGCTCCCGGTGCCTGTGGTCGTCCGCGCAGAGACGTCTTGCGGTTTGAGCCCCTGCGCGACCCTGCGTAGTATACGTTCCTGAGCCCGCAACGGTTGCGGCAATCGGAGCCTAAATGCCTGCCACCCCGCCCCCCGACCTGTGCGTCTTCGACCTCGACGGGACCCTGGTCGATTCGCTCGACGACATCGCCGAAGCGCTGAACGAGTGCCTCGAACTGCTCGGCGTCCCGGGGCATCCGGTCCCACATTATCGGTACATGGTCGGCGAAGGCGTCCCCAGGCTCTGCCAGCGGGCCATCGGCGACGAACACCCGCACCTGGTCGCTCGCCTGATCGAACTCGCCCGCCCCCGGTACCGCGCCCGGGTGGTCCGCCACACGCGTCCCTACCCCGGCATTCCCGATGCCGTCCGCGATTTCGCCGCCGCCGGCATCCCCCTGGCCGTCCTGTCGAACAAACCGCACGAACTGACCCGCCTGGTCGTCAACCGCTTCTGGGACGAGGGGACCTTCGTCCGCGTGCAGGGCTACGTCGAGGAGCGTGGCCGCAAGCCCGACCCCGGTCTGCTGCTGCGCATCTGTCGCGAGGCCGGCGTGGCTCCGGCGCGGACGTGGATGATCGGCGACACCCCGACCGACATCGAGACGGCCCGGCGGGCGGGCTGCACAGGCGTTGGCGTGGCGTGGGGCTTCCGTCCGGTGGCGGACCTGCGGGCGGCCGGCGCGGACCTGGTCGTCGAGACCCCGGGTGACCTGGCGACGGCGGCCGGCCTCCCCGGCGGCGCGGATGGCGTGGCGGGGAAGTGACCCTTAGCATGCCGGAGACGTGTTCCGCTTTCGGTCTGCGGATTTCGGGGGCGCCTGTGCGGCGGCCGTGAAGCCGGCACCGGGCACGGAACACCAGGAACCGAACACTTTTCTCCGAGGAATTGCGCGATGCCAACTCCGGCGACACCGTTCTCGTTTTCCACCGCGACCCGGCCCGCCAAGGGCGAAGTGCTGATCGTTCCGCTGGCCGCCGATCCGCCGCCGGCGATGCAACTGCTGCGGCGGGTGGACCAGGAATGCGGCGGCGCGGTCGGCAACCTGGTGCGGGTCGCGGGCGTCGGGGCCGAGGCCGGGCAGATGCAGCACACGGCCGGGACGGCGGGCTATCGGCGGGTGCTGCTGGTCAGTCTCGGACCGGCGGCGGGGATTACGGCCGCGCTGCTCCGGCGGATCGCGGGCAGCGTGGGCGACTGGCTGCTGCAGCAGGGCGTGGAGCGGGCGGCGCTGTGGATCGACGGCCTGGTCAAGACGCAGGTCGAGCGTCCGGTGGCCGCGTGGGCCGACGGGATGGTGCTGGGCGGTTTCCGGTTCAACCGGCACAAGTCGGCCGCGCCGGCGGTCGGTCGCTGCCGGATCGGGCTGGCGGCCGGTGAAGCGGCCCGGAAGGTCGGGCGGGCCGAGCGGGTCAGCGAGGCGGTGGCGCTGGCGCAGTCGGTGAACTATGCCCGCAGCCTGTGCCACGAGCCGGGGAACATCATTCAGCCTTCGAGCCTGGCGAAGGAGGCCCGGCGGCTCGCGCGGGAGTGGAAGCTGAAGTGCACGGTGTTCGGTCCGGCGGACCTGAAGAAGATGAAGATGGGCGGCCTGATCGCGGTCGGGCAGGGGGCGGCGGACAAGCCGTGCCTGATCCGGCTGGACTACCGCGGCGCGCCGCGCTCGCGGCAGTCGACGGCGCTGATCGGCAAGGCGGTCACGTTCGACACGGGCGGCTACTCGCTGAAGCCCAAGGACGGGCTCGAGAGCATGAAGTTCGACAAGTGCGGCGGCATGGCGGTGCTGGGGATCATGCACGCGGCCGCGGCGCTGAAGCTGCGCTGCAACCTGACCGCGCTGGTGCCGGCGGCCGAGAACGCGGTGTCGGGCGAGGCGTACCGCCCGGGTGACATCATCACGATGATGAGCGGGAAGACGGTCGAGATCATCAGCGCGGATGCCGAGGGTCGCCTGATCCTGGCCGATGCGCTGACGTACGCCCAGAAGCACTGCAAGCCGACGCGGATGATCAACTTCGCGACGCTGACCGGCGGCGTGGTGATATCGCTCGGACGAGCGGCGGCCGGCCTGATGGGCAACAACGACGAACTGGCGGCGGACCTGGAGGAGAGCGGCCGGCGAAGCGGCGAGCGGCTCTGGCGCCTGCCGTTGTGGGACGAGTACCGCGACCTGATCCGCGGGAACGACTCGGACATCCGCAACTCGGCCACGCGGCGCGAGGCGCATGCGATCGTCGGCGGGATGTTCCTGAAGGAATTCGTCGACGCGTCCACGCCGTGGGCGCACCTGGACATCGCCGGGACGGCGATCAACGAATCGAAGACCGCGGCGACCGGATATGGCGTGCGGCTGATCGTGGACTACCTGCGTCGGCACGTGGAAGGTCGCCGCTAGGGAAGGGGGGATGGCCGTGTCTGAATCGTTCACAGAAGGGGTTGATCTGCCGAGGATCGAGAAGGCCGTCCGCGAGATCCTGATCGCGGTGGGCGAGGATCCGGATCGTGACGGCCTGCTGAAGACGCCGAACCGGGTGGCGCGGATGTACGCGGAGATGTTCCGCGGCCTGCGTGAGTCGCCGGAGCGGCACCTGGAGACGGTCTTCGACGAGGACCATCACGAGATGGTCATTCTGCGCGAGATCCCGTTTCACAGCATGTGCGAGCATCACCTGCTGCCGTTCTCGGGCGAGGCGCACATCGCCTACATCCCGGGCGGCAAGATCGTCGGACTGTCGAAGCTGGCCCGGATCGTCGATGCCTACGCCGCGCGGCCGCAGGTGCAGGAGCGGCTGACCTCGCAGATCGCCGACCTGCTGGCGGGCGAGGTGCAGGCCAAGGGGACCGCGGTGGTGCTGGAGGCTTCGCATTCGTGCATGACCTGCCGGGGGGTGAAGAAGTCGGGCAGCATCATGGTGACCTCGGCCCTGCGGGGGATCATGCACTCGAACCAGAGTACCCGGGCCGAGGCCCTGCACCTGCTGCAACCGCGGCGTTAGACTCAGCAGTACAGGCGAGCAGGATGGTCGTCGGCGGCCGACGACGGGCATCCGGCTTGTCCCAACCTCAAACTCCGACCCGGGAGGCCGATCATGCCAGCAGATGGAATCGCCCGCCAGATCGCCGAGCGACTCGAGTCCGCCTCGTGGATTCGCGAGATGTTCGAACGCGGCTTGCGCCTGAAGGCGAAACTCGGCGCGGACCAGGTCTTCGACTTCTCGCTCGGCAACCCGAGCAACGCGCCGCCGTCGGCGTTCTTCGATGCGCTCGCCGAGGTCGCGGCCGAACGCGACCCCGGGCGGCACCGTTACATGCCCAACGCCGGTTTCCCCGAGGCCCGGGCCGCGATCGCGGGGTACATCCGCGACGAGTACGGCTATCCGCTTGGCGATGACGGCGTGATCCTGACCTCGGGCGCGGCCGGCGGGCTGAACGTCGCGCTGCATTCGATCTGCGATCCGGGTGACGAGGTGATCGTGCTGGCCCCGTTCTTTCCCGAGTACCGCTTCTACATCGAGCAGGCCCAGGCCCGGATGGTGCTGGTGCAGACCGACGAGAACTTCCAGCCCGATCCCGAGGCCCTGGCCGCGGCGATCACCGAGCGGACCCGGGCGGTGCTGGTGAACTCGCCGAACAACCCGACCGGCGTGGTCTACACGCCCGAGCGGATGCGGGCCCTGACCGATGTGCTCGCGCGGCGCGACAGCGACGCGAACCCGCGGTACCTGCTGCAGGATGATCCGTACCGGCGGGTGGTGTTCGACGCCGACCGGCCGTGCGCGCCCGGAGGCTGGTACCCGCGGACGATCCTGGCGGCCAGTTTTTCGAAGGACCTGAGCATTGCGGGCGAACGGGCCGGCTTCATCGGCGTGGGCGACGGGGTGCCGCAGCGCGGGCGCCTGCTGGAAGCGCTGACGATGCTGAACCGCACGCTGGGCTACGTGAACATGAACGCGACCATGCAGCGGGTGCTGACCCGTTGCGCCGGGGCGATTTCCGACATCAGCGCCTATCGCGCGAACCGCGACCTGCTGTGCGGCGCGCTGCGGAAACTGGGCTACGACCTGACCCTGCCCGGCGGGGCGATGTTCGTCTTTCCGAAGACGCCGATCGCCGATGAGATCGAGTTCTGCGAGATCCTGGCGCGGTCCAACATCCTGGCCGTGCCGGGGCGCGGCTTCGGTCGGCCGGGACACATCCGGATCTCGTTCGCGGTCGAACCGCGCGTGATCGAGCGGGCGCTGCCGGGCTTCGAGAAGGCCCTGGCGGCCTGCCGCACCGTGCCGGGAGGAGCCTGAGCATGGCGGACCTGCGACTGGCGCTGATCGGGGCCGGCAACATGGCCCGGGGCATCGCCCGCGGCGCGCTGCACGGCGGCCTGCTGAAGCCCGAAGAGATTCACGCGGTTGATCCGGACGAGGGCCAGCGGTCCTGGTTCGCGCACGAGGGTTGCGGGGTCGCGGCCGCGCCGGACGCCCGCCTGCAGGAGGCCGGAACGGTCGTGCTGGCGGTCAAGCCGCAGGTCTTTCCGGAGATCGTCGCGGACCTGACGCCGCACCTGGCGGATCGCCCGCTGCTGGTCTCGATCATGGCCGGCCTGCCGTGCGCGAAGATCGAGGCCGCGTTCACTTCGCGCGCGCCGCGCGTCGTGCGGGTGATGCCGAACCTGCCGATGACGCTCGGCGTCGGGATGGCGGGGATCTTCGCGGGCGATGAAGCCAGCAACGAGGACCTGCACTGGGTCGGCGAGTTGTTCGCGGCCTCGGGGCAGTGCCTGATCGTCAGTGACGAAGCGCTGATGGATGTCGTCACGGCGGTGTCGGGCTCCGGCCCGGCGTACTACTACCTGTTCACCGAGGCGCTGATCCGCGGCGGCGTGCAGGCCGGCCTGGCTCCCGACGCGGCCCGCCGCCTGGCGCTGCAGACCTGCCTGGGCGCGGCGCGGATGATGCTCGAAAGCGGCAGCGAACCCGAAACCCTGCGGGCGAACGTGACCAGCAGGGGCGGCACCACCGCGGCCGCACTCGAACACCTGCAGCAGGCGGGCGTCCCGGAAGCGATCGCCGGCGCGGTGCAGGCGGCCGTGGCGCGCGGCCGGGAACTGGGTGGCTGAAGAAGGGAACAGGGAGCACGTCCACTGCGCTGCCTCCAGCGTGCGACCCACGTCCCGCGCAGCCGATACGCCCGCACGTTCAGGCAGGGCGGTGGTTGTGTCGCGGGATCAGGTTGCGGTGATCACCTCTCGATAGAGCGCTTCGAGTTCCTCGGCGTGCCGGGCCATCGAAACCCGCTGGCGCGTGGCTTCGCGTGCCGCGCGGCAGGCGTCGGCGACTTCCGGCGACAGGGCCTGATCGAGCGCTGCGGCCAGGGCGGCGATGTCGCCCGGCGTGTCGATGACCGCGCCGTGGATGCCGGCCTGCATGATCTCGGCCGCGCCGTTGTAGCGGGTCGTCACGACCGGCAGACCGAGGGCCAGCGCTTCGAGCACAACCCGGCTGCAGGGGTCGTACCAGGTCGGGTGGGCGAGCACATCGGCGGCCGCGAACAGGTCGTGCATGTCGCCGCGCGGGCCGAGCGGGCGGACCCGCCGGTCCAGCCCGCCGGGCAGGCGGCCGCGTCCGGCCAGCCAGAGTTCCCAGTCGTCGGTCCGCAACCGCCCGATCGCCGCCAGCAGTTGCGGCAGTCCCTTCAGGGCGAAGTTGTGGGCGGCGAAGAGCAGCACGCGCCGCGAGGGGGGCGTTTCGAGTTCGGCCCGGATGCGCGCGCGGCGCTGGTCCAGATCGGCGGCGCTGCAGGCCGCGACCCGCACGCCGTTGAAGACGACGCGGATCCGATCGGGCGGAAAAGCGGGCGCGGTCTTCGGGATCTGCCGGGCGACGTACTGCGAGACGGCCGCGACGAACGGTGGCCGGCGGTCGGCGAGCAGTTGCTGTTCGGTCAGTCGCAGGAAGCGCTGCCGGCGGTTGAAGCGTCGGCCGAGGCGCTTGACCGCGCGAAGCAGCGGGTTGCCGACGCGGGCGAGGGTGCGATCGATCGTTTCGGCATAGGTTCCGCCGCGCGGCTGATAGACGTTGGCGGAGAAGCAGGGCGAGACGGCGTGGACGATCTCGAAGCCGGTGTCGCGGGTGTAGCGGTCGGCGTCGGCGACGAAGCGGATCGCGCGGAGCAGTTTGTCGCCGCGGACCGGAATGCGATGCAGGCCGGGCGGGTCGTCGGGGTCCGGATCGCCGGGGGTCACGAGGGTCACGTCGAGACCGCGGGCCCGCAGTTCGGCCGCCATTTCCAGCACGGAGGTCTCGGCCCCGCCGCGGCGCGGGTCGAGCGTTTCGTGCACGATGGCGATTCTCATCGGGCGCGGCCTTTGCGGACTTCGCGGGCGTGGATGCGATCGCTGCGGTGCACGATGCGGCGGGCGTACCAGCGGGTGCGCGGGGCGCGCGGCTGCAGGCCGAGGTAGTGCAGCAGGAACCGCAACCGGTCGCTGCGCGAGGCGCCGAGTTGCCGGGCCGAGTAGTCCAGTTGGGCGAGGTCCTTCAGCAGCCAGCGCCGCGGCCGCCAGCGCGGGCGATGGGCGCGGGCCAGGTCGATCAGTGTGAAGCGCGGCGGTTGCTGGCAGTGTTCGTCCCACTCGACGAAGACGTGCGAGAGGTACAGGTCGCGGTGGCAGATGCCGGTGCCGTGAAAGGCCGCGATGAAGCGGGCCAGGCGGCGGGTCAGGTCGTGCCGCAGCCGACCGCGGGTGATCGGAGCGGCGCTGCCGAGGGCGGTCTGCCAGCGGCGTTCGAAGGCATCGCCGGCGACCCCGGCCATCACGACGGCGCTGCTGCGTTCGAGTTGCCCGAACATCTCTTCGGCGAAGGCAATCGGGGCCGGGGCGGGGACATGGGCGGCCTCGAGTCTCCGCGACACTTCGTATTCCCACCAGCCGCGGCTGTGGCCGAACGTCTGCCGCCAGAGGCGATCCCACTGCGCCCGCCAGTCGCTGCGGCGATAGCGTTTCAGGTAGAAGGTTCGCGATGCGCCGCCGACTTCGAGCAGCCAGCGCCAGCGCTCGCGCCCGCCGAGACCGGGCTTGGTCAGGCGCTGCAACTGGCCGGGCAGGGTCTGGTCCGGCGTGGTTTCGTCCAGCAGCGGGGCCAGGCTGGCCACGCCGGCGGCCGCCAGCGGCTCGCGCCAGGTCTCGCAGATCTGCCAGGTCGCGCTCATCCCAGCCCGTCCAGGGCCTGCTGCTCGAGGGCCAGGTGCCGGTTCCAGGTTTCGAAGCGTTCGGCCATCCGGATCCGCTGCAGTTCGTGGCTGGCGTAGCGGTCGGCCAGTTGCAGCAGGTAACGGTGCACGTCCCGCGGTTCGAGTTGCAGTTGCCGCACGTGCAGGTAACGGGTCACGAAGCGCATGCGTTCGGTCCGCGACGTGAACGGCAGGGCCGAGGCGGCCGTGTGGGCCAACTCGTTCAGGTAGCGCTCGCTGCGACGGGCGAGCCAGCGGCGGCCGCGCCGCGGACGGGCGTCGAGGAAGAAGAACTCCGGCGCGCCGGTGCAGGCCACGCGGACCAGCACGTTCCGCCAGAACAACTGCCCGTGGGCGAAGCCGGCCTCGTGCATCGCGGCCATCCGTTCGGCCAGTTCGGTGCACATGGCCCGGCGCATCGAGACGTCGATGCTGCGGCGTCCCGCCCGGACATCGCTGGCGAAGCTGGTCAGGTTGCAGGCCCCCGGCACCTCCTCGGTGATCAGGAAGCAGTCGGTCACGAAGTGGGCGCTGCGGCGGGCACCGTAGGCCACCGGACGGACGGCCGGGATGCCGAGACGCCGCATCGATGAGAGCAGGCCGTACTCCTCCTGGCCGCGATGCTTGTGGAAGAAGGTGCCGCGCAGCATGCCGCGGAAGCGCTTGTTCCAGGTCGGGTAGCGGTAGCGTTTCAGGTAGAAGCCGGGCTGCCCGGCCGGTCCGGGCACGCGGGTCGTGTCGGTCGTGCGGCTCCAGGCCGCGACTTCGCCGGTGCTGTGCGCGAGGATCCGCGGCACGCTGTCGAGCCCGCAGGCCCGCAGCGCGTCGCGATAGGGACGTTCGAGGTGGAGCGTGTCAGCCACTGCCGGCCGCCTCCCCGAGTTGCACCGGCAGCAGGCGCCCGATCGTTCCGACGACCTGCTCGACCGTGATCTCGTTCATGCAGCGATGGTCCAGCGGGCAGACCCGCAACTGGCACGGGCCGCAGGGGACCTCGGCCTGCAGGGCGACCTCGCGGGGCGCGTCGCTGGTGGTCCAGGCCTGGTGTGTCGGGCCGAAGATCGTCACCGTCGGCGTCCCGAACGCGATGCCGTAGTGCCGCGGGCCGGTGTCGTTGCAGACCAGCACGGCCGCGTCGCGGATCAGCGGCTTGAGCGAGCCGAGGCTGGTGCCGGGGTCGAGGCAGACCCGCGCCGAGGTGTCGGACTCGGCCGCGATCCGTTCCAGCAGCGGTCGTTCGGACGGGGCGCCGACGACCAGGCTCGGCAGTTGAAACGTCTTCCGCAGATGGCGGGCGACGGCCGCGAACCGTTCCGGGTGCCAGGCCTTGGCGGCCCCGAAGGCGGCCCCCGGATTCAGCACGGCATAGGGCTGTCCGTCCGGCAGGCCGTGGGCGGCGCGGACGGCGGCGGCCTGGTCCTGCTGCTCGTCGGTGACGGCCAGGCGCAGGCGGCGGTCTGTGGCGGTCGCGCCGGCCCGTTCAGCCAGGTCGCAGTAGGACTGCACGACGGAGGTCGGGACGTACCTTCCGTCGCGTCGCAGCGGGCGGAGCTTGTCGGTCAGCATCCAGCCGCGTCCGTCGCGGGCGAACCCGACCCGGCGAGGGATGCCGGCCAGCCAGGTCAGCAGTCCGCTGCGGAACGAGTTGGTCAGCAGGACGGCCATGTCGGGGCGGTCGCGGCGCAGGCCGGCGACCAGGTCGAGGTTCTCGCGTTCGCGCCGCAGGCCGCGGGCCGCGGACCAGGTCAGGACGTCGTCGAACCAGTCGCAGCCGTCGAGGACCTGTCGGACGTAGCCGCGCAGCAGCAGGCGGATGCGGCTGTCGGGAAAGCTGAATCGCAGGGCGGCGAGGGCCGGTCCGGCCATGACGACGTCGCCGACCCAGTTGGGGACGACGACGAGGATCTGCCGCGGGTTCTCGGAGCGGGGCCGCATGGCGGTAGTGTAGCGATGGCGGTGGGCGGCGGCGACTCAGCCCGGGCGGGTCAGCAGCCAGAGCAGTTCGCGATTGCCGCCCTGGCCGAGGATCGGGCTGTCGATCTCGGCGTCGATGTTCCAGCCGAGTTCGGTGGCGTCCTGGCGGCAGGTGCGGCAGATTTCGGGCAGGCGTTCGGGGACGAGGACGCCGCCGCGGAGCCAGTGCCTGGGCGCTTCGTAGTGCGGCTTGATCAGCGAGATGACGCGTCCGCCGGGGGCCAGTCCGCGTCGAGCGGCCGGCAGGATCAGTCGCTGGGGCGTCCAGCCGACGTCGATCGAAATCAGGTCGGCGGGTTCGGGGGGGCGGAAGTCGAGCGCGTTGGTGCGCTCGTGCAGGGTGACGCGGGGATCGTCGCGCAGGCTGGGATGCAGGATGCCGTAGCCGGGATCGACCGCGTGGACGCGGGCCGCGCCGTGCCGCAGCAGGCAGTCCACGAAGCCGCCGACGTGGCTGCCGAAGTCGATGCAGGTCGCGCCGCGGACATCGACCCGGAAGGCCAGCAGCGCGGCGGCCAGCTTGTCACCGGCGCGCGTGACGTAGTTGTCGCTCATGGCGGGCTGCCGTCGCGGGCGATGATCGACCAGCCCGAGGAGGGCGAGAAGCCGAGATCGAGCGTGCGATGCTGCGGCGTCCACTCGAAGACCTGGCTGTCGATGCGCAGCACGATGCTGCCGCGCGTCGTCAGCGGCAGTCCGTTCCGCGTGATTCGCAGGACGGTCGCGTCGTTCGAACGAATCCGGACGGTCCGCGCGCCCTCGGTCGAGGCGTCCGGCAGCAGGGCCGCGCTGCCGGGACGGCTCTGCAGCACCTTCAGGTATCGGGGCAGGCGGGCGGCATCCTCGTCCGGATCCTGCGGCGTCGGCTCGGGCTCCGGTGCGGGTTCGGGCGCCGGTGCGCTCGGCGCGGGCAGCGGCTTGGCCGGAGGCGGCGCGGGCGCGGGCACTTCAGCGGTTGAGGTCGGAGCCGCGACGGCAACCCGGGGTGGCGCGGCCACGCGTTCGGCCGGCGGGCCCGGCCGCGGTTCGGGTGGCTGCGCGGTCCGTTCGGTCGGCACGGGCTGCGGTGCGGTCATTGGCGGGTCGGCGGCCCGGTTCCCGCCGCACCCGGCGAACGTGAGGAGCAGCAGTCCGATCAGCGTCGATCTGGCGATGTCCATGCCCTCTTATAGTTGAGAACCGTCGCGGGGTAAGCGGTTTTTCCGTGCCGGCTCTCTCGGTCGCGGGAAGGCCGGGCTCGTCCGGCTCAGCGTGGTCGGAAGTAGAGGCGGGCGATGGTGGTCAGGATGTAGTAGCCGGCCAGCGCGACGCCGCGGACGGTGCCGGAGATCTTGCTGGTTCCGATCCGGCGGCGGTAGGGGACCGAGACCTGCTCGATCCGCAGGCCGAGCTGCACGGCGCGGACCTGCATCTCGACGGTCCAGCCGTAGGCCCGGTCCCGCATGTCGATCCGGGCGAGGGCCTGGCGGCGGATCGCGCGGAGCGGGCCGAGGTCCCGGAAGCGGTACCGCCAGCCCAGCCGGATCAGCGTGGTCGCCAGCCAGTTGCCGAACCGCTGCGGAATCGTCATCGCCCCGCGCTGCTGCCCGTCCGCGTCGCGGCAGCCGATCACCAGGTCGGCCGGGGCTTCGCGGAGGACCCGCACCAGGTGCGGGATCATGGCCGGGTCGTCGGCCTGGTCGGCGTCGAGGAAGACGATGATCTCCGTCCCGGGTGCCACGGCCGTCAGTCCGGCGGCGCAGGCCGCTCCGTAGCCGCGGCGGGGTTCGCGGACGACGGTCGCGCCGGCGGCGGCCGCGACGGAACCGGTTCCATCGGTCGAGGCGTTGTCGGCCACGATGATCTGGCCGAATCGCATCGCCGTCAGGACGGGCAGCAGGGTGGTCAGGGATTCGGCTTCGTTGCAGGCCGGCAGCAGCACGGCGACGTCGGCCAGACTGGCGGGAGGGGTTTCCATCGCTGGGACTATAACCGCGGGGTGGGAGCGGGGCTGCGGCAGGACTTGCGCGATTGGGCGCAATGCCGGAGCGGGCTGCAGGCCGGACGCCGCAACGTCCGATTAGTCCGGCAGAAGTCCTGAAACCAGTGGATGCCCGGGAGGGGCGTCGTCTATGACACGGATGTCTACCGATCGCGCGTGCAGGGTCACCTGCCTGGCCGTCTTTGTTCTCGGGCAGGTTCTGGCAACTCCGGCCGTCGCGCAGAACAACGTTCTGGCGGACTGGATGAAGCGTCTGCAGGCCACCGCGGGGTCGCCGCCGCCGGCGGTCGAGATGGCCGAGCAGGCCGCGGCCGAGGCGGAGGGCGCGGAGTCTGACGCGAACGGGGCGTCGGTCAAGCGACGTCCGTCGGGGCTGATCGACATTCACGTCCGGAACGCGTCGATTGCGGCGATCCTCGATCTGCTGAGCTACGAATTCGAACTGAACATCGTCAGCACGGACGGTGTCGATCAGCGCGTCTCGGCCAACCTGTACGGGGTCAGCCTGGAGGAAGCGCTCGAGGCGATCCTCAAGCCGCGGCAGTACACGTTCCTGCGGGCCGGCAAGGTGATCTACGTCGGCACGGTCGAGGAACTGTCGGCCCTGCTGCCGCCGCCGGAGACGCGGGTGTTCTACGTGCAGCACCTGAGTCGCAAGGAAGCGGCCCGGGCGGCCCGCACGCTGCTGAGCGCGACCGGACAGGTCGTCGGTGACGAGGACCTGAACGCCGGCGCGTCCGGTGGTGCGGCCGGGGCCGGCGCGATCGGCGCGGAGGTCGAATCGGTCGCGAGCGTTTCGTACCTGGTGGTGACGGACTACCCGGATCGCCTGAACGCGATCGGGGACCTGCTGAAGCAGCTTGACGTGCGGCCGAAGCAGGTGCTGATCGAGGCGACGATCCTGCGGGCGACGCTGAACGAGGACAACCAGTTCGGGGTCGACTTCACGCTGCTGGGCGGCGTGGACTTCGAGAACGTCAACAGCACCAGCAACGCGGCCAACAACCTGGCGACCGGGGCGTTGCCGGCCGAGGAGTTCCAGGAGACGACCTTCAACGTCAACACGGCGTTCACCGGCGGGCTGCCGGGCGGCTTTTCGTTCGGGATCATCCGCAACAGCGTGGCGGCGTTCGTCCGCGCGCTGGAGGACGTCACCGACGTGACCGTGGTCGCCAACCCGAAGGTGGTCGCGCTGAACCGGCAGAGTGCCGAGGTGATCGTCGGTCGCCGCGACGGGTACCTGACGACGACGGTGACCGAGACGGCGGCGGTGCAGACGGTCGAGTTCCTCGAAACGGGCACGCAGATCCGTTTCCGTCCGGTGATCAGTGACGACGGGACGGTACGGCTGGACGTGCATCCGAAGGACAGCAACGGCGGTCTGACGGCCGACAACCTGCCGTTCGAGGAGACGACCGAGGCGCAGGCCCAGGTGGTGGTTCGCGACGGGCACACGGTGCTGATCGGCGGGCTGTTCCGCGAGCGGACGATTTCGGCGCAGTCGCAGCTTCCGGTGCTGGGTGACCTCCCGGGCGCGGGCGTGCTGTTCCAGCGTTCGCTCGACCAGACGGTTCGCGAAGAGGTCATCATCCTGCTGACGATTCACGTGCTGGACAGCGAGGTCGACCCGGACTTCCAGGCCGAGGTGCAGAACGACATCGAGCGGATCCGGGCCGGCGCGCGGCGCGGGCTGCTGGGCAGCGGCCGCGAGCGCCTGGCGCAGGCGTACTACCAGGAAGCGCTGACGCAGATCGAGTCGGGTGACCTGGAGCGGGCCCTGCTGAACGTGCGGATGGCGCTGCACAACAACCCGCGGCACCTGGCGGCGCTGCGGTTGCGTGATCAACTGATGCACACCGCCAAGTGGGACAACGACGGCACCCGCGGGCGGACGCTGCTGCTCGAGATGCTCGGGCAGACGCCTGATCCGGTCACGCTGCCGGATCTGAATCGACCCGCCGAGGACTGGCGCCTGCTGCGGGGCGCGCCGGTCGGACATGCGGACGACGGACCGGTGTCGGCTCCGGCCGGCGTGTCCGCGCCGTCCGTGCGGCCGGTGCCGGTGCGGCGTTCCGCGCCGCCGCCTCAGCCGCGTCCGGCGGTGATCGTGGAGGACCTGCCATGATGCGGACGATTCTGCTCGCTGCGGGGCTGCTGATGCTGGCGGGTTGCCAGTCGCCGGGGGCGACGCACGTGACGGCCAAGCAGGAAGCCAGCCAGCGCTGGAACCGGGTGCGGGCGCAGGTCAAGGCCCGCCTGGCGTCCGAGCAACTGGCGATCGGCTCGACGCGGAACGCCGCGGACGAGATTGCCGAGGCGCGGCGGCTGGATCCGGAGCACGTCGGGCACCAGGTCGTGCAGGCCCGGGTGCTGCTGGCCGAGGGGCAGGTCGAGGCGGCCGACGCGCTGCTGCGCGCGGTGGCGGCCGAGGACGACAGCCTGGCCGAGGTGGCGTACCTGCGCGGGATCGTCGCGCAACAGCAGATGCGCTGGCCGGTGGCGCTGGAGCACTTCCTGACGGCGCTGGATCGCGATCCGCACGATGTGACCAACCTGACGGCGGCGGTGCAGGTGCTGCTGCAACTGGACCAGGCGGGTTCGGCGGAGGCGCTGCTGGGGCTGCACGCCCGGCAGCACGACTGGACGCCGGCGTTCCAGGTGGCCCAGGCCGAGTGCCAGGAGCAACTGGGCAACTGGTCGGCCGCGGCGGCGGCCTGGCAGCGGGTGCTGAGTCACGCCGCGGACCAGGTGACGCTGGAGCGTCTGGCGCTGGCGCTCGAGCGGGCGGGTCGTTGCCGCGAAGCGGTCCTGACGCTGGAGGCGGCGCTCGAGGAGGTGCCGCGCGAACAGCGGACGCGACTGCTGCTGAACCTGGCGCGTTGTGACGTGGAACTGGAAGACTACGCGACGGCCCGGCGCCGGCTGCAGCAGATCCTGGCCCGCCAGCCTGGTCATCCGGGGGCGCTGCAGGCGCTGGCCGAGGTGCTGGTCGGGCAGGGGGAACTGGGCGAGGCCCTGACGATGGCGCTGACCGTCCTGGAGCGCGATCCGCGGAACGTGCCGATGCTGGAACTCGGCGCGGCGGTCGCGCACAAGCTGAACGAGACGGAACTGGCGACCGCGCTGGCCGAGCGCCTGATCGCCGCGGCCCCGGCCTCGCCGGTCGGGCAACATCTGCTTGCGCGGTAAGCAAGTAAGCAGGTAAGCAAGTAATCAAGTAACCCAGCAACCAATGAGCAAGTAAGCAGGGAGTCGCGCGAAGCTGCCCGCGCCCCCTTGCTTACTTGCTCACTTGCTTACTTACAAAGAACAGGGTGAGGGAGGCATGAACCTCTCTCACCCTGTTGGTGTGTCAGGCAGACCGTTTGTCGTCGGCGGGTCTAGTAGGTGTTGTAGGCCGTGCCGAATTCGTCGGTGGTGGTCGTGTTCGCGAGGAACTCGCCGGTGGTCGGGTTGTAGACCCAGCCTTCGCCGCCACCGGTGTTGACGTCCGGCGGCGAGTTCGACGAATCCAGCAGAATGTCGCTCGCGCTGGTCGGGCTGCCGACCGGGCACGGCGGGACCGCGACCAGGTACGGGCCGTACTTGTAGACGGCCGTCTTGGTGGCGTTCGTGGCGCCGGCGGCGCTGGTGTACATCGTCAGGTGGTCGGTGACATCGCCACCGTCGTGGCCGGGGAACTTGTTACTGTGCTCGGCCGCGTACAGGTTGATGGCGTTGCGGATCATCGCGAGGTTGCCGGCCAGGGCCGAGTCGGCGGCACCGGCGGACCCGCGGCTGAGGCGCGGAATGGCCATGGCGGCGATGATGCCGATGATGACGATCACGACGACCAGTTCGACCAGCGAGAAACCGGCTCGGTTGACTCTACTACGCATTGCTCGATCACTCCTCAAGTTTGTTGGTTGGCCCCGGGAGGGCGAACCCGGTCTGCCTTTCAAATCAGGTATCGTCCTAGGGAACGCACCGCGTTAGTTGTTTTGCTGCCGCAGTTCAGGTTTTGCCAGATCCAGCCGCAACCGTCCGGCGCGTCCGTCCAGCAGCACATGGTCGGCCCCGATAAAACGCACGCGATACCCCTGGACCCGCTGCCCGGTCGCGACCACGTTTCCGTTGATCAGCGCCAGGCGGCGGCGGCCGGCCATGATGCCGTCGAGCACCAGGTCCGGTAACGCCGGCGGCGGATCGGCGATCGTCACACCGTCGGGCGCGGAGGCGTCCGCTGCCCCGGCGGTCGCGGCGGCTGGGGGGGGATTCACGATTTTCGGCGGCGCTGCCGGCGGCTCGAACAGGTTGCGCGGGCTGAGCGCCAGCGGGGCCCGCTGACGCGGGACGGTCCGCAGGGCGGAGATGACCGCCTGCAGGTCATCCGCCGAGATCTGGCCGGTCTCTTCCGGCGCTTCGCCCTTCGCGGCCGCTTTGGCTTCCTCGGGAATCCGGGCGGTCAGGAAGTCGAGGGACCAGGCGGTCGCGGAGAGCGCCAGGGTCGCGTAGATCATGCGGGTCCGCAGGCCGATCACGGTTTGGTCTCCGCGGCGGGTGTCTCGCTGTCCGGCGGCAGCATGTGCAGGCGGAGGACGGCCTGCAGTTCGCAGTGGCCCTCGTGCGCGGCGCGGAGCGCGACGTGTTCGAACGAGACGTACGGATGCTGCCGCGAAAGCGTGTCGAGCCAGCGGATGACGCCGTTGGCCGGCGCGGTCGCCCGCAGGCGGACATCGCAGGTGACGCGTTCGGGGGTTTCCCGCGGTGCGGCCGGGATGATCTGGAGGAACTCGACGCCGAACTTCTCGGCCGAGGCGAGGACCCGCTGGATGGTCTGGTCGGCCTGGCTGGCGGCGGGGATTTCGGCCGAGCGCTGGGTGACGCCGGTCTGCAGTTCGCCGATCTCGGTTCGCAGGCGGCTGATCTGTCCGCGACGGTCTTCGACCTGGTGCCGCATGTCGGCCAGTTCGATCTGCGTCTGGCGGAGCGTTTCGCTGCGCCGGGCGGCGGGCTGAACGAGCAGCAGGTAGCCGCCCGCGAGGACGGCGAGCAGTCCGGCGCAGAAGGCCAGGTCGCTGGCGTAGATCGTGCAGGGTTTCCGGGCGACGATCACGGCGTGGTCCTCGCCGTGCGTTGAATCGTGAAGTGCGGGCGCGGCAGGCCGGCGGCCTCGCGGCGCTGAATGCTGTGCAGTTGGGCGGCCTCCCAGTCCGCGATGCCGCGCACCAGGCTGGTGAAGCGGTGCACCTCGTCCTCGGTTTCGGCGAAGCCCTCGATCGCGATCGGTGCGGCCGGGGTCCGGGTCTGTCCGTCGGTGGTGGTGACCGGTTCCGGCTGGGGGCCGACTTCGATGCGGTTCAGCACGACGCCGGGCGGGGCGTCGTTGGTCAGGCGGGCGAGGGCGGCCGGCAGGCGGCTGGAATCGAGCGGGGCGACGAGGATGCGGGCCCGGTCGAAGAGTTCGGTGCGGCGGAGCAGCAGGCCGGCGCGTTGCCGCTGCAGGTCGGCCAACTGGATTTCGGCCTCGTGCCGGGACTGTTCGAAGCGTCGCAGTCGCGAGTCCTGAACGGTCAGGTGCAGGCCGCTGAACAGCAGCAGGACGCCGGCGCCGGCGAAGGCGAGCAGCCAGCCGCGCATGCGGCGCTGCCGCTGGCGGACCTCGAGACAGTCGCGGGGGACCAGGTTGATCGCTTGCATCAGGCGGCCTCCAGGTCGCGCAGGGCGCCGCCGACGCAACTGACCAGGTCGGCCTGGCCGGTGGGTACCAGGTCGGAGCGGAGGGCCGCGACCGGGACGTCGAGGGTGGTCTGGATCCGGTCGGCGAGCCCGGGCAGATGGGCGCCGCCGCCGGCGAGCAGGACGCGTTCGACCGGGCAGCCGACGTAGCTCTGGCCGACGTAGCGGCAGCAGAGCGTGGTTTCGTGAATCAGGGCTTCGACGGGTTCGCGCAGGGCGCGGTGCAGGGCGGCGTGCAACGGGTTGTCGCCGCCGTCGCCGGCCCGCAGGCCGTGGCGTTTCTTGAGGGCCTCGGCCTCGGCGTAATCCAGGTCGAAGGACTGGGCGATTTCGCGGGTCCAGGTGTCGCCGCGGGTTTCGATCGTGCGGATGTAGACCGGGGTCCGGTCGAGCAGCACGGTGATGTGCGAGCGGGCCAGCCCGAGGTCGATGATCACCCAGAGGCCGCGGGCGGGGGCCTGGCCGGCGGTCAGGGCGAACTGCAGCAGGGTGCAGGGGGCCACGTCGATCCGGCGGAGTCCGAGTCCGGCTTCGCCGAAGTGCCGGACCCAGGCGTGGGCCTGGGCGCGGGGCATGCTGACCGACATCACGTTCAGGCCCTGGCGGTGGTTGGCCGGCAGCGGCCAGTAGCGGACTTCCAGGTCGGTGGCTTCGGCCCGGAGTTCCTTGGCGACTTCCCAGGCGAGTGCTTCGCAGACGGCGGTGGCCGGCTGGTCGAGGAGCGAATCGGCCACGCGCAGGGCGTGGAAGCTGACGTGGGGCGGAGCGAGGACGAGTCCGACCTCGCGTCCCTGGAAGCGGCCTTGTCCGATCATGCGGGCGGCGAGTCGGGCGATTTCGGCCGGTTCGGTATCGGGCGCGTCATCCCCGAGGAGGGGGCGTCGCAGGCAGAGGGCGTCGCGGAGGCGGTGGTGTCCGCCGAAGCGGCTGGCCTGGACGGCGCGGACGCCGGCGGTGCCGACATCGAAGACGACGGCGGAGCGGCGTGGCATCATCTGGCGGAGGGAACTCATCAGCGTCCTCCCGCGGCCATGTCGAAGAGTGGCAGGAACAGGCTCATGGCGACGGCTCCGACGACGGCGCCCATGACGGCCAGCAGGGTGGGTTCGAGGACGCGGGTGGCGACGGTGACCATCTGCTGGTTTTCGCGGTCGAGCCAGTCGGAGACGAAGTCGACGGACTCGGTCAGTTTGCCGTTTTCTTCGCCGGTGGAGATGGCGGCGGTGACGACCGGGTCGACGAGGTAGCTGGCGTTGAGGACATCGCCGATGCGTCCGCCGCCGCCGACGGCGGCCTGGACGTCCTCGACCAGTTTGCGGACGGCCTGGTTGGTGATGGCGTGCAGGGACTGGTCGATCGTGTCGGTCAGGGAGACGTGGCAGCGGAGCATGGCGGCCCAGATGCGGAGTACGCGGGCGATCAGCAGGCGGGCCATCATGCGTCCGATCCACGGCGTGCGGATCAGGATCGCGTCGAGGTGTCGCCGCAGTGCGGGCTGTTGCAGGATCAGGTAGATCAGGATGAACGGCAGCACGCCGAGCGGTGCGATCACCATCCAGTAGCTGGTCAGCAGTTCGGAGATGCCGAACAGGAACCTGGTCGACCCGGGCAGCGGGGTCTTGAGCATGTCGAACAGGCCGCGGAAGCGCGGCAGGACGAAGCCGACCAGGACGGCGATGACGCCGAGGCAGAGCATGGCGAGCAGGGCCGGGTAGAGCACGGCGCCGGTGACGGTCTTGCGGACCTGCTGCTGGCGTTCGATCAGCAGCGAGAGTCGTCCGAAGGCCTGCGGCAGGGTGGCGGTGGCTTCGCCGGCGGCGACGATCGTGCAGAAGACCGGGCGGAAGGTCCGCGGGTGCTGCTCGAGGGCCTCGGTCAGGCTGCCGCCGTTTTCGACGGCCACACGGACCTGGCGGAGGGTGTCTCCGAAGGAGGTCTTGCCGACCTGTTTCTCGACGGCTTCGAGGGCCGGGACGAGCGAGGCGCCGGATTCGAGCAGCATCTGCATCTGGTGGGTCAGGAGCAGCAGGTGGCGGCTGCCGCCGCCGCGGACGCGTCGGCGTGGCCGGGCGTCGGGGGCGGTCTGCAGTCCGAGGACGGTCAGGCCGCTGGCCCGCAGGCTCTCGGCGGCCTCGTTGACGGAGTCGGCTTCGATCGTGTCGGTGATCTGTTGCCCGCTGGCGGCCAGCGCGCGGTAGCGGTACAGCATCGCGGCGCTCCTCAGGGCGTGGTGACGGTCTCGCCGGTTTCGGCGCGGGTGGTCGCGTCGGACTCGGCGTGCGTCACGCGGAGAATCTCTTCGAGTGTCGACTGTCCCTCTTCGACGAGTTTCATGCCTTCCTCGCGAAGCGGTCGCCAGTCGTTGCGGGCGGACACGGCCCGCAGTTCGTCTTCGTCGTTGCAGGTGTGCAGCGCGTTGCGGATCTCGTCGTTGACTTCGAGCATCTCGAAGATCGCGATCCGGCCGCGGAACCCGCTGTCGTGGCACTGCCGGCAGCCTTCGCCCTTGTAGAAGACGCGCTGCGTGTCGTTCTGCCAGCCGGCGTCGCGGAGGGCGGCGTCGGGCGGGTAGTAGGACGTGCGGCAGTGCGGGCAGATCTGCCGGGCGAGTCGCTGGGCGATCACGCCGGTGAAGGCCGAGGCCAGCAGGTAGGGTTCGATGCCCATGTCGATCAGGCGGGCGAAGGCCCCGGGGGCGCTGTTGGTGTGCAGGGTCGAGAGCACCAGGTGGCCGGTCAGGGCGGCCTGGATGGCGACGCGGGCGGTGTCCGGGTCGCGGATTTCGCCGACCATGATCACGTCGGGGTCCTGCCGCAGGATCGAGCGGAGCGTGCGTGCGAAGCTGAGTCCGATCGTTTCGTTGATCTGGATCTGGTTGATGCCGTCGAGCTGGTACTCGATCGGATCCTCGATCGTGATGATGTTCTTCTCGGGCGAGTTGAGCAGGTCGAGGACCGAGTAGAGCGTGGTGGTCTTGCCGCTGCCGGTCGGGCCGGTCACCAGGGCGATCCCGTGGGCGGCCGAGAAGATCCGGCGGAAGCGGGCGAGCTGGGAGCCGCCGATGCCGAGTTTTTCGAGGGAGACCTCGAGGTTGTCCTTGTCGAGGATCCGGATGACGATCTTCTCGCCGAGCAGGGTCGGCATCGAGGAGACCCGCAGGTCGACTTCGCGGCCTTCGGCGACGACGTGGATGCGGCCTTCCTGGGGCAGGCGGCGTTCGGCGATGTCCATTTTGCCGATCACCTTGATGCGCGAGATGATCGCGCTGTGCATGCCGGCGGGGGCGGTCATCAGTTCCCGCAGGCGCCCGTCGATCCGGTAGCGGATCAGGGTGGACTTCTTGGCGGGCTCGATGTGGATGTCGCTGGCCTTGTCGCGGATGGCGGTCAGGACGGCCAGGTTGACCAAGTTGATGATCGGGCTGCCGTCGACCATCCGGCCGAGTTCGTGGGTCGGGTCGTCGTCGACGTGTTCCTTCTCGATGACCTCGACGTCGCTGTCGGTCAGCTTGACCAGGAACGAGTCGACGTCGACGTGATCGCCGAGGTACTTCTCCTGGAACTCGACGATGTTGTTCTCGAGGCTGAGGACCGGGTTGATCACGCAGCCGGTCAACTGCTTGAGCCGGTCAAGGGTCGGCAGGCTCTGCGGCTCGGAGAGCGCGACGGTCAGGCGGTCGCCGACCCGGAAGAGCGGCAGGGCCTTGAGGCGTCCGGCCTCCTCGTGGCTGAGCAGGCGGGCGACCTTCGGGTCGATCAGTCCGTGCCGCAGGTAGCAGGCCTTGACGTTCATGTGCCGGGCGAGGGCGTTCAGCAACGCCTGGTTGCTGAGCACGCCCGAGGAGACGAGCACTTCGCCGAGCCGCCGGTTGTCGTGCGACTGGGTCGACAGGGCCCGTTCGATGTCCTCCTCGCTGACCAGCCCTTCGGCCAGCAGGACTTCCCCGAGTTTGGTGGTCTTTCCGGCGAACATGACTACTGCCTGAAGCTCCGCAGGGCGTTTTCGACGGTGTCGAAGGTTTCGAGTTTCTCGAGCACGTCGGTGAGGTCGAGGGCCTCGCGGCAGGCGTCGGCCAGCCTGGCGAGCCGGGGTTTCTGCAGGGTCGCGGCCTGGCCGATCAGTTCGAGCAGCACCTCGATGCCGGCGCTGTCGAGGAACGGCACGTCGGTCATGTCGAGCACGACGCGTCCGTTGCGTTCGCGGATCGAGTCGCCGATCGCGGCCCGGAAGTCGCCGGTCTCCTCGTGGGTCAGCGGGCCGTGCGGGGTGGCGACGACGATCGAGCCCTGGGCGAGGGTTTCGACCTTCATGACGCGACCTCCGAGGTGGCCCGGGAGACCGGGTACATGCTGGCGAACATGCCGGGTTCATTCTCGCGGAAGGCCGCGAGGGCCCGCAGGAAGGCGCTGACGAACTCGGCGTTCAGCTTCGTGCCGGCTTCGCTGTTGATGATCCCGAGGGCCTTCTCGATCGTGAACGCGTCGCGGTAGCTGCGGCGCGAGGTGAGCGCGTCGAAGACGTCGACGACATGCAGCACCCCGGCGAACAGCGGGATCTGGTCGCCGACCAGCCCGTAGGGGTAGCCGCTGCCGTCCGGGTTCTCGTGGTGATGCAGCACCCCGTCGAGGATGTGCTTGAAGTCCGAGATCGGCTTGAGAATCTCGTAGCCCATCTCCGGGTGCTTCTTGACGATCTCGAACTCCTCGTCGGTCAGCCGGCCGGGCTTGCAGAGGATTTCCTCCGGCACGCCGATCTTGCCGACGTCGTGCAGCAGGCCGGCCCATTCGAGCAGTTCGAGTTCGTCCTCGTGCAGGCCGAGCTGGACGCCGGTCAGGCGGGCCAGGAAGCCGACCCGCTCGGAGTGACCGGAGGTGTAGTGGTCCTTCTTGTCGATCGCCGAGACCAGCGCGCGGGTCGCCTCGATCGACATCTGCCGGAGCCGCTGGTGCAGCTCGTTGTTGGCCAGGATCTGCCCGCCGAGGGTCAGCAGGGCCTCGAGGATCTGGGTGTCGCCGGCGTTGAACTCCTGGTCCTCGTGCGAGCGCTCGACCAGGATCACGTCGCGGCGGTCGTCGAGTCGCTGGAGCACGCCGGCCATGGCCTGGCCGTCGGCGTCGTGCCGGACGCGGACGTTGGTCGAGGTGCCGACCTCGTTGAGCCAGGCGACCCGTTCGACCGGGCGCGGCACGCGGTCCATCTCGAAGGTGCCGTTCTGGACGTCGAAGACGCGGGCCGGGGCGTCGGCGCTGTGCACGCGGATCCGGCCGGTGCGGAGCAGGTCGCCGATCCGCTGGAGCAGCAGGGTTTCGAGCTGCTCGACGTGCGTGATGTTCGCGATCCGCTGGGTGAAGTCGAAGATCAGCGAGAGCTGCTCGTAGTTGCGGAGGACTTCGTCGGCCAGGGCCTCGTTCTCGGCCCGCAACTGGGTCAGTTCGCCGGCCTGCCGGTCCGCGGGCGTCTCGTCGTCGGGGGTCAGCATCGAGACGACGACAGCGGGCTGTTCGTGCAGGGCGCTGACCTCGGCCGCCACGGCGAGTCCCTGCGGGCACCGGCCGTCCTCGAGCAGAGAGGGATCGGGTCCGCCGGCCAGGCTGGCCCGCAGCCAGGCGCAGCCGCGGGCGGCGAGCGCCTCGGGCTGCCCGTCGAGGCAGCGCTGCAGGCAGGGTTCGGGCGCGCCGCCCTGGCCGACCGGCAGCACGGTCAGGCTGCGGCGGGTGCCGTGGCGGGGGGCGTCGGAATGGGCGGACGATTCGTGCACGTCAGGACCTTCTACGGTTGCGGTTGCGGGCCGGGCTTGTCGGCCGCGGCGACGAGATCATCGATCAGGTTCGCGAGCGCGTTGGGGCTGAACGGTTTCGAGACGACGTGGATGTTGTCGCGGTTGGCGGCGATCCGGTCGTGGATTTCGCGGTGGTCCCAGCGGTTGGTCAGGACGACGATGCCGGCCGGGGCGTGCGGCTGCTGATCGATCCGGTCGAGCAGTTCGATGCCGTCCATGCCGGGCATGTTGACGTCGGTCACGAGGATATCGGGCTCGTGTTCGATGAACATCTCGAGTCCGATCAGGCCGTTGCGGGCCTCGAGGACCTCGTGTCCCTGGCGCGAGAGCCACAGGCTGATGACCCGCAGGATGTGCGGATCGTCTTCGGCGATCACGATACGACTCATCGCTTCTCCTACGCTACCGCTGTCGGAACAACCGGAAGCTGAACGGCAAAGGTCGAGCCCTTGCCGAGGGTACTTTCGACGGTGATGTCACCGCCGTGCAGCCGGGCGATCTCGCGGGCGATCGCGAGTCCGAGGCCCGTGCCGGAAACGGCCTGCACTTCGTCGTCGGCCGCCCGGTAGAACTTGTCGAAAATGTGCTTCTGGTCCTCGGGGGCGATTCCGACGCCGCTGTCGGTGACCGAGAAGCGCAGGGTGCCGTCCTCGGCTTCCATCGAGACCTGGATCTGTCCGGTCGCCTGCGTGTACTTGATCGCGTTGCCGACCAGGTTGTTGATCAGGATCGCGAGCCGCTGCTTGTCGCCGCGGACGCGGGGCGCCTTGGGCGGCAGCGTCAGCCGCAGGTCAAGCTGCTTGTCCTCGGCGTGGGCGAGGTTGTCCTGGACCAGTTCGCGGACCAGCCGGACGATGTCGACATCGGCCAGTTCGAGCCGGATCGATCCGACTTCCATCTGCGAGACACTCAGGATGTCCTCGACCAGGGCCGACAGGCGGCGGGTCTCGCTGATGATCACGTTGTAGCATTCCTTGCGGGTCGTCTCGTCATCGAAGTCGGGCCGGCTGAGCGTCTCCGCGTAGGCGTGAATGTTGGTCAGCGGCGTCCGCAGTTCGTGCGTGACGTGGTAGAGGAAGTTGTCGCGCGAACGCTCGGCCTCGCGGATGTAGGTCACGTCCTCGAGCGTCAGCAGCAGTTCGGCGTCCGGCTTGTCCCCGGTACGGACCAGCCGGAACCGCAGCGTGCTGTCGTTCTCGCCGCTGCCGGTCTGGTGGTCGATCGTCTCGGTCGTCGCCCCGCGCTGCAGGGCCCCGAGCAGCCCGGTCGCGACCTGCTCGCCGGTGACGCTCTCGAGCGAGCGGCCGGTCGGCGGGGTCGACTGGCGCAGCAGGCCGATCGCGCAGTCGTTCGCGTAGGTCACGTGTCCGTCAGCCCGGCAGCGGAGCACGCCGATCGGCAGGCGGTCGAGCACCTGCCGCAGGTTGCGCGTCTCGAAACGCTGCAGGGCCGCCCCGGCCAGGTCACCCTGCCCGCCGCCCGATTCGCCGCGGCTTCGCAGGTCGACCAGTTCCTGCATCAGGTGGTTCCAGGAATCGGCCACGCTGCCGAGCGAGTCGCTCAGGCTCAGGGCGTACAGTTCGCGCTCGACCCCGCTGGCGAGGGCGTTCAGGTTCCGCTCGACCGCCTCCATCGGCTCGACGTGGCGGCGCAGGCGGCGGTAGATCAGCAGGTACGAACCCAGCGCCACCAGCAGGATCAGCGAACTCCAGGCGATCAGGCCCAGGCGCGTGCTGCGGAGCGGCTCGTTCCAGTAGGTCACCAGTTCGCCGCCCCCGGGCATCGCGGTGACGTGCTGGTTCAACGCGGTCGGCAACTCGTCCGGACCGGCCGGCTGGAATCCACCGGCCGGGCCCCGATGCCAGCGCTGCGTCGACGCGCCGTTGGCCCGCTGGACCGTGAAGGCCGTCAGCCCGTCCGGGATGTTGTCCGGCAGCGCGGCCGGTTCGGACTGCTCGTCCGCCAGCGCGGCCGCCAGCAGTTGACCGGTTACCGGACGCAGGTCTTCGAGTTGCTGTCGGGCGAAGCCCTGCAGGGTCCGGTCGGCGAGCAGGCCGATCGCGAGGGCTCCGGAAGCCAGCACCACCAGCAGGGCGACGCCGAGCGCGTCCGGAACGAGGCCGGACCAGAGTCGGCTGGCGCTGGCTGGTTTCTTCTGCGATGAGGGCATTGGTTGCTTCCGTCTCCCGCGTGAACCCGACAGCGGTACATCGGCCCGCGGCCACGGGGACTTGATCGCCAGTTGCCGTCCGCGGCCGGTCGGCCGGGCACTCCCCAAGTATGGAATTGCCTGTCCGCGGCGATTCGGGCCTGTCCGGGTCCGAGAACCCGACCCGCGGCGAACGTTGCGCGACCGGATCGGACGGGCGAGAGGTCCGGCTGGTTTTGGAGGGAGCGGGCGAGCCTGTTGTTCGCTATGCTGTGGAGTATGAACAAGCACCTGATCTACATCGTTATGGGCGGACTGCTGGTATTCGTTCCGCGGAGCCTCGGGCAGGATCTGCCCCTGTACGGCGTGGCGCAGCGGGTCGCGGCGGGTCTTTCCCGTCCGGTCTTCGCGACGTCGCCGCCGGGAGACCTGAACCGGATGTTCATTGTCGAGCAGCGCGGGGCGATCAAGATCCTCGATCTGAACACGGGGGTGGTGTCCGGGACGCTGTTCCTGAACGTGACCGGTCTGGCGACCGGGAACGAGCAGGGTCTGCTGGGGATGGCCTTTCACCCGGACTATGCCAGCAACGGGTTGTTCTACATCAACGTGACGGTGGTGGGCGGCGATACGCAGATCCGCGAGTACAAGGTCTCGTCCGATCCGGCTGTCGCGGATCCGGGCAGCGCCCGGATGATCCTGACGTTCAACCAGCCGTTCAGCAATCACAACGGGGGCTGGATCGGGTTCGGGCCGAACGACGGGTACCTGTACATCGCGACCGGTGACGGCGGCAGCGGCGGGGATCCGCAGAACAACGCGAACGACATCACCGGCAACCTGCTGGGCAAGCTGCTGCGGATCGACGTGGATGGCGATCACTTCCCGGCCGACCCGCTGCGAAACTACGCGATTCCGGCCAGCAACCCGTTCGTCGGAGTGACCGGGGACGACGAGATCTGGGCGTACGGTCTGCGGAACCCGTGGCGGTGCAGTTTCGACCGGCTGACCGGCGACCTGTACATCGGCGACGTCGGGCAGAACCAGCGCGAGGAGATCGACATTCAGCCGGCCGGCAGCGCGGGAGGCGAGAACTACGGCTGGCGGATGATGGAGGGGTTCAACTGCTTCGACAATTCGCAGGCCGGCGGGAACCCGCCGTGTTTCGATCCGTCGCTGACGCCGCCGGTGTACGACTATCCGCACAACAGCGGCAACTTCGGGGGCTTCTCGGTGACGGGCGGCTACGTGTATCGCGGGACGGCGCTGCGCAGTTGCATGCAGGGGACCTACTTCTTCGCCGACAACGTGATCAACAACATCTGGTCGATCGACACGCCGGACCCGAATGACGCCCCGGCCACGGTGGTGCGTCGCAACGGAGACCTTCCGCCGGACATCGGCCAGGCCAACAGTGTCAGTTCGTTCGCCGAAGACGAGGCGGGCGAGCTCTACATCATCAGTCTGAACGGGCGGATCTACCGGATCGTGCCGGCCAACCCGCCGGCACCGGGCGACTTCGACGGCGACGGCCTGGTCGCGTTCGGTGACCTGGTCGGCCTGGCGGACTGCCTGGCGGGTCCCGACGCGGCACCGCAGCCGGGCCGGGCGGTCTGCCTGGACAACTGCCTGGACGCGTTCGACACGAACGCCGACGCGGATGTCGACCTGGCGGACGTGGTCGGACTGCAGAAACTGGTCACGCCGTAACAGCGACCGGGACCGGGGCACACGTTTCCGGGTGCCCGGTTGCTCACGTGTCCACGCTTTCCCCGCGGAATCCGGATGTTGCCGGGTGGAATCCGCCCGGGTAAAATACGGTGCCCGGGGAGTGCTCCGGTGCTCCCCTGCTGGCGACGTGCCCAAGTGGTCTAAGGGACCGGTTTGCAAAACCGGCATTCGCGGGTTCGAATCCCGCCGTCGCCTTTTCCCATCGAACGGCCAGGCGGGCGCGCTGTCGCCCGGGCCGTCGTGTCAGATGGTGGAAAGGAGGTTCCCATGCTGCCCCGTGCAACACACATCGCGGAACCTCCCGTGCTGCGCGCCTAGCGCGTATCCCCGGCCCTTCCGCGCCATGTCTCCGATGTTTGTCTGAATAACGAACTTCTCGACCGCGGTGCCGTTGCGCGCCGACGGTCGCCATGGAGCAGCTATGTCTTCCCGAAAGAGGAAGCCGGCCGACCTGCGCGCGTTGTGCGGCGAGGTCGGACCGGATGACGGGGTCAACCCCCGTGAATGGAACCGCGACGCGCGGCGTCGCGACGGCCGCAAGCTGCGGCAACTGTGCAGTCAGATCGCCCGCGCCCTGCAACTGGCGCTGGGTGGGATTCCCGAAGCCGAAGCGTTCGCCCGGGCGGTGGTTCGCGAGGTGCGTCCGGCCGCGTGCGCCGGGCGACTGGTGGTCTGGATCGAGGTGCCGGACGTGGTCGCCCTGGCCGAGGCGCGGGCGGCTCTGGCGCTGCGGGCCGGGCGGCTGCGAACGGAGATCGCCGAGGCGATTCACCGCCGGCGGGCGCCGGAACTGGTCTTCGACGTGGTCGTGCGGAGGGCTGGCGATGACGACTGAGCCGGTACCCGCGACCTGGGTGGGGGCGGACTTCGATCCGCTGGTCCGGCAGGCGGTGCAGCGGATCGTCCGCGCGCCGGGCGTCTGCCGCGTGGTGGTCCTGCCGGATGCCCACCCGGCGCCCGGGATCTGCAACGGCCTGGCGGTGGCGACCCGCGACTGGCTGTATCCGCAGGCGGTCGGCGCGGACATCGGGTGCGGCTACGCGACCGTGCCCCTTGAACTGTCGGCCGACGCGGTCCGCGCGGGGCCGCGCGGTCGGGCCGCGCTGGCGGCCATGCGGACGGCGGTGCCGATCCGTCGCTTCGCGCGCGGCTTGTCGCGGGCGCCGTTTGGCGACGAACTGGATGCGCGGGCGCTTTCGAATCCAGGGCTGCGGCGGGCCGCGCGGCGCGATGGCTGGCTGGAACTCGGCACGCTGGGCAGCGGCAATCACTTCCTCGAGATCCAGGCGGACGACGACGGGCGGCTGTGGCTGCTGGTGCACAGCGGGTCGCGGGCCGTCGGGCAGGCGGTCACCCGGTTGCACCTCGAAGTGGCCGAGCCGGTCGGGCAGGGGCTCGCGGGGTTGCCGGTGGAATCCGAGGCGGCTGATTCGTACCTGTCCGACCTGGCCTGGGCGCGGGCGTACGCGGCCGAGAGTCGTCGCCGGATGCTGGCCGCGGCGGTCGAGGCCCTCGGGCGGCGGTGCACGGTGCGGGCCGACTGGAGCGGGCTGCGCGAGAGCGATCACAATCATGTGCAGCGCGAGCGGCACGGGGAGGACTGGCTCTGGGTGCATCGCAAGGGCGCCAACCAGGCCGACCGGGCGCAGGCCAACGTGATCCCCGGTTCGATGGGGACCTTCAGCGTGCACGTGGTCGGGCGTGGCTGGGCCGGGAGCCTGTGTTCCAGTTCGCACGGTGCGGGGCGTCGCGTCCGGCGGCGTGATGCCCGGCGCGTGCTCCGTTCCGGCGAGGTGGCCCGCAGCCTGGCGGACGTCGTGCACGCCTGTCGCGGGGCGGGACTGCACGAGGAGGCTCCGCAGGCCTACAAGGACCTGGCCGCGGTGCTGCGCTGGCAGCGCGCGGCGATCCGGGTGGTGCGGCGTCTGCGTCCGCTGGTTGTGCACAAGGGTCGGTGATCGCGCGTTCCGGTCGGGCCGCGGGCCGTGTTCCACGCGGCAGGTGAGACTGTTTCACGCCGGGCGCATCGGCTCCGGGCGTGTGGGATGCGCGGCGGCCGGTCCGGCGCGGGCGTGTTTTTTTCCGCGCGGATTCGGTCCCCCGTAGGGGACAGGTGGCGAGGGTTAGAATTCGGCCGAGTGAGTGGATGACCTGCCACGAGATTTACGCGCGAGTTGTTTCTGTTAACCAGTTTGGTACGAGGGAGATGCAAGGTATGCATGGACGGAGAGTTTTTGCGCTGGCACTGGTATTGCCGATGCTGGCGGCCCCGCTGTTCGGGCAGGCGGGCATGGTACGCAGCGAGCAGGCGTTCCCGACCGGGAACCGCGGCACGAGTGTCGTGCTGCTCGAACGGATGACGCCGGCCGAGGTCCGGGTCGGGTCGGAATACACCTACACCATTCGGCTGACCAACCTGACGCCGCTGGAACTCGG
Organism: Phycisphaerae bacterium; assembly: GCA_030428945.1. GTDB lineage: Bacteria > Planctomycetota > Phycisphaerae > UBA1845 > Fen-1342 > JAUIEC01. The sequence continues at coordinate 243,299 of JAUIEC010000005.1, read as the reverse complement.
CAGCGTCAGCTTGACCGAAACCGTCGGCAGCGGGCTGCAGGTCTCCGGCAGCGAACCGTCGGCCAGCGGCAGCGGCGGGGCGCTGAGCTGGGAGTGGCCGAGCCTGGCCCCGCGTGAGACGGTCGAAGTCCGCATCACCGGTAAGGCCAGCGCCCAGGTCGACTACTGCGCGTCGGTCCGCTACGACACGGCCGCCTGCGCGGTGACCAAGGTGGTCGCCCCGGCGCTGGCGCTGCAGAAGATGCTGCCGGCCGAGGTGACGCTGTGCGATCCGATCCCGGTCAAGCTGGTGGTCACCAACACAGGGACGGGCGTGGCCCGCAACGTGGTCGTGACCGACAACCTGCCGGACGGGATGATCACCCAGGACGGCCGCCGCCAGGTCAGCTTCAACGCCGGCAACCTCGGGGCCGGCCAGTCGCGCGAGTTCACGATCCAGGCCAAGGCCGAGCGGAAGGGCAGCTTCACGAACACCGCGACCGCGACCGAAGAGGGCGGGCTGAGCGCCGACGCGTCGGCCAGCACGGTCGTCCGCAGCCCGGAACTGACGCTGGTCAAGAACTGTCCGGAGATGCGCTTCCTGAACCGTCCGGCCAAGTACGAGCTGACGGTGACGAACACGGGTGACGCGGTCGCCCGCAGCGTGGTGCTGGTGGACACGATTCCGAACGGGATCGAGTTCGCGTCGGCCAGCGACGGAGGTCGCTACGGCGGTCGCCGGGTCGAGTGGGCCCTGGGTGACCTGAACCCGGGCGATGCCCGCACGGTGACGGTCGAGTGCAGCACGCTTGCGATCGGCACGGTCCGGAACACGGCCCGGGCGACGGCGTACTGTGCCGACGCGGATGCCGAGTGCGTGATGGAGGTCCGCGGCATTCCGGCGATCCTGCTGGAAGTGATCGACCTGCAGGACCCGATCGAGCTGGGCAGCAACGAGACCTACGTGATCGAGATCACCAACCAGGGATCGGCCAACGACACCAACATCCGGCTGGTCTGCACGCTGCCGAACGAGCAGAGCTTCGTCAGCGCCCAGGGTCCGACCGGGCACTCGGTCAACGGCCAGGTGATCACGTTCGAGCCGCTGCCGACGCTGGCTCCGAAGGCGAAGGCCCGCTACCAGATCGTCATCCGGGCCAACGCGGCCGGTGACGTCCGCTTCAAGGCCTCGATGCGGAGCGACGAGATCGACTCGCCGGTCGAAGAGACCGAGAGCACGCGTCTCTACGAGTAAGCCAGTCAGCAAGCAAGCAGGTGAGCAAGGCTTGCCTGTCCAAGTTGCTGGAGGGGTTTGTGGCGGTCCTCGGCCTGCGGGTCGGGGGCCGTTTTTTTCATCAGCAACCAAGTAAGCAAGTAAGCAAGTGAGCAAGTGAGCAAGGCTGGGCGGATGCGCTGGCTTGCTTACTTGCTTACTTGCTTACTTGCTTACCTGCTTACTGTTCAAACGTGCAGGCCGGGGGCGGTCTTTGCCCACTTTGCGTGCTTCTTCAGGGCGGGACGAACGTGCTTCTTGATGAAGGCGCGCGTCTGCTGCGGGGCCAGGCCGACGTAGCGCTCCGGCTTCAGAACCTGGTCGAGGCGGACCTTCGCGAAGTGCGGATCAGCCCGCAGGCGCTCGATCAGATCGTTCGGTCTTCCGTGCTGCTTGACCTGCTGGCCGGCCTGCTGGGCGTGGTCGCGGATGCGTTCGTGCAGGTCCTGGCGGTCGCCGCCGGCCTGGACGGCGGCCATCAGGATGTCCTCGCTGGCGATGAACGGCAGTTCGGATTCGATCCGGGCGTTGATCGTGGCCGGGTAGACGACGAGTCCGTCGAAGATGCTGGTCAGCAGGATGTAGAGCGCATCCGCCGTCAGGAAGGCCTCGGGGAAGACCAGTCGCTTGTTGGCGCTGTCGTCGAGCGTGCGTTCGAAGATCTGGGCGGCGTGCGTCATCGGCGGCGAGGTGGCCAGGCTGACCAGGTAGCGGGCCAGGCCGGTGGCCCGTTCGCTGCGCATCGGGTTGCGCTTGTAGGGCATCGCGCTGCTGCCGACCTGTTTTCTGCCGAAGGGTTCTTCGATCTCCTTCAGCATCGCCCCGACGCGAATGTCGTTGCACAGCCGCTGCACGCTGCCGCCGAACGCGCACAGGGCATGGATCAGGTCGCTGTCGGTCCGGCGCGAATACGTCTGCCCGCAGACCGGTACGCAACTGCCGAAACCGAGCTTCGCGGCGAACTTCTTTTCGAGTTGGCGGACCCGGGTCGCGCTGCCGAGCAGCTTCAGGAACGAGGCCTGCGTGCCGGTGGCGCCGCGCAGTCCGCGGGCCTGCAATCCATCGTGCAGTTCGACCAATCGCTGCAGATCCGCCAGCAGGTCGGCCGCCCACAGGCTTGCCCGCTTGCCGACCGTGGTGAGCTGCGCGGGCTGCAGGTGCGTGAAGCCGAGCGCCGGCTGATCCGCGTACCGCTCGCAGAAGTCGGCCAGCGGCCGCAGGGCGGTGACGGCCCGTCCGATCAGCAGACCGAGCGCATCGCGGGTGATCAGCAGGTCGGCGTTGTCGACGATGTCCATGCTGGTCGCGCCGAGGTGGAGGATCGCGCGGGCTTCCGGGGCGGCGTCGCCGAAGGTGTGAATGTGGGCCATCACGTCGTGGCGGAGCCGCTTCTCGTAGCGGGCGGCGGCTCTGAAATCGATCCGATCGTGGGCCCGCTTCAGGGCCCGGATCTGCTTGGCGGTGATGTCGAGCCCGAGTTCGTGCTGCGCCTCGGCCAGCGCGATCCAGATCCGCCGCCAGGTGTGGTGCCGGACGTACGGCGAGAACAGCCGACTCATCTCGACCGACGCGTAGCGGGCCGTCAGAGGATGCTCGTAGCGGGCCTTCTCAAGCTGCTGGTTGGCGGGCAACGCGTGTCCTCGTCGTGGCCGGGGCGATCTGCGGGCGAGTATCGTCAGAAGGGAGCCAGGGAGCAAGCGACACGGAGGGAGCAAGGGAGCCATGGGAGGGAGCAAGGGAGCCATGGGAGGGAGCAAGGGAGCCATAGGAGGGAGCAAGGGAGCGAGGGAGCGAGGGAGCGAGGGAGCGAGGGAAGAGCAACGGAGCGAGGGAGTTGATTCTTGTAGGGTGCGTCATCGACGCAGCGGTCCGCGCTCGCATCCGACGCGGGCGCTGCGGGCGTCGATGCCGCACCGCGTGGCAATCCCGCACAAGAGCAGTGGCACCGGCAGGCGACGCGGCTTCCGAACGATTCGATCCCCCTCCTTTTTCTCGCTCCCTCGCTCCCTTGCTCCCTCGCTCCCTCCTCAAGCTCCCCCGCTTCCTCATCACGCGCCGCTTACGCCAGGCTCTGCTCCAGGTCGGCGATCAGGTCGCTGGCGCTTTCGAGGCCGATGCTGACGCGGATCAGGTTTTCGGGGCGGTCGGGGCGGTCGCTGAACATCGTGCCGCCGATGATCAGGCTTTCGTAGCCGCCCCAGCTCACGGCGTGGCGGAACAGTCGCAGGCGGCGGAACATCGTCTCGAGCGCGGCCCGCTGCTGGTCGACCAGTTCGAAGCTGAACAGGCCGCTGAAGCCGTCAAGCTGGGCCGCAGCCCGTTCGTGCTGCGGATGGCTCGGCAGGCCCGGGTGGCGGACCAGGCGGACGGCCGGGTGCTGGTCGAGGAAGCGGGCGACTTCAAGCCCGACCCGCTGATGGTGCTGCATGCGGACCGGCAGGGTTCTCAGGCCGCGCAGCAGCAGCCAGCCGGCGAACGGGTCGAGGGCCGCGCCCGACAATTCGACCTCGGTCCACAGCCGCGACCGGATCGTCCGGTCGCGCCCGGCCACCAGCCCGGCCACGACGTCGCTGTGTCCGTTCAGGTACTTGGTCGCGCTGTGCACGACCAGGTCGATCCCCAGTTCGAGCGGCCGGCAGAACAGCGGCGTCGCGTACGAGTTGTCGAAGATCGTGACGATTCCGTTCTCGCGGGCGAAGGCGGTCAGGGCCGGAATGTCGAGCATCTCGAAGCGTCCGCTGGTCGGGCTTTCGAGATACAGCACGCGCGTGCCGGGCTGACAGGCCCTGATGAAGTCCTCGGTCTCGGTGCTGTTGACGAAGTGCGTCCGGATGTTGAACCGTCGCAGGTGGTTCATGTACCAGCTTGCCGGGCCGTAGCAGTGCGCGACCGAGACGATGCTGTCGCCGGCCTGCACGCAGGCGTTCAGCGCGGCGCTGATCGCGCCCATGCCCGAGCCGAAGGCATCGCACCACTCGGCCCGTTCCAGCCGGGCGACCTTGGCTTCGAGCAGTTGGACGGTCGGGTTGCCGACCCGCGAGTAGTCGTAGCGGTTTTCGCCCTCGGTCTGCCGGGCGGCGAAGTCGTCGATGTCGGGGTACGAGAAGTTCGAGGTCTGGTAGATCGGCGGGGCGACCGTGCCGTACTCGTTCGGACGGTCCTCGCCGAGGTGCTGGATGATCGTCTCGGGGGTCGGGTCGTCGACCGGGTCGCGGGTCGGGAAGTCGGGCTTGAGCTTCTCCCAGGAACCGGTGGCCCGCGACGGACGGGGGCGTTCGCTGCTCATGCGGTCATCTCCGAAGCGCCCGCGGTGGCCGGGGCGAAGTGGTTCAGGTTCGGCAGCAGTTCGGCCGCCCGGCGGAAGACGATCTCTCCGAAGCCGACCGCCCGGAAGATCGCCAGGGCCTGGGCCGGCCAGGACGCCAGTTCGCGGACGCGCGGCAGTTCGTGGCTCAGTCGACGCGCGAAGAACGGCAGGGCGACCGGCACCGGGAAGTCGCTGCCGAACAGCATGCGGTGGTGCAGGTCCTGCTGCTGGGCGAGCCAGCGGGCCAGCGGGGCCTTGCCCGGCGTCGTCAGGGCCGAGATGTCGGCATACAGCGGGGTGCCGCGGAGCGGACCGCGCAGGGCGGCCAGCAGCAGGTTCATGTCGCGCCGGTCGCCCAGCGGCGTCGTTGGCGTCGCGCAGTGCGCGACGATCACGGTCGGCATGTCGCCGCGCCGGTGCAGGCGCCGTAGCGTCTCGAGCAGCGGCACGATCGAAACCTGCTCCCAGTGGTTGGTCGTCAGCGTGAACTCCGGCCCGTAGTGCACCAGCACCGGCAGCCCGAGCCGCGCGCAGCACGCCAGCACCCGCTCGGTCCGCGGATCGTCGATCTCGATGTTCTGGTGCAGCGGCAGCCACTTCAGCAGGCACGCCCCGCCCGCGAAGACCTCTTCGATCGCGTCGCACGCGGCCGGCCGGTAGGGGTGGACCGACGCCCCGAACAGGTAACGGTCCGGGTGTACCCGACAGGCGGCGCGGACGAAGCTGTTCGAGGTGTACACGTCGCTGCCCCGCTGGCGGGCACGCTGCGGAAGCGGGGGGCAGCTTCCGTCGGCCGCGCGGTACAGGTCGAACGCCAGCAGCACGAAGCGGTCGATGTCGGCGGCTTCGAGCAGGTGCCGCTGATAGACGCGTTCGAGTCCGCGATCCGGGTCCTCGTCGCGGCGCAGGCCGAGCTTGCGGCGCAGCAGGCCGAACATCAGCCCGCGGCGCATCCGCGGCGAAACGCACGCGTCACGCCACGGATTCTCGCGAGCCGGCTCGAAGGCGAAGCGGCCCTCCGGGTCGGCCGCCCGGTCGGTGAACGTGTAGTGGCAGTGCAGGTCGATGATCATCCGGAGCGGTTCTCGTCGGGCGCGTCGGTTTCGTTCTTGGCGGCCCAGGCGCGGAATTCGTCGGCCACGCTGAAGGCGGCCGGCTTCGGTGCGGGCGGGCCGGCGGCCGGGCGGCGCTGCCGGGCCCAGCGACGAACCAGCACCCAGAGGATCGCGGCCGCGGCGGTCGCGATGATGACGCCGGCCGGCCAGTTGGATCGCGGCGAGCTGGTGCGTGCCGCCCGCAGGGTGACCTCTCCGGGGGCGTGTCCGACCAGCAGCGGGGCGTGCCGCAGGCGCTGCCGGGTGTCGTAGTAGCTGCGGACCATCGCGAAGTAGGCCGTCACGTCGATCTCCGCCCCGAGCGGCAGGTCGGCCGCGGGTTCGGTCAGGATCAGCGTGGCGGCCACCGGGCTGCCCGGCACCTGGAGTTCAAGCTGCCAGACGGGTCGCCCGGCCGCCAGGCCCTCGGTCCGCTGCCAACTGGAGGAGCGTCCGACCGTGCCGCGCAGCCGGACGGGAAAGCCGCGGTAGTCGCCGGGCCGGGCGAGCAGGTCGGGGATGGCTTCAACCGTCAGTGGCTGCTGGTAGCGTCCGGGTGCGGCCGGGCTGTGCTGCAGGTGCGCGAGCAGCGCGTAGAACGGCGGCTGTCCGAAGTTCAGTTCGTAATCGCGCAGGTCGGCCAGTTGCCGCTGGAGTTCGGCCGGCAGTTCGCCGGGGGCGGTCTCGGATTGCGCGGCCAGGGAGGCGACGGCGCAGGCGCAGAGGAGCATCAGTCGTCGCCGCTGGCGTCCCATGGGTAATCCGGTTTGCGGGGCTGGCTGGTCGGCGCGGTGGTGGTCGGCTGCTTGCTTTTCAGGGCGGGTTGCAGTCGGGGCGGCGCCTGGACCATGCGCCAGGGCGATCCGGACTGCGGGTCGCCTTCGGGGAAGACGAGGATGGCGATCTTGCGATCGGCGTGTCGCTGACCGACGGGGTGTTCGGGGTCCAGGTGGATTTCGCTGACGACGCGATAGGTCGGTTCGGGCAGGGCCCCGAGCTTGAGCGGTTCGATGCTCTCGATGCTGACCGAGCGGATCGCCTGGTACATGGTCTCGAAGCGGTCGCGCGTTTCGGGTTCGAAACGGTGGCTGACCATCGCGCGGTAGCCGTTGTAGTCGTTGGCCAGGCAGGTCTCGAGAAATCGGCGGAGGAAGCCGACGACCTCCGGGTACTTCTGCTGAAGCGGGGCCGGGATGTCGTAGTGCGGCAGCGGGGGCGTGTCCTGGGCCAGTTCGGCCAGGTCGGCGGGTGTCTCCGCGGGCTCGTCCTTGCGGTCACAGCCGGCGGCCATCCCCAGCAGCACGGTCGCGGCCAGCAGGGCAGACAGGGTTCGAATGCACATGGAAGCGAATGCTAGCCGAAAGGGCGCCGCGCGGCGATTGTGCAGCGCCGGGCCCGCGTTCCCGAGGCCCGGCGAACCACCACGCAACCCGCTAGGTTCGCTGCGCGTAGCGAATGGCCTGCCGGACGCTGGTGGTCGTGGCCGGGGCGGGGTCGGCGGCGAGGCCGTCGAAGTCGATCCGGTGCACGCCGTGCTGCAGCAGTTGCAGCGTGATGCGGACCAGGGCGTCGGGCTGCGGAATGTGCGGCCGCAGGATCGGCAGGCTGACGGCGCCGGCGTCGTGGAACCAGGTGGCGGTGTCGAGCGGGGCCGGGGCGCCGGCGAGATTCAACTGCAGGGGGATCTCGCTGGCGGGGGCGTTTTGCCCGGGGTCGAGCAGCAGGTGCAGGCCGAGGTCGCCGGTCCGCTGGCGGAGGACCTGCAGCCACGTGCGGGCTTCGGCCCGGCGGGCGCTGCGGTAGTCGGCCAGCGGTCCGTCGGCGGGGACGCTGACGGTTTCGACGGCGGTCCGGGCGAGTGCGCTGCGGGCGACCTCGACGGCGGCGTCGGGGTCGGCCCCGGCCGAGCGGGCGATCTGCTGGCACGCGGGGCAGAAGCACAGGCCGAGCAGTTCGCGGGCCGGGGCGTTGGCGGCCAGGGCGCCGGCGGGCGGAAGCGGTGGATCGATCAGCCAGTGTCCGAGTTGCAGCCCGGCGATCTCGTACTGCCGGAGTTCGCCGACCAGGTCGAGCAGCAGGGCCCGGGTCTCGGGGTGGGCGGGGCAGGCCGGTCGTCCGGGGAGGGCCTCGCCCCAGGCGGTCTTGCCGGCCAGGTGCGGGTGGGCTTCGGCGAGTCCGGCGACGGTCGGGTGCAGGCGGGCGACCAGCGGGATGTCGTAGCGGCCGAGCAGGTCGCGCAGGCGGGCGAGCAGGTTTCGTTTTCCGAGGGCGGCCTCGCGGGGCGGTTTCAGCCCGGCATCGGTGTAGGCGGCGTTGTCGGGCGGGTACTGCCATCCGCCGCGAAGGGTGATCACGTGGGGCGCGGGTCCGCGGAGTCGGATGGTGGTCTGCGGTCCGGCGACGACGGTGGCGGTGACGTGCTGGGGGCCGACTTCCCCGAGGGCCCGTTCGAGCGGGTCGGTGGAATCGTGCAGAAACCAGAGTGGAATGGCCAGTCCGAGGCTGCGGCTCATGTCGATCTTCCGCGGGCAGGGTAGCCGATCGCGCGAGGCTCGGCTAGCATCGCCGCGGGATCAGGAGACCGTCCCGCGATGGCTGGCGAGTACGAACGATACTGCCCGGGCGAGGAATCGATCCGGATTTCCGACGCGATCTGCCTGGGGCGCCGGCGGGCGAACTTCAAGAAGTGTCCCGGCTGCCAGTTCAACGATGACGAGCGCGGCGCGGCGGGGTATACGGCCCAACTGGTGGTCGAACGTCCCCAGGCGCACGTGCCGGAGAAGAGTGAGAACCTGATGATCGAGAAGGTGTTCAAGGCCTACGACGTGCGGGCGACCGTTCCGGATCCGCTCAACGAGGAAGTCGCCTGGCGGATCGGCAACGCGACGGCCCAGTTCCTGCGGACGAACCTGAGCGGCTATGACCGCAGCGACGGCGAGATGAACAAGCTCGTGATCGGCTACGACATGCGGACGCACAGCCCGATGCTGACGCAGGCCTTCATCGAGGGCGCGGTCGCGACGGGAACGCCGGTGGTCAACATCGGGATGATCGACACGTCGCAGATCTACTTCGCCACCCGGCACCTGAAGTGCTGCGGCGGCGTCCAGGTGACCGCCTCGCACAACCCCGAGAACTACAACGGCTTCAAGATCTGCGGACCGAACGGCAAGCCGATCGGCTCGGACTCGGGCCTCAAGGAAATCGAGCGGATCGCCACCAAGATCGCCCGGCACAAGGTCGATTCGCTCGACCTGGTCGAATCACGCGACCTGACCGGCGAGTACCGCACCTTCGTCCGCGGCTTCCTCAAGCCGATCCGCCCGCTGAAACTCGTCGTCGATGCCTCCAACGGCATGGCCGGCCGCTGGTTCCCGCGCCTGTTCGACAAGGTCGAGAACCTCGAGGTGATCGAACTGAACTTCGAACACGACGGCACCTTCGTGCATCCGCCGAACCCGCTCGTGCCGGCCAACCTGGAACAACTGCGGGCCGCCGTCCGCGAACACGACGCCGACCTCGGGGCCTGTTTCGACGGCGATGCCGACCGCTGCATGCTGGTCGACGAGAACACCGACATCGTCCCGTGCGACCTGCTGACCGCGCTGCTGGCCGGCGACTTCCTCGAAGCCAGTCCCGGCAGCACGATCGTCTACGACCTGCGCTCCAGCCGGATCGTCCCCGACGTGATCACCGCCGCCGGCGGCAAACCCCGCCGCCAGCGGGTCGGTCACGTCTTCATGAAGCGGGCGATGGCCGAGAGCGACGGCATCTTCGGCGGCGAACTGAGCGGGCACTTCTACTTCCGCGACAACGCCTACTGCGACTCGGGCATGATCGCCCTGGCGGCCGTGCTGAACGTGCTGACCAAGCGCGACGCGAAACTCTCGGAACTGCTCAAGCCGCTGCAGCGCTATCACGCCAGCGGCGAGCAGAACTTCGTCAACGACGACAAGGAAGGCACCTTCGCCCAGATCGAGCAGCGCTACGCCGATGCCGAGATCGACCACCTCGACGGCGTCACCGTCCAGTACCCCGACTGGTGGTTCAACGTCCGGGCCTCGAACACCGAACCGCTCCTGCGGCTCAACATGGAAGCCGACACCGCCGAGACGCTCGCCCGGCAGATGGCCGAACTGACGCCCCTGCTCGGCGAACCGGCCGAGGAGCACTGATGGCGACCCCGGCCGCACCCGTCAGCATGTTCGAGCACCACCAACTCGACTGCGGCGTCGAACTGGCCCTCGATCCGCTTCCGTCGCGACAGACGGTCGCCCTGTACTTCCGCATGCTCGGCGGCGTCTCGCTCGACCCGCTCGAACAGACCGGCCTGAGCGGACTGGTCGAACGGACGCTCTCGCGCGGAACGCTGCACCGCGACGGACCCGCCCTGGCCGACGCGTTCGATCGCTACGGCATCCAGTGGGGCACCGTCACCGGGCGGCAGTCGATGCTGGTCCGCTGCCTGTGCCTGCCCGAGTACGTCGGCGAAACGATCGACCTGGTGGCCGAACTGCTGACCCAGCCCGCCCTGCGCGACGACGCGATCGAGGTCGGCATGCAACTGGCCCGCGAGGAGATCCGGCACCTCGAAGACGAACCCGGCGACCTGCTGCGACTGGACATGCAGCGCCTCGTGCTCGGCCCGCGACTGGGACGCGACCCGACCGGCACGCTCGAAACGCTCGACCGGATCACGCCCGACGCGGTCCGGGCCCACTGGAAGCAGCACTACCGGGCCGGCCGGTTGCAGGTCGCCCTGGCCGGTCCGCTCGCCGGCGTGCCGGTCGAGGCCCGACTCGAGGCCGGCTTCGCCGGGTTCGGGACGGCCACGCAGGATCAGCGCGACCCGGCCGACTTCGACTACCAGCCCGGCCGTTCGCATCGCCACAAGGACCTGAAGCAGGAGCACGTCGCCGTCAGCCTGCCGGGGGCGGCCCGTGACTCGGCCGACGACCCGGTGGAGCGGGTCCTGCTGGCGATCCTCTCCGGCGGGATGAGCGGGCGCCTGTTCAGCGAGGTCCGCGAGAAGCAGGGCCTGGCGTACTCGGTCGGCGCCTGGCACGAACAGCCGCGCGGGGCCGGCCTGCTGCACATGGCCGCCAGCACGACCCCCGAGCGCGTCCAGCAGACCTACGAGACGCTGCTGCGTGAACTGGAGCGGATCGGCGAGGACCTGACCGCCGCCGAGACCGACCGGGCCCGCAACCAGTTGCTCGCCCATGCCCGGACCGAGGACGACCTGACGCGGGCCCGCGCCATGACGATGAGCGATGACCTGTTCCACCACGGACGCCCGATCGGCTCGGCCGCCCGGATCGAACGGATCGCCGCCGTCCGGGTCGACGACGTGGCCGCCTACGTGGCCCGCATGCCGCGGGACCGCCTGTGCGTCACCACGGTCGGCCCGGTCGAACTGGCCGGGGGCCGGTGAACCGTGAGGGTCTGAATGGGTGAAAGGGAGCCGGAACCGCGCCGCAGCCGCCCCTCCTTCACTCCTTCAGGTTTTCCATCCTCGCACGCGTGGCAGGCGGGGGGCGCCTGCCATCCGGGCCCACCCAGCCGCGAGCGTTGTCGCCCTGATTCGGCCGACCGGTCATTCGCCCCGGAAGCCAGACCGCGGCCAGCGGAAGTGTGAACGGCGAATCCCGTGCCCGGCCGCCCTCCTTCACTCCTTCACGTTTCCACTTTTTCCCCCGTCGCAATCATGCGACGGGCCCGGTCGCTTGCTGCTCCGGCGATGGGTGCGATAGACTGCGGGGCCCGGCCGGCCGCCCGGCGGGGGGCGATTCAGTTCAAATCATCGGAGGAACAGTCATGGCTGCCAAAACCGTCAGGGAGATTCGGAACGTTACCCTCATCGGCGATGCGGGTGCGGGAAAGACGACCCTGGCGGAAGCGATGCTGTTCAAGGCCGGGCTGACGAACCGGCTGGGCTCGGTCGACGAAGGCACCAGCGTGCTTGACTACGACGAGGAGTCGCGCGAGCGGAAGCGCAGCACGCAGTCCTCGGTGACCTACTTCGAGCACAACGACACCCTGATCAACCTGGTCGATACGCCGGGCACGCCGGACTACGCCGGGCAGGCCTTCGCGGCCCTGATCGCGGCCGACACGGTCGTGCTGGTGGTCTCGGCCGTTTCGGGCGTGCACGCGAACGCCCGCCGCCTGTTCCGCATGGCCGGCGAGTACGGCCTGGCGCGGGCGATCGTGATCAACCACTGCCAGGCCGAGAACATCGACCTGGCCGAGACGTTCAACGTCGTCCGTGAGTCCTTCGGGGTCGAATGCCATCCGGTCAACCTGCCGGCCGGCGGCGCGACGGCCGTGGCCGACGTGCTGAAACACACCTCGGGCGAGTCGGACATCTTCGAGGTGGCCGGCAAGCACACGGAACTGATCGACGCGATCGTCGAGACGGACGAGCGTCTGATGGAAGGCTACATGGAGACCGGTACGATTTCGTACGACAAGCTGGCCCCGGCGATCGGGCAGGCGGTCGTCAGCGGGCACGTCATCCCGGTGTTCTTCACGGACGCCAAGCACGACATGGGCGTCACCGAGCTGCTGGACGGGATCATCGACACGATGGCCGACCCCGGGCAGGCGCACCCGCACACGCTCGAGATCGGCGAAGGCGACGCGCACGAGGAGCACCCGATCGAGGTGGATCCCGACGGCGAGTTCCTGGCGGTCGTCTTCAAGGTCACCTCGGACCCGAAGAGCAACATCCGCTACACCTGTGCCCGGATCCTGTCCGGCGCGGTCACGGCCGACGACACGATGGCGATCGGTGATCAGAAGCCGCACCGGATCGGGCACCTGTTCAAGCTGCGCGGTGCGGATCACATCGAGGTGGAACGGGCGATCGCCGGTGACATCATCGCCTTCGCCAAGCTCGAACTGCACATCGGCGACATCCTGCGGACCAAGCCGGGCGAAGGCAAGCTGACGCTGCCACGCTTCCCGAAGCCGATGTTCGCCCTGGCGGCCGAGCCGAAGTCACGCGGCGATGCCGACAAGATCACCACCGTCCTGCGGCGGTTCGTCGACGAGGACCCCTGCTTCGAATACCACCGCGACGACCAGACGCACGAACTGGTCATGACCGGCCTGGGCGACGAGCACCTGCACCTGATCCGCAGCAAGATGAAGCGCTACTTCAAGCTCGAAATCGAAACGCACCCCCCGAAGGTCCCGTACCTCGAGACCATCGCCGGTTCGGCCAAGGGCATCGAGTACACCCACAAGAAGCAGAGCGGCGGATCCGGCCAGTTCGCCAAGGTCGTGATCGACATCGAACCGCTGCCGCGCGGCGAAGGCTACGAGTTCGAGGACAAGATCTACGGCGGGGCGATCGACCTGGCCTACCGGCCGAGCGTCGACAAGGGCATCCGGGCCCAGATGGCACTCGGCGTCGTGGCGGGCTTCCCGGTCGTCGACGTCAAGGTGACGCTGGTCGACGGCAAGACGCACCCGGTCGACAGCAAGGACGTCGCGTTCCAGACCGCCGGTCGCCAGGCCTTCAAGAAGGCGATCGCCCAGGCCAAGCCGGTCCTGCTGGAACCGATGGTCAACCTCGAAGTGACGATCCCGGCCGATTCGGTCGGCGAGATCTCGCGCGACATCTCGGGCAAGCGCGGCCAGGTCGTCGGCCAGGACCAGTTGCCGGGCAACCAGATGGTGATCCACGCGACGGTCCCGCTGGCCGAGGTCGCCAACTACAGTTCGCAACTGAAGAGCGCCACCGCCGGCCAGGGCAGCTACATGATGGAGCTCAGCCACTACGAGCCCGTCCCCGGAAACGTCCAGCAACAGATCGTGGCCAGCTACACGGCCACGGATGATGACGAGTAGGGGAAGGGAACAGGGAACAGGGAACAGGGAACAGAAAGAGCCCGCGGCGCCGGGTGACGGCCGCGGGCTCTTTGCATTTCCTGTTCCCTGTTCCCCGTTCCCTGTTCCCCGGCCGAAGGCCGTTCCCTCATAAAGGGGGACAGGCACGTGGCTGTCCCTCTTTTCTGGTTCCCCCGCCGAAGGCGGTTCCCTAAAACCTAAACGCCGAGGCGTCCAGGTCGGGGTTCAGGGTGATGTCGGTGTAGACGTAGCTGCAGAGCAGTTCGCGGCCGTCGCGGTCGGTGTAGCCGTAGACGGCCGTCGGCAGCAGCCACTCCTGGTCGATGTGCATGACCAGCTTGGCGTTCGGCCAGCGTCCGCCGTCGCCTTCGTAAGGCAGGTAGCGGACGAGCTTGAAGGTTGCACGGTCGTCGACTTCGCCTTCGCCTTCATAGCGGAGGTCGAGCACGCCCTCGCTCTGCCCGCGGGCGTTGTCGGCCAGGAAGAGTTCCAGCGCCTTGCGGAAGCCGAACTGATCGATCGGGGCCCGGCTGGCGTTCTTGGCGCGACTGCCGTGGATCGGCATTTCGACTTCCGAAACCAGCAGGCGCACGATCGCGCCGTTCGGTTCCACCTTGGCGAGTTTCTCGCCGCGGCCGCTGACGAAGTCCGGGTGGTCGCGCCACAGGACCCGCTTGGCCTGGTCGGCGCCCGAGAGCCATCGCATGAAGACGCTGTGCGGCGCCTCGGCATAGGTGACCGCGATCTTCTCCATCTTGCGGAGCTTGCCCTTGATCCGCTCCTGCTTCCAGAACGTGCAGGTGTACGCCGCGACATTCTCGCTGTACCGGCGAAGACCCTCTTCGGCCAGCCAGCCCGGGTTGCGGCGGACCTGCTCGAGCAGGGCGGCCCGCGGGGCGGCGGTCGCGGCGGCCGGGGTCACGGCTTCGACCAGCACGACCGGCCCGCCACGCTGCTCATCCTGAGGAAGCGCCGCGGGAATCAACTGCACGCCGCCGAGATAGAACACAGCGGCCGCGCAGGCCATGCTCGTAAACAGGGCCGAGGTCCTGGGACGGATTGACAACGTCAAACTCCTTTGGTCGAGCGCAGTCTGCCAGCCGACATTCGCCATCCTTAGCATCGTCAGCACCAGTCCATGTTCTTCAGACTGATTCGCTCTCGCGGGGAAGGGCGACACCCAAAATCGCCGCCTCCCTGGTGGGTTGCCAGAATTCTATGAGGTACCTACACGCCAAACAACCCGTCGATGCGGGGGAGGTGATCGCGCGACGGGCTTTTCGCGGCCGCGACGGCTTCCCCCGGCGGTGGTGTCCGACCGCGCCCGATCAGCCCGGCCGGCTCGGGAACGCACGGCCGAACGCGGTCACCCGGGCGAGGAAGGCGGAGGGGTCGGTTTCGAACTCAAGTGTATGTCCTGCATCGAGTTCCGTGATGTCTCGCAGCCCGCAGCGGGTCGCCCAGCGGCGCGTCGCGGCGTTGTCGATGATCCGATCGTCGCTCGCCAGCAACAGGCTCGCCTGTACCGCCGTAAGCGCGCCCGGCCGAGCCCGCCGCACCTGCCGGTCAAGACGCGTCGAATGCACCAGAAATCGCGCCGTCGCGTGCGTCAGCCGGTGCGGATCCTCGGCCACGAACCGTTGCCCGTCCGGGTTCCCGGTGAACAGGCCGGGGTCGGAAAGCGGGATCTCGAAACGCGTCCGCCCCCCGGCCGCCCACGTGGCCGCGATCCGCAGGCGCTCGTGCAGCGGGACGCTGACGCCGGGGAAGATGCCGGGCGCGATCAGCAGCAGGCCGGCCACCCGCTCGGGATGGGCCAGCGCGTAGGCCGCCGCCAGTTTGCCGCCCCAACTGACCCCCACCAGCCCGACCGGCAGCGGACCGAAGCGCGTGCCGGCCCACTCGATCAGGGCGCTCAGATCATCGAGCCAGACCTGCGGGCCGGCGACGTCTCCGCGGTCGCGTTCATTCAGGCCGCTGCCGCGGCGGTCGGGTTGCAGGACGACGTGCCCCTGGCGGGCGAGCAGGCTGGCGGAATGCCGGTACCAGCCACCATGCGACTGAATTCCGTGCAGGTACAGCAGCAGCCCGCGCGGGGGCTGTTCAGGGGCGAACCACGAACCGCGGGCCTGGTAGCCGTCCGGAAGTGTCCAGGTTTCGTCGTGGGGAGGCAGCAGCGGCGGGCGCATCGGAGCCGGCCGCTTCAGAAGCCCAGTTCGGACTGGTCGATCACGCGGAAGTTCTTCGAGTTCAGCACTTCGGCCGCGCCGGCCATGTCATCGACCGAGATCGCCAGGCAGGCGCCGCGGTCGCGGCCGGGCAGCAGGGGGTAGGTGTAGTTCAGGTTGATCTCGCCGGTCAGCAGCGCGATGCAGACGGTCATGATGCCGCGTTTGCCGGCCGGCAGTTCGACCACCAGGATCTCGTTCTCGGAGCAGGCGAAGCCGGCCCCGCGGATCATCGTGCTGGCGGCGTCCGGGTCGTCGACGATGAAGCGGGTGATCGCGCAGTCGACGGAGTTGTCGACCGTGACACCGAGGATGTGCACGGCTTCGCGCTCGAACAGGCGGGTCAGTCGCAGCAGTTGTCCGAGTCGATTCTCCAGGAACACCGAAAGCTGGCGACAAAGGGGGTAGTCCTGCCCTTCCATCGTGTCGAGCGGCTCAAACGCCATGCTGCTGGTCCCTCGTTTTCGTAAGGTGCCTGACGACCGTAGACTATCTCTCTCGGAGCGCTCTGTACAGACCCGACCATGCGGCCGGGCGCGAGACCGCGACCGGTCGAGTTGCCATGTTCGAAGGACTGACCTTTACATCACCGCTGCTGTGGTGGGGCGCGCTTGCCGCGGGGCTGCCGTTCCTGATCCACTGGATGCTGCGACCGCGTCCGCAGAAGGTGCTCTTTCCGGCCACCTTCCTGCTGCAGCGCGCCCTGGCGGAGGGCCAGAAGGCGCAGCGCCTGCGGAACCTGTGGCTGCTGCTGGTCCGGGCGCTGGGGCTGATCGTGGTGGCCGGGCTGCTGGCCGGGCCGACCTGTCGGTCCACGGCCGACGTCGGAACCGACCAGCGTCCGCTGGCGGCCGTGCTGGTCTGTGATGACGCCTGGAGCAGTGCCTACCGCGCGACCGAGGACCAGGCCGTGCTGGATCAACTCCGGACGGCGGCACTCGGGGTCGTGGCCGAGGCCCGCGACTGGCCGCCGGGATCGACGCTGGGCCTGATCGCGGCCGGCGGTGCCCTCGAGGCGATTCCGCCGACCGCCCAGTTCGAGCGGGTCGAGGACCAGTTGCAGCAGTTGCGGGATGTCCGCCCGCACGCCCGCACGCTGCGCGACGCCGTGCGGCAGGCCGGCGAGTGGCTCCGCTCGGCCGGGCAGTCGCGGCGGCGGCTGATCCTGTTGACGGACATGGCCGGGCATGCCGTCCGCGATGTCAGCGGCGACCTGCTGGACGGCATTCGGGACCTGGAAGTGACCGTGCTGGCCGGGCCGGGCGTGACGCGGACCAATCTGGCGATCCTCTCGGCCGAAGTGCCCGCGGGGCTGCTGGCCGAGACGGCGTCGGTTCCCCTGCGGGTCCGGCTGCGGGCGGAGGGCGCCGCGGCCCGGGGGGTGCTGGTGGTGCGCAGCGGCGACCGGGTCCTGCTGCGAAGCACGCCGCTGGATCTGCCGGCCGGCCAGGTGGTCGAGGAGCGCTACACCCTGCCGCGCTTTCCGCGGGGTGTGCACGGGTTGCAGGTCACGCTGGAACCGACCGATCGGCTGCCGTTCGACCAGGAGCGCTATGTCGCCTTCGAGGTCGGACCGCCGCCGGAGGTCTGGCTGCTCGAACCGGGCGTGGCCCAGGCCCGCAGCCTGACCGGACACCTGCTCGAGAACCTGCTCGCCCCGCCGACCCTGCTGCCCGAGCAGCAACTGGTCGCGCTGCGGCGGATCCCGGCCGAGGATGTCCCCGAGGCGGCCGCGCCGCCGGCGCTGATCCTGGTTCCGAGCGGCGTGCCGTTGTCGGATTCGGCCCGCGGGCGGCTGCGTGACCTGGTCGAGCGCGGCGCCCGGATGGTGCTGATCGCGGCGGCCGGGACGCGGATCGAGTGGCCGGGGCTGCGGCGGTATTTCGCGGCGCGGGTGGCCCGCGAGGAACTGGCCGAGCCGAGTCGGCTGAACTGGGACGCGGACAGTGGCGTGTCGGGCGAGGTGCGGGCGGCGCTGGATCGCTGCGTGGTGGACGTGCGGGTGGGGCTGTTCGAACTGGCCGAGGGTGTGCGGGTCGAGGCACGCTACGCCGACGGTGCGCCGGGGGTCCTGCGGCGAACGTTCGGGCGTGGCAGCCTGCACCTGCTGACGACTTCGCCGGATCCGGCCTGGAGCACGCTGGGGGCGCGGGCCCTCGGGCTGCTGGGGTGGCTGCTGGAACTCGCACAGGCCGGGGGGACCGACGGACTGCAGGTGGCGCAGGTGCCGGTCGGTACGCTCGTGAAGCCAGGCCTCGCCCGTCTGCCGGAGCAGGGGACGGTCCGCGTGACGCCACCGGACGGCGGCCCGCCCGTCAGCCTGCGGATGAACAACACGGCGGCCTGGCCGACCGATGCGCCGGGGCTGTTGCGCTTGCAGGTGGCGGATGGCAGCCAGCGGCTGATCGCGCTGAACTGGCCGGCGGAGGAGTCGGACCTGGCCGAGATCGACGGGCCGGGCCTGGCGCGGGTGCTGGGGGTGTCCGAGGTTCTGCTGCGTGGCCGCGACACGGAAGGGGGCGGTTCGGGCTGGTCGTCAGCCCTGGCCCGCCCGGGCGGATGGCTGGCGGCGGGGCTGCTGCTGCTGCTGGCGCTGGAACTGGTGCTGAGCGAGTGGCGGGCGGCCTCGTCGGGTGAGAAGGCGGGGGCAGTTGCTGGACGGTGACGAAGTGCTGGCCGGCCTGGTGTCGCGGATTCGGCGGCGTTCCGCGAAGGGGACGTGAGTGGCGATCGGCTCACCCCGCAAACCCGGGCCGACCTTCAGCAGATTCTCGGTTACCTGACACCGCGCATCGGGTCTCAACGGACCGCCGGTCAGTGCTACGCGTGATGTTGCGTCGCTGATGAGGCGCCTGCGTTGCGGCGCAGGTCCTTCTCTTGGCGCGGCGCCGGTCCGCGCTCCCGTTGCGTTCATCCCGCATCCTGACGTTATCGGTCGCCGGGTCCGGGTTCGAAATCCGGCCCCAGATTGTTGTCCACGGGCCTTTGGCGGGGCCAGACGGGGTTGGTGCGCGGATGATCGGACCTTCCCGCCGCCGGGACGGGCTCGGTTGTTTGCCTTCCGAAGTTCTGCCGACCTAGCATTGGCAGCGCAGCGGAGAAACGGTCTGCGCGTCTTCAGGAGGCAGCGCATGCACCGGTTTCTTCCCGTGGCCGCCGTGGCGGCTTTTGCCGCTTTCGCGTCGGCCGGCGAGACGTTCCAGTTCGACGACCCGAGCGGTCTTTCGGCCGAAGTCGAGTTCACGCTGGTAGATCCGATGACGCTGGTCGTGCGGGCGCGGAACACGTCGACGGCGGCGCCGGTCGGTTTTGATTCGGCCGACCAGTTGCTGACCGGGGTCTCGTGGGAATTCCCGGAAGTCGGGATGGACACGGTCGAGATCACCGGTGGTTCGGTCGTGATCGGTGCGAGCAGCCAGACCGTCAACTTCTCGACCGGATCGTACGGGCCGGGCACCGATGTGAGCGGTGAGTTCGGCTTCGGCAACGGCGGCGGTTCGGGGCAGATGACGAACTTCGTCTCCGGCAACACGGCCCAGGCGACTCCGTTCGGCGGGGCGAACCTGGATGGCCCGGTCAACCTGAGCGGACCGCAGGGCGGCCTGATCTCGGCGACGCCGATCGTTCCGATCGGTGGGCTCGGCGCGATCGAGGACGAAATCGTCGCGACGCTGGCGCTCGATACTCCGCTGCCGGACCTGGCCTTCCTGGCCGAGAACGGCGTGCAGGTCGAGTTCGGTTCGGACGCCGCGTTCATCGTGGTGCCGGAACCGGCCACGTTGCTGCTGCTGGTGGTCGGCGGCGTGCTGCTCGGCCGACCGGGGCGATAGCTTCCCGGATTGCCTTCGATCGGAACAGCCACCCGTTCTCCCCTCGTCATCGTTCAATCCGTGCCAGCCACCTGTTTTCTGAACGGAAACAGGTGGCTGTCACGGTTTTTGGACTGACCGCGCGAAACGCCCAGTGGCTACACTGAACGAAGCTGGGAGGTCGAATCATGAAGCTCGACGTGATCGTCGCCGCCGCCGGAAGCGCGCTGCTGGCCGCGGCGTGGCTGGCCGCTCCCGCCCCGACGATGCCGCCGGCCGCCCGGGCGGCGCTGGCCGAGAAGATCAACCGGCCGCCGAAGCCGTTCGACAAGCCGGCCGAGGCGGCGTTGTTCTTTGCCGCGCAGCGGGCGCCGTTCGGTGAACCCGTGCCGGTCGAGCGGTACGTGGCCGCGCGGCAGTGGCTCGCGCAGCGCCCGGCGGCGCTGCGGGGGGCCGGCCCGGGCGGTCTGCAGGGCTGGCAGGAGATCGGGCCGGGCAACGTCGGGGGACGGACGCGGGCCTTCGCGTTTCATCCCGACAATCCCGACGTGATCTTCGTCGGCGGCGTGACGGGTGGCATCTGGAAGAGCGTCGACGCCGGGCAGAACTGGCAGGTGGTCGACGACATGCTGCCGAACATCGGCATCACCGACATCGTCTTCGACCCGGGCGACAGCGACGTGCTCTACGCGGCGACCGGCGAGGGCTACTACCCGGTCGTCAACAACCCCAACACCGAAGACACGTTCCTGCGCGGAAACGGGATCTTTCAGAGCGTCGATGGCGGCGCGACCTGGAACCAGATCCCGGCCACCGACACGCCCGACTTCCACTGGGTCAACGAGATCATCGTCAGCCCGGCCAACAGCCAGCACCTGTTCGCGGCCACGTCGACCGGGGTCTGGCGTTCGCTGAACGGGGGCGTGACGTGGGGGCGGCGTCTGGCGGCGCAGGGGAATTCGCTGGTGGGCTGCCTGGAGCTGGCGATCCGGACCGACACGGATCCGCCGACGGTCTTCGCGGGGATGGGCAGCTTTCTGCCGGACGGACTGTATCGCTCGACCGACAACGGCCGGACGTTCCAGAAGCTGACGAGCGGTTTGCCGACCGCGCAGCAGGGGCGGATCGAGATCGCGATCGCGCCGGGCAACCAGGACATCATCTACGCCAGCATCGCGGAGAACTTCAACGGAACGGCCGGCAAGCTGAAGGGCGTCTATCGCAGCCTGGACGGCGGCGACACGTGGGCGCAGCGGGTCAATCTGGACGTGACGCTGCACCAGTCGCTGCTGAGCAATCCGCTGGCCGGCATCTGCCTGGACGAGGACTACAGCCAGGGCTGGTACGACCACGCGCTGCTGGTGGATCCGACCGACAGCGACGTGGTGTTCCTGGCGGGGATCGACCTGTTCCGGAGTGACGACGGGGGCGTGACGTGGGGGCTGGCGAGTGCCTGGTGGCAGAAGCCGTACCTGACGCCGGGTGGGCCGAACTACTGCCACGCGGACATTCACACGCTGCGGCTGCATCCGGACTATGACGGCAACCTGAACCAGACGATGTACGTCTGCAGCGACGGCGGGGTCTATCGCAGCGACAACGTCCGTGCGGCGACGACGACCGCGGTCTGCACGTGGGATCCGCCGTCGGAGGTGACCTTCACGAACCTTAACCAGTCGTACGGGACGATTCAGTTCTACCACGGCGCCGCGCTCGGCAGCCCGCTGCGGATCCTGGGCGGGGCCCAGGACAACGGTTCGCTGATGACGACGGACGGCGCGCTCAACAACTGGGCGCAGGTCTTCGGCGGGGACGGCGGCTACTGCGCGATCGATCCGGTCATGCCGAACCGGCTGTATGTCGAGACGCAGTTCTTCCCGAACATTCGCAAGTCCGTTGACGGCGGGGCGAACTTCACGTCGGCCAACGAGGGGATCGATGACGGCGGCGGGCTGTTCATCGCGCCGATCGCGATGGACCCGGTGGATTCGACCCGCCTGTGGACCGGCGGCACGCGGGCGTGGCGGACGAAGAACCGGGCGATCAACTGGGTCGGAGTCAGTCCCGACTTCGACCCCGGCTTCCACATCAGCGCGATCGCGATCGCGCCGTCGCAGCCGCGGACCGTGTATCTCGGCTTCTCGGACGGGTACGCGTACCGCAGTGACGATGCGCTCGGCCCCGCCCCGACCTGGACGCCGATTCACCCGCCGCGGGCCGGGACCGCCTTCCTGAGCTGGATCACGGTGCACCCGACCGATCCGCTGCGGGCGTACGCGACCTACTCGACCTTCGGCGGCAACAAGATCTATCGCACGAGTGACGGCGGCGCAAGCTGGACGAACATCACCGGCACGCCGCCGAACCGGATCCCCGACATTCCGATCAACACGGTGGCGATCAACCCGCTCGACGACCGCGTGCTGTACGCCGGCACCGACCTGGGCGTCTTCGTCAGCCTGGATGACGGGGTCAACTGGCAGCCCGACACGGCCGGCATGCCGCCGGTTCCGGTCGAGAACTTCGTCTGGCTGGACGACCAGACCCTGGTGGCGTTCACGCATGGCCGCGGCGTGCTGCAGACCAGCGTCTGCCTGCTGCCGGCCGACACGAACGGCGACGGGGTGGTCGACCTGAGCGACCTGGCGACGCTGCTGGCCAACTTCGGCAGCACGGAGGCGACCTCGTCGCAGGGCGACCTCGACGGCGATGGCGACGTCGATCTGAGCGACCTGGCGGCGCTGCTGGCGGCGTTCGGCCAGACCTGCTGAGGTCGGGTCGTGTCCACCGCGCCCGACGGCGGCGGCGCGAAGACACTGCTCAAGCCAGGCGGTGCGGCATCGACGCCTGTTGCGTCCGCGTCGGGATGGGAGCGCGGACCGCCGCGTCGATGACGCACCCTACGGGTCAGTCTTATCCGCGCGAGTTGTCGCATCGACCAGCGGCGTGGCCAGGCGGTGCGGCATCGACGCCTGTTGCGTCCGCGTCGGGATGGGAGCGCGGACTGCCGCGTCGATGACGCACCCTACGGGTCTCCAGCGCAGTGGCACCAGGGGTTGGGGAAGCTGTCCTCTGTCCTCTGTCCTCTGTTCCCTGTTCCCTGTTCCCTCTCCATCAATATGTCTCGCGCATCACCATGAAGGCTTCGGCCGCGTGGCGGTGAATGGTCATGCCGCGGAATTTCGCGAGGGCCTCGATTGAATCGAGCGAGCGGGCGTTGGGGGCGTCCTTGAGCTGGGACCGGTAGCACTGCATCGCCGTCAGCTTGGCCGGCAGTTGCGCGCTGATGTCGATGTACAGGTGCGGCGTGAAGGCCGGTTCGACGCCCGGGGCGTGCCAGTGCGTCTCGGAGAGCGTTTCGTAGCAGAGGATCCGCTCGACATCGAGCCGCCCCGGCAGCGGACGCAGCGCCACCTCGGCCGCGTCGAAAAGCTGCTTGTGATCCTCGTGCAGGTCGCTGCGGAACGGCAGCAGCACCCAGCGCGGATTCGTCTCGGACACGATCTTCGAGACGGCCCCGTTCAGTTCGTGCTCGGGCAGTTCGACCAGGCGCGTCACCGGCAGGTCGAGGAAGTGCAGTTGCTTCGTGCCGAGCGCCGCGCTGGCGGCCCGGGCTTCGCCGCGGACCTGTTCGACTTGGGCGGCCGGGAAGAGCGGTTCCCAGCCGCGGGTCGCGATCGCGACGTGGACGTCGTGACCCTCGTCGGCCAGTCGCCGGATCGTGCCGCCGCAGCCGAGGACCTCGTCGTCGGGATGCGGGGCGATCACCAGTACGTTCATGCGTGTCCCTCGCGCAGGCGGGCCAGTTCCGATTCGAGATCCGCCACGCGGGCGGCGAGTTGCTCCAGTTCGGCCTCGACCGCGTGCCCCAGCCGCACGCCGACCCGGAACGCGTCGCGCGGAACCGGGTGCCCGTCCGGGCCGCTGACCTCGATCAGCCGCAGGTGGCCGCTGCCGCACTGCACCAGCACACCGCGCACGGGATCGACCTCGAGGACCTGCCCGAGTGTTCCGTGCCAGCGTCCGCCCGGCACGATCTCGGACCGCCAGATGATCCGCTTCTGCCCGCGGTCGTGCGTGAACGCACCGGGGTAGGGGTGCCCGGCCGCCCGCACGAGCCGATCGATCTGCATCGCCGGTTCGCGCCAGTCGATCCGGCCGTCCTCGGGTCGGCGGGCGCCGTACCAGGTGGCGCGGCGCGGATCCTGCGGAATACGCGGCAGCTTTCCCTTGCGCAGCGCCGGGCCGAGCGATGCCAGCGTTCCTTCGAGGACTTCATTCGTTCGCGTGATCAGCGACTGGGCCGTGTCGTCGGGCTGCACGGGGACCGGGACCTGCGCGATCAGGTCACCCGCGTCGGCGTCGGCCGTCAGGTAGAACAGGTTCACCGCGGCCGGCTGATTCAGCAGGATCGTCCAGGCGACCGGCGCGCGGCCGCGGCCCTCGGGCAGGAGGGTCGGGTGGAAACCGATTCCGCCGTGCGGGGTTCGCGCGAGCAGGTCATCGGGGACGATCTGCGAAAGTCCGATGACCAGCAGCAGGTCGGGCGTCTGGCGGTCGAGAAAAGCGGCCACCTCGGGATCGGTGACCTTGTGGAACGGGCAGTAGGGCAGGTCATGCTCGGCGGCGAGCGGGGCGAGGTCGCGGTAGTCGCTGACGCCGGCGGCATGCGCCGGGGCCAGTCCGAGGACGCCGCAGACTTCGACGCCGCCGTCGAGCAGGCCGCGGACGGCATGCCAACTCGAACTGACGCTGCCGATCAGAGCGACTCGCATCGAAGGGACTCCTGCTGGTGACAGGATCGATCGTAGACCATGCCGCCGGGACGGACAAATTCTTCGGGGGAAGGGAGCAAGGGAGCCAGGGAGCGAGGGAGCGAGGAAAGCGTCGGACACTTCGATCCCTGTTCTCTTCCTTGCTCCCATGCTCCCTTGCTCCCTCGCTCCCTCGCTCCCTTGTCTTCGGCTACCATGCGGGGCATGGCGAATGAAGTTCTTACCGAAACGCGTGCGCAAGTCGGGATCGTTCGGATCAATCGGCCGGACAAGCTCAATGCGCTGAACCTGGCGACGATGGACGGGCTGGTTGCGGCGCTGACCGGCTTTGACCGCGACCCAGAGGTGCGCTGCATGCTGCTGACCGGCAGCGAGCGGGCCTTTGCGGCCGGGGCGGACATCGGCGAGATGTCGGACGCCTCGATGGTCGAGATGATCCGTCGCGATCAGTTCTCCAAGTGGGAGCGGATCCGGCGCGTCAAGAAGCCGATCGTGGCGGCCGTCAGCGGCTACGCCCTGGGCGGCGGGTGCGAACTGGTGATGCACTGCGACATCGTCGTCGCGGCCGAGTCGGCCCGGTTCGGCCAGCCGGAGATCAACATCGGGGTGATGCCGGGGGCGGGCGGGACGCAGCGGACGACGCGCTCGATCGGCAAGGCCCGGGCGATGGACATGGTTCTGACCGGGCGAATGCTCGCCGCGACCGAGGCCTGCCAGGCCGGTCTGGTCAGCCGGGTGGTCCCGGACGAGCACTACCTGGACGAGGCCCTGCGGGTCTGTCACGAACTGGCCGACAAGAGTCCGCTGGCCCTGCAGCACGCCAAGGAGGCGGTGCTGAAGGCGTTCGACACGACGCTGTCGGAGGGGCTCGAGTACGAACGCAAGCTGTTCTACATGCTGTTCGCCACGCAGGATCAGCGGGAGGGCATGGCCGCCTTCCTCGAGAAACGCCAGCCCGTCTTCACCGGAAAGTAACCGCGATGAGCACCTTCGAAACGATTGACGTGGCCGCGGCGGACGGCGTGATGACGATCACGCTGAACCGTCCGGAGAGCTACAACGCCTTCAACGACCAGATGAGCGTCGAACTCGGGACGGCCCTGCGGACGGCGACCCGCGACGACGCGGTCCGCTGCCTGGTGCTGACCGGCGCGGGCAAGGCGTTCTGCAGCGGGCAGGACCTGGCCGACATCCGCGGCCGGTACGAGGGCACGCGGGTCGGCGACGACCTGGACTTCGGCACGCACCTGCGGAAGAAATACAACGGCGTCGTGCAGCGTCTGCGGACGCTCGAGAAGCCGGTCATCGCGGCCGTCAACGGCGTGGCGGCCGGGGCGGGTGCCAGTTTCGCGTTTGCCTGCGATCTGCGGATCGCGACGAAGAACGCCTCGTTCATGATGGCGTTCGTCAATGTCGGGCTGGTTCCCGATTCGGGCGCGACCCAGACGCTGGTGCAGCACGTCGGCTACGGGCGGGCGGCGGAGTTGTGCTTCTTCGGCCAGAAGCTGCCGGCTTCGGAGGCGCAGCACGTCGGGCTGGTCAATCGCCTGGTACAGGACGAGGCCGAGTTGCGGGTCGCGACGCAGGAGTGGGCCGGTCAGCTTGCCGGCATGCCGACCCGCGCGATCGGGCTGACCAAGCGGGCGCTGCGGCACGCCTGGACCAGCACCTTCGAGGATCAACTCGAATACGAAGCGTTCCTCCAGCACACCGCCGGCAACACCGCCGATCATCGCGAGGGCGTGATGGCGTTCGCCGAGAAGCGCAAGCCGTCCTTCGAGGGAAAGTAGTTCGCCAGGGAGCCAGGGAGCGAGGGAGCGAGGGAGCCAGGCGTGCCACGAAGGCCGTCGGCGCCCTGCTGCTGACTTGCTTCCGTTGATCGGCAGGGCAAGCGTGTTGATTTCGCAGGTTACGGCTGATGAGGTGTTGTCCGATCCGGCCACGGCCCGGTTGATCGAGGCGGGGCTGGACGAGGATCTGGGCACGGTCGGGGATCTGACGGCTCGCGTGGCCGCGCCGACCGGAACGCTGCGGGCGAGCGTCGTGGCGCGACAGGCGGGCACGCTGGCGGGCCTGGTGCTGATCGATCCGATCCTGGCGGCGGCCCGCAGGCGGCTTGGCGGGCGGATCGAACGGATGACGCTGCACGCCGGCGACGGAGGAACCTGCGAGGCCGGGCAGCGGGTGGCCACGATCCAGGGTGACGCGGGTCTGATTCTCTCGGCCGAGCGGACGCTGCTGAACGTGCTGGGTCGGATGAGCGGCGTGGCCAGTCACACGGCCCGCCACGTGGCGGCCGCACGCGGCGGCAATCCGGGGGTGCAGGTGCTCGACACGCGGAAGACGCTGCCGGGCTGGCGCCTGCTGGACAAGTACGCGGTGACCTGCGGCGGGGGGACGAACCACCGCCGGGGCCTGTACGACGCCGTGCTGGTGAAGGACAACCACCTGGCCGGCCTGGTCGGGGATGGGCTGCGTGCGCGGCTCGAAGAGATCGTGGCGGCCCGCCCGGTCGAGGCGGGTTTCCTGCAGGTCGAGGTCGATACGCTGGCGCAGTTCGGCGTTGCGCTGGGCGTGGCCGGGATCGACATCATCCTGCTGGACAACTTCGCGCTGGACGACCTGCGGGCGGCGGTGACGACCCGCGATCAGCGTGACAGCGAAGTGCTGCTGGAGGCCTCGGGGGGCGTGACGCTCGAGACGATCGCGGCGATCGCGGGGACGGGGGTCGACCGGATCTCGGTGGGGGCGCTGACGCATTCGGCGGTGAATTTCGATTTCGGGCTGGATGTGGCAAGTGAGCAAGTAAGCAAGTGAGCAAGTGAGCAGGTAAGCAAGTAAGCAGGTAAGCAAGGAGGGCGGCGCGCAGCAGGCGTTTCGGTCGATTCGCGGGGCGACCCTTGTGCGACTCGATCCGGTCGTGGCGAGAAGACACGGCTCAAGAGCTCAAGAGCCGTGGCGCGCTGGCACGGCGGTCGCGTTGCTGCGTAGATCGCGGCGATCCGATCGACGCCTGGAGAGAAGATACTGTCCTCTCCGCGCGAGGTGCCCTTCGACCAGCGGAGTTGCCAGGCGGTGCGGCATCGACGCCCGGGGGTTCCGCCACGAACGTGACCGCGGGCGGCCGCGTCGATGACGCACCCTACGGTCCCGCTCCCTGGCTCCCCGCCCCCCTAAGTATCCCCCTGGCTCCGAATCTGGCTCCCAAGCTCCCTCGAATTACCTCGCTCCCTGGCTCCCTCGCTCCCTCGCTCCCTTTTCCCTGGCTTCCCTCGCAAAAAAAGCGGAAAGGGCGAAAGCGGCCCCGAACGGACCCTCTTTCACCCTTTCACGTTTCCACTCTTTCACCGCCCCCGTGGGGGGGGCCGGTCAGGCGTTGCGAGGTTCGCTGACGTCGAGGCCCTTGGCCTTTTCCTCGGCCTGGACCTGTTCGAGCGTCTTGGCGCCGGGCAGGGCGTCGACCTTTTCGCTGACCTGTTCGCCGTCGCCGAACAGTTCCTCGTTCTTGGCGGTCCACTCGGCGTAGGCTTCGGGCACTTCCTCGTCCTCGTAGATCGCGTGCACCGGGCACTCGGGGACGCACAACTGGCAGTCAATGCACGTGTCCGGGTCGATCACGAGCATCTTCGGTTCTTCGATCTGGTAGAAGCAATCGACCGGGCAGACCGCACAGCAGTCGGTATATCGGCAGTCGACGCAACGTCCTGTGACGACGTGTGGCATGTTCTCTCTCCGCTTCTGTGAACCTGACGCGGTTGTGGACCTGTCGCTGCGCGGCCGCGCGGCCCACGCTGTCGGTTCGAAGTATCGGGCACAGGACGGCGCGGGGCAACCATGCCGCCCGGTCAAACTCACTCGAAGGGCCGGCGTCGGAACCGTCCGGGCCCGGTCAGACTCACTCCGACGGGTCGGGGCCGGAACCGTCCGGGCCCGGTCAGACTCACTCCGACGGGGCGGGGCCGGAATCGTCCGGGTCACGCTCCGGACCGCTGTCGGCCGCCTTGTCCTCTTCGTCTTCGCTGAGCACCTTGGCGACGGCCACCACGCGATCCTCGTCGTCGACGCGGATCAGGCGGACGCCCTGGGTCGCCCGGCCGATCATGCGGATCTGGTCGAGGCGGGTCCGCAGGAGCGTGCCTTTGGCGGTGATCATCATCAGTTCGTCTTCGTCGGTCACCGCCCGCAGGGCGACGACCGGGCCGTTCTTGTCGGTGATCCGGATGTTGATGACACCCTTGCCGCCGCGGCGGGTCAGCCGGTACTCGTCGATGTCCGTCCGCTTGCCCATCCCGTTTTCGCAGACGGTCAGCAGGCTCATGCCCGGCTGAATCACGGCCATGTCGACCACGCGGTCGTCGGTCTTCAGCTCGATGCCGCGGACGCCGCGGGCCGTGCGGCCCATCGCCCGGACGTCGTCCTCGACGAAGCGGCAGGCCATCCCGCCGCGGGTGCCGAGCACGACCTGGTCGCTGCCGCTGGTCAGTCGCACGCCGATCAGCTTGTCGTCGTCGACCAGCGTGATCGCCTGGATGCCGCTCGGACGCGGACGCGAGAAGGCCGACAGCGGGGTCTTCTTGACGACGCCCTGCTCGGTGGCGAACAGGACGAACTTCTCTTCGAACTCGCTGACCGGCAGGACGGCCATGTGGCGTTCGCCCTCCTGCATGGTCAGCACGTTGACCAGGTTCCGCCCGCGACTGGTGCGGCCCATGCTCGGGATGTCGTAGACCCGCAGCCAGTAGACCCGTCCGTGGTCGGTGAAGAACAGCAGGTAGTCGTGCGTGTTGGCGATCCGCAGGTGTTCGGTGAAGTCGCCGTCCTTCGCGTCGGTGCCGCGGATGCCCTTGCCGCCGCGCCCCTGGCTGCGATAGGTGTCGATCGGCACCCGCTTGATGTAGCCCTCGTGCGAGATCGTGACGATCACGTCTTCCTGCTCGATCAGGTCGAGCATCTCGATGTCGTCGGCCGCGGCCGCGATCTCGGTCCGCCGCGGCTGGGCGTACTTCTCCTTGATCTCGATCATGTCGTCCGAAATGATGTCGAGCACGCGGCGTTCGTCGCCGAGGATCAGTTCGAAGTCGGCGATCTCCTCGGTCAGCTTGCCGTATTCGCCGGCCAGTTGCTCGATCTCGAGCCCGGTCAGCTTGCGAAGCTGCATCGCCAGGATCGCGTCGGCCTGCGGGCGGGTCAGGTGCTGGTCGGCGGTCGTGACGCGCCGCAGGAAGACCTCGGGCAGCAGGCGGGCGACGGTCGCGGCCTCGCTCAGGCGCAACGGCTTGTTCATCAGCCGCTCGCGGGCGGTGTCGACATCGGGCGAGGTGCGGATGAGCTGGATGATCTCGTCGATGTCGGCCACGGCCAGGATCAGGCCTTCGAGAATGTGGGCCCGCTGGCGGGCCTTGCGGAGCAGGTACTGGGTCCGGCGGCGGATGACGACCTTGCGGTGATCGATGAAGTGTTCGATCAGTTGCTTGAGGTTGAGGGTCTTCGGCGCCCGGTTGACCAGCACGATGTTCAGGGCGTGGATGTTGCTCTGCAGCGGCGTGTACTTCCAGAGCTGATTGATGACCACGTCCGGGTTGGCGTCCTTCTTCAGGACGATCACCAGCCGGACGAGGGCGGTCCGCCCGGACTCGTCGCGCATGTCGGCGATGCCCTTGATCGTGCCGTTCTGCACGCAGTCGACGATCTTCTCCTTGATCGTCGGCAGCAGCACGCCGTAGGGGATCTCGTCGACGACGACATGGATCTGCCCGCTCCGGGTCTCCTCGGTGTGGATCCTGCCCTGGACCGGCAGCGAACCGCGTCCGGTGCTGAAGGCGTCGTAGATGCCCTTGCGGCCGCGGATCACGCCGCCGGTCGGGAAGTCCGGGCCGGGAACGATCTGCATCAGTTCCTCGACCGTCATTTCGGGGTTGTCGATCAGGGCGACGGTCGCGTCGCAGATTTCGCCGAGGTTGTGGGGCAGCAGGCGGGTGGCCATGCCGACGGCGATGCCTTCCGAGCCGTTGATCAGCAGGTTGGGGAAGCGGCTGGGCAGGACGGTCGGTTCCTGGCGGGTGCCGTCGTAGTTTTCCTCGAAGTCGACCGTTTCCTTGTCGAGGTCGGTCAGCATTTCCTCGGCGGGTCGGGCGAGGCGGGCCTCGGTGTACCGCATGGCGGCGGGTGGGTCGCCGTCGATGCTGCCGAAGTTGCCCTGCGAGTCGACCAGTTCGTGCCGCATGCTCCATTCCTGGCCCATGCGGACGAGCGTCGGGTAGATCACGCCTTCGCCGTGCGGGTGGTAGTTGCCGCTGGTGTCGCCGCAGATCTTGGCGCACTTGCGGTGCTTGGCGGTCGGTCGGAGGTTGAGGTCGTTCATCGCGACGAGGATGCGGCGCTGCGAGGGCTTCAGCCCGTCGCGGACGTCGGGCAGGGCCCGGGCCATGATCACGCTCATCGCGTAGGTCAGGTACGACTCCTCCATCTCGTGGGCGATGGGGGTCAGCTGGTTCTGGGGAATCTCTTCAGACATCCTGCAACAGTCCTCGCTAGCCATCCGTGAGGTGGGATCCGCGCCATTCAGCCAGCCGGCATTTTAGCCGCAAACGACCGCGATTCCGAGCCCGCGCGGGGCGCACAAGTGACACCCCCGCAGGCAGTTGCGAGCACTTCAAAAACGGCCGGCGCATTTTTGTTGACCGCACCAGTACAAAGACCTAACATTTCGCCGTTCTCGAGGTCGCGCTGGGAACGGACCCGAAGCGCGATCGGGCAACGGCGAACGCAGGACAAAGGAGAGACGGATGAAACGCTACGCAGTGCTGGCGATGTACTGTCTGGTCGCGGCCAGCTTCGGGCAGGACGGCCACAAGCACGATCACGATGGTCACGACCATGGTCACGCACAGGACAAGGCGAGGACCGCGGAGATGGACCAGGACGCGATGATGGAGGCCTGGATGGCGACGGCCGCCCCGGGGCCCGAGCACAAGCACATGCAGGTGCTGGTCGGCAAGTGGAAGACGACCTCGAAGCACTGGATGGAACCGGGGGCCGAGCCGAGCGTCTCGGAAGGCACCTGCACGAACGAGTGGATCCTCGGCGGCCGCTATCTGCGGGCGACCTACAAGGCCGACTTCATGGGGCAGCCCTTCCAGGGCGAGGGCATTTCCGGCTACGACCGGGCCCAGAAGCGGTACTTCAACATCTGGATCGACAACATGAGCACGCAGCCGATGATGGATGCCGGCAGCTATGACGAATCCAGCAAGACGTTCAACTACAAGGGCCACTTCGTCATGCCGGAGATGGGCAAGGTCAAGTCCCGGACCGTCCTCCGCGTGATCGACAACAACAAGCACGTGATGGTCATGTACCACGCGATGCCCGGCCAGGACGAAATGACCAAGGTCATGGAACTGACCTACGAGCGCGTCACGGCCGGCGACGACCAGGCCAGTTGACCAGGATCCCGGACGCCAGTCGGGCGGGCCGGTAAACGGACGATGAGCGAGAGGCGGTCCGGGACGCACCCCGGCCGCCTTTCGCCGTTCCCCCGGGGAGCGCAACCGACGTCGGGCGTCCGCGTCGCCCGGCCTGAGCGCTTTTCCGATTTGTTTTGTCCCCGCAAAAACGCCGATTTATCATCCTGTACGGAGTCCGGTCGCAACGGACGACCGAACAGGCCGGCCCGGGATGTACTCGGACCGAGGGAGATGCTCTGATGGGCGAAGTCCAGCAGCGTGTTCAGCAGGTTCGCCGCCGGCTGAACCTGAACCGGTTCCTCGAAGCCCTGGTCCTGGGCGTGCTGATCGCCGCCGCGGGCTGGGCGCTGGTCGTCCTGCTCGAACGCCTGTTCCAGTTCGGCATTCCGCTGATGACCGCCTGCGCGGCCGCCGGTGGCGTGGCGGTCCTGATCGCGGTGACGCGCTCGTACCTGCGGCGGGCCAACGACTACGTGGCGGCCGTGATGATCGATCGGGCGGCCGGCCTGAAGGAGCGCGTCAGTTCCGCCCTGGCATTCGAAACCAGCAGTGACCCGTTCGCGCGGGCGACCTGCAGCGATGCGGTTCAGGCCGCCCGCGCGGTGCACGTTCCGACGCACGTCCCGTTGCACGCGCCGGGCAACTGGCCGTGGACGCTGGCGGTCGTGGCGGTGGCGGTGCTGCTCTACGGTTTGCTGCCGCAGTGGAACCTGCTGGCGTCGGTGGCGCCCGAGTCGACCCGTGACACGCAGCGGCAGGCGACCGAGAAGAAGCAGATCGAGATTGCGGTCAAGGAGACGCAGGCGCGCCTGGCCGAGCAGGTCAAGGACAATCCGCGGCTGCAGAACCTGATCGGCGACCTCGACGCGCTGACCGCTGACGACCAGTCCGACCTGACTCCCGAGGACCTGCGCCGCGACGTGGTCAAGAAGGTCGAGAGCGCCACCAGCCAGTTGCGGGCCCGACTCGACAACGACGAGATGAAACTGCTCGACGCGCTCAAGCGCGACCTCGCCAAGCTCGAGACCCCGGATGGAGACGACAACGCCTCGAAGCTGGCCCAGGCGCTGCAGCAGGGCGACATGCAGCTTGCCAAGTCCGCCATGTCGGACCTCAAGAAGCAGATCGACCAGGCCAGCGAGAGCGAATCGCTGACGCCCGAGCAGAAGGCCCAGATGAACGCGATGAAGGAGAAGCTCGAAGACCTTTCCAAGCAGATCGGCAAGCTGGCCGACAACCAGCGGATGCAGAAGGAACTCGAGAACAAGGCCGGGCTGACGCCGGAGCAGGCGAAGAAACTGCTCGAACAGATGAAGAACATGGACCCCAAGGACCTGCAGAAAGCCCTGCAGAAGGCTCTGTCCGAGGCCGGCGCCAAGATCAGCCCCGAGCAGTTGGAGAAACTTGCCCGGAAGATGGCCGAGAACCAGGAACTCAAGCAGAAGATGCAGGACATGGCCCAGGCGATGCAGCAGGCCGCCCAGTCCTGCCAGCAGCCCGGCGACGGGCGGGGCGGCGAGGGCCAGCCCGGGGCGGCCGGGGTCGCGGGGGCGATGGAGATGATGTCCGACCTCGAGATGGCCGAGCAGATGATGAACGACCTGGAGGCGCAGTTGGCCGAACTGGAGGACCTCAAGGCGGGTGTCTGCCAGGGCGGCAACGGTCAGCCGGGGAATCAGCGCAAGCCGTTCGACTCGGACCAGATCGGCGGGCAGGGACCCCAGGAGGGGCTCGGCTACGGCGCGAAAACGGGCAAGAAGACGGCCGCCTTCGGGCACAAGTCGCAGAAGGTCCGCGGCAAGCTGCAGCAGGGCGAGATCATCGGGCAGATGCTGATCGACGGCCCGCAACTCAAGGGTGAAGTCGGCGTCGAAGCCAAGGACGCGATCGCCGCCGCGCAGCGCGACGCGACCGAAGCGATCGATCGCAAGGAAATCCCGCGGCAGTACTGGAAGGTCGTCCGCGAGTTCACCGAAAGCATGGCCGGCCTGGCCCCCCCGGCCGAAGCACCGACCGGCGAAGACGCCCCGGCACCGGCGGAGGATGAATAGCCTGGGAAGGGAGCGAGGGAGCGAGGGAGCGAGGGAGCAAGAAGGGGGCAGGGAGCGCGGGGGCCGGGGGGCAGTCCGTAGGGTGCGTCATCGATGCAGCCGTCCACGGTTTTGTTTCTTGCAGTCCGTAGGGTGCGTCATCGACGCGGCCGTCCACGATTTGTTTCTTGCGGTCCGTAGGGTGCGTCATCGACGCGGCCGTCCACGATTCTGTTTTTTGCGGAAGCCTCAGGCGTCGATGCCGCACCGCTTGGCCAGGGAGCCAGGTGCGGGCGAGACGTTGCGCAGTCCCCCACCCTTCCGCTCGCTACGCTCGCTCAAGGGTAGGGCACCCGTTGCGCGTGTGTCACTGCGATCTTCGTCGATCTTCGCAGTGTCTTCTTACCCAGTCCCCCACCGTTCCGCTCGCTGCGCTCGCTCAACGATGGGGCACCCGGTGCAGTGTCTTCTTCCCCCCGCGTCGATCGACACTTGCTCCCGGTGTTGATCGACGACCGCGGGCGGATTGCAGCGCCGATCCGTGACGCCTGCGACGTTACTCCGCCGGCGCCGGCGGGCCGGGCTGGCAGGCTTCGGGCAGCACGTCGCACAGGGCGGCCGAGACGGCTTCGCGGGCCGGTGGCGTCAGCGTCGGCAGGCTGTCGAGGTATGCCCGGGCCGCCTCGGGTCCCTGCTCGGCTACCAGGAGGCTGCGCCAGTACCAGGCCGAACTGTTCTGCGGGGCCAGTTCCAGCAGGGCCTCGATCCACGCCGTCAGCGGCGGACGCTCGGCCGGGTCGCGCCAGCCGAACGTGTTCAACGTGGTTTCGAGGGCCTGCACGATGAACGCGCCGCGGGCCTCGGTTGCGTCGGGATAGAGCAGGTCGAGGATCTCGGCGGCTTCGTCCCGCCGGCCGGCCGTCAGCAGGTAGCGGGCCAGGCGCTGGCGGAAGGGGGCCGCGAGCTTGTCGTACTGCTGAGCCTGGATCTGCGGCAGCCGCTCGAGTGCCCGCCGCGCCGTTTCGATGGCGCGGGCGGCGTCGGCGTTGTCGGCGCTGAACTCGTACTCGGCCTGCTCGGACAGCGCGACGCTCTCGAGCGTCGGCACGCGTGAGCGGAGCGGCTGGTACAGATCGGCGGCATGTGCCGCGTCGCCGGCCGCGCCGGCCGAGTCTCCCTGGTTGTGCCGCCAGATGCCGCGCAGGCGGAACATCTCGGGCGCGGCGCTGATCATCAGGGCGTCGCGGCGGGACTCGGTCGTGTAGGGCGTGACGGTCGCGGTCAGACCGGCGAGGGTCTCCGCGAACTGCGGGTGGTTGGAGATCTGCTGCAGGGCGTTCAGCCAGTCCGCGTCGGCGGCCCCGGCCCGCAGGGCATCGCGGAGCAGACCCAACTGATCGCCGATCGGCATCGGAAAGCTCAGCAGCGCCAGCAGCGTGCCGCGCTCGTACGGGTTGAACAACCGCTGCAGCCGCCACGCCTGCCAGGCCCGCTCGCGCCAGATCGCCGCCCACTGCGAATCGTGCGGCGTCGCCAGTTGCGCCAGAATGTCCGCCGAGCGTCCGCCGATCGCGGCCGCCCGTCCGAAGCCGGGCGTCTTCTGGTGGAAGGCTTCGGCCGCCCGATAGGCCCGCTCGTTCAACCGGATGGCGGTCGAGACCAGTTCGCGACGGACATCGGGATCGGCGTCCTTGTCATACAGGACATCAAACGCCAGTTCGGCCTCCTGTTCGGCCGCGTAGGCCAGGGCGTAGATGACCCGCTCGCGTGCCAGCAGGATCCGGATCGGATCGAGCAGGCGCTCGGCCGCCGCCCGGTTCAGGCGGATCGCGTCCTCGTAGCGGGCGTCGTGGGCGGCCGTGATCGCCGCGACTTCGCCGCGCAATCCGCGGAGGTTGCTGCTGCCGAACCAGGCCGCCATCCCGGCCGCCAGCAGGGCGAGGGCGGCGAGTCCGAAGCGGCGTCCGACCATGTCGCGGAGCCAGTTGCTGTTTTCAGCGGGCGGGCCGTGCTGCTTCGAGACGGCCCGGCACTGGGCCCAGAGCGCCCCGAGCAGCGTGTAGAACACCGGCGGCATTCCGGGCAGGCGCAGTCCGACGCCGAACAGGCTGTCGCCGAGCAGCGCCAGGAATCCCGCGACCAGTCCCAGGATCACCAGGAACCGCTGCCGCGAGAAACTCGACTGCAGCATGCCGCTGGCCGCGACCAGCGTGGCGACGACGCCGCCGACGAAGGTCAGTCCGCCGATCAGGCCGATCTCGGCCAGGACTTCGAAGAACTCGTTGTGGACGTGGGCGATCTTCTCGCCGAGAAAGGCGGCCGGGTCGAGTTTCTGGTGGGTGGTCGACAATCCGCTGGCGGCCCGGGGGAAGCAGCCGGCGCCGTTACCGCTGATCGGGCGGCGGCTCCACATTTCGGCCGCGTACTGCCAGGTGTACAGGCGGAAGCGGACGGTGGCGCCGCGGGCCATGGCGACTTCTTCCATCGAGGCGGACAGCCGCCAGACGCCCGCGAGGGCGAGGACCCCGAGCGTGACGAGGATGGCCAGGCGGGCCCGTCGGGTGACCGTCAGGAACAGCACGCCGGCAATTCCGAGCACGCCGCCGACGATCGCGGCCCGTGACGAGGTCAGGTGCAGCGTGTAGCCGAGCGGGACCAGGGCGATGGCCGCGGCGCCGATCCAGGCGCGGGAGACGCGTTCTCCGCCCCGCAGCCAGCCGGCCAGTCCGCCGGCGACCAGTACCGCGCAGATCAGGAAGGCGGGTACGGTGACGCCGGCCAGGGAACTCGGGTTGCCGATCGGGAACCCCGGACGGTGAAACGGGTTGCGCTCGTGGTAGTACCAGATGCACAGCCCGGCGCAGATCGTGGCCGCGGCGATGTAGCCCCAGATCAGGCGCGGCACGTCGCGGCCTTCGAGAATCCACGACAGGCCGATCGCCCAGGCGACATTGAGGCCGAACAGCGTGGACTGGGTGAGCGCAAGCTGCGCGTCGCCGGACCACAGGGCGCTGAGCGCCGAGCAGACGACCCAGCCGACGAACAGCACCTCGGCCGAGAACCATGCCCCGCGGGCGGTGCGGCGGTCGGGCGGCAGCAGGCCGGAGACGACGGCGCGGATGGCGAGGAGGATCATCAGCAGGGCGACGGCCACGTGCAGGGCGACATCCTTGATCTCGACGCCGCGGACGGTCTGCAGGGCCCCGAAAAGGGAGAGCGCGTCGATCAGCGGGCGGAGCAGCGAATCGGGGTGCCACTCGATCGCGCCGGGGTAGCTGGGTGCCGGCGGCGGGCTGATCAGGACGGCGTTGCTCAGCAGCAGGGCGATGGCCAGCAGCAGCGCAGCCAGGGACAGGCGACTGCGCCAGCGGGCCGGCGAAGATTCGGGTGTGACGAGCGATGGCGCGGTTTGCATGGCATCTCGATCGACGTCAGACTGCCGGTTGTACGCCGCAGGTTGCCGTCGGATCGCGCATTGTGCAACCGATTCGCGCCGCTTGGCGGGAGTTTTGGTTGTTTGTCCGTTCCGCGGACAGTATCTTTTCGGACGTGTCATGGATGTCACATTGAGTACCAACCCGCGCGGCACTCCGGAATGGATTCCGCCTGCCGATCTGCGATCCACCCACGTTCACCTGGTGGGAATCGGCGGCAGCGGCATGGCCGGACTGGCCCGACTGCTGCTTCAGCATGGCGCTGGCGTTTCGGGCACCGATCGCTGCGCATCGCCGGCGACCGAGGAACTGCGCCGCGCCGGTGCCGACGTTCGCTACGAACAGCACCCGCCGGCGATTCCGGCCGCGAGCGACGTCCTCGTCGCCTCGGCCGCGATCCCGCACCAGCATGCCGAACTCGAAGCGGCCCGGTCCCGCGACCTGCCGATCCTCAAGTACGCCCGCATGCTCGGCGTGCTGCTGGATCGGTACGAGGGGATTGCCGTGGCCGGGACGCACGGCAAGAGCACGACCACGGCGTGGCTGGCGTACACCCTGCGGCTGGCGGGGCTGGATCCGAACTACATCGTCGGGGCGAACTGCGATCAGCTTGGCAGCGGCAGCGCGACCGGCAGCGGTCGGCACTTCGTCGTCGAGTCCTGCGAATTCGACCGCTCGTTCCTGAACCTGCGGCCGGCCTCGGCCGTGATTCTGAATATCGACGAGGATCACCTGGACTGTTATCGCGATGTTGCCGAGATCGAAGCCGCCTTTGCCTCGTTCGCGGGGCAGGTGCGTTCCGACGGCTACCTGCTGTGCAGCGGGGACTGCGAGCGGGCCCGGCGCGTGGCGGCCGCGGCTCGGACGCGGGTCGAGACCTACGGTCTGCGGGATGACTGTGACTGGCGGGCGACGAATGTCGCGGTGGTGGACGGGCGGCCCGAGGCGGACATTTCGTATCGGGGGCAGTTGTTCGGGCGGGTGCACCTGGAGCTTTCGGGGCGGCACAACCTGAGCAACGGCCTGGCGGTGGCGGCCCTGGCGTACGAGGCGGGGGCGGACTGGCCGTCGATCGCCCGGGGTCTGGGCACGTTCCGCGGGGCGCAGCGTCGGCTGGAGGATGTCGCCCGGGTGAACGAGGTGCAGGTGGTCGACGACTACGCGCATCATCCGGTCGAGATTCAGGCGACGCTGGCGGCCGCGCGCGAGCGCTTCGCCCCGCAGCGGCTGATCTGCGTGTTTCAGCCGCACCAGCATTCGCGGACGCGTTTCCTGCTCGAGGATTTCGCGACGAGCTTTTCCGGCGCGGACCAGGTCCTGATGTCGCGGATCTACTTCGTCCGCGACAGTGCCGGGGAGCGCGAGGCGATTCACGCCTCGGACCTGGTCGAACGCATCGCGGCGCAGGGTGGCGATGCGGAGTTTCTGCCCGAATTCCCCGACCTGGTCGACCGCCTGGCCGGCCAGGTTCGCTCCGGCGATCTCGTCATCACGATGGGTGCCGGCGATATCGGAAAGGTCGCACATGACTTGGCTGCAAGACTTCGCGGAAATCTGCCAGGCTGACGCGCCGCTGGCGGACCGCACCTGGTACAAGCTCGGCGGGGCGGCCCGCTGGCTGTTCACGCCGCGCGACACCGACGAACTCGCCCGCCTGCTGCAGCGCTGCAAGGCTGAGAATGTCCGCTGCGCCGTACTCGGCCGCGGCGCGAACCTGCTGGTCCGCGACGAGGGCTTCGACGGGGCCGTCATTCAACTCGAGCATCCGCACTTCAAAGGCTGCGGCGTCTCCGGCCAGACCGTCGTCGCCGGCGCCGGGCTGGACTTCACCCGCCTGATTCTCAAGTGCCTCGATGTCGGACTGACCGGGCTGGAAGCCCTGGCCGGCATTCCGGGCACGCTGGGCGGCATCGTTCGGATGAACGCGGGCGGACGCTACGGACAGATCGCCGACTTCGTCGATTCGGTGCACGTCGTCACGCCCGACGGCGTGTGCGAGACCCGGCCGGCGGAACAACTCGGCTTTGCCTATCGCGAAACGAACCTGCGGGACGAGGTCGTCGTCGCCGCCACGTTGCGGCTGGGACGCGACGATCCGGAGCAGGCCCGGGCCCGCTACAAGCAGATCTGGCAGGAGAAGTCGGCCGCCCAGCCTGCCCTCCGCCAGCGCTCGGCCGGGTGCGTCTTCAAGAACCCGCCCGGTGACAGCGCCGGGCGACTGCTCGACCAGGCCGGGCTCAAGCAGGCCGCGGTCGGTGGGGCCCAGATCAGTTCCAAGCACGCCAACTTCATCGTGGCCGGTCCCGACGCGACCGCCCGGGATGTGCTGCAACTGATCGAGTTCGCCCACGCCCGCGTGCTCGACCGGACCGGCGTGGATCTGCAACTCGAGGTCCGCGTCCTGTGAGCCTGCGGATCACCGTGCTGGCCGGCGGTCCCGGGGCGGAGCGCGAGGTCAGTCTCGCGTCCGGGGCGGCGATCACCGCGGCCCTGCGGCAGTCCGGGCACACGGTTACGCAGGCCGACATCGGACCGGGCGATCTGGCCGCGCTGGATCTGCCGGCCGACGTGGTCTTCCCGGCTCTGCACGGCACGTTCGGAGAGGACGGACATCTGCAGGCGGAACTGGCTCGCCGCGGTCTGAAGTTCGTCGGATCCGAGCAGGCCGCTTCGGCGCTGGCGATCGACAAGGTGGCCACGAAGCGCTGCGCCGAGGAGATTGGTCTGCGGACGCCGGCGTTCGAACAGGTGACGGCTGGGCAGGTCGCGACGCTCGCGCCGCCCTGCGTGGTCAAACCGGTGGCCGAGGGCAGCAGCGTGCTGCTGGCGATGCCGGGGACGGTCGCCGAGCGTGATGCGGCCGTGGCGGCCTGCGTGCAGGCCTGCGGCGCGGCCCTGGTGGAGGCGCGGATCGTCGGCCCGGAACTGACCTGCGGGCTGCTCGACCGACGGGCGCTGCCGGTGATTCAGATTCGGCCGGAGGGCGAGTCGTACGACTTCGCCGCCAAGTACGAGACGGGCCGGACGCAGTACCTGTTCGACACGCTGCCGGCCGACGTGCAGGCGCGGGTGCAGGCGGACAGCCTGCGACTGGTCGAGCGAATCGGCACGCGGCACCTGGCGCGGGTCGACTGGATGCTGGACGCGGATCAGCAGCACTGGCTGCTGGAGGTGAATACGCTGCCGGGATTCACGGCCAGTTCGCTGCTTCCGAAGGCTGCGGCGCGGGTCGGGATTTCGTTCGTGCAGCTTTGTGATCAACTGGCAAGGATGCCGTTGGAGGCTTGAGATGGCGCGACCACGGAAGGGCAAGCGGGCTGCGGCGCGGGCGGTACGTCCGCCGTTTCCGACGCGGGTGGTGCTGGTGCTGCTGGGCTGGACGGGGCTGCTGGCGTCGATCGTGATCGGTGCCCGGCAACTGGAGGCGCACGTGCTGGGAGCGCCGCCGCCGATCACGCGGATCGAGTGGGTCGACCTGCCGGAGTGGCTGCAGGACCCGCTGTGGGCCACCGCGCTGCAGGAGATCGAGCAGGGCCAGCACATGGAGCGCCCGGCCCCGCTGGTCTATCCCGACACGAACATCCACGATGACCAGGTCTGCACGTACGTGCACTACGTCGTGTCGCGTTCGCCATGGATCCGGCACGTCGAAAAAGTCGTCAAATTACGGGACGGGCGGGTGCGGATTCACGCGACGTTCCGGGCGCCGTTCGCGGTGGTCGAACACCTGCGGCGGGCCCACCTGGTGGATTCGTCGGGGGTGCGTCTGCCGCGTTCGTGGGGTTCGGAGTTCGAGCCCGATGGGCTGGCCTGGCTGCGGGTTCGCGGGGCGCGTACCCGATTGCCGGGAACGGGCGAGCGTTTTATCGGAACCGACGTGCAGGCCGGGTTGGCGCTGGCCAGCTACCTGTACGTCGCCGCCGAGGAGGGCAAGGTCCCGTACCTGGCCGAACTCGACGCGATCGACGTCTCGAATTACGACGAAAAGATCGGCGGACTGCGAATCTTTCCGAAAGAGAGCGGAAGTTATATTTACTGGGGGCACGTCCCCGGGGAAGGATATGGTGTGGAGGCTTCGGCCGAACAGAAGCTCGAAGCCCTGCAGTCGCTCTACAAGAAGTGGGGCATGCAGGCGCCGTGGCCGTTTCGCGTCTCCAACGCCCCCGAGATCACGTTCATCTCGGGCTCGGAATAACCCGCCGCCAGGATCGGCCGGGAGGTGCGCATGAATAACGCTGACCTGCTGCTGGGCTTCTTCAAGACGATGATGACCCAGCTCCGAATTCCCGAGGAACTGTCCTGGCTGCCGGTCGCCGGCGCGTTCGTCGCCGTGCTGGGCGGCCTGGTCACGATTCTGCGGGGCGCCCGCTGGGCCCGCGGCAGCTATGCCTTCGGATTCCTGCTGGCCGGCGGCGTCGGCGGGTGGTTCCTGGGACAGGCCAACGGCTACGAGCCGATCCTGTCGGCCGGGATCGTCGGCGTCGTGGCCGCAGTGCTCGGTTTCGCCCTCTTCCGCCTGTGGCAGGCGGCGCTGTTGGCCGGCATCGCGATGACGGTCGCGGTGGGGTTCTACACGGTGGGTTACCTGACGCCCGAGATCCAGGCCTGGACCGAAGGACCTCCGGCCGACGACATCGTCTTCTCGCTCGAGGCGGCCGCCCCGGCGGTTGCGGCGGCGACGGAGACGGTCGACTGGCGGACGCGACTGGCGGGTGTGGGTGTCGAGGCCCGGGGCCTGTGGGATCACCTGAACGCGAACGTGCCGAATTTCCAGGCGACGCTGTTCTCGGTGCTGGGCTCGTCGGGCCTGGTCGGGCTGGTGTTCGGCCTGCTGTGGCCGCGTGCGTCGCGGGCGTTGTGGGTCGCGACGGGCGGGACGATGGCGGTCGGCATGGGGATGGCGGGTCTGCTGCAGCATTACTCGCCGAGCACGCTGGAGTGGCTGACGGCGAACCCGCAGGCGGGCTGGGTGATCGTCGGCACGCTGTGGCTGGGCGCGTTCCTGTACTCGATGATGACCGGCAAGCCGAAGAAGAAGGCCTCGGCCGAGGATCCGCTTCCGGCGGCGGCCTGAACAAGCAAGTAAGCAAGTGAGCAAGTAAGCAAGCAAGTCGGCACGTCAGCACGTCCACACGTCAGCGGGGCAGCGCGGGATCGATGCGTTGTCGGGGGCTGACCTTTCGGGGTTTACCATTCTGCGTTCGTTTCCGCGGGGCTGCCGGTCCGGGGGCCTGGGGGCTGGCGGGGTAGGATGCTTATCGGACGTTGAGCGGGAGGCTGCGGATCGGGATGTGGGGTCCGGATGGGCTCCGCGGGTGGGGGTGCGTCCGGGGTTCGTGGTTGGCGTGGTTGCCTCCTGGCGTGGAGTCGTTGACAAGAGGGGGAGGCCCACTACAATGCTCAATCCGACTTTGTCGGGCGGTCCGCGTATGCCCGCAGGGCAGCGCCAGCGGCGTTTTTCGCGTTGCCGGGCTGTGGTGGGCTGGCTGCCGGGAGCGAAGCTGCTGTAGCTCAGTGGTAGAGCGCTTCCT
Organism: Phycisphaerae bacterium; assembly: GCA_030428945.1. Taxonomy (GTDB): domain Bacteria; phylum Planctomycetota; class Phycisphaerae; order UBA1845; family Fen-1342; genus JAUIEC01. The sequence continues at coordinate 200,516 of JAUIEC010000005.1, read as the reverse complement.
TGGTAAGGAAGAGGTCGTGGGTTCAATCCCCACCAGCAGCTCTCAGGCTTTTGCGGATTAGAGGCGTTGTTTCAAGCGAGTGATCGGGTCAGGGTGACCTGCGGGGCGAGTCGCCTCGAAGCAAACTGTGGAGAGAACTGAGAATGGCGAAGGGTGTATTTGAGCGCACGAAGCCGCACGTCAACGTCGGCACGATTGGCCACGTCGACCATGGCAAGACGACCCTCACGGCTGCGATCACGGCGGTACAGGCCGCCCGCGGTCTCGCGGAACCCGTCAGCTATGACCAGGTCGCCAAGGCCTCGGAATCGGACGGCCGCCGCGACCCGACCAAGATCGTGACGATCGCGACCTCGCACGTCGAGTACGAGAGCGAGACGCGGCACTACGCACACATCGACTGCCCGGGTCACGCGGACTACGTCAAGAACATGATTACCGGCGCCGCCCAGATGGACGGAGCGATCCTGGTGGTCAGCGCCGCCGACGGCCCGATGCCGCAGACCCGCGAGCACGTCCTGCTCGCCCGTCAGGTGAACGTGCCGAACCTGGTCGTGTTCCTGAACAAGGTCGACCTGGTCGATGACCCCGAACTGCTCGACCTGGTCGAGATGGAAGTTCGCGAGCTGCTCAGCACCTACGACTTCGACGGCGACAACGTCCCGGTCATCAAGGGTTCGGCCACGCTGGCCCTCGAGGGCGCGGTCGAGAAGAACGACGAGAAGATGAAGAGCATCGCCGAGCTGATGGAAGCGCTCGACTCGCACATTCCGGAGCCGGAGCGTGAGAGCGACAAGCCCTTCCTGATGCCGGTCGAAGACGTCTTCAGCATCAAGGGTCGTGGTACCGTCGGCACCGGCCGGATCGAGCGTGGCAAGATCAAGGTCGGCGAAGAAGTCGAAGTGATCGGCCTGAACGCCGAGAAGGGCCGCAAGACGGTCGTGACCGGCGTCGAGATGTTCAACAAGACGCTCGAAGACGGCCAGGCGGGTGACAACGTCGGCCTGCTGCTTCGCGGCGTTGAGAAGAAGGAACTGGAGCGTGGCCAGGTGCTGGCCAAGCCGGGGTCGATCACCCCGCACACCAAGTTCCTGGGTGAGGTCTACGTCCTGACCAAGGACGAGGGTGGCCGGCACACGCCGTTCTTCCCGAAGTACCGTCCGCAGTTCTACATGCGGACGACCGACATCACCGGTCAGGTGCTGGAGCTGCAGGCCCGTGACGGCGGCAAGGCCGACATGTGCATGCCGGGCGACAACATCCAGATGCTGGTTGAGATCATCAACCCGGTTGCGATGGAAGAGGGTCTTCGGTTCGCGATTCGCGAGGGCGGCCGGACGGTCGGCTCGGGCGTCGTGACCAAGATCATCGAATAGGTCCCGCGGCAGGTTCCGCGGCGGATGAAACCCAGGTGGTCGGGTTCTCGCGGAGAGCCCGACCGCCGATCGTCTCAGGATCGAAGAGATGGCAAAGAAAGGCCTGAAGCGCGAATACGTGTGGCTGCAGTGCACCGAGACCGGCGATCTGAACTATCGCACGACGGTCAACGTGCAGGGCGGCTTCCCGAAGATCACGCTGAAGAAGTACAGCCCGCGGCTCCGCAAGCGGACCGTGCACAAGCTGAAGCGCAAAGCCTAGCAGAAGTGGAAAAGTGAAAGAGTGAAGGCGTGAAAGAGGAGATCGAGTCTCTTTCACCTGTTCACTCTTCCACGTTTTCACTCGTGTAGGGGCGTAGCTCAATTTGGCAGAGCAGCTGATTCCAAATCAGCAGGTTGGGAGTTCGAGTCTCTCCGCCCCTGTTTCCCCCGTGTTTCCAGTCAGACGTCCCCGGTCCCGCCCGGGCTTGCGGTGTGCGCGGCGGGCTGTGCCGGTCATTTCGGGGCTGGCGGGGTTGCAGGTCGGGCGGGCATGAGCTACGCTCTCGGGTTCCGATTCCGGTCCGGGCGCCAGTCCCCGTGTATCTGCTTGCGGTGGCGGATGTTGCCGCGAGCGAGGGTGCCGGCGACCACCGGAGGCGGCGGGTCAGCAACAGCCCGCCCGGGGCGCGCTGCGCCGGACCGGGCGATGAATGGTGAAAACGGATGAGTGTGACGGCCAGCAAGGACAAACCGATGTCGGATGAACTGTCCCCCAAGGGCGGTGGTCAGCGACCCGGGCCCGGGCAGCAGCGTCCGGCCCCGAGCACGTCGCTGTGGCATCTTTACAAGCCCGGGCAGGGGCAGGTGGTCCGCTGGGGCACCGCGGCCGGGCTGGGGGTGATGACCCTGGCGTTCGGCAATTTCCTGTTCGAGGAGCTGTCGGTCTTCAACAACCAGTGGATCAAGGTGCTGGTGCCGGTCGCGATGATGGTGCTGTCGGCCTACGGGATCTTCCTGCTGGTGGGGCAGTATCGCAAGATGGTCGACTTCTGCATCGCGACCGAAGGCGAGATGAAGAAGGTCAACTGGTCGACCCGGCGTGAAGTGCTGGGTGCCACGAAGGTGGTGATCGTGACGACGATCGCGATGAGCTTCTTCCTGTTCCTCGCCGACATTCTGTTCATCCTGATCTTCAGCGGGCTGGGGGTGGTGCGGATCAACATCCTCGGCAACCTGTTCGGGGGCGGGGAAGGCTAGAAGGTACAAGCAGCAGGCAATGGATGCCCTCATGACCGAAGAGCTGGACAACACGCAAGCGGACGCGAACGGCGACGGCGCGCACGATGACGGCGACGCCGGCAACGGCGAGAACGGCAACGGGACAGCGCCCGTTGAGAAGCCGAGCGAGGACATCGTCCGTCCGGGCTTTGACTGGTACGTCCTGCGGGTGGCTTCCAACAAGGAAGACAAGGTCCGCGAGACGCTCGAACGGAAGGTCAAGATCGAGCAGCTCGAGGAACGGATCAACCGGATCCTGGTTCCGACGCTGAAGGAGAAGCGGCTGCGCAACGGCGTGGCCCGGGTGGTGCACCGCAAGCTGTACCCCGGCTACGTGTTCGTCGAGATGAAGACCGAGGACGACGGGCGGATTCCCGAATCGGTCTGGTTCGTGGTCAAGGAGACGATGGGCGTCGGTGACTTCATCGGGTCCGGCGGCAAGCCCTCGCCGATGCCGATGCACGACGTCGAGAAGATGCTGGCGGCCAGCATCTCGGCCGAGGAGTCGCCGCAGCTCGCCAACCTGGCGTTCAACCCGGGCGACCGGGTCAAGGTGACCGAGGGCCCGTTCGAGAACTTCGAAGGTGTCGTCGACGAGATCAACTCGCAGAAGGGCACCGTGCGGGTGATCGCGACGATCTTCGGGCGCGAGACGCCGATCGAGATCGAGTACTGGCAGGTGGAACTGCTCTAGAGCGCCGCCCGCGGGCGGAGAACCCCGAGCCGGCCGTTGGGCGTCCGGCCGAGTGAATAGCGACAGGACCGGAAAGCAGACATGGCAAAGCAGATCGTCGGAAAAATCAAGCTTCAGGCCCCCGGTGGGCAGGCCACCCCGGCTCCGCCGGTCGGTCCGGCCCTCGGTCAGCACGGCGTGAACATCGGCCAGTTCGTCCAGCAGTTCAATGACCGGACGAAGGAGATGGCGGGCGTGACCTGCCCGGTCGAGATCACGGTCTACAAGGACAAGTCGTTCGACTTCATCGTCAAGAGCCCGCCGGCTTCGGACCTGCTGCGGCGGGCCGCGGGGATCGAGAAGGGCTCGGGCGTGCCGAACATGGACAAGGTCGGCAAGGTCACGAAGGACGATCTGCGGAAGATCGCCGAGACCAAGCTGAACGATCTGAACGCCTTCGATGTCGAGGCGGCCGCCCGGATCATCGCCGGAACCGCCCGTTCGATGGGGATCGAGGTGGCCGGCTGATGACCGGTCGCGCGATCCAGAAGTACCAGTTCGCCGCCCGGTTCACCGATGGCGTGGTGAGCTGGTCGTGCGGTCTCGAAACCGACGACGGCGCGAAGCACGAGCTGACGCTCCGGGACGGGGAAGAGGTGCCGGTGCTGCAGTCGATCCTGCGGCACGATGCGACCGTCTACTTCGACGCGAAGAGCGGGATGCTGCGAACCGGCTGGGATCGCCCCGGCAAGGGTTGATCGCCAGCGGACGACGATGCGCGTTGGGCGCGTCGCGATTTCTCGAGGGCCTGACCACGGGCCGGAACAGTGGGAGGCAACTGATGCCGAAGAATGGCAAGCGGATTCGGAAGGATCTGTCGAAGCGGCCGGACGAAGCCAGGCCCCTGGCGGACGCGCTCGGCGTGCTGCGTGGATTCTCGAAGACCAGGTTCGACCAGTCGGTTGACCTGGTGATGCACCTTGGAATCGACCCGACGCAGGCGGACCAGATGATCCGCGGCTCGGTCAGTCTTCCGAACGGGATCGGCAAGAGCAAGAAGGTGATCGCCTTCTGCAGCGATGCCGACGCGGAGGCCTGCCTGGCGGCCGGCGCGATCGAGGCCGGTGGCGATGAGCTGGTCAAGAAGGTCGGCGACGGCTGGCTCGACTTCGACGTGGCGGTCTCGCATCCGTCGATGATGGGCAAGGTCGGCAAGCTCGGCCGCGTGCTTGGTCCGCAGGGCAAGATGCCGTCGCCGAAGAGCGGCACGGTGGCCCCGGACGTCGTGCAGGCGGTCAAGGACTACAGCGCCGGCAAGCTCGAGTTCCGCAACGACAAGAGCGGCAACGTGCACGCGGTCGTCGGCAAGCTGAGTTTCGATGACGACAGGCTGCAGGAAAACGTGCGGGCCTTCGTCGAGCACATTTTCAAGCTGAAGCCCTCGTCCGCGAAGGGCACGTTCCTGAAGAGCGTGCACATGAGCGGGACGATGACCCCCTCCGTGCGACTGGCCGTGTCGACCGCGACCGGCGGATTGGAGTAAGCGATGAGCAAGATGGTCAAAGGCCTGATCACCGACGCGCTGAACGGGCGCTACAACGAGCTGGACAGCGCCCTGCTGGTCGAGTTCGTCGGGGTCGACGGCAACACCAGCAACGAGTTCCGCGGCGCCCTGCGCAAGCAGGACATCCGCCTCGAGATCGTCAAGAACAGCCTCGCCCGGCGTGCGATCGCCGAAGGGCCGCTCTCGGCGCTGGGCGGTGACCTGAAGGGTCCCTCGGCCCTGCTGACCGGTGGCGAGTCGCTGATCGACGTCGCCAAGCTGGTCGACGAGTGGAAGGCCAAGGTCGAAGGGCTCAAGCTGAAGAGCGCCGTGCTCGAAGGCGAGTACCTCGACACCGACAAGGTCCAGGGCCTGCACAAGATGGCCACCAAGGCCGACATGCAGGCCCGGGTCGCCGGGGCGGTGCTCAGCCCGGGTGCCAAGCTGGTCGGGGCGGCGATCTCGCCCGGCGCGAAGCTGGCGGGCTGCCTGAAGGCGATGATCGAGAAGCTCGAAGGCGGCGAAGAGATCAAGGCTGCCTGAGACACGGCGCAGGGACGCGGGCGCAGGGGGAGCGGAAACGCCTTGACCTGCCGCGGACCCGTGCGAGTTGGATTGTGAAATCCTGGGACGGTTCGGCTGCTCCGCAAGGATCAAATGTGACCAAGGGGGTCACAGCTACCGGACGCCAGTAACGTTTGGGACGGAGATGGAACCATGGCTGAAGCCCCGGCGAAGGAATTCGCGGCCGAGATCAAGGATCTCGGGGACAAGATTGTCGGACTCTCGCTGCTGCAGGCGACCGAGCTGGCCGACTACCTCAAGGAAACCTACAACATTGAACCGGCCGCCGGTGGTGGCGCGGTGATGATGGCTGCCCCGGCCGAAGCCGGCGCCGCGGCCGAAGAGAAGACCGAGTTCGACCTCGTGATTGCCGCCGCCGGCGACAAGAAGCTGCAGGTCATCAAGGTCGTCCGGGCCGCCCGCAGCGACCTGGGCCTGAAGGAAGCCAAGGCGCTGGTCGACTCGGCCCCGAGCCCGCTGCTCGAGGGTGCCAGCAAGGAAGACTGCGAGAAGTGGCAGAAGGAACTCGAAGCCGCCGGTGCCAAGGTCGAAGTCAAGTAGACCCGCACCACCCGCAGCTTCAACGCGAACACACGGGCCCGGCCAATGCGGTCGGGCCCGTTTCGTTTGCGCGGGGATGGCCCTGCGCGGCGTCCGGGCGCGGAGAAGACACTCAGACCGGTCCGGGTTCCCGGATCGTGGTCGATCCGCAATAATCGCCGCGGGAACATGAACCTTCGCCCCCGGGGAGAACGTCATGCGTAACGTCGCCTGCCTGTTGAGCCTGGCCGTCCTGCTGCTGGCCGGCGGTTGTTCGTCGTCGGTCCGGGCGACCGCGACCCTGGATGAAGACATCGCCTGGAGCGACTATGCCCGGGTCCACGTCCGGACCCGCAACGGCAGCGTCGCGGTCGAGCAGGTGCCGGGCGAGACCGCCGGCATTTCCGGGAAGAAGTGGGCCAAAGGCGCGACCATCGACGAGGCCAACGCGCGGCTGGGGCAGGTCCGACTGGTCGCCGGGCCGGCCGCCGATGCGGCCGACACGCTCGAAGTCCTGGTCGAGTCCGACGCGCCGGCCGCGACGCCGTACGGGGCGAGCCTGCAGATTGCCCTGCCGGCGCCGTGCGCGCTCGTCGTCGAGACCAGCAACGGCAGCGTGCGGATCGAGCAGATGGAGGCGGCCGAGGTCGTCAGTTCGAACGGATCGGTGACGCTGCGGAAGATCGCCGGCGACACGGATGCGAAGACCTCGAACGGTTCGCTGACGCTCGAAGACCTGGGCGGGGCCTGTCGCGGCAGGACGACCAACGGCAGCGTCGCGCTGAGCGGTGTGCGCGGGGCGCTGGACATCCGGACGTCCAACGGCCGCATCGTCGCCCGGGCGCTGGGCGGGGAGAGCCGCGATATCGTCTTCCAGAGCAGCAACGGTTCGATCACGGCCGACCTGCCGACCACGCTGCAGGCCGAGGTCGAGGCCCGGACCAGCAACGGATCGGTGACGGTCGAGACCGGCGGACTGCCCGTCACGGGACAGAAGCATTCCAGGCATGCTTACCAGGCGGTCGTGAACGGCGGCGGGCACAAACTCGAGGCCCGCACGTCAAACGGCAGCGTTCGGCTGCGTTTCGAGTAGGCTTCGGCAACCAGGCACCTCAACGGAAGCAAGGCCATCAGCGACACCGACACGCGTTACAGGCTCAAGACGCTCACGCCGCAACGTTACGTTTCGCAGCGGGCCACCATCCCGGCCGACCAGGTCGGGGCGGCCCTGGCGAAGATGCTCGAAGAGGTCTGGAAACACCTGAACCAGCAGCCGAGCGTCAGCGTCGGCCCGGCGATCGTCCGCTACCACGGCGTCAGCCCGGGCGAAGCGATCCAGGTCGAGGCCGGCTTTCCGGTCGGGGATGAGGACGTCCCGTCGACCGACCGGATCGCCGTCACGCACCTCCCGGCCGGGGCGGCCGCGACGGTTCTGCACTGGGGGCCGTACGACGGCCTGGCGGGCGCGTGGACCGAGTTCGAGACCTGGCTCCGCGGCCGGGACCTGACCCCGGACGGACCGCGGTGGGAGATCTACTGGGTCGACCCGTCGCAGACCGAGGACATCGCCGAACTTCGAACGGAACTGGTCTGGCCGGTCAGGGGATCTGAAAAGGTGAATGTGTGAAAGGGTGAAGGCGGGGCAGGCCGGGGCTCTCGTCCCCCTGCTCCTGCACCGTTCAGTCGTCCGCTTCGAGTCGCTGAATGTCCCCGCCGAGTTCGCGGAGTTTCTCGTCGATGCGGCAGTAGCCGCGGTCGATGTGGTAGATGCGGTTGATGATCGTCGTGCCGCGGGCGGCGAGTCCGGCCAGGACGAGGGCGGCGCTGGCCCGCAGGTCGCTGGCCATCACCGGGGCGCCGACCAGTTTCTTGACACCCTGCACGATGACGGTCGGGCCTTCCTTGCGCAGGTGCGCGCCCATCCGGTTCAGCTCGGCCACGTGCAGGAAGCGGTCGGGGAAGATCTTTTCGGTCACGATGCTGTTGCCATCGGCCAGGCACAGCAGGGTCATCAACTGGGCCTGCAGGTCGGTCGGCATGCCGGGGAACGGCTGCGTCGTGACGTCGACCGGTTCGAGCCGGCGCGATGACGAGACCGTGACCACGTCGGTGTCGTTGTTCCGTTCGACGTTGACGCCGATGGCCGCCAGCCGGTCGGCGAACGCCACCAGGTGATCCAGGCGGCAGTTCTCGATCTTGACGTCGCCGTTGGTGATCGCGGCCGCGACCATGAAGGTTCCGGCTTCGATCCGGTCGGCGATCACGCGGTACTCGCAGCCCTTCAGTTCCCTGACGCCTTCGATCACGATTCGCGGGGTTCCGTGTCCGCTGATCGAGGCGCCGCACTTGTTCAGGAAGTTGGCCAGGTCGACGACCTCGGGCTCGCAGGCGGCCATTTCGATCACGCTGACGCCTTCGGCCAGGCAGGCGGCCATCATCGCGTTGGCGGTGCCGAGCACGGTCGAGCCGAACGGTCCGCCGAGGAACATCTCGGCCCCGCGGAGTTTCTTGGCCTTGGCGATGATGTCGCCGCTGACCAGGTCGACGTCGGCGCCGAGGCGCTGCATCGCCCGCACGTGGATGTCGACCGGGCGATCCCCGATCGCGCAGCCGCCGGGCAGGGCCACCTGGGCCTTGCGGCGCTTGGCGATCAGCGGGCCCAGCACGCAGATCGAGGCCCGCATCTTGCGGACCACGTCGTACTCGGCGTGGCTCGACATCTCGTCGCGGACCACCAGGCGCATCGAGCCGTCCGGGCGACGCTCGACCTCGGAGCCCAGCTTGGTCAGCAGTTCCGCCAGGAAGCGCACGTCGCTGACATCCGGGACGTCGTGCAGGATCACTTCGCCGTCGCACAGCAGCGAAGCGGCCATGATCGGAAGCGCCGCGTTCTTCGCGCCGTCGATTCGCACCGATCCGCGCAGCCGCGTTCCGCCGTCAATTCGAAAGTAGGGAAGTCCCACGCCCTGTTCCTCTGCTGCTATGCCACCTGGCTGTTCCCGGTCGAGCCGGGCCGGGCATGCACGACCCGCTCATGCCGCCCCAGGTCCTTGTACCCAACGATATCGTGCCAGCCCGCCGCTTCCAGCAGCGCCCGCGTTCGCGGTCCCTGGTCGTAGGCGATCTCCATCAGCAGATGCCCGCCCGGGCGCAGCAGCCGACCGGCTCCGTCGATCAGGCGGCGGACGACGTCGAGGCCGTCCTCGCCGGCGAACAGGGCCGCGTGCGGCTCATGCGCGCGGACACTTTTCGGCAGCGTCTCGGCGTCCCGCGTCGCCACGTAGGGCGGGTTGCTGACCAGCACGTCGAACGGTTCGGCCCCGTCCCACGGCCCCAGCAGGTCGCCCTGCCGAAACTCGATCCGCTCCGCCACGCCGTGCGTCGCGGCGTTCTCGGCCGCGATCGCCAGGGCCTCCGGCGACAGGTCGCTGGCGCTGATGCACGCCTCGGGCAACTGCGTGGCCAGCGCGACCGCGATGCACCCGCTGCCGGTTCCGATGTCCAGCACTCGCTCCACCCGCTCGCTGCCACGGGCCAGGTAGGTGACCTTCTCGACCAGCAGTTCGGTCTCCGGCCGCGGAATCAGGACGGCGCTGGTGACCTTGAACCGCAGCGAGAAGAACTCCTTGTATCCGATCAGGTACGCGATCGGCGTCCCCTCGGCGGCCGCCCGGACGTGCCCGCGGTAGCGCTGCAGCGCCTCGGCGTCGGGGGCCATCTCGTGGCGGGTGTAGAGTTCGATCCGCTGGCAGCCGAGCACGTCGGCGAGCAGGATCTCCGCGCACAGCCGGGCCGATTCGAGGCCTCGCTGCTCGAAATACTCGCGCGTCCAGGTCAGCAGCCTGGCGACCGTCCATGTCTGCGCCGCTTCCATGCTCCGCGATTGTAACGCCCGGCGGCCACGACCGACATATTCGCCGGGCCGTATACTGTTCCGCGGGGGAACCGGACCGGGGAATCGAATGCGCCGCACGCTGCCCATCCTGATGCTGGGCCTGATCCTGACTGCACCGCCGCCGGCCGCCGTCGCGCAGCCCGACGGGGCGGCCGTCGACCGGGCGGTCGAACGCGGTACCCGTTTCCTCCGCCGGATGCAGACCGCCGGGGGAAGCTGGCGCGAGACCAGCAACAAGACCGGCGGGGAGACCGCGCTTGCGACCCTGGCGCTGCTGCAGGCCGGCGAGTCACCCCGCAGCCGCGCGATCCGCAGCGCCCTGGCGTTCCTCGAGCAGGTCCGGAACCGGCACACCTACGTGGTCGGACTCAAGGCGATGGTCTTCGCCGCCGCCGATCCGCAGGCCTATCGCGACCAGATCCGCGAGGCCGCCCGCTGGCTGGCCCAGGCGCAGACCCGCTCGGGACTCTGGGGCTACCAGTTGGGGGACGAGGCCTGGGACCATTCCAACACGCAGTACGCCCTGCTGGGACTGCACGCGGCGGCCGAGGCCGGCGTGCGCGTCCCGGCCGGCGTCTGGCAGCGGGCCCGGGCGGCGGTGATTCGTTCGCAGGCGGACGACGGCGGCTGGCGGTATCGCTCGACCGGCGAGAGCTACGGCAGCATGACGGCCGCGAACGTCAGCAACCTGGTGATTCTCGGCAGCACGGTCGCGCTGCCGGTCGAGTCCGGCTTCGAGAACGGGCGGGCGCGGCGCTGCGGCGTCTACCGCGCGAACCGTCCGTTGCTGGAGGGCTTCGCCTGGCTCAGCCGGCACTTCGCGGCCGACGAGAATCCGCGGCGGGGGGCCTCGTTCCAGTTCTACTGGCTGTACGCGGTCGAGCGGGCCGGGATCCTGTCGGGGCGGCAGTACTTCGGGCGGCACGACTGGTACCGGGCGGGCGTGCGTGAACTGGTGCGGCGGCAGAACGGCGATGGATCGTGGGGCAGTCGCTCGGCCCGGCTGACCGACACGGCCTTCGCGGTCCTGTTCCTGGCCAAGGGTCACAAGCCGCTGCTGGTGCAGAAGCTGCAATGGGCCGAGGACGAGCGCTGGAATCCGGACCGGCACGACGTCAAGCACCTGGTGGACTTCATCGGCGACAAGCTGGGCGAGCCGACGGCCTGGCAGATCGTCTCGTTCTCGCAGCCGCTCGAGGACTGGCTGGCGGCGCCGCTGCTGTACGTGCAGGGGCACGAATTCCCGGCCTGGTCACCGCCCGAGCGTGAGAAGGTGATCGCGTACCTGCAGCAGGGGGGCACGCTGCTGCTCGAGGCCTGCTGCGGGGACGAGCGTTTCCAGGCGGGGATGCAGGCTTTCGCCCGCGAGGCATTCCCGAGCCAGCCGCTGCGAAAGCTGGACGACGGGCACCCGGTCTACAGCGCGTTCTACGACCTGCCGGGCCGCGGGCTGTACGGCCTGGAGGTCGGCTGCCGGACGAGCCTGCTCTACAGCCCGCAGGATCTCTCGTGCCTGTGGGAGCAGCGGGATGTCGAACTGCTCAGCGAAGCGGCCTTCAAGCTTGGCACGAACATCGCGGCGTTCGCGACCGGCCGGCAGGCGCTGCGCGACCGGCTCGACGTGGTGGTCGTGCCGCGGATCCGGACCGACGGCGACGGCGAACTGCCGGCCGACGATGCGCTGCGGATCGGGCAGGTCTTCTATCGCGGCGACTGGCGGCCGGACCCGCACGCGCTGCGGAACTTCGCGACGTTTCTGCGCGGGCAGTTGCAGATGGAGGTGGCGGCCGATCCGCAGCCGGTGTCACTGACGGGCGGCACGCTGTACCAGTTCCCGTTGCTGTACATGACCGGGCATTACTCGTTCGAACTGGAGGTGGCGGAGCGGAAGGCCCTGGCCGAGCACCTGCGGCGGGGTGGATTCCTGCTGGCGGACGCGTGCTGCGGGCGGGGAGAGTTCGACCGCAGTTTCCGGGCGCTGCTGAAGCAGGCGTTTCCGGAGGCGGAACTGCGGCGGCTGGACCTGGAGCACCCGATCTTCCGCGGCCAGCCGGGCTTTCCGATCGAGACGGTCGGCTACAAGGAAGCGGTACGGCAGCGTGAGCCGTCGCTGGAAGAGCCGGTGTTGTGGGGGCTGGAAGTCGACGGGCGGCTCGCGGTGGTGTACTCGCCGTACGCACTGGGCTGCGGCCTGGACGGGCACACCTGCTACAACTGCCAGGGCCTGCTCGACAGTGACGCGCGAAAGCTGACGGCGAACATCGTGCTGTATGCGCTGACGCGGTGAAGAGGGAGCGAGGGAGCAAGGAGAGGGAGCCAGGGAGCGAGGGAGCGAGGGAGCGAGAGGGCGAGGGAGGCCGGAACCACGGTGCGGGTCATTCGGCGTCGCCGGCTATCTTCCGGTAGAACTCCTGCATGACGAAGAACGCCTTCTTTTTCAGTCTCGGCACGCGTCGTGGCCGGTGTCAACAGAAGGAAGAGAGCGGCGAGCCAACCCGAGCGAGCCACGATCATGGATTTCTCCGTTGTTGGCATCATCTTCGGATTCACTCGTTGCAAGCTTCGTCAGGCAAGGCATGCGCTGGCCCCATCGTGGCACCGCACTCCGGGCAGACACCGCTCGTGTTGCCGGTCAGATCGTAGCCGCATGCGCAGCGGTCTTCGACATTCTGGCTGCCAGGAGGCGCAAGGTGCAGGACCAGTAGCGAGAGGACCGGTGCGAGGGCGAACCACAGCGGCACCGGCCGAGCCCGTCCGACACGCCAGGGCATGCCGGCGAGCAGGTCGCGAACCTCGTCTGCCAGGAGTGCAGCCAGCGTTACGGCCAGCCCCAGGTTTCCAATCCACGCGAGCAACAGGCTGACTCGCCAGCGAGTCGTGTTGCACCAGATAAACAGGAACAGGTTCAAACCGAACGGTACCGCGAACAGAAGTGACGGAACCCATGACCACGGGCCGTCGCCTTCGCTCGTGCCGACCAGGCTCCAGAGGATGAGAGAGACCAACAGGCACATGCCGAACCCGGCCAGGTTAAGCAGGAACGCCGGGATCATCAGTAGCGCGCGGTACGGCTTGCGCAAGGACTCACCCTTCTCGTTGCGGATCGATCCGCATTGGCGGCGACGGTTCGTTTCGCCTTGCGGTCTGACAGTCCCCCACCCTTCCGCTGCGCTCCAGGGCGGGGCACCCGGTGCCAGGGATCGCACCCACGATTCCGGAACTCCGAACTCCGAACTCCGCGATCCGCAATCAATCGGTTCCCGGCTCCGTGTTCCCGGTTCCCTCGCTCTCTGCTGCGCTCTCTTCCTCGCTCCCTCGCTCCCCCGCTCCCTCGCTCCCTTTCTTGCGGGTACTCCAGAGCAGCCAGACCATCGCCACGACGCAGGCAGTCTTCCAGAGCAGCAGCCACCACGGCCGCCACCAGGCGCCGGTGCGGATCTCGACCAGGTCCGACAGCCCGAACGCGAAGAAGACCACCAGGGCCTGCAGGCATTGCCTGCGTTTCACGCCCGTCTGGCTCCAGGCGCACCAGGCGAACACGGCCGCGATCAGCCACCAGACGGCGGCCTCGGCCTGGTTGCCACGAACAAAGAGCGGATCCTGTGCGAGCAAACTGATCGGTTCCGTGAAAAGGTGAAGGCGTGGACGAGTGAAGGAGGCTTGCATCGCGAAGTACTCATTCACGCTTTCACCCATTCACCTGTTCACGGGCCAGCGAAGCTGGCCTCGATGCGTTCGCACAGGTAGTGATAGGCGAGTTCGTGTCCTTCCTGGATCCGGTCGCTCTTGTCGTGCGGCACCCGCAGGAGCAGGTCGCAGGCGTCGGCCATCGCGCCGCCGCCGCGTCCGCTGAAGCCGATCACCCGGGCGTCGGCGCTGCGGGCGACTTCGATCGCGGCCAGGACATTCGGCGAGTTGCCGCTGGTGCTGATCGCCCAGGCCACGTCGCCGCCGGTGATGAGTCCCTCGAGCTGCCGCGCGAAGACCCGGTCGTAGCCCAGGTCGTTGCCGATCGCCGTCATCGTCGAGGTGTTCGCGCTCAGCGCGATCGCCGGCAGGGCCCGCCGGTCCAGCTTGAACCGCCCGAGCAGTTCCGTCGCGATGTGCTCGGCGTCGGCCGCGCTGCCGCCGTTGCCGAAGAGGTAGATTCGCCCGCCGCCGCGGATGCAGTCGATCAGCAACGCGGCCATCTCGTCCAGCAGCGGGCCGGCCGCGGCGAGTTGTCCGATCACGTCGAGGTGCTCGGCGTGCACCTGGCTCCAGGGGCGCGGGTTCATGGCAGCTCCATCGCGCGAATCCGACGCAGTTCCTCGGTCGTGCCGTGCCCGCTGACGAACGGGATGATCTCGACCCGCCCGCCGCGACCCTGGACGAAGTCGCCGCCGACCACTTCGTGCAGCTCGTAGTCGCCACCCTTGACCAGCACGTCCGGGGCGACCTGCTGGATCAGGCCCTGCACCGACGGATCGTCGAACAGCACGACGTAATCGACCGCTTCCAGGGCGGCCAGCATCCGCGTGCGATCGCGCTCGTTGCGGATCGGGCGATCGTCACCCTTGCCCTGGGCCCGCACGCTGGCGTCGCTGTTCAACCCGACCACCAGCAGGCTGCCGAGCGCCCGCGAGCGCTCCAGCAGTTCCACGTGCCCCGGATGCAGCAGGTCGAAGCAGCCATTCGTGAACACGGCCGTCTCGCCCCGCTGACGACGGGCCTGCAGTTCGGCCTGCAGTTCCGCCACCGTCCGCAGCTTGCCGCGCCGCTGGTCGTAGCCCGCCTGCAGTTCGCCGATCACTTCGTCCCGGGCAATCGGCACGCAGCCGAACTTGCTGACCTCCAGGCCGCCGGCCACGTTCGAGAGCCGCACCGCCTGTTCGAGTTTCGCCTCGGCCGCCAGGGCGACGGCGATCATCGCCAGGACCGCATCGCCGGCGCCGGTGTTGTCGTAGACCGCCCGCGGCTGGGTCGGGAAGCGTGTCGCGGTGCCGTCGCGGCGGACCAGCAGGGCCCCGTCGCGGCCGAGCGTGACGACCAGCGCGTCCAGGTCCAGGTCGGCCGTCAGCCGGGCGGCCACGGCGGGCAGGTCCGCATCGCCGACCGCATCCCCGGCCGCCTGTTCGAGTTCGGCCCGGTTGGGGGTCATCAGGGTCGCGCCGCGGTACTTGTCCCAGCCGCCGCCGCGGCACGGGTCGATCAGCACCGGCACGCCGGCGGCCCGGGCGGCCGCGATGACCCGCTGGCACAGGTCCGGGGCCAGCACGCCCTTGGCATAGTCTTCCAGGCAGACGGCGCCCGCGCCGGGCAGCGCCGCGACGACCCGCGCGGCAAGCTGCTCGATCTGTTCGGCACCGATCGGGCGTGCGACTTCGTCGTCCACCCGCAGCAACTGCTGGCGGTGGCGATGCTCGGCCAGGCCGACAAAGCGGATCTTGGTGGTGGTGGGACGGTCGCCGGCCGCGAGCATTCCGCCGGTATCGGCGCCGGCTCGTTCGAGCTGGGCGCGGACGGCCAGTCCGGCCGCGTCTTCGCCCAGCAGGCCGAAGCAGGTCACGCCGGCGGTCAGGGCGGCGATGTTGAGTGCCACCGCGCCGGCGCCGCCGACCCGCTCCTCCTGTTCGACGACGCGCAGCACGGGGACCGGTGCTTCGGGGCTGATCCGTTCGGCGTCGCCGGAGATGTACCGGTCCAGCATGAAATCGCCGACCAGCAGGATCCGCTGATCGGCGAAGCGTTCAACAATCTGGAGCAGTTGCGCGTCCATACGACACTCGTAAGTGAAAAAGTGAAGGAGTGAAAGGGTGAAGGAGGACGGAGGGCCTGG
Source organism: Phycisphaerae bacterium (assembly GCA_030428945.1). Lineage (GTDB taxonomy): Bacteria > Planctomycetota > Phycisphaerae > UBA1845 > Fen-1342 > JAUIEC01. The sequence goes on along the minus strand of JAUIEC010000005.1, from coordinate 184,847 downwards.
TAGCCAGCCTCTTTCACTCCTTCACCCATTCACCCGGTCACCGCTAGACGGCCGCGCACACCTGGCGGGCGGCGTCGGTCAGGTCGGCGGCCGGCTTGAGGGCTTCGATGTTCGCCTCGGCCAGCATCTTGCGGGCGATCTCGACGTTGGTTCCCTCCAGGCGGACGACGACCGGGATCTGGAAGCCGATTTCCCTGGCGGCCTTGATCAGTGCGTCGGCGATCACGTCGCACCTGGCGATTCCGCCGAAGATGTTGACCAGCACGGCCTTGACCGCGTCGTCGGCCAGGATGATGCGGAACGCCTCGACGGCGCCCTCGGGCGTCACGCTGCCGCCGACGTCGAGGAAGTTGGCGGGCTCGCCGCCGTGCAGCTTGATGATGTCCATCGTCGACATCGCCAGGCCGGCCCCGTTCACCAGGCACCCGATGTTGCCGTCCAGCGCGATGTAGCTCAGGTTGTGTTCCTTGGCTCGCAGTTCGGCCGGGTTCTCTTCACTCGGATCGAACATGGCGGCGACATCCTTGTGGCGGAAGTCGGCGCTGTCGTCGAAGTTGAACTTGGCATCGATCGCGAGGATCTCACCATCCGGCGTGGCAATCAGCGGGTTGATCTCGGCCAGCGAGCAGTCCTTGTCCAGGAACAGCCTGCCGAGCTGCAGCATGATCTTGGAGGCCGCCTTGGCCTGCGCCCCGCGCAGTCCGATCGCCGCCGCCAGGCCGATCGCCTGGAAGGGCTGCAGTCCGAGGTGCGGATGGAACCAGGCCTTCTTGATCGCGTCGGGGTTGGTCGCGGCGACCTCCTCGATCTCGACGCCGCCTTCCGCGCTGGCCATCATCACCGGGACCCGTTTCGCCCGGTCGAGCACGACGCTCAGGTAGTATTCCCTGGCGATGTCGACCGCGCCGGCCATCAGCAGTTTGCGGACGGCGATCCCGTCCGGGCCCGTCTGGTTCGACACCATCCGGTTGCTCAGCATCCAGCCGGCCGACTCGACCGCTTCCTGCGACGAATCCACCAGCTTGACGAAACCGGCCTTGCCGCGACCGCCGGCATGCACCTGGGCCTTGATCACCGCCTTGCCACCGCCCAGTTTCTGGAACGCGGCCGCGGCGTCGTCGGCCACTTCGATCACCTCGGACGGGGGAACCGGGATGCCGGCCGACTCCATCAACGCGCGGGCCTGATATTCGTGAACTTTCACGCGGGTTTGCTCCTGCGGGAGAGAGAATCCAGTGTCGCGGGGCATCCTACCCGAGCCGCCCGGGCGATGCCACGCCGGCCGCGGCCGACAGGCGGGCAGCCTGCGGCGACGGTGCTACAATGCGGGGCCGGGCCCGATCGGACCCGGCCGGCCAAGGACTCGGGCCGCTGCCCGCGACGCAGCGGCATTGCTCGTGGAGACCGCAACGCTTGCAGCTCAGCAACCTGATCGAAATCCCGACCCTGGAGGACTTCCTCGGCGGCTGCGCGCGGCTCACGTGCGGGATCGTGGCGGCCTATGACGAGTCCGGTCCGCGCCTGGCGGCGGCCGGCATCGGGGCCGATGTCCTCCCGACGCTGCTGAACATCGACGAGACCCTGCCTGGCGGGGGCGCCGAGACGCCGGCCTGGTGCGGCATGGCGATCGGGCCGCGCAACTGCATCCTGGTGCCGGTCTTCACCGGGTCGACCCGCGTCGGCTTCGTCGCGGTCGGCGAGCCGGCCTCGGCCGTCAACTGCCCCGATCGGCACGAGGAACTGGTCCGGTCGGCCCGCTGGATCGCGCGTGTGCTGAGCCACTGGTGCGCCAACGCGGCCCGGCTGCACACGGCGACCGGGGGACTCGAACTGGTCGGCGAACTCGGCCGCCTGCTGGCGGGCGAAACCCAGCTCGAGGAATTCCTCGAGAGTGTCGTCCGCGAAACGGCCCGGGTGATGCACTGCCGCTATGCCAGCCTGCGCCTGTATGACCGCGAGATGGGTGAACTGCGGATCGCCGCGGCCTACAACCTTTCGCGGCGCTATGCCGACCGCGGCGTCGTCCTGCGGTCCGAGAGCCCGATCGACGACCGGGCCCTGCGCGGCGAACTGGTCTACATCGAGGACGCCCAGACCGATCAGCGGATTCCGTTCCGCGAAGAGGTCGCCAACCTCGGCATCCGCAGCGGGCTGACGGCCGGGCTGTTCCATCGCGGCCGGCCGGTCGGCGTGCTGCGGGTCTATGCCGACCGGGTCAAGCGTTTCCGGGCCAGCGAGGAGAGCATGCTGCGGGCGGTCGCCTCGCAGGCGGCCACGGCGATCGACAACGCGCAGCGGGTTGCCGAGCGGCTGCGGTACATCGAGAACGAGCGGCAACTGGCCCTGGCCGGCGATGTGCAGAACCGGATGATGAGCGTGGCGATTCCGCCGCATTCCAGCGTGCAGGCCGCGATGCTGTTCGAGCCGAGCTGGCACCTCGGCGGCGATTTCTGCGACATGTTCACGTTCCGAGACGGACAACTCGCGGCCGTCGTCGGAGATGTCGTCGGACACGGAGCCGCGGCCGCGATGCTGATGGCCAGCACCCGCGGGGCGCTGCGGGCCCTGGCCGAGGACGCGGCGGACCTGGGCGACCTGATGACGCGGCTGAACCGGCAGGTCTGCCGCGAGACGACGCCGGCGGAGTTCGTTTCGCTGATCGCGATCGCGGTGACGGCCGACGGTCGCACGCTGCACTTCGCCAACGCGGGCCACGACCCGCTGATGCTGCGCCGCGACGACGACGTGATGCAGCCCGAGGATGGCGGGCTAGTGCTCGGCATCCGCGAACAGGAGACCTACCAGCAGTACAGCCTGCGGATCCGGCCGGGCGACTTCATCCTGCTCTACACGGACGGGATCGTCGAGGCGAACAACTTCCGGGGCGAACTGCTCGGGCGTCGCCGGCTGTCGAAGCTGGTCCGCCGGTACGGCAAGCTCGCGCCCCAGCAGGCTCTCAAGAACATGCACTGGGATGTCCGCCGCTTCGTCGGCCTGGCGGAACAGGCCGACGACCAGACGATGATCGGCCTGCGCGTCGGCGAACCCTGACGGGAAGAGGGAGCGAGGGAGCGAGGGAGCGAGGGAGCGAGGGAGCCAGGGAGCGAGGGAGCAAGGGAGCGAGGGAGCGAGAATACGCGGCGTAGGGTGCGTCATCGACGCGGCCGTCCGCGACCGGTTCGACGCGGATGCTCCAGGCGTCGATGCCGCACCGCGTGGCGAGGCATTACGCAGTCCCCCACCCTTCCGCTCGCTGCGCTCGCTCAAGGGCGGGGCACCCGGCGCTCGCTCAGGGGCAGGGCACCCGGCGCTCGCTCAAGGGAAGGGCGCCCGGGCGCGGAGAAGACACTGCTCAAGAGCGCAAGAGCAGTGGCACCAGAGCAACGCGCTCCCCTCCCTCGCTACCTGGCTGTTCCCTGTTCCCTGTTCCCTTCTTCTCTCCGGTTCCCATCGCCGGGAGGGTCAGCGCCTGCTCCGCCCGCGCAGGATCTGGTTTGCGGCGACCTGGTGCTCCACGGCCCGTTGCGGGTCGGGGCGGTGGCGGCTGTAGATCCGACCCAGCCAGCGGTGGGCCCGCGCGGTCTGCGGGGCGAGTTTCAGCGTCGTCTCCAGTGCCCGGATCGCTTCGTCGTACAGACCCAACTGGTACAGCGTGATCCCCAGGCGCAGGTGCGCGGACGGCATCGTGTGCAGCAGTTCCACCGCCCGCAGCGCGTGTGTCACCGCAGCCTCCGCCTGGCCCTGACGCGACAACGCCGCCGCGAGACCCTCGTGCCCGCTTGCACTGTCCGGGTCCAGGTCCAGCACCCGCCGGAACGCCCGGGCCGCATCCTCGTCGCGACGCATCCGCAGGTACGCCTGCCCGAGACGCAACTGCAGCACCGGCTGATCCGCCGCGGATGCCTCGGCCGCCAGCAGATGCTCCAGCGCCACCCCCGGACGGCCCGCCGCCAGTTCGATCGTGCCCAGCAGCAGCCGCGCCTGCGGCGTGACACCCACATCCAACGATCGCAGCCGCGCCGCCGCGTCACGCCAGGCACCCTGCGCTCGCGCCAGGTCCTCCGCGGTCAGCGGCTCGTCCGGTCGATCCCGGGCCGCCTCGGCCAGGATCTGCGTCTCGTGCGCCGCCAGGTGCGCCGCCTGCCGCTCGGCCAGCGCGGCCCGGGCCTGCTGCTGCCGCCCCGCACGCGCAAGCAGTTCCTCGGCCGCTCGCCGCGCGACGTCGTGGTCACGCTCGGCCAGCAGGCCCTGCGCCAGATGCAGCCGATAGCGCAGTTCGTCCGGGCACTGCGCGACCAGCGCCCGCAGATGCACGCCGGCTTCGGCCGCCAGACCGGCGGACAGCAGCGAGCGGGCCAGGTTGTACCGGGCCTCGCACTCGGCGTTCTCGGCCGCCTTCCGGCTGTCCCTGCCGGGGGCTTCGATGTAGCCAAGGTCCACCAGTTGCTGCACCGCCGCCTGCTCGGCCAGCGGGTCGGACTGCCGCGCGGCGGGATGCATGCCGGACGGTCCGGCGACGGCCTCCCAACTCGGAATGGTCTCGAACCAGGCCTGCCCGAACGGCCGCGTGCGGGCGTCGAGGGCCTGCACCAGCGGCTTGCCGTCCATGTCCGCGCCGCTCGGCAGTCCGAGCAGCGTCAGGACCGTGGGCGTGATGTCCAGCAGCGAGGCCCCCTCGATCCGCACGCCGGCCTGCACCCCGGGGCCGGCCAGGCAGACGATGCCGTACTCGCGGTGCCAGACGGCGGGGCCGGCTGGCTGGCGGGGGATGTTCCCGGGTCGCAGGTGATCGCAGTGGAAGCCATGGTCCGAGCACAGGACGACCGTGGTGTCCGCGCCGGCCCGCGCCAGCAGTTCGCCCAGCATCAGGTCGTGATAGCGATAGACGCCGCTGATGACGTCCCGATACAGGGCGAAGTCCTCCTCGCTGACGCTCTCCATCCGCGGCGGGTGGTACCGCATGAAGCCGTGGCAGAAGTGATCGACCGAGTCGTAGTAGATCGCCGTCAGGTCGGCCGGGTGCTGCTCGAGCGCGTACAGAGCCGCCGCGTGCACCGAGTTCATTTCGGCGAACAGCTTGGCGAACATCTCCAGCCGCCGGTCCCGCTGCTGGTCGATCCGCGCGGCATGCGGGATGAACGGCAGGATGTCGCGGGCGTCGACCTCGGCCGGGTGCATCCGCAGCGCCGCGACGGTCTCACGCAGATCGGCCGGGTGGACGCAGTCCTCGGGCAGAACCCAGTCCGCCCGCGACGACGGCAGTGCGCCCCCGCCGCGCCGCCCGACCTTCTGGAACATCTCCGTCACGCACAGGCCGTTGATCGGCTCGGCCGGGTGTCCGCAGAACCAGGCGATCACGCTGGCGCTGCGGCCGACCTGGGACACGATGTTCCAGAGGGCCTTGCAGCGTCGCGAGGTGCTGGCGTAGGGGCGGACGCCCTGCCCGTCGGGGGCCGGTTCGATGAAGCCGAGGATGCCGTGTTTGTGCGGGCGCTTGCCGGTCGCGATCGAGTTCCACAGCATCGGGCTCAGGATCGGCGTCAGCGTGGCCAGGTTGCCCGCCGCGCCGCGCTCCAGCAGACGCTGGAGGTTCGGCAGCCACCCGCGGGCGAGCAGGGGGTTGATGTGCTTCCAGTCGGCCGCGTCCCAGCCGATCAGCAGCACGCGCTGGGTGAGGGCCCCGGGCACCGGCGGAGGATCAGCAACTGCCGCCGAACAGCGCCAGCAGGAGGGCCAGGTCGCTCAGGTCGACGGTGCCGTCTTCGTTGAAATCGCTGGCGAGGCCGGCCCCGCCGGATCCGAACTGGCTCAGCAGGACCGCGAGGTCGCTGAGATCGACCTGTCCGTCACCGGTTGCGTCGGGGCAGGGCCCCGGCGTTTCGATGGCGGTGCTGGCCGTGGATTCGTAGCCCATGCGGTGCAGCGTGGTGCTGGCCCGGGTGTAGGTCACGTCGAGCCAGCCGTGATGGTCGACCCCGCCGATCTTGAAGCGCAGCCCGATGAAGCCGCGTTCGCCGTCCTGGTGCATCTCCGGGTACGCGACGGTGCAACTGCTCGAGGTCGACAGCGAGCCGATCACGAAGAAATTGCCGACCCCGCAGTTGAAGGGATCGCCCGGCCCGATCACGGTTCCGTCCGGCAGGCTCAGCGCCCCGCCCAGGGTGCTGATGCTGCTGCAGGTGCAGCAGGAGTTCAGGTAGACGGTTCGGCACCGGGCGGCGTTGCCGGCGATCAGCCCGCGAAGCGAATTCTGCCGCAACTGGAAGTCCGCGCCGAGGAACGTGTTGTTGTCGACCTGCCCGCCGTCCACGTCGACGAAGACCGCCGAGGATCCGACCTCGACCTCGAGGTTGTCAAAGACGATCACGTCGGCGGAGAGGGGCGCGGCCGAAGCGGCCGTCGCGCCCGCGATGCGGGCGTAGGTTCGCAGACGGGCCCGCAGACGCGCTTCTGACGCAGGTTGCATGATCGGTGCTCCTGAACCGCGCGATGCCGGCTGCCATCGACGCCGCCGCGGCAACCGTCAGAATACCTCCCCGGTTCTGACTCGTGCAGGGGTTTTCCGGATTTGGCTGCGGCCGGCAGGAATCGGAAATGTTTTGGCCCGCCGCCAGGCGTCCGGTACCCTTGGCGATCGGGGAGAGCGGCGACAGCCGCCAGACCGCGGGAGCTTGACCATGTCGGACAAACCGACGCTGCGCGACGGGCAGATCGCCCGGCGATTGCGGGCGTACGCACTGGCGGCCGGGGCCACCGTCGCGACGACGGCGAGCACGACGGCGGATCCGATCGTCTTCGACGGGATCGAGTACTTCGACTTTCACATTGCGATCGACATCAACAACGGTCTGACCGGCGACTTCATCGAGGGGAACGCCTTTCCGGACCGCGATTTCAACCTGTTCTCGTACGACGAGTCGTACACCGACATGCGGATCTACGGCGCGATCAGCGGGAACGATGTCGTCGCCGCGCAGGTGCCGCTGCCGCACTCCAGTTTCTACCGCGGCGCGATTCCGTACCAGACGGGGGACACGCTCGGCCCGGGTCTGCCGTTCCATCCGTACGCGTTGATCGGGCGGGCCTCGCAGAACTCGTTCTTCCCCTGGCAGCCGGGGCAGCGCGGCTTCCTCGGCCTGCGGTTCCGGATCGACGGCAGCAACCACTACGGATGGGCCGAGATCACCTTCCACGGCAGTCGCGCGACGCTGCACGCGATGGGGTACGAGAGCCAGGCCGACACGCCGATCCGGATCGACCGCGATCCCTGCGCGGGCGATGTCAACAACGACCAGACCGTCGACCTCGCCGATCTCGCCGTCGTCCTGGCCCAGTTCGGCATGAGCGGTGGAAACCTGTCCGGTGATCTGAATGTCGATCAGACGGTCGACCTCGGCGACCTGGCGATCGTGCTGGCGGCGTTCGGGACGAGTTGCCCGTGATCGCTCGCTTGCCGGCCCGGCCGGACACGCACGCCTCGCTCAAACGCACGGGCACGCCTGGCCGAAACTCGCCAGGACCGCCGCGAGGTCGCTGAGATCGACCCGACCGTCGCCGTTGGCATCGCCGGGCACACCGGCCGCGGCTTCTCCGTAGTGTTGCAGCAGGATCGCCAGGTCCTGCAGGTTGACGGCGTCATCATCGTTGAAGTCGGCCGGGCACTCGACGCAGGCGTCGCATTCGTCCGTGATGCCATCCCCGTCGAGGTCGCGCGGATCGGGGTTCAACACGTAGACGTAGACAACCCCCGGCCCGGCTTCACCGGGCGTCGTCGCGTTCGGCGCGAGCACGACCAGGTCGCGACCGACCAGGTTCATCTCGCGTCCGAATTGCGCCTGCTCGGTCGGCACGGGCTGCGTCAGGCGGCCGAGGCAGTCCCAGGTGTCGTCGGTGTGATCTCCGGGCGTTCCGCTGTCATTCCGCTGGTAGAGGTAAACGGTGCCGGACCGCGGTGCACTCGTATCGATGCGCCACGCGCCGACGGCAAGCAGGTCGCCGTCGAGTGCTGCCGAGTATCCGAACGAGTCGTACTCGCCGGTCGCATCGGGGCAGGTCAGCTTGACGTGTTCGGTCCACCCGGTCGGGGACGAGCCGTCGCGCCGGAACAGGTAGACCGCCCCCGGCCCGCCCGTCTCCGGGTACCAGGGCCAGTTCCACGTCGGCGCACCCACGGCGAGCCAGTCACCGGACAGCGCTACGCTGCGACCGAAGTAGGCGTCCTCGGCCGCGTCGGTCGCGAAGATCTTCGGCGACGCAGTCCACGAGCCGTTGGTACGAAGGTACGTGCGGACCGAGCCGGCCCTGCTTGCGAGTTCGTTGTCACCTTCGGAACCGACGACGAACGCGCCGGGATCGGTGCCCAGCCGCACGCCATCGAAGTTCAGGGACGTGTCCGGCGGGCCGGTCACGGGCGTCGGCTGGATGTACAGCGGATTGACGAAATAGTCCGGCCCGAATGCGCACCACGGAGCCTGCGCGGTCCAGTCCCAGGGGGAACCGGGATCCGACTGGTGGGTCAACGCCCACGCATTCTGCGCCCGGGTGTAGACCTGTAGGGCCCACATCTCGGGTGTCGTGTGGTAGACGAAGACAGTCCCGACCGCGAGCTGGTCGCCACCCACCGCGACATCGTACCCGGAGTACCAGGAGCGGCCCGGGAGCCGTGCGGGGACCCCGCCTTCGTAACTCCAGGCTCGCCCGTTGCGGTGGTAGGTCGTGACCACGCCGCCGAGGCGGTTCGGCTCGTTCGGATCGTCGAGTCGTTCACGGACGGACGCGGCGCCGATCGCGATGCGGTTCCCGTCGAAGTCCAGCGACCAGGGATTCGGCCGGTAGTCGAGGCAGCAGGCGTTGGGGTCGCCATCGAAGCCCGGTCCCGTGGCCGGCAACTCGGCCTGCAGACACGCGAGAGGTGCCTCCTGGGCAGCCGCCACGCCCGGCGCCATGCTCGACAACAGCAACATCGCGCTCGCGATTCGCAAGATTGTCTCCTTGGGACCAGGAAGCCCGCAGGCCAGGAAGCCAGTATGTCAGTCGGCCGGATACAAGTAAACCAAGAAACACCAAACCGGACTGAGCCAGCGGAAAAACCCGGGGCCGCTCCCGCCCGCAGTCGTTCGCGGTGATTGTTTAGCGGCCTCTAGACGGAGTTTTCCGGAGGGACAGGATGCTGGGGCACGGCGAGGAGCGCATCGCGGGATCGTCAGCTCTCTCGTAGTAGCGTCGCGCGGTTTAAGGACAGGTATTTCCGAAGCTAGCAAGAAACGCGGCCAAGTCGCTGATGTCAATTCGTTCATTGGGATACAGATCGGCCAGTTCTTCAAAATCCGGTTGTCCTCGAACAGTTCCAAGAGCCTGCAGCATCACAGCCAAGTCCTTCAGATCGAGACGTCCGTCGAGGTTCAGGTCGCCCGGACAGGTCAACTCGTACTCCAAGGCCCCGAGGTCCACCAGGTCACCGGCCCCAAAACCCGTGTCGGGCACCATGTGGTTTTGCTGGATTCGAGGTCGGCCAGCCGCATCAAGAGGCAGCGGTTCGTTCGCGTCGCCATCGCCGTCCAGATCGCCCAGGTCGCGGGCAAGCAGTTCGTTGTTCCCGGCGTCGATACACGGGGAGAGTGCGGAGAGTCGCACCACTTCGTCGCCGCTGTTGGGGACTCCGTCCGAGCCAAGTGCATCGCCGAACATCGGGTTGATGTCCAGATTGTCTGCCCCCGCCAGGTCGCCTTGGCCACCCTGGAGATTAGACCAGTAGACGGCAACACGGCCGTCGGGTCCCGTTACCTGCTGGGCCGGAATACCCGTCTGGCCGATGGCGTTTCCCCAGAAAACGGAATTGGTGACCGTCACGGTGTTCTTTTCATCGACGCGAAATCGTACGCCGGGTTGACCATCGTCTGATTGACTGAATGCAACGGTCGAACTGGAGAACCGCATGCTCTGGGTGCCAAGGCCGATCTGGGCTCCTGCCCGATCCAGCGCACGGTTGCCGACGATGGCGACGTTCTGCAGGTCGATCTCGCCGCTCATACCGGTCCACAAGCCTCCCCCAACACCGACGAGGCGTTCGTCATCAGCGAGGGCGCGGGCCACGTTGCCCCGAACCTCGGTGTTGGCCATGAGAAGGCGCCCGCCCGCCAGCGGCCCGGCGTAGAGACCGGCACCGTGGACAAACCCGCTGCCAGCTTCAAGGGCATTGAACCCGATGAAGCAGTTGGTGATCCGCAAATCGGCCATGTGCTCCCCGGTGTCAAAGATCGCAACCCCGCCGCCCTGGGCCCCATTATTGAATGATCGAACGACGTTGCCTGTCACGACGGAATCGCGCAGGTTCAACGTGAAGACGCCCGTGTTACAACTGACTGCAACGCCACCGCCGAGGTTGGCCAGACCATCCCGGACGTCACGTTGAACCCGGTTGCCGGAAATCGTACAGCCTTGGACGGTGAGGTCGATCTGGCCACCGGTACCGGTTGAACTGCTCGCGATTCCACCTCCCGCTCCAGTTCCGCTCTGCGCATCGGCAAGGATCTGGTTTCCTCGAAAGACCGAATCCTCCACCAGGCAAGAGGCGTCACCACCACTCGAAAGCACGCCCAGGCCACCGCCGAAACCCAGCGCGCCGTTCATATCAAGGAGGTTGTCTTCAAAGGTGCAGTTGCTGACTTCTGCCGCGGCGGTCTCGCCCTGGGCGGGAATCACGCCGAGGCCCGCGCCAGCGACCCGCCAACCCCCGACCAACCGGTTGGCGACGAACGTACACGATTCGAGCAACAACAGTCCATCGCGACAGGCGAGTCCACCGCCTCCGTTGCCATTGGAGTTGCTGTTCAACACCTGCGTATGCTGGTTTCCCTCGAACCGGCAGGAGGTAAAGGTCGCCGTTCCAGTCAAAAGGCAGGCCCCGGCGCCGCCGGCCACTTCAACGGTCGATCCACGCGATAGATTGTCGCGAAACGTGACGTTGGCAACCTGGGCCGAACCCTGAATGATCAGGCCCGCGCCGCTTCGCTTGGCCGCGTCTCCACTGGGGCCGGCATGGCCCCCGGAAACCAGGAAGCCGTCGATGCGGGCCATGTCTCCCGAGTTCACAATGGTGACGACATGTCTCGTATTCTCGTCTCGGTTGATGAAGTCCGGTTCATCATCCCCAAGAACATCACCATTGAGGACGGTGTCTTCGAACAGCAGTGCCCTTGCGTCGCGAGACAGCTCGTTGCCGGCGAAGCCGCCGTAGACCGATACGCCCGGTGGAATCTCGAACGTAGCAAGACGCGGGTTGGAACCTTCGTCGCTGCGTGGCACGTAACGTCCTACCGAAACCCAGACTTCGTCTCCGGACTGCGCAGCCAGAAGCGCGTCCTGCAGACTCGGCATGGCGGCTTCCCAACTGGTGCCGGTCGCCGGGCCGTCTGCGCCAACGGACACATGAATCACGCTCGCCGAGGCCATAGAGACGATCAAGAGTTGAGAACAAGCAAACAGAATCTGGTACATCACTTGTCTCGCTAGATTGGGGCACCTGAGTAAACAAGTAAGCAGGATCGCGGAGCCTGTTCCCTGTGGCGTTGCCGTGTCGGCGACGAAGGGAATCGCCGCCCGCACCCACGGCTGCGTGCGCCACCTACAACTCGAACTGCCCGCGATCGTCATCCTCGAGCACGTCCGCCAGGCGCATCCGCACGTAGTCGACGTCGATGGTCACTTCCCTGTTGGCCGCGTCGGAGGCGTGGAACGCGATGTCTTCCAGCACCTTCTCGGTGATCGTGTACAGTCGCCGGGCCCCGATGTTTTCGAGTCGCTCGTTCGCCCGGGCCGCCATCTGGGCCATCTCGGCGATGGCCTCGGGGGTGAACCGCAGGTCGACCCCCTCCGCCCCGATCAGGGCGATCTGCTGCTTGATCAGCGCGTTCTGCGGCTCGGTCAGAATCCGCTCGAAGTCGTCGCCGGTCAGGTCGTCCAGCTCCACCCGGATCGCGAAACGGCCCTGCAGTTCCGGCATCAGGTCGCTCGGACGCGAGTTGGTGAACGCCCCGGCCGCGATGAACAGGATGTGATCCGTCCTGACCAGTCCGTAGCGCGTGCTGACGGTGGTCCCTTCGACCAGCGGCAGCAGGTCGCGCTGCACGCCGCTGCGCGAGACGTCCGGACCGCCGCTCTCGCTGCCGAGCGGGACCGCGAGCTTGTCGATCTCGTCGATGAACACCACGCCGCTCTGCTCGCAGCGCCGCAGGGCCGACTCCTGCAGGGCGTCCTGGTCGATCAGCCGGTCGGTCTCCTGCTGAATCAGCAGGTCGAGCGCCCGCGGAACCGTCAGCCGCTTCCGCCGCGATCGACCCGGCATCATCCGCTCCATGAACTGCTCGAACTCCGGGCCCATCTGGTCCAGACCCATGTTCGTCAGCACGTGCGGCGTGACGCTGCGCTCCTCGACGCTGATCTCGACCGTCCGCTCCGCGAACCCGCCGGCCCGCAACTGCGAGCGCAGCTTCTCGCGCGTCCGCCGCCGCCGCTCGACGCTCTCCTCGTTGGTCTGGTCGATCGCATCGCCCGGCAGCAACTGGTCGATCACCCGATCCTCGGCCGCGATCGAGGCCTGTTCGCGCACCCGCCCGGCCGCCAGGGTCCGTTCGAGCGAGACGGCCCGCTCGGCCAGGTCGCGGATGATGCTGTCGACATCGCGGCCGTGGTAGCCGACCTCGGTGAACTTGGTGGCCTCGACCTTGATGAACGGGGCGTCGAGCAGTTGGGCCATGCGGCGGGCGACCTCGGTCTTGCCGACGCCGGTGGGGCCGCACATGAGGATGTTGCGGGGGGCGACGTCGACCCGCAGAGATTCTGGTAACTGCATGCGTCGCCAGCGGTTACGAACTGCGATGGCGACCGCTCGCTTGGCGTCTTCCTGTCCGATGATGTACTCGTCGAGCGCGGTCACGACTTCCCGCGGCGTCATTTCCTTCACAATCGTCTCGCCTTCTGCCGGCCTGGTTCGCCTGCCCGCTCCGGCGGACAGCCCCGCATTCTACACCACCGCGAAACCGGCGTTTGGCACCGGCGAAGACGTGCAGGGGGGAACGCGCCGGACCGGGCCGAATCACCGTGAGGCCGGCGTCTTTCCCTGCTGCGCGTCTTCGGGCCGCGCCGCTCCGTCGGTTCGACGGGATCGAACAAACAGAACTTAGTCCGCCGCCGGACACTCGCCGATAAGAAAGGCAGCGCGGTTTTCTAACCTGGCCGGCTGCGACGTCGGCTGTGCGCCGGGCGTATAGACTATCCTGAGTCCGAGACGCCGGTGTTTCGCGGAGGCCACCAGATGGACCTGCGGCAGATTCGTAGCAAGTTCCCGATCACCGAGCACTTCAACTTCATGAATCACGCCGCCGTCGCCCCCATGTCCGGACCGGCCGCCGAGGCCATGTGCGGATACGCCCGCGAACTGTCCGAGGCCGCCTACCTGCGGGGCACGTTCTACCGGGCGGCCGAGCGGGTCCGGACCGATGCCGCCCGCCTGATCAACGCGAACGCGGACGAGGTCACCTTCGTCCAGAACACGTGCCAGGGGATCAATCTGGTGGCCCGCGGCATCCAGTGGCTCTCCGGCGACAACATCGTCACGACAACGATGGAATTCCCCGCGAACGTCTATCCCTGGCTGAACCTCGAGCAGCGCGGCGTGCAGGTCCGCCGGGTCCCCGAGGACGACGGCCGGGTCCCGTTCGACCGCATCGCGGCCGCGATCGACAACCGCACGCGGCTGGTGACGATCTCGGCGGTGCAGTGGTCGAACGGATTCCGGATCGACCTGACACGGCTGGGCGAGATGTGTCGCGAGCGGGGCGTGCTGCTGTTCGTCGACGCGATCCAGGCGCTGGGCGTGCACCCGCTGGACGTCGAGGCGATGAACATCGACTTCCTGTCCTCGGGCGGGCACAAGTGGCTGACCAGCCCGGAGGGCACGGGGCTGTTCTACTGCAAGCGGGAACTGATCGGGCACCTGAAGCCGACCGAACTGGGCTACATGTGCATGAAGCACGGCTATGCCGAGGTGGCCGGCCTGTCCGAGTCGGACTTTCACGAGGATGCCCGCCGGTTCGACAGCGGGGTCTACAACCTGGCCGGGATCTGCGCGCTGGGCGCGTCGATCCGGCTGCTGCTGGAGGTCGGGATCAACGAGGTGCAGGTGCGGATCAAGCAGTTGACCGACACGCTGGTGGAGGGTCTGCGGGCCAAGGGCTGGACGGTGCACAGTCCGCGAACGGCGACCGAGTGGAGCGGGATCGTCTCGTTCAGCAGCGACAAGCACGAGATGGACGCGATCCGCAAGCACCTGCGGAGCGAGTTCAAGATCATCGTCGCCAATCGGCTGGGGCGCCTGCGGGCCAGTCCGCACTTCTACAACGCCCCGGCCGAGATGGAGCAACTGATCGATGCCCTGCCGACGCATGGCTGAGCATGCCGATAAGAAATCCCCGGGCAATTTGGAAGCACGGAAATCCGCCCGCGGCTGGGTGGGCACATGGCGGACGGCTATAATCCGATGGCAAGCTTCCAGGAGGGAGCCGTGAACTCGAAAGGGAAAGGACCGATGACCAGGAAGACCGTTACCAGCATCCGCTGCGTCCCGCGTTACGGCTACGACTTCGCAGAAGTCCGCAGCCTGGACGTAGAGGTGGGTAACATGTTCGATGAGGAGATCCTGCGGGACGCCATCGAGCGCTTCTTCCTGATGCAGGGCATCGGTGACGCCGTCTACGCGATCGACGTCGACGACGACGGCTACTTCGCCATCATCAACGACGAAGCCTACCAGGACGACTGGGGCGAGGCGGTCTTCTAGGCCCGGCCCGCATCCCACAACCGGAATCCACCAGGGGTGATCCTTCGCGGGGTCACCTCTTTCTTTTGAGGGAGCGAGGGAGCGAGGGAGCCAGGGGGCGACGGGAGCGACGGGAGCGAGGGAGCCAGGGAGCGACCGGAGCGAGGGAGCCAGGGAGCGCGGGAGCGAGGGTAACCCGTAGGGTGCGTCATCGACGCGGCAGACCGCGATCACGGCCACCCGGAAGCCGCAGGCGTCGATGCCGCACCGCCTGGCGAGGCACTACGCAGTCCCCCACCCTTCCGCTCGCTGCGCTCGCTCAAGGGTAGGGCACCCGGCGCTCGCGCAAGGGCAGGGCACCCGGCGCTCGTTCAAAGTGACACCCGGCGCTCGCTCAAGGGCAGGACACCCGGCGCTCGCTCAAGGGCAGGGCACCCGGCGGTCGTTCAAAGTGGCACCCGGCGCTCGCTGCGCTGCCCGGGCGGGCTACTGGGCCGACTCGGCCACGAGCTTGTTGTAGCGGTTCATCACCGCCGAGCGGGTCAGCAGGCCGAGGACCTGGTCCCCGTGTTCGTCGCCGACAATCGGCAGCGACTGCATCGGCTGGCCGGCGAACTTCTCCAGGACGATGTCGAGCGTCTCGTCCGGTCGGACCAGCGGGAAATCCTCGCGCAGCACGTCCGAGACCGTCAGCAGCGGCATCGCCTCGTGCTCGAGCAGCATCGTCCGCAGATCGTCCCCCAGCACCAGGCCGACCACGCGCCCCTCGGCGTTGACGACCACGAAGTCGTTGGCCGTCGAGGTCCGCATCAGCCGCAGCAGGCTGTCGACCGAGTCCTCCGGGCGCACCACCGGCGCCGGCAGGTGCGGCACGTCGCTGACCCGCAGACGCTGCAGCAGCCGGGCGTCGCCCGATACCAGCCGCACCCCGCGACGCAGCAGCTTCAGCGTGTAGATCGAAGCCGGCTCGATCCACTCGGCCACCGCCAGGGCCGACACGGCCGCCAGCATGATCGGCACGATGACCTTGTAGTCCCGCGTCAGCTCGAACAGCATCAGCGTGGCCGTCAGCGGGGCGTGGATCGACGCGGCCACGACGGCCGCCATCCCGACCAGCGCGTACGCGCCCGGGTTGGCGTTCTCGAAGTACGGAATCTCGCGGACCAGCAGTCCGAACGCCCCGCCGGTGGTCGCCCCGATGAACAGGCTCGGGGCGAAGACCCCGCCGCTGCCGCCGCTGCCGAGGGTCATGCAGGTCACCAGCACCTTGGCGACCAGCAGGATCAGCAGCACCCGCACCGACCAGGCCACCTGCGGGTTCGTCCCGGGCAGGTCGGTCTCGATCCGGGCATAGGCCTGCGGCTCCAGCGAACGCTCGATGATCGGATACCCGTTGCCCATCACGGCCGGGGGATCGGGGTGTCCTTCGAAGGTCGGAACGTCGGCGAACGGAACCTTGCCGTTGGTCAGGCTCAGGGTCAGCAGCACGACCCCGCCCAGCATCGCGGCCCCGACCACCGGGCGCAGGATGCGATGCACCGGCAGTTTCTTGAACAGGTCCTCGCTGGCGTACAGCAGGCGGACGAAGGTGACCGCCACCAGCCCGCAGACCACGCCGAGCAGCAGGTAGTTGCCGAACTCCGAGACCGTGAACTGGTAGAGAGGGTCGCCCCCGATCAGCATGGCCGGGGCCGGGAAGATCGCTTCGCTGTGTCCCTTGAACGCCTGCGTCAGCGTGCTGCTCATCACGGCCGAGACGATGATCGGGACGAAGCTGCGGAGCGAGACGTCGCGCAGCAGGACCTCGACCGCGAACAGCACGCCCGCGATCGGGGCGTTGAAGATCGAGGCGATCCCGGCCGCGGCCCCGCAGCCGATCAGGATCCGCATGTCTCCCAGGCTGACCCGCAGCCACTGCCCGATGCCCGAGCCGATCGCGGCCCCGATCTGGATGATCGGTCCCTCGGTCCCGGCCGCGCCGCCCGAGCCGATCGTCAGGGCGCTGGCGACGGCCTTGGCGCCGGCGACGCGTGGTCGAATGCGTCCGCCCTGGCGGGCCATGGCGTGCATCACTTCGGGAACGCCGTGCCCCTCGGCTTCGGGCGCGAAGTAGTAGGTGATCAGTCCGACCAGCAGGGCCCCGGTCATCGGCAGCATCGGCAGCAGCCAGAACTGCAGATCGACGGCTTCGAGCTGGCCGCGGACGTCGCCGAAGTAGAACCCGGTGACCGTGTCGACCAGCCATGAGAAGCCCAGGGCCCCGAGTGCCGTCACGAGGCCGACACCGAACGCGAGCGCGTTCAACTGGCGGTCGCGGCGGCCCCAGAAGCGGCCGATCCGCCGCAGCACCAGCCGCGTGCCGCGGCGAAGGCGATCAGATTGTCCGGCAGGTTGCGACATACCCCTCGTGGAGCAGCAGGTTGGGGGCCGACGGTGGTGTCTGTGGACACATCTCCCGCGTCTGGATAAGAATACTAACAAGGGTCCGCCAGGACCGGCACTCGGCGAAACAGTTTTCACAGAAAGGTGGCCTCGTGGCAACACAGCCCGATCAGGAAGGACTCCGCCAGGCGCTGGCCGGTGTTCTCGAACCCGGCAGCGGACGCGATGTGCTGACGCTCGGCCTCGTCCGCGAAGCCCGCTGCCAGGATGGCGTCGTCCAGGTCGACTTCCTCCTGCCGGCACAGCTTGACAGCGATGACCTGCGCGGGCAGTTGACCCGCCAGTGCGAAACCCGCCTCGGGCAGGTCCCCGGCGTATCCGCGGTCAAGCTCGCCTTCGCCGTCGCCCAGCAGCCAGGCACCCCCGCGATGCGCGACGTGCGGCACATCATCGCCGTCGGGGCCGGAAAGGGCGGGGTCGGCAAGAGCACGGTCGCACTGCTGCTGGCGATGGGGCTCCAGCGCCGCGGCCAGAAGGTCGGCCTGCTGGACGCCGACGTCTACGGACCGTCCCTGCCGAAGCTGACCGGAACGGAGAATGCCCAGCCGACGGCCGATTCCGAAGGCCGGCTGGTCCCGCCGCTGCGGGGGGGCATGCCGATCATGTCGATGGGGTACCTGGTGTCGCCGGACCAGGCCGTCGTCTGGCGCGGCCCGATGGCCCAGAAGTACGTCAAGGAGTTCCTCGATCGAGGACTGTGGGGCGAACTCGACTGCCTGGTGGTCGACCTGCCGCCGGGGACCGGTGACATCCCGCTGACCCTCGCGCAGAGCATTCCCCTGACCGGAGCGGTCGTGGTCTGCACGCCCCAGGACGTCGCGCTGCTCGACGCGGTCAAGGCGATCCGCATGTACGAGAAGCTCGGCGTCGAGACGCTCGGCATGATCGAGAACATGAGCTACTACACCTGCCCGCAGTGCGGGCACCGCGACGACCTGTTCGGGCACGGCGGCGTGCAGAAGGCGGCCGAGGAACTCGGCGTGCCGCTGCTCGGGCAGATTCCGCTGCACGGGCTGGTCCGCCGGATCGGTGACGAGGGGCGCCCCGAGGACTACTTCCGCGAACCGCCCGCGCACGTGACCGACGCGATCGAACGCGTCGTCGGCGCCCTGGACGAGCAGATCGCGGCCCGCGGCAAACAGCAGCGGCCGCTGCCGCAGCTCAACATCAGCGGCTGACCGCCGGAAGCAGCGATGCCGGATTCCGCCACAGGACAAGCCGCTGACCCCGCCACCGATGCCGCCCCCCGGCCGGGCGGGGGTGAGCGTGGTGTGCCCCGGATCGGGTGGCTGAACACCGCGAAGTTCGAACTGGTCCGCCTGTTCCTGATGGCCTGGACGCGGATGTTCAGTCTGCGTGGTCTGTACCTGCTGGGGCGCTGGTTCGGGACGCTCGAGTACCTGATCAACTTCAAGCGTCGCCGCCGCTACCGGGCGGTGCTTCGCCGCGTGTTCCCCGAGGGGATTTCCCGGAAGCGTGAGCGGCTGATCGTCCGCAGCTACTTCCGCCGGACCCGCTGCGACAAGCTGCTGTACCTGGTGTTCGACCGGTTGCCGAAGGAGAAGATCCTGCGGCGAATCCGCTTCCCGGGGCGCGAGCAGCTTGACGAAGCCCTGGCCCGCGGGAACGGCGTCTACGTCCTGCTCAGCCACCACGGATCGCACCACGTCGCGGCGCTGCTGATGGCCCTGCTGGGCTACAAGTGCGCCGGGGTCCGCGACCGCAACGAAGGCGCCATGCGGCAGTACATCCAGCACAAGTACGCCGAGACGTTCCCCGAATTCAAGGATGTCCGGGTACTCTATGCCGACAGCTTTCCGCGTGACATCTATCGCTGTTTCAAGGAAAACCGGGTGATCGGGACGGCCCTCGACGTCGGCCGCGTCCGCGGCGAGGCGCTCAAGACCTGCCCGGTGCGGATCTTCGGCGAGACCCGCGAGTTCCTGACCGGCACCGTCCAGATCGCGCTCCGCTGCGGGGCCCCGATCGTGCAGGGCTTTGTCGTCTCCCGGCCGAACTTCTACTTCCGCCTGGTGGTCACGGCGCCGCTGTACGTCCCCGACGAGTCCGGGCGTCCGTCCGAGGAGATCGTCCCGGAGGTGATGCAGCGCTACGCCGACGGCATCGCCGCCCACGTCCGCGACCACCCCGACCACCTCAGCCGGATCTGATGCAGAGGGAGGGAGCAAGGGAGCGAGGGAGCGAGGGAGCAAGGCCACGGAGCGGGGATCCGGTCTGACATGCGGGGGGCTGCCCGCCGCGACGCCACATGGACAGGGGAGGTCCCCAGGTCTTCCTCGCTCCCTCGCTCCCTGGCTCCCTTGCTCCCTTGCTCCCTTGCTCCCTCGCTCCCTTGCTCCCTGGTTCCCTCGCTCCCTTTCCCCCGGCTTTCCCGCCCACTGGCAGGCCCGCCGGACTCGGAGTAGAATCCCCGATCAAACTTTCGCCCGCCCCGGGGGTCTGTAGAGGGACGGACCGGGCGGCGATCGTGCCGGTGCCGCGGGGCCTGTCGTCCGCCGCCGGAGGTGTTTCGGGAAGGACCAGCGCGGCGATGAAGTTTGTCCTTGTGGACCGGGTCAGCGAGTTGCAGCCGCGCGAGCGGATCGTCGCCCACAAGGCGCTTTCGCTTGCCGAGGAGTACCTCGCCGACCACTTCCCGACGTTCCCGGTGCTGCCGGGCGTCCTGATGCTCGAGGCGATGGTCCAGACCGCCGCCTGGCTGGTCCGCGACGCCCTTGACTTCGGGCCGAGCGTGATCGTCCTGAAGGAGGCCCGCAACGTGACGTACAAGAGTTTCGTCGCGCCCGGGCAGGTCCTGACGCTGGAAGCCGACTGCAAGCTGCTGGCCGAGGACGAGAGTACATTCACGGCCCGTGGCCGCGTGGGCGAGCGCGAGATGCTGAAGGGCAAGCTGACCCTGCGGCACCTGCGTCTGGCCGATCGCGATCCGAGCCTGGCCGAGCTGGACGAACGGCTGCGGCGGACGCAGCGGGCCCGCTGGGGCCTGGTCGGAGTTGGATAACGTTTTTTTGGGTAGCTGATTCAGGCGGCCCGGCGCGGTCGCGGCCAATGTGTGGAGGACGGGCGAGATGCCTTCGTTTACCAAGGACGAGATCTTCGAGAAGGTACAGCGAACCCTTGTGGACGCGCTCAGCGTGGATGACGACGAGGTCACCAACGACGCGACCCTGCAGGGCGACCTGGGAGCCGAGTCGATCGACTTCCTCGACATCGTCTTCCGGCTCGAGAAGGAGTTCAGCATCAAGATCCCGCAGGACGAGCTGATGCCGCGGGAAGTGCTGAACAACCCGGATTACGTCAACGACAAGAAGCTGAACGCCGACGGACTGGCGGCCCTGAAGGCCAGCATGCCGTACGCCGACCTGACCAGCTTCGAGTCCGATCCGGACATCGATCGGATCAGCGAGGTCTTCACGGTCGACACGATCGTCAACTTCGTGCAGCACAAGCTCGAGGCGGCGGCCTGACCCAGGCCGACCCGCCGGGCCCCCGGAGGAGCAGACGTTGCGGTGGATCTGGATCGACCGGTTCGAGGCGTTCGAGCGGGGAACGCGGGCGGAGGCGATCAAGAACGTCTCGCTCGCCGAGGACCACCTGCACGATCACTTCCCGGACTTCCCGATCATGCCGGCCAGCCTGATGATCGAAGGCATGGCCCAGACCGCCGGGATTCTCGTCGGCGAGGCCCGCGACTTCTCCGAGAAGGTCATTCTCGCCAAGATCACCCGCGCCAGCTTCAGCGGAATCGTCCAGGCCGGCGAGACCATCCGCTATACCGCCGAGGTCGAACACCTCGACGAGCGCCAGGGCCGCACCCGCGGAACCATCACGGTCGGCGATGAGACGATCGGCACGGTCGACATCGTCTTCTCGCACATCGATCAGAACATGAGCGGACTGGACTTCCCCGAAGAGAACTTCGTCTTCACCGAGAGTTTCATGGCCCTGCTCCGCAACTTCACGGAACAGAGCCGCGCGAGGATCGCCCTGTGAGTACCCGACGCGTTGTGGTCACCGGTCTCGGCCCGGTCAGCCCGATCGGCAGCGGACCCTCCGAATTCTGGAACAGCCTGCTCGAAGGCCGCAACGGCGTCCGCCGGATCCAGTCGTTCGACCCGAGCCGCTTCGACTCGCAGATCGCCGGCGAAATCGACGGCATCAAGGTCGCCGACTGCGTTCCGAAACCCTACCGCAAGCAGAAGAAGATCATGGCCCGCGACATCGAGATCGCGGTCGTCGCCGCCTACCAGGCGGTCCACGACGCCGGCCTGATGACCCGCTGCCTGGTCGAACGCGGCGAAGCCGGGCAGGTCAACCTCGACAGCACCCGCTTCGGCACCAACATCGGGGCCGGGCTGATCTGCGCCGACCTGGCCGAACTGGCCGAGGCGCTCTCCACCGCGGTCGAGGACGACGACTTCCGGATCGTCAAGTGGGGCGCCGAGGGCATGCACCACCTGACGCCGCTCTGGCTGCTCAAGTTCCTGCCGAACATGCTCGCCTGCCACGTCAGCATCGTGCATGACACCCAGGGACCCAGCAACACCATCACCTGCGGCGAGGCCAGCAGCCACCTGGCGATCGGCGAAGCGTTCCGCACCATCCAGCGCGGCACGGCCGACGTCTGCATCTGCGGCGGCGCCGAGAGCAAGGCCAACCCGATGGCGCTGCTCCGCCAGTCGCTCGGCAAGCGACTGAGCCTGAACAACGACCAGCCCGAAAAGGCCTGCCGGCCCTTCGCCGCCGACCGCGACGGGACCGTCATCTCCGAGGGCGGCGGGCTCGTCATCCTCGAGGAACTCGAACACGCCCGCGCCCGCGGCGCCCGGATCTACTGCGAACTGTCCGGCTTCGGCGCCAGCGCCGACGCCCACCCGCCGCAGCAGCCCTCGGCCCCCGCACCGACCGGGCGCGGACTCGCCCTCGCCAGCCGCAAGGCGCTCCGCGATGCCGGCGTGCAGCCCGGGGACGTCGACCTGATCACCACCTTCGCATGCGGCACCCGCGAACACGACGCCGCCGAAGCGGCCGGACTGCAGACCGCCTTCGGATCCGACCTGGCCGACATCCCGGCCCTCTCGATCAAGGGCGGGATGGGGGTCAACGGGGCCGGCAGCGGCGCGCTGGACTTCATCGCCGGCGTGCTCGCCCTGCAGCACAACACCGTTCCGCACGCGATCAACTCGGCCGACCTCGACCCGCAGGCGGGCCTGCGACTGGTGACCGGCAAGCCGATCGACCAGCGGATCGAAGTCGCGATCAGCAACGGCTACGCCCTCGGCGGCGGCCAGAACGCGAGCCTCGTCATCAAGCGCTACCAGGATGAGTAGGGGACCCGCGATGCGCACCTGCCAAGTCCTCGCTCGCTCGCTCCCTGGTCCCCTCGCTCCCTCTCAAGGATGCCTGGCATGAATCGACGTGTCGTCATTACCGGAATGGGCTGGGTCACCCCGCTGGGCTGCGACCTCGAAGGAACCTGGAAACGGCTCCTGAACGGCGACAGCGCCGTCGGGCCGACCACCATCTTCGACGCCTCCGCCTATCCGACCACCTTCTCGGCCGAGGTCCGCGATTTCGACCTCGCGGCCGCGCTCGGCGACCGCTATGACGCGCACCAGACCGCCAGCCGCAACGCCGGCTTCGCGATCGGGGCGGCCCTGCAGGCCTGGGCCCACTCGGGGCTCGACCCGGCCACGCTCGATCCCGAGATGGTCGGCGTCTACCTCGGTGCCGGCGAGGGGCCGATCGATTCGGATCACTTCATCGGGGCGGCCTGTGCGGGCTGGAACAAGGACACCCGCGAGCTGGACGCGATGAAGTGGGCCGAGCGGGCCTACGCCACGATGAGCGCCAGTCGCGAATTCGAGCAGGACCCGAACTCGGCCGCCTGTCACCTGGCGTACCTGTTCGATGCGCAGGGACCGAACCTGAACACGCTGACGGCCTGCAGCGCGAGCACGCAGGCGATCGGCGAGGCCAGTTGCATCATTCAGCGCGGCGACGCGGACGTGATGATCTCGGGCGGGGCGCACAGCATGATTCACCCGCTCGGCGTGACCGGCTTCAACCTGCTGACCGCGCTGTCGACCCGCAACGACTCGTGGCAGACCGCCTCGCGTCCGTTCGATCGCACGCGCGACGGCTTCGTCCTCGGCGAAGGCTCCGGCATCCTGATCCTCGAGGAACACGATCGCGCGGTCGCCCGCGGCGCGACGATCTACGGCGAAATCTGCGGCTATGGCTCGACGGCCGACGCGTTCCGCGTGACCGACATCCACAAGGAGGCCCGCGGGGCGACGGCCGCGATGCGGGCGGCTCTCGATGCGGCCGAGATGACGCCCGATCAGATCGACTACATCTCGGCCCACGGCACCAGCACGACCGAGAATGACAAGCTCGAAACCCTCGCGATCAACAAGGTCTTCGGCGAGCAGGCCCCGAAGACGCCGGTCAGCAGCGTCAAGAGCATGTTCGGGCACCTGGTGGCGGCCGCGGGTTCGGTCGAACTGATCACCTGCCTGCTGGCGATTCGCGACGGCATGATTCCGCCGACGATCAACCACGAACACACCGACCCGGACTGCAACCTCGACTACGTCCCGAACCAGGCCCGCAAGGCCGACGTCAAGGCCTGCCTCAGCAACAGCTTCGGCTTCGGCGGACAGAACGACACGCTGATCGTCCGGAAGAGATGACCGGGGGAGGGAGCGAGGGAGCCAGGGAGCGAGGGAGCCAGGGCAGAGTAATCGAAAGCCGGTTCCGCCTTCCTCGTTCGCCTGCTAGTTTGCGCACTGTCCGAAAGTCGTCCACGAACCTCTGACGCAGACGCTTGGGAGCAAGACAAAAAGGAACAAGGCGTCGCGCGCTCTGCTCTCGCTCCCTCGCTCCCTGGCTCCCTCGCTCCCTCTGGAGTTGCCATGCCCCTTCATCCGAAACCAGGTCCGGCGCAGCCGACCGAACACGTCACCACCCGCGACGGCTACGACCGCTGGTCGCAGCTTTACGACGACGAGTTCAACCCGCTGATCGAAATCGAGCAGCCGCTGCTTCGTCGGCGGGTCGGGGATCCCGGCGGCCGACGCGTGCTTGACGTCGGGACCGGCACCGGTCGGCAGGCGCTCTGGGCCGCGGGGCAGGGGGCCGTCGTCACGGCGCTCGACTTCTCCACCGGCATGCTGGACCGGGCCCGCGCGAAGCCCGGGTTCGAGCGGATCACGCTGATCGAACACGACCTGCTGAAGCCGTGGCCGCTGCCGGATGACGGGTTCGACATCGTCCTGAGCGCGCTGGTCCTCGATCACGTCAGCGACCTGCCGCACTTCTTCGCGCAATGTGCCCGCGTGGTGGCGCCGGGCGGGCGCGTCATCTGCTCGGTCATGCACCCGGCGATGATGCTCCGCGGCCTGCAGGCCCGCTTCGCCGACCCGGAGACCGGCACGAAGATCATGCCGGCGAGCGCACCGAACGAGATCAGCGACTACCTGAACGCCGCGATCCAAGCCGGCCTGGTCCTCGACCGAATCTCCGAACATCACGTCGACGAGGATCTCGCCAACCGCCACGAACGGGCCGCCAAGTACCTCAACTGGCCCATGCTGCTGATGATGGAATGGCGAAGTGAGTAAGCAAGTAAGCACGTGAACAAGTAACAAGTGGTGCGTGAGGGGCTGTTTCTCCAAACCTTGCTTACCTGGTCGCTTGCTGACTTGCTCACAGGCGATTGGTGCAATCGCCTCTAAAGCGCTCCGACCAGTTGGACGCCGCGTCCGGGCAGCCAGCCGCGGGTGCCGTCGACGAGTTGCACCTCGTACCAGTCGCCACGGCGTTGCCGGACCGTGACTTCGACGCCAGGGCCGAGCGGTTCGCTCAGCGCGGCGTCATGCCCTTCGCCGCGACCGAGGCGCAGGACGTACGCGTCGCCGACCACGACGCCGGTCGGCGTCCGGCTCTGCTGCCGCAGTTCCCACGCCAGCAGGCCCGCGTTGCTCAGACCGAGGGCGATCCCGATCAGCGCCACCGGCACCAGCCCGCGGACACGCCATCGCACCCAGACCGCCAGCGCCAGCCAGCCGGCCGTGCCGAACAGCGCCGCCGCCCACAGCCGTGTCCGACGCGTCGTCCCGTACTGCCAGAACAGCACCCGCTCGATCAACTCGCCCTCGTCGCCGGCCGCGATCTGCGGCTCCACCCGCTGCCGGGCGTAGTCGAGGTTCGCCCGCACCAGCCGGTTGCCCGGTTCGATCGCCGCCGCCCGCAGGTAGTACGCGATCGCCTTGCCGGTCTCGCCCAGCCGGAAGTGCACGTTCCCGAGGTTGTAGAACAACGCCGCGCTGCCGAATCCCTCGCGACGCAGCTTCGTGAAGCCGTCGGCCGCCGCCCGGTACTGCTCGGCCGCGCCCAGCGGGTCGCGCCGTCCGAGGGCGACACCCTGATCGCTGGCATTCAGCGCCGCCCGCAGCGTCTCACCCGGATCGACTTCCGCTTCAGCCGCCATCGCCAGCGCGACGCACAGACCCGCCGTCAGCCATGCCACCAGTCGCCTTACCACGACAGCCCCTCCAGCCGGCGCAGGCAGCCGCGGGCGTCCTGCACCAGGTCCGTCGTCAGGGCCGCTCCGCCGTACGCGGCCGCCTCGGCCGCTTCAACCAGTCGCTGAACGTCCGTCACGAGTTGCGGCTCGGCATCGCGTTCGCGCAGCACGGCGAGCGCGTCAGCGCCGGTCAGGCTGCCTTCGGGCGCTCCGCTGCGATCCGCGACGTAGCCGGTCAGAATCGCCGCCACGGCCCCGGGGTCCTGCACGTCGCTCAGCTTCTGCTCGGCCGTCCGCATCGCCCGTTGTCGCCGCCGCAGCAGCGGGTCGCCGCGCCGCGCGGTCTGCACGACCGTCAGCAGCCAGAAGCCGCCGAACGCCGCGGCCGGAACCACGGTCGCGACCGCCACGTGCCCCCAGCCCACCGGCCTGACGCGCTGGAGCACGATCCGTTCCCCGGTGATGTTGCCGCGCAGTCCGTCGACCGCGCTGACCGTTTCGCGGTTCTCGTCGGCCGCGGCGAGGTCCAGCAGATCCGCGGCCTTGGCCTTTTCGCTGGCCTGCACGCGGATCGGAATCGGCTCGGAGTGGGCGATCTCGTACTGCCCGCGCTCGGGGTTGAAGTAGGGCAGGTCGATGGCCGGGATCGCGTCGATCCCGCTGCGCTTGGCCCGGATGGTCTGCGTGAACACGCGCCGGTTGCCGACCATCTCGCCGGTCAGGGCTTCGTCCTGCACGCGGAAGTCCCGCGTCAGTTGCTCCTGCTCGGTCAGCCGCGGCCGGGCGAGTGTTTCGAGCGGACCGCGTCCGGAAACCGACAGCCGCAGTTCGATCGGATCGCCGACCCGCACTTCGGTCCGGTCTGCCTCGACCTGCAGCGTGAAGCGACCGACCGCGCCCTCGAAGCCGGCCGGGACGCCGTCCTGCGGCAGATCCTGCACCTCGGGTGCGATCACCAGCGGGCGAATCGACAGGCGCCGGGCCCGCTCGACCCGCGCCCGCCCGAAGATGTCGCGGGTGATTCGCTCGGGGTACTCCATCTCGAGCACCAGGTCGTCGAAGGTCACCGGCCCGGTCCGGTCCATGATCACGTCGCCGGGCATCGAGAATTCGTAGTAGTTCCACGCCTTCGAATTGAACTCCAGCCGGCGCCGGTCCGCCCGTTGCGGCTCCGCGAACGGACCGAACCCCGTGCGGCTGTTGCTCATCAGCCCGTACAGATCGTTGGCCGTCAGCCGGGACCCGGTCGCACCGCTCGGAATCTTGACCTGCACCGTCAGCGTGAAGCGGGCCCGCTGCCCGATGTACAGCCTGTCCGCGTGGCACTGCACCTCGGCCAGCAGCAGCGGAACCCCGTCGCGATCGCGGGCTTCGGTCGCCCGGTCCGCTGCCGGCCGGACGCGGACCTCGACCGGATCGGTCTGCACAGCCCGCCCGTCGACCTGCAGTTCGAACGGCGGGATCCGCAGGACGCCGGGCTTTCGCGGGGTCAGGAGGTAGGTCAGCGTGAGTTGTTCGGAACGCCGGCCGTTGACGAACTGGGTGAACGAGCGCTGCCCGCCGACCTGGATGGTGCAGTCCGGAATCGTCGGCGGCTGCGGGTCGCTGTAGGAGCGGGCGTTCCGCAGGATCAACCGGGCCGAGAAACTCTCGCCCACGTAGACCTCGTCCGCGTCCACTTCCAGCGTGTAGCTCGCCTGGCCGGCCGCCAGCGGCGCCGCCAGCATCAACACCAGCAGCGGCAGCAGGCCACAACCCTTCCGCATGGGCGCTCCCCTCGGGAAACGTTGACTCTCATGGTCGTCGGAATGCAGGACGCCCCGGAAGCCCCGATCCGGTCAGATTCCGAGCCCGGCACGCGTCCGGCGACACGAGCGATCCGTGAAAGGGTGAACCGCTTCCGCGCCTCCACGCCGGGCGCTACCGCAGGCGCTTTCGTCCGCCGCGCTTCGGGAACCGGCTGCCCAGGGTCTTCGGCAGGGCCGGCGGTCCCTCTTCGACCGGCTCGCGCGGTTGCTCGTCTTCCTCTTCCCGGCCGGAGAAACCGCCGGTGACGGTCTGGCGCGGGGCCGAGGCCGGGCGGCTTTCGTCGCGCTGGTCGCTGCTTCGCGGGGCCGGGCGTTCCTCACGCGGGCGCCGCTCGGGCTTGGCCAGGGGTTCGAGTTCCTTGATCTCGACGCCCAGTTCGCCGGCCATTTCGTCGGCCAGGTGGGCGTCGTCGCTCGCCAGCAGCAGGATCGAGAGGCCCTGGCGGT
This sequence comes from Phycisphaerae bacterium, assembly GCA_030428945.1. GTDB lineage: Bacteria > Planctomycetota > Phycisphaerae > UBA1845 > Fen-1342 > JAUIEC01. The sequence goes on along the minus strand of JAUIEC010000005.1, from coordinate 156,784 downwards.
TCAGCCGGTCCAGTTGCGCCAGCCGGTCAGCCAGTTCCTGCCCCGACGCCGGCGTGGTGTAGTGGATCACGTGCGAGAACGGCACCGTGCTCAGCCGGCGGGCATCCCAGCCCGAGGTCACGATCACGCTCGACCCGTCCCGTCCGCCGCCGCGGCGCGGGCCGCGGTCGTCCCGGCGTCCGCCGTCGCGGCGACCACCGTCACGGCGCCCTCCGTCGCGCCCGCCGCCACCGGGTTCGTCCAGCGCGCGGCATTCGACCCGTGCACGACGCAGGCGGTCGATGATCTCGACCTGCTCGTGATCGTCGCGGGCGTAGACCAGTCCCAGGCGCGGGCGCACCTGCTTGCAGATCGACAGCAGCGTGTCGAACCGCTCTTCCTCGTCGATCACGTAGCGCCCGTGGGCCACCCGCGATACCACCGGCGGGCCGGACTCGGGCTCGCAGCGGACCGGGTCGTTCTGCAGGTCGGCCGAGAAGGCCTCGACGTCGGCGTTGATCACGCCGGTCAGCAGCAGGCTCTGCAGGTCCTCGGGCATCTCGTCGCAGATCGCTTCGAGGTCCTTGCCTTCGCCCAGGTCGAGCAGGGCATCGAGTTCGTCGATCACCACCAGGACCTTGTCGGCGAAGTCCTCGTCCTGCAGCGTTCCGACGTAGCCGGCCGCCCGGCGGGGCGTGGCCACCAGGATGTGCGGCACCTGCTCGGGGGGCGTGACGGCCTGCGGGCGGCCTGCCAGCACCGCGGTGCGGATGCCTTCGGCGGCGGTGTGCCGTTCGAGGTTGCGGGCCAGTCGCTGGGCGATCCCGCGGGCGGGGACCAGGATGATCGCCTGCAGTGGCTGGTCGGCCACGATCCGTTCGACGATCGGCAGGATGTAGGCGTTGGTTTTGCCCTCGCCGCTGCGGGCCCGGGCGAGGACGTCCTTGCCGTCGAGCAGGGCCGGGATCACCAGTTCCTGGATGGCGGTCGGGCTGTCGAAGTTCAGATCCGCGAGTTTTCCGATCGTCCGGGCCCCGAGTCCGAGGCGGGCGAAGGAGTCATTGCCGGCCACGCTGGGTGGCGTCGTTTCGTCATGCATAGGTTTGATTTCACAGTCGGCGTCCGCTCCATCGGCCGGGCGGACCGGTTCGGTTTGCAAGCTGTCCATCCTCGAAGATAATTTACACGGTCCCGGTGAAACGACAACCGCCGGGAGCGTGTCGCGTCTCGTTTCCGGCCGGTCGTGCGGGCCTGCATCCGGGGCGTTGGCGACGGGTATGACTGTCTGCCGGGCCGGATGCCCGCGGGAGCGACCGTTAAGGTCTGATAACAATGCCGACGTTTCAATACAAAGCCCGCAACACCGCCGGGGCGGCCGTTACCGGGACCCTGGTGGCGGACAACACCAACGCGGCCGCCCGGATGCTGGGCGAAAAATCGCTCCTGCCGGTCGAAGTTTCCGAGGTCAAGGGTGGTTCGCTGTCGGGCGGACAGCGGCGCGTCAGCATGGCCAAGGTCGGGCAGACCTACGAACAGCTTGCCGACCTGCTGCGGGCCGGGGTGCCGCTGCTGCGGGCCCTGAAGGTGCTCGCCGACCAGGCTTCCGACCCGGCGCTGACGCGTGTCCTGCGCGAGGTTCACGAGGACGTCTCCGCCGGCGAGACGCTCGGCGACGCGTTCGAGAAGCATCCGCACGCCTTTCCGCGGCTGCAGATCGGCATGGTTCGGGCCGGCGAGAAGGGCGGTTTCCTCGAGGACGTTCTCAGCCGCCTGTCCGAATTCGTCGCTCGCCAGGACCAGCTTCGCAACAAGTTCATCGGCTCGATGATCTATCCGATCGTGCTGCTCACGGCCGGGATCGGGGCGGTGGCGCTGCTGATGATCCTGGTGGTTCCGCAGATCCGGCAGTTGCTCGAACAGCAGGAACTGCACATCACGACCCGGATCGTCTTCTTCACCAGTGACCTGCTCTCCAAGCACTACGTCGCGCTCGGCGGAGCCATCGGGGTCGTGCTGCTGCTGCTCTACCTGTTCTTCAAGAGCGAACTCGGCCAGAGCCTGTGGGCCCGTCTTCAGCTCAAGACGCCGGGCATCGGGCGGATCTACACGATGATCTCGCTCTGCCGCTTCTGCCGGATCTTCGGCACGCTGCTGCAGAACGGCATCCCCGTCCTGCAGGCCCTGCGGATCTCGCGCGAATCCTCCGGCAACCCGATCCTCTCCGAGATGATCGAGGAGGCCGCCGAGGCCGTCTCCGGCGGTGATTCGCTGGCCGGGCCGCTCTCGCGTCGCAAGCTGTTTCCCCCGGCGATGATCGACATGATCGCGGTGGCCGAGGAGAGCAACACGCTCGAGAAGGTCCTGGTCGAGATTGCCGACACGCAGGAGGAGCGGACGGGGCGGCAGATCGACCTGTTCGTCAAGCTGCTCGAACCCCTGATGCTGCTGGTGATGGGTGTCATGGTGATGTTCATCGCGATCGCCCTGCTGCTCCCGATTCTGAGCATGGCCACGTCGGGGATGCGGGCATGATTCCAAAACAACCGCAGGCAAGGTATAACGCACCGACTGAAAGGAGTTCCCCCATGATCCGGCCGAAGCAGAAGCGTATCCGGCGGCGTGCCTTCACGCTGCTGGAAGTCCTGATGGTAATCGTCATTCTCGGCGTCCTGGCCGCCCTGATCGTTCCGAACCTGTTCGGAACCGGGCAGCGGGCCCGCGTCGATGCCACGCAGATCAAGATCAAGGGCCTCGATTCGACGATCGAGACGTTCCGCATGCACTGCGGGCGGTACCCGTCGACCGACGAAGGCCTCGCGGCGCTGCTCGTGCAGCCCGACGATGAGGACCTCGAAGGCAAGTGGGCCGGCCCGTATCTCAAGGAGGCGCCGAAGGACGCCTGGGGCCGCGACCTGATCTACGAAGCCCCCGGCACCTACAACGAGCAGAGCTACGACCTGTCCAGCATGGGCGCCAACGGCCAGGCCGGCGACGACGACGACATCACGAACTGGACCAAGACCTAGCCCACGCCGCGGTCTCCGACGAAAACACCACCCCCGCACCTGCGGCCTGGCCCGCGGGTGCGGGGTTTTCTTTTGGAGGGAGCAAGGGAGCGAGGGAGCAAGGGAGCACGGGAAGGGAGCAAGGGAGCAAGGGAGCAAGGGAGCGAGGGAGCGAGGGAGCACGGGAAGGGAGCACGGGAGCGAGGAAGCACGGGAAGGGAGCTAGGGAACGGAGCGAGGGAGCACGGGAAGGGAGCGAGGGAGCGAGGGATGGGAGCGGGGGGCGTGTGTAGAGTGCGTCATCGACGCGGGCGCCCGCGCTGACGACTGGCGCGGATGTTGCGGGCGTCGATGCCGCACCGCGTGGCCGCCTCAACGGCCGGGTGGATCACCGGAGCGGAGAAGACATCCCACGGCGCGGAATCGACGGTCGCCCGGATGCCGCGCCCTTTGAGCGGTCCCGGATGACCCACCCATGAGCGAGTGCCAGGTGCCCCCACCCATGAGCGAGCGCCGGGTGCCCCAGCCCTTGAACGAGCGCAGCGAGCGGAAGGGTGGGGGACTGCGTAGTGTCTGGCCAAGCGGTGCGGCATCGACGCCTGCGGCTTCCGGGCATGCCGCGAGTGCGGTCTGCCGCGTCGATGACGCACCCTACGAACGCCCCAACTCCCCAGTTCCCTTGCTCCCTGGCTCCCTCGCTCCCTCGCTCCGGCTCCCTCCCCTGGCCCCCGCCCGCGTACCGCCGCAAAAAAACCGAAAACACCTTGCCACGCCGCCGCCGCGCGGGCATAATGTAAGTGAACACTTACAGAACGAAAGGAGCCTCCGTTGGCCCGTGTCAGCCAGACCGCCGAACGCCGCAGCGAGTTCCTGCCGATCCTGGCGGCCGCGTTCGCGGAACTCGGCTATCGCCGGGCCACGACCGCGGAGCTCGCGGCCCGCTGCCGGGTGCGTGAAAACGTCCTCTACCGCCTGTGGCCGGACAAGAAGGCGATGTTCATCGCGACGATCCGTTTCGTGTACGAGCACTCGGTCGAGATCTGGCGGCGGGTCCTGGACGAGGAGGACGGGCAGGCCTCGGCCGCCCAGCGGTTGCTGCAGTACGAGGCGCGACACGTCGGCGAGTTCGGTCTCTACCGGATTGTCTTCGCCGGCCTCAGCGAAACCGACGACGAGGACATCCGCGACGCGCTCGCGGACATGTACCGCCGCTATCAGAAGTTCTTCGCCGATCACGTCCGGGATCATCGCCACGGGGCAGGGGGCCCCGACGCCGGCCTGGTCGCCTGGGCCGTCATCGGCCTCGGCACCGTCGCCAGCATCACCCGCGAACTCGGCCTGGTCAGCGATCGCCAGCGGGCCCGACTCCTGCGCGAGGTCGGGGCCGAACTGCTCGAGACGTCCGGCGGAACCTGAACCCCGCCGATCAACCGCTCTTTTTTGGAGCAAATGTAAGTAAATACTTACGAAACAAAGGAGAACCGCCATGAACCGCACGATCCTGCGCAGAACCGTCGCCACGCTGCTCGGCGGACTGGCCGTCGGTACCGCCGTCGCCCAGCCGACCGCCCAGGCGCCGCCGCCGCCCGGACCGGACAGCAGCGTCCTGGTTCTGCCCGTCGTCCTCGAACGCAACACCAACCGCGACTTCGCCGACGTGGTCGCCCTGATGCTCGAACAGGCCGGCATGCCGAACACCATGACCACCGACGCCGCCTTCCGTCCGCCGGCCGGGGCTGACTCCGCCACCTGTGCCACCGCGCTTGCCAGGTGGATTCCGACCCGCACGTTCACGCAGGACTGGGTCATCCTGGCCGAGATCGACGGCGCCCCGCACAAGGGCGTCGACGCGATCCGCCTCACGCTGGCCGACCGCACCGGACGGACCCGCTGGACCGAGCGGCAGACGCGGACCGACCAGGCCCTCCGCGACGCAAACCCGAAGAATCCGATGGCCTGCTGCATGTTCATGGCCGAGCGCCTCGCGCCGCGCTTCCATCTGACCTCCGCCCATCGGGGCCGGGTGGCCGACGGGCCGATGGCCCGCCGCTGGGCCGAGAAGTCCGGCAGCCCGACTGAGGCCGAGCGGGCCGCGATCGAGGAGCGCTGCACGGTGCTGAAGAAGTCGCTCGCGACTGCCACGATCCAGGTCTACCCGGCGCAGGCCAACGTCGAGGCCGGCCGGCAGTCGGCCGTCGATCTGGCTGGTCAGATCAACGCGGCCCTGCCGGCGCGGGTGGTTCCGGCGGCCTCGGACCTGGAACTGCAGGTTCCGCCGAACGCCAACCAGCAGCGGCGTCTGTGGGATCTGGCGCGGGCGTTCCGCCGGCACCTGCGGGCGAACCCGCCCGAGGCCGACTACGCCTTGGTGGCCGAGTACACGTTCGCCCCGAACCAGCAGGTCTGGACCGTGCACACGGTGATCTGCGACGGGAAGGGCGAGTGGGTCCTGGTTGATTTCCAGAACAACCACCACGACGACTTCAACGCGGTCGCCCCGAAGACCGCGCCGGACTGCGGGCGGCTTGTCGTGCGGCGACTGAAGGGAACGCTTGCGGAGTGAAGGCCGCGATCTTCGCGGTGCCTTCCTGCGGTTCCGAGTAATGGAACGGCCACGCGGTGCGGCATCGACGCCCGGGGTTTCCGCGTCCAATGTGGGCGCGGGCTCCTGCGTCGATGACGCACCCTACGGGGATGGCTCAGCCTTGCAGCCTTGTTCCCTCGCTCCCTCGCTCCCTCGCTCCCTCTGCCAGGGCCGAAAGGGCCAAAAGCGTTTGTTCTCTCACTCGTCTCCGGTATTCTTGGGGCTGGCAGAGCACATCCGCGCGCGTTCCGGTCCGCGGCCACTTCTTCGTCCGTTTGCTGCTCGCCATGCCGCCCGGCCGATTCGTGCAGGAGGTCCCGGAATGACCGAAGACACCGTGCAGTCCTGCGACGCCTGTGGCGCATCGATCTACCCCGAGCACATCGCCAAGCACACCGCCGAGCGGCACGAGGGCAAACTGCTCTGCCCGGCCTGCCTGCGTGAGAAGCGCACCGTTTCCGGCGGGGGGAAGCCGACCAAGTCCCGCATCCACGGCTTCAGCACCGGCCAGTCCAACGCCGTGCACCACGAGCGGCAGGAATTCCGCCGTCCGATCCTCGAGGACTCCGTCCGCGCGACCCGTTGCAAGACCTTCCACTGCAAGCTGACCGACGCCTCGATCCACCACCTCAACGACCAGATCAACGAGTGGGTCGACGCCCACGACGAAGTCCAGATCAAGTTCGCCAACAGCAACGTCGGCGTCGTCGAAGGAAAACACTCCGACCCGCACCTGGTGATTACGTTGTTCTATTGAGGGAACAGGGAACAGGGAACAGGCGGGGGCCGCCTGGCGGCGACCGGGGTGGGCGTGCTGCAATTCTACCGGCGGCGGACCGCTACATCGCCGACTCTTGCGCGTTCTCCCGGCAACGGCCCGACCATCCGGTCATGCCGTAAGTCGGGCGGGCTTGTTCTGGGGCAGGGCCCCGGACAGCGTCATGGAAGTCGAACCCGGCCCGGCTCTCCACCTGGGGCGTTTCGTCCCGGTGTCTCCTTGCCGCACCCGATGCGATTCTGGCGGGTACAAGTCCCCGGGGCCCCCATGCGCGGACGCGCCAGTGGGGGCCGGGCCCGCTAGGATGCGGCTTCGGGAGCGTTTCCCGGCCGTGCCTGACCGTATCGGACCTGAGGCCTCGAATTCCGTGACCGCGATCGGCCGACATCGCCGGGCAGCCTTCACCCTGCTTGAGATCCTCGTCGTGATCGCCATCCTCGCGGTCCTGATGGCCCTCTCGCTGCCGAACCTGTGGAGCACGTTCGCGGCCGAGCAACTGCCCGAGTCGGCCGCCCGCCTGAAGTCCCTGATCGCGATGTGCCGGGCCCAGGCGATGAACGACGCCCGCAACTACCGTGTGCGTTTCCTTCCGGACGGGACCCTGAAGGTCGAGCGGCAGGTCGACGCGGTCTACGCCCCGCATGTCTATCTGCCGGTCACCGATCAGTGGGCCCGCCAGCCGATCCTGCTGGAAGACGTCTGGGTCAGCGAGATCCTGAGCCTGCCCGAAGGCCCGCCTCCGATCGACATCGAGGACGACCTGGTCGAGTTTGACGAGATGATCGAGGAGCCCGTCCCCGTCCGCGAACTCGATGAACCCCTCGTGATCACCTTCCTGCCCGACGGCCTCAGCGGCAGCGCCGAATGGACCCTCCGCGACCGTTTCGGACGCGGGCTGATCGTGACCCTCGACGGACGCCTGGGATCGGTGAAAATCAAACCGGCCGAGGGCGTTTCGCCGGACGAATTGGAACGCCCGCCCGCTTTCGAAGAAGATCTCCCGTACGAGGGGATGAGCGAGCAGGAAGTGCTCGAGGAGTTCATGCCGACATGATGCACCACCGCACCGCTACCACCCGCCGGGCGGCCCTCCTGCTCGAGGTCATCGTCGCCCTGACCATCATGGTCTTCTCGCTCAGCGTGATCGCCTCGCAACTCGTCGGCGGCATGCAGATGGTCCAGGATGTCGACCGCCAGACCCGCGCGATCCAGTTCACCGACCGCATGCTCGCGCTGCTCGAACTCGATCCGGAAGCGATCGCCCAGATCGGCGAAGAGCAGCAGATCGACGGCGATTTCGGCCGCCAGTATCCCGGCTGGTTCTGGCGGGCCTCGCTCCAGAACACCGGCACCGAGGGGCTCGGCCTGATCACGCTCGAAATCCTCGCGATGCGCGACACCGGCGAGGAAGGCTCGCTCGAGGAAGCCCGCGTCGTCCGCGCCGTCCGGATGCTCAAGGCCGCCCCGCAGCCGATCGATCTCGTGGCCGACTTCGGCGTCAGCGAGGAACAGGTCGCGGTCTTCGCCGAGAACTCGCCGTTTCCCGAACTCGACCCGACCGCCCTGAACCCGCAACTGCTGGCCCAGTTGATCCAGCCCGAAACCCTGATGGAAATCCTGCCGGCCCTGATGCCGATGCTCGCCCAGATGGGCGGCGGTCAACTGCCGGCCGACTTCTCGCCCGAGATGCTGACCGAACTGCTGGCCGGCGGCGGCGAACTGCCGTTCGCTCCGGGCGGCGGCGGGGGCGGCCCCCTGGCCGGAATCGGCAACGGCGGCGGCGGTCGTGGAGGCGGCCCGCGCGGTGGCGGTCCCGGCGGGCAGAACGACGTGATCCGCGGCATGATCGAAGGCGCGCTCGGCGACCAGGTCAGCGGGGCCGAACTCGACCAGTTGATGGAGAGCCTCAACGGCGGAACCGGCACCTCGGGCAACGGCGGCCGCGGCATCCGCGATCTGGCCGACGACCGCAACGCCCAGAACGAAGTCTTCACCGGACGTCCCGGCCGCGGCGGCGGTCGCGGCGGACGCGGTGGCGGCGGCGGACGGGGGGGCTGATGCCCGCGCGGACCCGCCACGGCCTGACCCTGATCGAGGTGCTGATCTCGATCACCATCATCGCCCTGTTGCTGGCGATCCTGCTGACGTTCTACCTGCGGACGCTGCAGTCGCGTGACGCGGCCGCCGCGCGGGCCGACCGGACCCAGATCGCCCGGCAGGTGCTGGAGCGGATCGCGACCGAGTTGCGCGGCTGCGTCGGCTTCGACCAGATCCGGTTCCCGGTGGAGCAGCGTCTGCTGGGCGATCGCCGGCGACTGGCGTTCCTGACGACCGCGCTGCCGGCCGCGCACCAGTGGGATTTCCTGAGCGAGTTCGAGGACCTGCCGCCGGCGCAGCACGACCTGACGCAGGTGACCTACTGGCTATGGGTCGATCCGGAGGACACCGGCGAGAGCGGCGAACCGCTGGTCGGCGGCATCGTCCGGACCGAGAAGAAGACGCTCAACCAGTTCATCGTCGAGGAGGACGACCCGCTCGATGTCCGCAACGACCTGTGGAGCTACGAACTCGGCTACCTCGAGTTCCGCTACTACGACGGCGTGCAGTGGACCACGGTCTGGGACGCCACCCAGGGCAACTCGCTGCCGCACCTGATCCAGGTGACGGTCGGCTTCCAGCCCCTGACCGGCGAGGAACTGGAAGATCGCGACCTCGACGAGTGGCGGATCGAAGAGTTTCCCTTCGGCGATGACTTCGAGCACGACGACCGCTACTCGATCGTCGTCAAGGTCCCGGCGGCCGACCAGTTCTTCGGGGCCCGCTTCGAACGGGTCGGCAAGCAACTGGCCGAGCAGATGGGTGTCGAGGGTCTGCCATGATGCGGTGTCGCCGGACAGATCGCCGCGGCGTGGTGCTGGCCGTGGTGCTGCTGATGATCGGCCTGCTGGCGCTGGTGATGGTCAGCTACCTGTTCTTCATTCGCAGCGAGCAGCAGGGCATCGTCGCGTTCGGACACCAGCAGCAGTCGCGGCTGGTGACCGACTCGGGCTACGAGGAACTCGTCTCGGTTCTGCGGGCCGATCAGCACAACATCTTCGCCTGGTTCGACAACCCGCAGCGTTTCCGGCACGCGCTGGTCTGGGCCGAACAGTACGAGCGCGAGGACGATCCGCTGGTCGAGATCGGTTCGCGGCTCGAGTACTTCGCGTCCGAACCGCGGCCGTCGCCGGCCTGGCGCTACAGCCTGGTGGCCCCGCGGCTGGACGGTCCGGAGGGCACGATGCGCTTCGGCGTGACGCCCGAGGCGGGCAAGCTGAACATCAACGTCGCCACCGATGCGCAGATCACGCAGCTTGTTTCGTCGCTGCTGTTCGAGATGGGCATCGAAACGCCCGGGCCGTACGTGGCGGCGCTGCTCGACTGGCTCGACGAGGACGGCGACGCCCGCGAGGGCGGGGCCGAGGACGAGTACTACACCAACCTCGATCCCGGACCGCCGTACAGTTGCAAGAACGGTCCGCTCGACACGCTCGAGGAACTGCTGCTGGTCAAGGGCTTCAACGCGGCGCTGCTCTACGGCGAGGACGTCAATCGCAACGGCATCCTCGACCAGAACGAGGACGACGGCGAAGACACCTTCCCATTCTACGACAACGGCGACGGGATTCTCAACCACGGCATCGCGCCGTACCTGACGGTCTTCTCACGGGAAACCGACACGGCCCTCGACAACAAGCCGCGGATCAACCTGAACGCCGACATCAACATCATCCAGGCCCAGATCGCCGAGTACTTCCCCGAGGGCGAAATCAGTGCCGCCACGGTCGCCTTCATCGCCAGCCTCAAGCAGGACAACTTCGACTTCGTCAGCATGGGCAGCCCGGCCGGACTCTACGGCGGGGAGGCCGTCGCCGGCCCGCCCGCGGGCGCGGGCGCCGGCGAAGCAGCCGCGGAGGGCGAGGACGACCCCAACCGGCCCGCCGCGATCGGCTCCCTGAATTTCGCGGCCGCGCCCGGCAGTCCGGTGACGCTCGAGGAAATGCCGTACCTGATGGATCGTTTCACCGTGCGCGGGGTCGAACAGGCCCAGCAGCCGATCGTCGGCCTGATCCACGTCAGCACGGCGCCGGCCCGCGTGCTGGGCTTGATTCCCGGGATGAACCCCGAGATCCTGCAAAAGATCATGGCCACCCGAGCCGAACTCGGGGCCGAGGAACTGCGGACGACGGCCTGGCCGCTCGTGTACGGAGGCCTGAGCGCGGACGAGTTCCGCCAGATCGCCCCGTTCATCACGACCAAGTCCGTCCAGTTCCACGTCGAGGTGCTTGGCTATGCCGACCACCTCAAGGCCTTCCGTCGCGGCGAATGGGTGATCGAGATGATCGGCCCGCTGCCGCAGGTCAAGTATCATCGCGACCTGACCCGGCTGGGCATGGCCTGGCCGATCGATGATGACGAAGTCGTCGTCATCCAACCGGAATAAGGAGCACCGCGTGGCCCGCAAGATCCTGTGCCTCGACTGGGACAAGCACGCCCTCCGCATCGTCGCCGCCCGCGGCGGGCGCCGCCGCCTGCACCTCGAGGACGCCCACTCGCACCGCATCCCCGCCGAGGTCGCGGCCGACGACCCCGAACGCATGGGCCGCTTCATCGCCCAGATGCTCGCCCTGCATCGCATCCGCACGCGACAGGTCGTTCTCGATGTGCCCCGCGACAAGGCCGTGATCACCACGCTCAAGCTGCCGCCGACCCCGGCCAACGAACTGACCGCCGCCGTGCACTTCGTGGCCGGACGCGAACTGTCGTACCCGGTCGACCAGGCCGCGGTCGACTACGTCGTCAGCGAACGCAACGAGGACGGGCTCGCCGTCGAGGTCCTGCTGGCCGCCGTTCGCCAGGACGTGCTCAACAACCTGCTCGAAACCTGCCGCGTGGCCGGGCTGAGTCCGACCAACGTCGGCCTGCGGCCGTACGCCAACGGCATCAGCGTCGCCAACCTGGCCAACACGATTCAGCAGCAGGTCCTGCTGATCGACGTCGGGCCGGCCGTGACCGAGATCGACGTCGTGCGGGGCGCGCACCTGACCGCGGACCAGGGCGCCGGCACGCTCGGGTCGGGGCTGGTCTTCTCGCGCTCGGCCAGCGTCGGCGTTCCGTTCCATGGCGGCGAACTGGTCAGCGAGGACAGCCGGATCTCCTCGAAGGCCGAGCTTTCGCAGATGGAGCTGATCGACGAGGCGCATCGCGAGGTGCTCGACGAACTGGTCCTGGAGGTCAAACGCACGCTGCAGGCCTTCCGCGCCACGGTCGGCGACCCGCACATCGACCAGGTCCTGGTGGCCGGCGGAACCGGCATCGAGCACGCCCTGGTCGACGCGATCGACCGTGACCTGAGCCTGCCGGCCGACCTGTTCGATCCGACCGCCCGGCTGGGCGTCAACGAGCACGAGGCCCCGCAGCTTCGCTCGTTCTCGGCCTGTCTCGGTCGGGCCTGGACGCTGGCGCATCCCGACCTGCTCGAACTCGACTTCCTGCATCCGAAGCAGCCGGTCGAGAAGCACGCCGACCTGAAGCGCAACCTGCGGATCGCCGGGGTCGCCGCCGCGATGGTGATCGTCGCGGCCGGGGCCTGGGTCTACAACGACTTCCGCCAGTTGCGCGGCGAGCGGTCGGAACTGGTCGAGATCAACAAGCAGTTGCGGGCCGACCTGGTCAACTACTACGAGCTGGAGAACCTGATCCAGGGCAAGCGCACCTGGGAGGAAGCCTCGCGGATGGGGATCGCGATCGAGCATCTGCTGCGGCTGACCGAGTGGGCCGGCGACCTGAACGAACCGCCGCCCGGCGGCGACCAGTACAAGGACTACCAGAAGCTGCTGGTGACGGACTTCTCGTTCCGCGAGTCGACCGGGACGGTCACGCTCAAGCTGCTCTGCAACGACCAGGAGACCGCGCAGGCCTTCGCCCGGCGGATCGCCGAGTACCAGATCGAGGACCGCCAGCCGTACGAGGTCGAACGGCTCGGTAGCTGGCAGCCCGCGACCGGCAGCATTCTCGACCCGAAGTTCAAGGGGCAGACCGACCTGACCATCAAGCTGGTCGATCTCGTCGCGCACAACGCCGGCCAGAAGGAGCGCGACAAGGCCGCCGACAAGCGGATCAAGGAACTGAAGCGAGCGGGGATCTGAGATGACGTCACGCGAACAGGTACTGATCGGCTCGGCCGCGACCGTGGCGGTACTCTTCGGCGGCTACCAGGCGATCCGCTCGTACATCGTCGCTCCGCGGATGCAGCTTCAGCAGGACATTCGCGACGCGCAGATCGAACGCGAGTCGCTGGAAGAGCGTCTGCTGCCGAGCTACTCGTCGCGGCAGCGCTGGCAGCGGGCCACCTCGACCACCTTCAGCAACGACATCGAACTCAGCACGCTGGCGTTCCGGGCCGAGATCACGCGGCTGCTGCAGGCCAACAGCCTGAAGGACGCCGCCACGCTGACGCCGCGTCCGGTCGAAGTGATCAACAAGGGCCCGCGGGCCGGCTTCACGACCATCAAGCTGGGGCTCAAGTTCGACGCGCCGCTGCAGCGGGTCGTCTCGCTGCTCGAAGACATCTATGCCGCCCCGTACATCAAGCGGGTCGACCAGCTTGCGATCGCCGCGGCCCCCAACGACGTCAAGCCCAAGCGCGGCAAGCCGAGCCCGAACCCGACCCTCGGCGTGACGATGACCGTTTCGACCCTCGTCCTGCCGAACGCGCCCGACAAGAAACTCGCCGCGACGCCGTTCGATCCCGAATGGACCAAGGATCCGGAGTGGAAGTCCCGGCTCGAGCCGTACCTCGACGAACAGACCGACTTCGCCCGGGTCTGGCAGTCCAACATGTTCCGCCTGACCGAAGCCAGGGAACGACCGAAGCCTCCGCCGGTCAAGGTCGAGAAGCCGGTCGACGTCGCCAGGAACGACAAGCCCGAGGCCACCGAAAAGCCGCCTCCGCGTCCGCCGGTCAACCGCCGGCCCGACGCGGACCAGTTCACCCTGATCGGGTCCACCGCCGAGGACGGCCAGCCGACCGCGTTCGTCTTTGACGTCCGCCAGGCGGCCGACCCGCCGCTGGAGTTTCAGCTCAACGACGAGTTCGACGACGGGCACCTCGTGCTGATCGACCCGCGCTGCGTCGTGATTCGCGCCAACGAACGCAAGCCGGCCGGCGGCGACAAGTTCTACATCTACGCCAACGGCCGCACCTTCGAAGAGCGCGACAAGCTGACCGAACAGAACTACCCGGAAATCTGGCGCCTGCTCCAGGAAGTTCTCGCCCACTCCGCCGAGGCTCCGCCGGCCGAAGGGGAGACGGGGGCTGAGTCGTAGTTCAGGCCCCGCGGCGGTTGTCCGGGCGCAGGCAGGGAACCGGGCGAGGCGCGATCCGACCCGACGCCGGTCGATCTTTGCCGGCCGTTGTCCCGCTGCCAGGGTCCCCCTTCGCGGCGCCCGAACCCTCTCAGGCCAAAGGGCTTCCGCGCCTGCCGTCTCCCACGCGTTTTCGCGGCTCCCCTTTTTCGACCTCGGGCCCGGGCGTATCGACGCAACTGGCGTGTTCGCTTAGCATTAGCACCGCTGGCGAGGGGCCGGGTTTCGGCGAGCCTCCGCACTACGAAAACGATTTTTCAGACGTCTCTCCGCGGACGTCACCACCCGCCGCCGGGCCGGTATAAGCCAGTGCCCGTCCGTGGTTCGGCCCGGTCTGACGACGGCCGGATCTCGACGCCGGTGGACCGCCGCGGACCAGAGGCGTGGGCCGTTGCAAGACACAACTCGTTACAACCCTGTGCTTGGGGAACGACGAATGATCGCGAAGCGAACGTTGACCTGGGTGGCCGCTGTCCTTGGTGCCGGACTGGCACTTCTTCCCGCTGTCGCACCCGGACAGGAAGAGAAGCCGGCCGCCAGGCCCGACCCGGTCTCCGACACGCAGCCGGCCGACCAGGCCAAGCCGCCCCAGCCGCCGACCACGACGCAGGAGGCCCGGCAGCGGGCCCTCGAACGCCTCCAGGAAATGCGCAAGCAGGCCAGCAGCCAGCCGGCCGACGCGCCGCGCACGGCCGAACAGATCCGGGCCGAGCGCGAGCAGCGTCGCGAGGACGCCCGCAAGCGCAGCGAACAGCTTCGCAAGCGGGCGCTCGAAGCGCGCCAGAAGCGCGAAGCCGACATGCAGAAGAAACTCGACGAACAGCGCGAGGGCGGCGAGGACGAACCGGTGATCAATCCGGTGGAGCGTCCCGACGTGCGGGCCCGCAACCGGACGCCCCAGGCCGGCGCTGCGCCCCGGACCGATCCCAAGGTCGTCGCGGATCCCAACGAGGCCGAAGAGCAGGCCGAGCCGATGGACGACCCCGAAGCCGCCGGCGACGAACCCGGCGGTGACGATCAGCCCGCGACCGAACCGACCACCGAACGCCGCGGCCGATTCGCCGACATCCCCAAGGGCGGCGGCGCCCGCAAGCGGGCCCGCGAAGCCGCTGCCCGGGCCGGCGACCCGCCGAAGCGCGGCAACCTCCGCCGCGAGGCCGAGGACGATGACGACGATGACGAGGGCGGCCAGGTGCGTCCGCGCAACCAGGCCGGCGAGGGCGAGCGGGTCCTGCCGCTGCCGCTGTCACCCGATGGCAAGACCGAGTGGTTCAGCTTCTTCGAGATGCCGTGGGAGGAAGTCGTCAAGCTGTACGCCAAGCGGATCGGCAAGCCGTACATGAACATCGCCGACGTGTTCATCATCGGCGAACTGACCTACGAGACGACCCGCCGCTTCACCAAGCTGGAGGCGCTCGACGAGCTGAACTTCCTGCTGGTCCAGCAGGGCTACTTCCTGGCCGAGACCGAGAACTACGTCTACGCGCTGCCGCTGAACGAACTCGGCAAGTACCTGCCGGTCGAGCAGGCCTTCTATCCGAACCTCGAGGCTTTCGAGGCCGCCAACCTGCGCGACATGGAGTTCGCCTCGGTCCTGATCCGGATCAAGGGCCGCCCGGCCGAGACGATCCGCGACATGATCGCCCCGGCGATGCCGGACCACGCGCTGCCGGTCGTGCTGGGCGACACCAACCAGATCCACATCACCGGCCTGGCCCGCGACGTCCGCCGCTTCCTCGATCTGTACAAGGTCTACGAGACCGAGGAGTTCGACCCGCGCGAGACGCGCTTCATCAAGATCAAGACCAACGTCCGCGAGATCGAGCGGATGCTGCAGGACTACTTCGACATCACCGCCGCGCAGCGGACCTACAACCGCCAGACCCGCAAGTGGGAAACCACCGGCGGCAGCGACAACAACATCAAGATGATCCCGGACGAGCGGACCAAGACCCTGATCGTCAAGGCCTCGACCGCCAAGCTGACCGAGATCGAGGACTTCATCGCCCTGATCGACCAGGACCCCGGTTTCGAATTCGACACGCACGTGATCGAGGTCAAGCACGGCAGCGCCGTCGACATCGCCAACCTGCTCAACCAGATCTTCCAGCAGGAGCAGGGCACCCAGCAGCGGACGCCGACCCGCACGACCTCGCGGACCACCTCGCGGACCCGCACGCCGACGCGGACCAACACCGCCCAGAACAACCAGGCCGCGCCCGAGCAGATCATCGTCGAGGACCTCTACGAACGGGCCAAGAAGACCGTCCGACTGGTCGCCGACGAACGCACCAACAAGCTGATCGTCTATGCCAACAAGGACGGCCTCGAACGCGTCAACGAGATGCTCGCCAAGATCGACCTTCCCGTGCCGGTCAACTTCAAGACCTTCTACCTCGACTACGCCGACGCCGACCAGATCCAGCCGCTGGTCGAACAGTTCGTCCGCGGAACCTCGACCACCACGACCATCCGCGGCCGCAGCACGACCAGCCGCAGCGGCCTGACGATCATCGCCGACCCGGTCCTGAACGCCCTGCACGTTTCGGGCGAGCCCGAGGAGATGGGCAAGGCCGAGGAGATCATCGCCAAGCTCGACAACGAACTGGTCGCCGAGACCCAGCACGTGATCCAACTGGTCAACCTGACGCCGAGCCGCGTCGCCCAGATGGTCTCGCCGCTGCTGAGTGGCGGCGCCGCGCCGGCCCGCGGCCCCGTGCGCCGCGGCGGTCGGGCCCGTGCGAACGCGACGCCCGAACTGATCCCGCTCGACGAGGCCGGCATCCTGATCGTGATCTGCTCGGATGCGCAGTGGGAGAAGGTCGAGGACACCATCCGCATCTGGGACGAAAGCGCCCTGAGCAACCAGCCCCGCGACGCCTTCTTCCAGCTCGAGAACGCCAGCCCCGCCGCCGTGGTCGAAGTCCTCAACCAGCTCTACCGCCAGTACAGCCACCCGGTCCTCGGCCGCTCGGCCGTCCTGATCCAGGCCCTGCCCGATGACCAGATCATCGTGCATGGCGTCCAGCCCGCGATCGACGAGATCGAGGCGCTGCTGCCGCAACTGGACGTCGTGCCGAAGGAAAACCCCCTCGTGATCCTGCCGCTCGAGTACGCCGACGCCGCCCAGGTCGCCGAACTCGCCGAGAGCCTGCTGCCGACCGGCACCCGTCCGACCGGACGCCGCGGCGCCCGGCCGGCCAGCGGATCCGAGGCCAGCATCACCCCCGAACCCGTGACCAACTCGCTGATCGTCCGGGCCGACGACATCACCCTCGACCGCATCAAGCGCTTCGCGTCCGAGATGGAACAGGCCGTCGCCCAGCAGCAGCCCGAGCGGAAGTTCTACTCGCTGAAGAACGCCGCCTCGCGCGAAGTCGCCACGCTCGTCTCGCAGCTCTTCGGGGCCGCCAGCTCGCGCGGCCGCGGCCGCGCCGCGGTCGGCACGCAGGTCAAGGTCGCGGCGGTCGGCACGCAGGTCGTCGTCGATGCCCCGGCCATGAAGCAGGCCGAGATCGGGGCGGTGATCGAGGAACTCGACCAGCGCAGCGACAAGGGCATCACCACCAAGCTGATCAAGCTGCCCGGCGCGCCGGTCCGTTCGATCTCGCAGAAGCTGACGGCCGCCTTCCGCGACCGTGTCCGCCAGCAGGGGGCGGTGGCGGTCTTCCTCGATGACCAGACGACCGAGACGATCCTGGTGACCTGTTCGGCCGATGTGCTGGAAGAGGCCCAGAACCTGATCAACGAGTTCCAGAGCATCGGCCAGGAACTGCAGTGGGGCGTCGAGTTCTTCGACCTGGCCCACGCCAATGCCGACGAGGCGGCCCGCTGGCTGCAGAGCCAGCTTGTCGCCCAGATGGGCCAGTCGCTCGGTACCGCGGTCGCCCGGCAGATCAAGGTGACCGGCGACGCCCGCACGAACCGGGTGATGATCAACGGTCCGCAGACGGCCGTCCGCGCCGGTGGCGAACTGCTGAAGAACTACGACCTGGAAGGACAGAAGCAGCCCGAGTCGCCGATCGAGGTCTGGACGACGCCGCTGGCCGGGGTCGACATCCGCAACATCGCCAACCAGTTGAAGCCGGCCCTCGACAACCTGACGCGCAACCGTCCGGACCGCCTGCGGGCGACGGCGTCGGGCGACCAGGTGACCAACACGCTGATCCTGAGCGCGCCGAAGGACATCCGCGGCAAGGTCGAGGAGCTCGTCTCCAAGTTCACCGAACAGTCGCTGGACCTTTCCGCCGAGCAGCGGTTCATCCAGCTCGAGGAGGCCGAGGCCGGCTACGTCGCGACCCAGTTGAACAACGTGCTGGTGCGACAGATCGAGCGGCAGCGCGGCCGCGGCGTCGCGCAGCAGATCGGGATCGTCGCCGATCAGCGGCTGAACCAGGTGATCATCAACGCGCCGAAGTTCGCGGTCGAGATGGCCGAGGAACTGATCAAGCAGCTCGACCAGGCCCCGACGGCCGAGTCGCAGTTGCACACGCTGGCGCTCGAGAAGGCCGACGCGCGAGCGCTGGTCGGCGTGCTGAACACGATCTTCCGCGAGAAGATCCGGGCCAAGACGATCACGCTGAGCGCCGAGCCGCTGACCAACTCGATCATCGTCGGCGGCAGCCAGGAGGAGTTCGACGGGATCGCCGAGTGGGTCCGCGAACTGGAGCAGAACGCCGAGGGTGCTTCGTCCGAGATCGTCACGATCGACCTGAACTACGCCGATCCGTGGGAAACGCGGAACATGATCAACGACATCTTCGGGCGCTCGCGGCGACAGGGCGGGGCGGCCAGCGAAGACGTCTACGTGACGGTCAGCAACAACACGCTGGTGGTCAAGGCGCCGGGCTCGAAGCTCGAAGAGGTCAAGGCCCTGATCGCCAGCATCGACAACCAGGGCCAGGACGACTTCCAGATCAAGACCTACGACCTGCAGCAGATCGACGCGAACCAGCTTGCCGGCCGGATCAACAACTTCCTGAAGCGCAGCGCCGGCGTGCAGAAGCGCGGCACGATGCAGCCGGAGGCCTTTCCCGAACCGCTGACCAACACGCTCGTCGTGATCGCCTCCAAGCGGCAGATCCCGATGATCGACGAACTGATCGAGAGCGTCGTCAGCCGCGAGGCGGCCGGCACCGTCGCGACGATCGACATCAAGTACGCCGACCCGTGGGAAGTCCGCAACACGGTCAACGAGATCTTCCGCACCCGCCGCGGCGGTTCGCCGGCCGAGCAGGTCTCGGTCACGATCAGCAACAACACGCTGGTGGTCCGGGCGCCGAGTTCCAAGCTGCAGGACATTCGCGACCTGGTTGCCAGGATCGACGTCGACGGAAGCGACGACGACGACCTGCAGATCAAGACCTACGACCTGAAGCGGCTCGACGCCCAGCAGGTCAGCTGGCAGGTCAGCATGTTCCTGCAGAGCATGGGCGGCAACACCAAGAAGGGCCAGATGAAGCCGGCCGCCTTCGCTGAGCCGAAGACGAACACGCTGGTGGTGATCGCCCCGGCCGACAAGCTGCCCCTGATCGAGTCGCTGATCGCCGGCATCGAGACCAAGGAGATGCCGGTCAGCGAGGCGCGACCCTACACGCTGACCAACGTGCGGGCCGACCAGATCGCCCGCAACGTCGAGCAGATGCTGAAGGCCAAGGTGGCCGAGCAGGAAGGCGCCCGGGCCCAGACGATCCAGACCGCGGTCATGCAGGCCGGCGCCAACCAGTTGGTCGTCTTCGCGCCCGACGAGTACCAGGACATGGTCGGCGAACTGCTCAAGATGATCGACAGCGACCGGGACACCGGCGAGGTCGTCGAGATCGTTCGCCTCGAACAGGCCCGCGCCGGCGACGTCGCCCGGGCCGTCAGCGACCTGCAGCGGCAGGGCCTCGCCCGCGGCGAGACGGCCAGGGTGGCCGTGGTGGCCGACGACAGCAGCAACTCGGTGATCCTGCGCGGGCTGCCGGCCGACATCGCCGACCTGCAGCAGCAGATCACGTCGCTCGAGACCAACAGCGCGAACGTGCCCGAACTCAAGCAGTTCCAGGTCCGCTACGTCAGCCCCTACGACGTGCAGGACACGCTCGCGGCCCTCTTCCCGCCGACCAACAACCCGCTCGACAACGTCACCGTGACGGTCGACGAGTACTACGACAAGGTGCGGGTGACCGCCAACCGCCGCCGCATGCGGCAGGTCGAAACCTACATCGCGGCCCTCGACGTCGAACCGGCCGAGGACGAAGGACCGGCCAAGGAGATCCACTTCGTCGACATCTACCGCGGCGATCCGTTCGACATCGCCTGGGACGTGCAGGACCTCTACCCGCTCGATCGCGGCCCGACCATCGAGGCCGACCTGTTCGGCGACTACATCAAGGTCGTCTGCCGTCCCGGCGAGTTCGACGACATCCTCAAGAACATCCGCATGTTCGAAGCCCGCGCGAAGGTCGAACGCAAGCTCAAGGAAACCCGCCTGGCCGGCGATCCCGCCAAGACCATCCGGGCCCTGATGCTGATGCACCCCGAACTGCGGGTCGAGTACACCGAGGCCGGCGAGGAAGCCGCCCCCAGCACGATGGTCGAAACGCTCCGCAAGGAAGGCGACCTGCCCGAATCGTTCCGCAAGCGTCAGGAAGAAAAGCGCAAGCGCAACAACGGCAGGGAGGACGGCGAGGAGATCGGCCTCGGTGAGCGCCGTGGTCCGAACGTCGCGCTGGCCTCCTACAGCGACCCGACCATCCGCGAGCGGGTCGATGCGCTGCTCCGCGAGACCTACGCGATCAACGTCGGGGCCGGCGGCCAGGACGCGGTCGAACTCGGCGAACCGCAGAAGGAGCAGGTCGGCATCAAGGTCTTCGACGACGGCCGCATCCTGATCAGCGGTCCGAAGGAAGACGTCGAGGAGATCGAGAGCAGCATCGACATCATCGAGAGCGACCTCGGGGCCGGCGAAGTCATCCGCATCTTCCAGTTCACCTACGGCGACGTCACCCAGGCCGCCCGCATCCTTGACCTGATGTTCAACGAACCCCGCCAGGTCGTCCGGGCCCCGCAGCGGCAGCAGCCCAACCAGCAGCAGCAGCAGCAGGGCCGCCGCGGGCAGGAGGGCGACGACAAGTCCGGCGGCCGCGGCCAGGGCGGCGGCAATGACCTCGCCGCGCAGTTGCAGAGCATGATCGGGGCCCAGCGGGCCGGCGGCAGCGACGGCAAGACGCCGACCCGACTGCGCATCGCGACCGACGTCGGCAACAACTACCTGATCGTCAAGTGCGACGAGGCCCGCCTGCCCGAGATCCGCGAACTGCTGGTCGAACTCGACATTCCGCCCGGCGAAGTCGAAATCCGCGTCTATCAGCTTCGCAGCATCGACGCGACCGAGGCCGCCGAAAACATCAAGTCCGTGCTCGGCATCGGCAAGGCCGCCGGTCGCCAGGGGCAGCGTGCCCCGGCCGCCCGCGGCAACGCCCAGCAGCAGATCCTCGAACTGCTCGAACAGACCCAGGTCTCGGTCGGCGGCGGCGAAGGCGCCAAGGTCGACACGGTCGAGATCGTGCCGAACGCGGTGACCAACGCGCTGCTGGTCTCGTCACCGCCCGAGGTGCTGCCGATCATCGAGGACATGATCAACGAACTCGAATCGCTCAGCGGCTACGAGATCGTCGTCATTCGCGAGTACCCGCTCGAAGCCGCGAAGGTCGACGACGTTCTGCCGCTGCTCCAGGAAATCTTCGCCGCCGCGGCCAGCGGCGGTGGTGGCGGTGGCCGCCGCGGGGCCGGTTCGCCCGCCCAGCTCGGGACCGTGACCGTCGCGGCCGATGCCCGCCGCAACGTGCTGATCTACACCGCCCGGCAGAAGGACGTCGAACTGGTCGAGCGGCAGATCGCGCTGCTCGACGTCGAAGGGGCCCTGGCCGAAGCCGAAATGTACGTCTGCCAGTACGGCGACGCATCGAGCATCGCCACGGCCGTCAGCCAGATCTTCCTGATCGGCGGCGGCGGACAGCGCGGCAACCGCGGTGGTGGTGGCGGCGTCAACGAGATGCGGCTCAGCGCCGAGCCGAGCACCAACACGATTCTCGTCTACGGACCGGCCGAGAAGCGCGAACTGGTCTTCGCCAAGGTCCGCGAACTGGACGTGCAGGCCTCCAGCGAGATCCGCGAACTCGACATCAAGTTCGCCAAGGCGACCAAGGTGGCCGAGTCGCTGCTGGCGATCTACGGCGGGGCGACCCCGACGGCCGGAGGCGGACGCCGCGGAACGCGCTCGGTGTCGAGCACGCCCGGGCGGCTGCTGATCTACGGCGACGACAGTTCCAGCAAGCTGCTGGTTCGCGCTCCGCAGCCGCTGTTCGAGCAGATCGAGCAGACGACGCGGACGCTGGATCAGCCGCCGGAACTGCTGAAGATCCGCAAGTTCCCGCTGGTCTACGCCGACGCGCTGGCGATCAAGTCGTCGCTCGACGGGGCGATCATGGAATACGCGCAGATGGCGCTGCGCGGCGGGCAGGGCGGGGAACTGGATTTCGACCCGTTCACGACGATCCCCGATTCGCGCACGAACAGCCTGATCGTGGTCGGTTCGGAACAGACCTTCCAGTTCGTGCAACTCGCGATCGCCGAGTATGACGTTCCGCCCAGCGAGGAAAACGAGGCCACCGTCCGGCTCGTCCGCCTGCCGCTCGGGATGGACGCCCAGCAGATCGCGGCCGAGGTCTCGCAGATCCTGAACGAGGGCGAGATGCGGGCGGCCGAGCGCGAGAACCGCGTTCCGAACCTGCTGACGATCGGGGCCAACACGTACTCGAACGCGCTGACGGTCTACGGCTCGAAAGCCCAGTACGACGTGGTCAACAATCTCGTCTCGCAGCTTCAGGATGTCCGTGGCGGTGACGAGATGGTCACCCGTGTCGTCCAGTTGCAGCGCCTGACCAGCGACGAGGCCCGCGAGATCATCGAACGCCTGCAGCAGCAGCGCAGCAACACCGCCGGCGGGACCGGCACCATCCGCCGCACCGGCGGCAGTTCGACCCCGAGCACCTTCCGCCCCGGCAGTTCGCGGACCATCCGACCGTCCGGCAACACCGGCGGCCGCCCGCCGACCAACCGCACCCGCGGCACGCGCGGACGTCGCCCCGGCGGCTCGCTGCAGTGGGAACTGCACAGGAACTGGGATCGCGAGTCCCGCCCGGCCGGCGGCATCTTCACCGTCACCAGCACGCGCCTGGTGCCCGCCCTGCAACGGGCGATCCTCGCCAGCGCACTGCAGGAGAACGATCAGCCGGCCGAACAGCCGGCTCAGCCCGCCGAGCGACCGCAGCCCGACCGCCAGCCGGTCGTCGTGCCGCAGGGCGACCCGGCCGGGATGCTCGACAGCGTTTCCGGCCAGCTTCGCAGCGACGTCTACGCGACGCCGCTCGACAGCCAGCGGATCGTGATCACCGGTGACGAGCGCGACATCGAGTTCATCGAACAGATGCTGATGCTGATGGAAGCCACCGCGCCGGAAGGCATCATCGAGATCTTCACGCTCGAGAACGCCAAGGCGGCCGCGATTCAGCCGATCGTCGAGCAGACCATCCAGGCCTTCATCAGTTCGCGGACCGATTCTCCCGGGCGGGCCGACCGCTTCAGCGTCATCGCCGAGAACCGCAGCAACGCCCTGTTCGTCACGGCCAGCGAGCAGAACATGGAGATGATCCGCCAGATCGTCCAGACGATCGACGCGCAGACCGAGGACGGCGGCACCGATTTCCGCTCGTTCCAGTTGAAGAACATCCGCGCGCAGCAGGCCAAGGAACTGCTCGACCCGGTCGTGCAGAAGCTGAACGCCCAGCGTGAAGTGCCCGCCGACCAGCAGTCTTCGCTCGAAGCGATCGCGCCCAGCAACAGCCTGCTGGCGATCGGCACGCCGACCGACCTCGAAGAAATCGAGAAGATGATCGAGGCCATCGACCAGGAAGTCGACGAGGGCAACGACTTCACCACCTCGCGGGTCCTGGTCATGGACCTGCGCAACGCCGCCGCGAACGAACTGGCCGAGACGCTGACGCAGTTGATCGCGCTCGAGGCGGCCGGCGGGCAGGGGGGCACCGCGCGACTGATCCGCCAGTTGCGGCTGACCACCGCCCAGGGCCAGGAACTGCCGCCGCTCGAACTCGACAAGCCGATCGAGATCATCCCGGAGCCGGCCAAGAACTCGCTGATCATCCTGTCCAGCCCGAAGAACAACGAGGCCCTCAAGGCGATCGTCGGGCTGTTCGACCAACTGCCCGACGGACACGACATCGAGATCAAGACGATGCCGCTGCAGTACGCGGCCGCCGAACGCGTCGCCGAGACCCTCCAGACCCTCTTCGACGAGGGCAAGGAAAAGGTCCTGACCCGGCCGCAGGAAAACACCCGCAGCAACAACAGCATGCCGCCGCAGCCGCGGACGCTGACCGGCAACAGCCTGCCGTACAACGTCGTCGTCAAGTCCGACACGCGGACCAACTCGGTCATCGTCGTCGGCCGCACCGACGCGATCCGCCTGGCCGGCGCGCTGGTTTCCGAGATGGACCAGCCCAGCGTCGGCGAACGCTGGCCCGCCCGGGTCGTCAGCCTGCGCAACCTGCAGGCGGCCGAACTGCAGGAGCGGCTGACCGAGATGCTCGACAAGCGGGCCGAGGCGCTCGGCGAGGCCGACAACCTCGCCCGCGACAACGCGATCCTGATGACCGACGAACGCTCGAACTCGCTGGTCGTGATCGCCAGCACCGAGGTCTTCGGCCTGGTCGAGGGGCTTGCCCGGCAGCTTGACGACACCGCCAGCTACCGCGTGGTCGACTCGCGTTTCCGCCGGCTCGAGTACGCCGACTCGGTCAAGCTCGGCAACACGCTCCAGGAGTTCTTCGACAAGAAGAAGGACGCGATCAGCACCGTCAACGACGGCGGCCAGACCGAGGAACTGTTCGTCCTCTCCGATTCGCGCTCGAACTCGCTGCTGCTGACCGGCACCCGCGACTTCCTGGCCGAGGCCGAGCAGATGGTCAGCCAGCTTGACCAGTCCTACGTCCCGACACTCGATTTCCGCGTCCGGCCGGTGCTGCTGAACAGCGCCGCCGGGATCGCGACCCGCCTGCAGGAGATGATCGACGCCACCCGCGACCAGGGCGAAGGCATGGAGGGCACGCCGATCCACATCTCGGCCGACCCGTATTCCAACACGCTCCTGCTGGCCGCCTCGCGCGAAGACATGATCATGGTCGAACGCTGGGTCGAGGTTCTCGACCGTCCGTCCGAGCCCGGCCGCATCACGCGGATCTTCCCGCTCAGCCGCGGTGACGCCGAAGCCGTCTCGACCAGCGCCGGCGAACTGTTCCAGAGCGCCAACGAAGGCAGCAGCAACGACGTGACGGTCACGCACGATCCGACCACCAACTCGGTCGTGGTCTCCGGACCGCCGCAGGTCGTCCGCGACGTCGAGGACTTCCTCGCCCGCATCGACACGACCGAGCCGGTCGACAACGGCTCGATCCAGATCTTCAAGCTCGACCAGGCCGACGCCGAGACGGCCGGCAACCTGCTCCGCAGCATCGTCGCGCTGGAAAGCGGCACGATCGACAGCAGCGGGCTCCGTTCGAGCGGCGGATCGAACTCGGCCGAAGCCGCCAGCCAGATCATGCTGGTCTGGCACCGCCAGCATGCCGACCTCGGCACCGAAACGCTCAAGGCGATGCGGAACGGCATCACCGTGATCGACAATGTCCGCACCAACCAGTTGATCGTGATCGCCCCGACCAGCAGCATGCCGCTGATCGAGTCGCTGGTGGCCGCGATCGACGTGCCGCCCGACGCCGCGAAGATCCGCATCTTCCCGCTGCGCAACTCCGATGCCGAGCAGATGGTCGAGATGCTCGACGAACTGTTCGCCACCGAGCAGGGCGGGGGCGGGGGCGCCGCCGGCAGCGATACCGAACGCATCCTGCAGCTCGAAGGCTTCGCCAGCGGCGGACGCCAGGAGCTGAGCTTCACCACCGACATGCGGACCAATTCGGTCATCGCGGCCGGTACGACCGGCTACCTCGACCTGGTCGAGGAACTGATCCTGAAGCTCGACACCCAGGACATCCAGTCGCGCACGACGCTGGTCTACACGCCGCACAACAACGAGGCGGCCGCGATCCAGACCGCGCTGCAGCAGCTTAACGACGCCGAACAGCAGATGCTGGCCGACCTGCAGGAAGACCTGAGCGTCTCGGAACGCATGGGCCGAGAGATCGTCGCCGTCGCCAGCGAGGACACCAACCGCGTGATCCTCAACTTCGATCCGCGCCGCCGGTCGGAACTGCTCAGCCTCGTCCAGGATCTCGACCAGCCCCCGCCGCAGGTCATGATCCAGGTCCTGATCGCCGAAGTCATGCTGAACGACTCGCTCGAACTCGGCGTCGAGTTCGCCTTCCAGGATCTCCAGTTCACCAAGGCCGGGCCGGGCGACACCAACACCTTCGACTTCGTCGGCGGGACCGACCTCGGCGCCGCCGGGGCCGGCCTGGGCGGCTTCACCTTCACCATCAGCGGGCAGGACTTCAACTTCCTGCTGCGTACGCTGCAGAACGAGGGAACGCTGAACGTCCTGCAGCGCCCGCAGATCATGGCGATGGACAACCTCGAAGCCCGCATCGAGATCACCAACGACGTTCCGTACGTCTCCGGCACCCAGACCAGCACGACCGGACAGATCTCGACCGCCGTCGCCCGCCAGGACGTCGGCATCATTCTCGAAGTCACGCCTCGGATTAACCCCGACGGCTTCGTCAACATGCACGTCCGCCAGGAGGTCTCCGACCTGACCGACTCGACCGTCGACGTCGGGCAGGGCGTCACCGCCCCGATCTTCTTCCGCCGCGAGGCCGAAACCGACGTCACCGTTCGCAACAACGAGACCGTCGTCCTCGGCGGCCTGATCAGCACAACCGAACGGACCGTCGAACAGAAGATCCCCGGCCTCGGCGATGTCCCCGTCGTCGGCCTGCTGTTCCGCAACAACGAGGTCTCCAGCGATCACACCGAACTGCTCGTGGTCCTGACGCCGCGCGTCGTCCGCACGGTTGAGGACTACCGCGAACTGTCGATCCGCGAACGCGACCTGACCGGGACGATCCCCGACACGGTCCTGACCAACCCCCTGATGCAGGGACTGCGCGTTCGGCCGGAAGACCTCCGCCCGCTCGAGGACGAAGGTCTGCTCGAACCGATCACGATCGAAGCCCGCCGCCCCGAACCGCAGGTCCCGGTCCGCGAGCCGGCCCCCGCCCTGCGTGACACCCCGAGCCGACCGTCCTACGATATCCCCGTCTCGAACAAGCGGGGCGCGGCCGGGAACGGGCGACAGCGGTAGAGGATCGACGTGCGCTGGATGAGATCGATGCGAGGCGGCCGCGCCCTGTTCGGCGCGGCCCTGCTTCTGGCCGCGGCCGGTTGTGCGACGCCTCCCGGCGGCGGAGACCGACCGCCCACGCCGGGCGGCGGGCGCCCGGAAAAGACCGCCTACGAAGACATCGAAAAGATCCCGAAGCGCGACGACATCATTCGCATCAACCAGTTCTGGGCGCAGGACCCGTGGATCTACGACTCGGTCGGACGCGCGATCGGCTTCAAGGTCCCCACCTACTACATCTCCAGCGAAACCGAGAAGGGGGCCTTCGTCTCCGGCCGCATCTTCGTCTGGCTGCACGTCGTCCAGCGGGCCCGCAGCGGCGAACTCGTCCGGCGCACCGTGCACATGTGGCAGATGGAACAGGCCGAGTCGTTCCTGTTCGCTTCGCGGAAGAAGGCGATCATCGGCTACTTCTACGGGTTCATCCTGACCTGGCCGCGCTCGCTGGACCTCGGCGGGCAGACCCTCGAAATCGAATTCGCCTACGAGCGCGGCGACGGACGCCTGGTGATGTCCTCCGGCAAGACCTTCCGGGTCCCGCTCGATCCGCGCGAAGCCTTCACCAGTCCGCTGATCCGTCCGAAGGGATTCGAGCCGACCCAGCCTCCGCTCGACGCCGAACCGCCGCCCGCGACCCGCGACCCGCTTCCGCCACCGGTCGAGTCGCCCACCGCGCCGCCGGCGGCTGAGGAGCCCGCGCCCGATACGCCGCCTCTCGGTGACGATCTCGACCCCGCCATGCGAGCCCGCATGAACCTGTTCCTCGAACGCCGCGCCCGCGAAATCCTGGCCGAGAACCGCCGCCGGCAGGCGGCCGAGGAATCCACGACCCGCCCGGTCAACCAGGAAACCACGCCGGCGGGACGTCCCTGATGCCGTGGGGTGGCCTCGCCCTTGCCGTGCTCGTCGCCTACTTCGTTCAGGCCACCCTCGCCTGGATGCTGGGCCCCAACCCGTTTGATCCCTTCCTGGTGCTGGCGCTGCTGCTCGGCCTGCTGCGTCCGACCTACGATGCGCGCCTCTCCGGCTGGATGGTCGGCCTGGCCCAGGACCTGGGCAGCGCCGATCCGCTCGGCATCCACGCCTTCACCCTCGGACTGACCGCGCTGTTCGCGACCCAGCTTCGCCGCGTGCTGAACGCCAACGTCTGGTGGTCACGCGGCGTGATTCTGCTCGGGGCCGCCTGGCTTCCGCAGATCATCCTCCGTATCTTTCTCCAGGTCCGACTCGGAACCACCGAGTCACCTTTCGGTCTTCTCGGGCGCGCCAGCCTGGTGACCCTGCTCGCGGCCGCCGTGGTGATGGCGATCCTCGCGCTGCCCTGGGTCGCCGCCTGGCGCCGTCGGATCCGCCGCACGGAGGGCGCGTACTGATGCGATCAACGCTGCTTCGTCGAGCGCCGGCCGCGCTGCTGGGACTGCTCCTGCTGCTGGCCGGCGGATGCGGTTCCCCCAGTCACCTGAAGTCCGCGCAGCGCCTCCGGTACGGCATGGTCTTCGTGCTGCCCGGGATCGAGGGCAGTTCGATCTTCAGCCGCAACGTCGCGATCGGACTCTCCGACGGGGGCGTCCGCTCGGCCATCGAGGTCTTCGACTGGACCGGCATCCCGCTGGTCGGCAACCTCTCGCTCTACAGCCGCAACCTGCGGCAGGCGGCCGAACTCGCCGATCGCATCAAGGCCTACCAGGCCGAACACCCCGGCCGGCCGGTGCACGTCATCGGCCACTCGGGCGGCGGCGGGATCGCGGTTCTGGCGCTCGAAGCGCTGCCGCCGCAGAACCGGATCGACCAGGCCATCCTGCTGGCTCCGGCCCTGTCGCCGGAATACAACCTGACGCGGGCCCTGCGACGCACACGCGCCGGCATTCTCAACCTGTACTCGGAAAAGGACGTCAGCCTGCTGAAAGTCGGCACCACCATCATGGGCGCCATCGACCGCGAGCGGGGCCCGGCCGCGGGCGCGATCGGCTTCGCGCTGCCCGAAGACCTGAATGCCCGCGGACGCAGCGTCTACGCCGAACGGCTGCGACAGGTCCGCTGGCAGCCGCGCCTCAAGAAACTCGGCGCCAGCGGCACCCACCTGGGCTGGGCCTCGCGCAAGTTCGCACGCATGTACCTCGCCAAGCTCGTCCGCCTGAACGAGGAAGCCGCCCGCCGCCTGGCCAACCGGCCGGAGCGCAGACCGCAACCACCTCCGCAACCGGAACCTCCGCCATCGCAACAGGAAGAAGACGCGCGCGATTCGGACGAATCGCTCAGGGATTGATGTCGCGCGACGCGCCGGCCACCGGGGCATCCACCAGCGTCAGGAAGCGAATCACCGGCGGACGCTGCGGCGTTCCGTTCTGATCCGTCGGCAGTTCCGCGATCCGCTCCAGCGTTCGCAGGCTCTCGCGATCGACCGACTGCCCGACCACCGTGTACTGCCCGTCCAGTTCCGGCAGGCGGCTCAGCGCGATGAAGAACTGGCAACTGGCCGAGTTCACATCGTCCTGCCGCCGCGCCATCACCAGCGTTCCGGGCTGAATCGGGGCATCGTGAAACTCGGCCACGAGCATCCGCCCGTCGGGGCGCAGTCCGCTCGAGGTGCCGTCCGGCGAACCGCCCTGGATCAGGGCCCCCGGGATGATCCGGTGGAACGTGGTCCCGTCGTAGAACCGGTCGCGGGCCAGTTGCAGCAGGTTCTCGACATGCCGCGGCGCCTTGTCGTACGCCAGGCTGAACGTCAGCTTGCCATAGTCCGTGACCAGCACGGCGTGCTTGCGGGCTTCGACCCGAAACTCCACCACGGCCGGCGGAATCGCCTCGCCGAACGGACGCCACTCCACCTGGAACCCGCCCGAGTAGCGCATCTTGCGGTCCAGGCTGCGCAGGTCGATCTCCGTCCCGAGTGACGTCTGCGGCGCGAGCCGGATCATCTGCCGCGGCCCCTCGCTCAACTGCTGCGGACGAACCGGGCTCAGCCGGTCCGCGTCGAACCCCAGGAACAGGTGCGGCGTTTCCGGCGTCCCGAACACCAGGCTCGACGGCAGGCCGATCGTCGCCTCGTCCGCCTCCGGAATCTCGGCCGGGATTTCGATCGGACGATCGGATCCGTTGAACAGCGTCAGGCGCAGCCGGATCGGATCACCGGGCGTGAACAGGGTCCGGCTGACCGACAACTCGGCCAGCAGGCCGTCCAGGTCCGCCTGTCCGACGGCCGCCGGGGCGCTGAGTGCCACGAGCAGCCCGCACAGGGCGACGATTCGTTTGCTGATGGATTCGGGAAACATGCTCTGTCTTATACCGCTGTGCGCGGTGTGGGTTTCAGGATTTTCCGGTCGCCGCGGGTCGCCTCAGACGACCGCCCGAACTTCCAAGTGTAGCACACCATCCAGAGCCCGAATAGCCTCGATCGTCTCGCGACCCGGACGCTCGTCCAGGGCGATCGTGCACCACGCCGCCCGGGCACCCTGGAACACCCGGCTGTTGATCTCTTCCGCGTTGATCCCGTCGTCCCGCACCGCGTTCATGATGTCGGCCATCACCCCGACCGCGTCCTTCAGACGCAGCACCAGCAGCCAGGTGGCCGGGCTGCGCTCCAGCAGGTTCACGCAGCCGAGCACCTCGCCGCCGATCAGGAATCGCCGCACGATCTCCAGGATCCGCCGGGCCGAGGCGTGCTGGGCCTGCACCGTCTGGTTCGCCAGCCGGTACGCGCCGATCACCCCCGGCAGGTCCAGCAGGCCGGCCTTGAAGCGGACCGTGTCGTGCCCCTCCGCGGCCGGGTGAATGTCCAGCGCCACCCGCAGCTTGCGGTCGCGGATCGCCGTCGACAAAGCCCGCTCGTCCAGCGCGGCCGGGTCGCCGATGAACACCAGGCTGGCGCCCTCTTCCAGGCCTTCCAGCAGTTCGTGATCGACCCGCGCCGGCGGGGCCGTCCCTTCGGGGGCATGTACGAACAGCAGGTCACTCTGCCGCGCCAGGTCGCGCGGCCACCCGCAGTACTGGGCCCCGTGCGCGTGCGCCAGGTCCGGTGGCAGGTCCGGGGCCCACACGAACGGTCGCATTCCGAACGAACGCGCCCGCCGGGCCACCTCGCGGCCGATCTCGCCGAAGCCGACCAGCCCGAGGGCATGTCCGGCCAGGCCCGCGGCCGTCACTTCCGGATCGAGTTGAAACCGTCCCGCCCGCAGGTCGTCCGCGTGTGCCAGCAGGTCGCGGTCGAGGGCGACGAACAGCGCGAAGGTCAGTTCGGCCACGGCGGCGGCATCGGTGTCCGAGCAGCGTGAGACGAAGACGCCGGCGGCGGAGGCCTCGGCGATGGCGACGTTCGAAGTGTCGCGCCCCCAGCAGATGATCATCTGGAGGGAAGGGGCGGCCGCGATCGCCTCGGGACTGACCCGCATCCGCGAGACGATCAGCAGGGTCGTTTCGGCGAGGGCGGCCGGCAACTCGTCGGCCGTCAGGTCGGGCTGCAGATCCACGTTCAGGCCGAGCGCCCGCAATTCGTCCAGGGCGAACTCCGGCAAGGGACAGGCGACCAGCGTCTTCATCATCGGTGCAACCCCGCGATCCGGTCAGCGGCTAGCAGCCAATTAGACCCGCTCGCAGGCCCCGCTACAACGCGAT
Source organism: Phycisphaerae bacterium (assembly GCA_030428945.1). GTDB lineage: Bacteria > Planctomycetota > Phycisphaerae > UBA1845 > Fen-1342 > JAUIEC01. Next base: position 125,003 of record JAUIEC010000005.1, on the reverse strand, counting down.
TACCCGAAAGGTTTCGCCGGAATGGCGGATTCCATGCAAGGAGCCAGGCAGGCATCGAAAGGACCGTTGGTCGATTGCCGATCGGGCGGCGCCGGGCGGTCGCCGGTCCTCGGGCCGCGACCCGGACGGTCGACACCCGAACAGGCCCGCGAACGCCGCAGCCTGCCAGGTTCCGTCTGATGGACCCAATCGCGTTGTTGTCGCCGTGAAAGAGTGAAGGAGTGAAAGAGGGAAGAACGTCGCGAAACCGCCGTCTTTCACTCCTTCACATTTCCACGGCCTTGGCGGCTCATCTGCATCCGTCAAACACGACCTACGCCTTCGGTGGGAACAGCGATTTGCTTTCCCGTTCGATGAAGTTCGTGTCGACGTTGCCGTTGACGAAGTCCGCGTGTTCGAACAGGCGCTTCAGCAGGGGGATCGTCGTGGCGATCGGCCTGATGTTGAACTCGTCGAGCGCCCGCCGCATGACCCGCATGGCTTCCTCGCGCGTCGGCCGGTGCACCAGCAGTTTGGCGATCATCGAGTCGTAGTAGGGACTGACCGTGTAGCCGGCGTGGGCGTGCGTGTCGATCCGGATCCCCGGCCCGCCCGGCGGCACCCAGTCGTTGATCGGCCCCGGCGACGGGCGGAAGCCCGCATCCGGATCCTCGGCGTTGACCCGCACCTCGAAGGCATGTCCGTTCTGCGGGATCTGGTCCTGCTTGATCGTCAGCTTCTCGCCCGATGCGATCCGGATCTGCCACTCGACCAGGTCCATTCCGGTCACCAGTTCCGTCACCGGATGCTCGACCTGGATCCGGGCGTTGACTTCCATGAAGTAGAAGTTCTCGTCCGCGTCCACCAGGAACTCGCAGGTCCCCGCCGAGTAGTAACCGGCCGCCTTCGCCAGGCGAACCGCCGCCTGGCACAGCTTGCGCCGCGTGCGCTGCGAGATGTGTGGCGAGGGCGACTCCTCGACCAGTTTCTGGTTCCGCCGCTGCAGCGAGCAGTCGCGTTCCCACAGGTGCACGGCGTTCCCGTGCCGGTCCGCCAGCAACTGCACCTCGACGTGCCGCGGCCGTTCGATCAGCTTCTCGATGTACAGCGTTCCGTCCTTGAACGCGACCTCGGCCTCGGCCTTGGCCTGCCGGAACTGCGTCTTGAGCGAGGCCTCGTTGTGCACCGGACGGATGCCGCGTCCGCCGCCGCCGGCCGACGCCTTGATCATCACCGGGTAGCCGATCTTGGCGGCGACCTCGAGGGCCTGGTCGTCGTTCTCGACCGCGCCCTTGCTGCCCGGGACCAGCGGGACCTTCGCCTTCTGCGCGATCGCCCGGGCCTCGACCTTGTTGCCCAGGGCCATCATCGATTCGGCGCTCGGGCCGATGAACTCGATCTTGCAGTCCCGGCACATCTGCGCGAACGTCGGGTTCTCCGACAGGAACCCGTACCCCGGGTGGATCGCCTCGACGTCGGTGATCTCCGCCGCCGCGATGATCGCCGCCGCGTTCAGGTACGACGCGCCCGGCGCCTCGGCGCCGATGCAGATCGCGTCGTGCGCCAGGTTCAGGTACGACGCGTCTCGGTCGGCCTTGCTGTAGACGGCGATCGGCTTGATCCCCAGGTCCCGGCACGCCCGGATCACACGCAGGGCAATCTCACCACGATTGGCAACCAGTACTCGACTGAACATGATTTGACTCGCGGCCCGGCCTGGCAATGGGGGCACTCGCCCGCACCAGTCCGTTCCCGGGGTTTCGAGGTTCCCGCCCGACAGCAGCGGAGCGCGACACGCCGCGGATCCTGGCCCGATTCGGCCGCGCCGGCCGCCGGACCCGCCGCCCAGCGCAGCGCGCGTGCGCTTCCCTGGTCTGGTCTAGCCGGCCGCCACCGCGAACAGCGGCTGATCGAACTCGATCGCCTCGCCGTTGTTGACCAGCACCTTCGTGATCCGGCCGGATACCTCGGCCTTGATCTCGTTGAAGACCTTCATCGCCTCGACCAGGCAGACGACCGTGTCGCTCGTGACCTGGTCGCCGACCTTGATGAACGGCGGCGATTCCGGATCGGCCGCGGCGTAGTACGTCCCGACCATCGGCGAACGCACCAGCACTTCGTTGGCGTCCGCGACCGGCGCGGCCGCCGGTTCAGCGGGCGACGCCGGTGACGGCGCCGCGGCGGGCGCTGCCGGCGCCGGGGCCGGAGCGGGGGCGGCCGCCATCATCGCCGGGGCCTGGCTCTGCACCACGGGTTGCCCGCGCCGCAGCAGCACGTGCATCTCGCCTTCCGAAATCTCGATTCGGCTGAGGTCGCTTTCGACCATCAGCTCCACCAGACGCTGGATCTTGTCAATGTCCATTCGCTAAACTCCGCGACCCGTCGTTGTCAGTACGGCAGATCCGAGAGAACTTCGTAACCCCGACGCGTGATCAGCACGTCGCTCTCCAGACGCACCCCGCCGAATCCCGGCAGGTAGATCCCGGGTTCAACCGTCACCACCATCCCCGCCGCCAGCGGCTCTTTGGCCAGCTTGCTCAGCCGGGGCTGCTCGTGCACGTCCAGGCCGATCCCATGGCCCAGCGAGTGCATGAATCGCTCACCGTAGCCCGCCTTGCTGATCAGCCGGCGGGCGATGCCGTCGATCTCCGCGCCAGTCCGGCCCGGCGCCAGCGCCGCGACCGCCTCGTCGTGGGCGGCCCGGACGATCTCGTAGATCCGCTCCAGCCGTCGCGGCATCGTTCCCACCACGATCACCCGGGTCAGATCACTGACGTACCAGTTCAGCCGCGCGCCCCAGTCGATCAGCAGACCCTGGTTCGCCTTCAGCTTCCGCGACCCCGGCGTGTAGTGCGGCAGCGACGACGTCGCCCCGGCCGCCACGATCGGCGGAAAGGCCGGCTCCTGCGCGCCGCGCTTCTGCATCTCGTAAACCAGCCGGGCCGCGATTTCACGCTCGGTCTGACCCGGACGCAGCCACCGCCGCAGGGCCTGGAACGACTTCTGCGCACAGTCGATCGCCGCCCGGATCCGACGGACTTCGCCCGCGTCCTTGATCTCGCGCAGCGGGCCGATCAGGCCGCTGGCCGCAACCAGCGACGTCGGCCGGGCGGCCTTGCGCAGCGCCGTGAAACTGCCGATCGTCATCTGCTGGGGGTCGTAGCCGACCCGCTCCAGCCTGGCCCGGGCGATCTCCCGGGCGGTCTCTTCCGGCCCGCGGGTCTTCCGCAGGACTTTACGCGCCCACGGGGCCTCCCGGGTCGCCGCTTCGTCGAACCGACCGTCGGTCAGCAGCACGACCTTCCGCTCGGTGACCAGCACCATCCCGTCTTCGCCGGTGAATCCCGTCAGCCAGTACTGGTCCATCCGGTCCTGCACCAGCAGACCGTCCAGTTCCCGGTCGCGCATCGCCGCACGTACCGCGCTCAGCCGGGTCCCGTACGGGGCTCGTATCGATGTGGACTTCGCTCTGGCCATGAACCCGGCAGCATAGCCGCACGATCAGCCCCGCGAAAGACCCCCACCCGCCCGCCGGGGTTCCCGCGGCCGCCCGAGAAGAAGACGATGCGCCGGGTGCCTCCGCCCCAGCGCGAGCGCCGCGCGCGGAAGGGTGGGGGACCGTGGAGAGCCTGACGCGACCTCGCGCCCGGGTTCGTCTCAGTCCACGTACCCGAGCGTCCGCAGGTTGTCGAGATCCTGCATCTTGTCCGAGGCGCTCGGTGTCAACTGACCGGCCGCGCAGGATTCGTACCAGTCGCGGGCCGTGTCGCGGACCTGACCGACCAGGTCCGGACGCGTCGCCGCCAGGTCGTGTGTCTCGCCCGGGTCGGCCGCCAGGTCGTAGATCTCCACCGTGTCCGGATCCGCGTTCCAGATCCCCTTGAACGAACCGACCCGCACGGCCACGTTCACATCGCCGCGCCCCTCGGCCCAGGGGCGGTAGTACTTCATCCGGTTGTCGCGCATGCCGACGACGCGGGCCTGGTCTTCGGCGTCGGCCTCGCCGCGGATCAGCGGCATCAGGTCGCGCCCGCGGACATCGTCCGACAGGGAAGGAACATTCAGGTAGCTGCCGAGGGTCGGCATCAGGTCCACCAGCGAAACCGGCGTCCGGATCCGCTGGCCGCCGTGGGCCCCGTTGGGGAAGCGGATCATCAGCGGCACCCGCAGCAGTTCCTCGTAGACCGACTGGTCATGCGTCCAGCCCCCGTGCTCGAAGAACTCCTCGCCGTGGTCGCTGATGAACACGATCACCACCTTGTTCAGGCCGCCCGAGTTCTTCAGCGTCCGCACCACGCTGCCAAACAGCAGGTCCGAGTACCGCACGCTCGCATCGTACAGGTCGGTGTAGGCCTGCCCGTGCTGGTTGAGCGCCTCCATCAGTTCGGTCTGGGCCGCGCTCGTGTCCGCCGTGCCCAGGGCCTGCTCGGCCACGAAATCCGCCCGGGTCGCCTTTCGATAGGCCTTGTAGAGTTCGCCGATCCGGTCACGCGTCTCCTGCCCGATCTCCGGGAAGCCCGGGATCCGCTCCGGCGCGAAGTGGTAGGGATTGTGCGGCTCGGTATTGTGGATGTACAGGAAGAACGGCGTGTTGCCGTGCTCGTTCAGGAAGCGGGCGACCTTCTTGCCGCCGTTGCGGGCCGAGGCCAGCAGTGCGTCGTACCCCCGGTCCAGCCCGTTCGCCTTGCCGACGAAGTCGTTGGCGTACAGCTTCAGCGTCGTGTAGCCGGCCTTCTTCAGCCGCTGTGCCATCGGCGTGACGCTCGCGCTGAGCGCATCCCGCGAGGTCAGGGTGCCGTGCTCGCACGGGAAGGTCGACGTCATCACCGAGACCATCGTCGGCAGGGTCCACGGCGAGGGGGCGTAGGCCTGCTCGAAGACCACCGCCTGCTGGGCGAACGCGTTCAGCATCGGGCTCGTCGGGTACCGGTCGTAGCCGTACACGCCCAGCCGGTCGGCCCGCAGCGTGTCCACCGTGAAGAACACCACGCTCGGCTGCAGGTCCGGATCAAACCGGTCCGGGCGCCTGCGGGCCCCCGCCCGTCGGTTCGCCGGCTGCGACGCCGCCGGGGCCGTCGCCGTCACCTCGGCCGTGCCCGCGGCAGGGGGTGTCTCCGGGCCGCCGGCCGGATCTCCGCACCCGATCGGTGCGAGCGGCAACAACAGCAGCAGCAGGGGGGCAAACCGATTCATGGAGCGGGCCTCTGGTGATGGTCGGGGTTTTGCGGCAGTATCGTCGCCAACCGGGCCCCGACCCGCATGGCGACGAAGCGGCTATCCTACCCCATCCCGCCCGGCGAACCACCCGCCCGGCCGGTGCGTCCGATAACGACAGGCCCGTCTTGACGCCGCTCGCGCATCGCGGTAACTTCCGGGGCTCGAAATACGCACGAACTCAAGCACAGCGGGGTGTTCCCATGGCTCGGCTCTGTCCATTCACCGGCAAGCGGACGATCGTCGGTAACTCGATCGCCCGTCGCGGTAAGGCGAAGTATCTCGGCGGTGTCGGTAAGAAGGTCACCGGCATCACCCGCCGCAAGTTCAAGCCCAATATCCAGAAGGTCCGCGCCGTCATCGACGGCAAGGTCTGCCGCATTCGCGTCAGCGCCAAGGCCATCCGCATGGGCCTGATCGTCAAGCCGCCCAAGCGCAACTGGAAACCCGACGCCACGGCCGAGGCCTGATGACCACCATCGATCCGCAACAGGTCCAGCGCCTCGCGAAACTCGCGCGGCTCGACCTGTCGGATGACGAGCGCGCCCGCTACGCTGGGCAACTCGACACCATCCTCCGGTACGTCGAGCAACTCGCCCAGGTCGATACCAGCGACTGCGACCCGCTCGCCCATCCGCTCCCCCTGACCGATGTCCTCCGCGGAGATGTACCCGCACCGGGCCTCGATCAGCAGGACGCCCTGGCCAACGCGCCCGCCCGCCACCAGGGCTTCTTCAAAGTCCCCACCGTCCTCGATCAGACCGGCGGGGCCTGATTCGCGCAGAAGCCGGCCATGAACACTCCACCGACGGTTCTCGATCTGGCCGCCGCGACCCGCGCCGGGTCCGCCAGCGCTCCCGAAACCTGCGCCGCCACCCTCGCGGCCATCCAGGGCGCCGACCCCCGACTCAACGCCTTTCGCGAAGTCCACGCCGATGCCGCCATCACCACCGCCCGCAACGTCGACCGGGACGTGGTGGCCGGAACCGCTTCCGGCCCGCTCGCCGGCGTGCCGATCGCCCTCAAGGACAATATCGTCACCCGCGTCGGCACCACCTCCGCCGGGTCACGCATGCTGGCCGGCTACCGCTCGCCCTACGACGCCACCGCGGCCACGCGCCTGGCTGAGGCCGGCGCGATCCTCGTCGGCAAGACCAACTGCGATGAGTTCGCCATGGGGTCCTCGACCGAAAACTGCGCCTTCGGCCCCACCCGCAACCCCTGGGATCTCGAACGCGTCCCCGGCGGGTCGTCCGGCGGCGCCGCCGTCGCCGTCGCCGCCCGCCTGGTGCCGGCCTCGCTCGGATCCGACACCGGCGGTTCGATCCGTCAGCCCGCCAGTTTCTGCGGCGTCGTCGGGCTCAAGCCGACTTACGGTCGCGTCTCGCGCTACGGGCTGATCGCCTTCGGCTCCAGCCTGGACCAGATCGGGCCGATCACCACCACGGTGGCCGACGCCGCGGCCGTGCTGCAGGTCATCGCCGGGCACGATCCCGCCGATGCCACCTGCGTCCGCGAACCGGTCCCGGACTTCAGCGCCGCCGTCGCCGAGGCCGCCGGCGAAGATCACGCCCGCGGGCTTCGCATCGGCGTCCCGGCCGAGTACTTCGCCGAGGGCCTCGATCCCGAGGTCGAAGCCGCGGTCCGGTCGGCGCTGGCGCTCTACGCCGAGCACGGGGCCGAGCTGGTACCGGTCACGCTCCCGCACGTCGACAAGGCGGTGGCCGCCTATTACGTCATCGCCACGGCCGAGTGTTCCAGCAACCTGGCCCGTTTCGATGGCGTCCGTTTCGGCCATCGCAGCGAGCAGGGGGGCAGCATCGAGCAACTGGTTTCACGCAGCCGGGCCGAGGGATTCGGTGACGAGGTCAAGCGGCGGATCATGCTCGGCACGTTCGTGCTGTCGTCGGGCTACTACGAGGCGTTCTACGACAAGGCCCTGCGCGTCCGCCGCCTGATTCAGCAGGGCTTCAACGCCGCGCTGGAGCGGGTCGACGTGCTGGCCTGTCCGACCGCGCCGACCACGGCCTTCCGGCTGGGCGAAAAGGCCGCCGATCCGCTGCAGATGTACCTGGCCGACATCTGCACGCTGGCCGTCAACCTGGCGGGGCTTCCAGCAATTTCGATTCCGTGTGGTTTTGACAGCGGCGGACTGCCGATTGGATTACAGTTGATTGCGCCGCTCTTCGACGAGGTCGGTCTGCTCCGCGCGGCGCAGCGCTACGAGGGCTGGACGGACTGGCACGCCCGCTGCCCCGACGCGCGGCGCGGCTGAACCCACGCCGGGAAGCATGATGTCGAACAACCTGTACGAACGGACGCGTACGAAGATTGTCGCCACCCTCGGCCCGGCCACCGACGATGACCGCGTCCTGCACGCGCTGCTCGGCGCCGGTGTCAGCGTCTGCCGGCTGAACTTCTCGCATGGCACGCTTGAACAGCACAAACGGAACCTCGACCGCGTGCGGGCCTGGAGCGAGAAGAAGCAGATCCCCGTCGCCGTGCTCGGAGACCTGTGCGGCCCGAAGATCCGGCTGACCGATGTCGAGCCCGAACCGTTCCGGATTGAGCCCGGCACCGTCGTCCGCCTGCGGCCCGGTGATCGCCCGAGCACCCGCGACGCGCTCTACGTCAGCTACAACGCGCTGCTTGATGACGTCCGCGAGGGCAACCGCGTCTACATCGACGACGGCCTCGTGCACCTGCTGGTGACCGAGCGCGACGCCGAGTCGCTGGTCTGCATCTGCACCGGCGGCGGCGTGATCTCGAGTCGCAAGGGCGTCAACCTGCCCGACTCGCGGCTGAGCACGCCGGCCCTGACCGAGAAGGACCGCGGCGACCTCGCCTGGGCGATCGAGAACGGACTCGACTTCATCGCCCTCTCGTTCGTCCGCTGGCCAAGCGACATCGACGAACTGCACGCGCTCCGACAACGGGCCGGCAGTGACATCGGCGTGGTGGTCAAGATCGAGAAGCCCGAGGCGCTGCCGCACCTGGACTACTTCATCGCCCGCGCCGACGCGATCATGGTCGCCCGCGGCGACCTCGGCGTCGAAATGGACGTCTGGCAGGTCCCGCTGATCCAGAAGAACATCACGCAGCGCTGCCGCGAGGCCGGCAAGCCCGTCATCATCGCCACGCAGATGCTGCAGAGCATGGTCACGATGACGACCCCGACGCGGGCCGAAGTCAGCGATGTCGCCAACGCGATCCTGGACGAAGCCGACGCGGTCATGCTCAGCGCCGAAACCGCCGCCGGCGAATACCCCGCCCGGGCGGTCGAGATCATGCGCCTGGTCAGCGAATCGACCGAGGGCTTCCTTCGCCAGCACCCGCGACCACCGCGCCTGGAAACCGTCGAGGCCGACAATCCGCGGGCCTCGGCCATCGCCAGCGGTGCCGTCCACTCGGCCCTGCACCTTGGCGCCCGCCTGATCGCGGTCTGGACCTCGACCGGCGAGACCGTCCGCCTCGTCGCGCAGCACCGTCTGCCGATGCCGATCGCGGGCCTGACCTACCACGACGAAGTCTACCGCCGCCTGTGCCTGCTCTACGGCGTGATCCCGCTGCACGTCCCGCCGATCAGCAACCCGGCCGAAATGGTCGCCGTCCTCGACCGCAAACTGCTCGGCGTCCGCCTGGTCCGGCCGAACGACCTGATCGTCGTCGTCACCAGCACCAATCCGACCACACCCGGCAACACCGACACGACGCTCATCCACGCCGTGGGCTCGGACGAACCGCCGATGCCGGCGTCACCTCGGTGAAAACTGTGGAAGGGTAAATGGGCGAAAGAGGGGTTCGCAGCACGCCTGCATGACGCCGGTCAGGCAACCATGTTCGCGAGTTCCCTGGCTCCCTGGCTCCCTCGCTCCCTCGCTCCCTCGCTCCCTCGCCCCCTGTTTCAAGCGTCGTAGGGTGCGTCATCGACGCGGCAGTCCGCGATCACGACGAACCCGGGGCGTCTCAGGCGTCGATGCCGCACCGCGTGGCCGGTCCGTCATGCGGGTTCCGTTTGTGGATTCGGAATCGAACGCAGTCCCCCACCCTTCCGCTCGCTGCGCTCACTCAAGGGTGGGGCACCCATCAGGGTGGGGCACCCATCAGGGCGTCGTAGGGTGCGTCATCGACGCGGCAGTCCGCGGTCACGACGAACCCGGGGCGTCACAGGCGTCGATGCCGCACCGCGTGGCCGGTCCGTCATGCGGGTTCCGTTCGTGGATTCGGAATCGAACGCAGTCCCCCACCCTTCCGCTCGCTGCGCTCACTCAAGGGTGGGGCACCCATCAGGATGGGGCACCCATCAGGGTGGGGCACCCATCAGGGCGTCGTAGGGTGCGTCATCGACGCGGCAGTCCGCGGTCACGACGAACCCGGGGCGTCACAGGCGTCGATGCCGCACCGCGTGGCCGGTCCGTCAGGCGGGTTCCGTTTGTGGATTCGGAATCGAACGCAGTCCCCCACCCTTCCGCTCGCTGCGCTCACTCAAGGATGGGGCACCCATCAGGGTGGGGCACCCATCAGGGTGGGGCACCCATCAGGATGGGGCACCCATCAGTGCGCTTAAGGACGCTGCACCCATCAGCGCGCGGGATGCATTCCCTCGCTCCCTCGCTCCCTGGCTCCCTCGCTCCCTCGCTTCCTCAAGAGATACGCCGCCTTGTTCGCCCACGTGATCGGCGTCAGCCGCGCATCGTTTGTTGCGAACACAAGCTCGTAGTGCTCGCGCCACCACGCGTCGGCCAGCATCTCCGGACCGTCGGCCGTCAGCACCAGCCAGCCCGGCAGCTCCTCCGCCGCGACCGGCGTCTCCGGCAGCAGCACGACCGCGCGATGCGTGAAGTCCAGCGGCGGAATCGAAAACGGGGCCGGTTCCTGCACCACGCCGAGCGCCGCGTCCTCCGGCACCGACGACTCGATGTACCGCGCGGCCGCCAGGCGCCAGTCTTCCCCGACCGCGTCCGCCCGGAACGCCCACAGGTAGTTCCCGACCCCCGTGAACGGCAGAAGCCCGAACGCCAGCACGATCGTCAGCAGCGCCTGGCCACGCGTCAGCGATGCGATCAGGATCGCGCCGCACATCGCCAGTCCGCAGGCCGGCAGCACCAGGAACCGCGCGAACTCCGCCGGCTTGCCCGCCCCCAGCAGCCCGCCGATCAGCAGCAGGCACGCGGCCGCACTCGACAGCAGTAGAGCATTCCGTCCGTGCCGCGCCGCCAGCAGCAGCCAGCCGATCACCCCCAGCACCGCCAGCGGCCCGGCGCCTTCCCAGAGCAGTTCGGCCACCCGCACGAATCCCCGCCAGCCCAGCGCGTACATCGCGGTCGAGTTGCCCAGGTTGCTCCGGACGGTCTCCGGCGCGAACAACTGGTTGTAGACCAGGTACGGGTTCGCGGCCGCGTAGACCAGCCCGAACACCAGCAGCGCGACGACCGCGTGCGGCCAGCGCGACCTGCCGGGGCGCCGCACGAGTGCCAGGCTCGCACACAGGGCGCCGGCCACCAGTCCCGTCAGCACCAGCCCGAACGCCAGCCCACTGACCGCGCCGATCGCCACCGCCCGTCCCCAGGTCGGACGTCGCAGGTAGCCCGCCAGCAGCAGCATCGCTCCGGCGATCGCGGCCGCCGACGGCAGATGCGGCTTGGCTTCCAGGGCCCCGCACAGGAACACCGGGCAGGCCGCCACCAGCAGCAGCGTCAGCCACCCGGCCGCCCGCCCGGCCACCCCCGCGGCCAGCCGCGCCAGGCAGACCAGCAGCACCGCGCCGGCGACCAGTGAGAGCAGCCGCGCGGCGACATAGAAGTGCCCGAAGTCGCTCGGATGTTCGAGGTAGTGGTCGAGATTGCCGGTCACGGTCAGCAGACCGAGCACGTGTCCGAGCACGAGCGTCGCCCCGACACCGTAGATGTAGATCCCGCCATACTGGTACAGCTTCGGATCGAAATCGCCGCCGCGCGGGTTCATCCGCTGCAGCGCGCGGAACGTGATCATCTCGTCGGGCTGCTGCGAGTACAGCCGGTAGCGTGTCAGGATCTCGGCCCGGTCGGCCGCGGTCGCCGTCAGCACCGCCGGTCGGGTGCGATCGAGCAGGGGGTTGCGATCCACATCCGCGCCGCGGCCGTCGCGCAGGTCATCGAGGCGCTGCGACGTGCGGAACTGGTCCGCCGTCCAGGTCGGTCCGCCGAACAACAGGCCGTCGTGCGCCGCGGTCGGAATGCCCCAGAAGGCCAGCGGAACCAGCAGCAGCGCCCACAGCACCGCGGCCAGCACGTACGGACGATACGCGACCGGCCGCCGTCCGAGCATCAGGCGCCTCGCTGCAGCAGCACGTCCAGCACGCCGAGGCCGCCCAGCACCACGCCGACCACGCCGTTGACCGTGAAGAACGCCAGGTTCACCTTGCTGAGATCACCCGGGCGGACCAGCGCGTTCTCGACCACCAGCAGCGCCGCCACGATGGCCACGCCGACGAAGTACAGCGTTCCGAGTTCCGCTGTCAGTCCGACCGCCACCAGCGCCGCGACCGTGACGACATGAAAGGCCCGCGCCGTCCACAACGAGGGGCCGATCCCGATCCGGCTGGGCAGGCTGTGCAGGCCCGCCTGCCGGTCGAAATCGGCATCCTGGCAGGCATAGATCACGTCGAACCCCGCGATCCAGAACGTCACCGCGCCCAGCAGCAGCCACGCCGGCGGCCCGAGCGTCGCCGGCGCGATCGCGATCCAGGCCGCCACCGGCGCGAACGCGATCGCCAGCCCCAGCACGAGGTGCGCGTAGCGCGTGAACCGCTTCGTGTACGAATAGAAACACAGCAGCGCCAGCACCGGCACGCTCAGCAGCAGCGGCCAGGCATTGCCGTCCAGCCCGTAGAACCCGCCGCAGGCCAGCACGAATCCCGCCGCTGCAATCGCAAAGAAGAGCCAGGCCGCACCGGCGCTGATCCGGCCGGTCGGAATCTGCCGCAGCGCCGTTCGCGGATTGGCGGCGTCAATCCCCGCGTCCACGATCCGGTTGAAGGTCATCGCCGCGCTGCGGGCCGTCGCCATGCACAGCACGATCAGCAGCGCCTGCGGCCACGTCGGCAGCCCGGGGCGGGCGGCCAGGAACATCGCCAGCAGCGCGAAGGGCAGGGCGAAGACCGTGTGGCTGAACTTGATCATCGCCCCCCAGTCGTGCACCGTCCGGACGAGGCCGCTCATGTCCGCTCCACGTCGCCGGCCTGGCCCGGGTCCCACCGCACATGCAGATCGTGCGGCAGTTTCAGCAGGTCCAGGATCCGACCGACCACGAAGTTCACCAGGTCCTCGACCCTCTGCGGACGCATGTAGAACCCCGGGCAGGCCGGACAGATCACCACGCCGTTGCGGCTCAGTTTCGTCATCGCCTCCAGTTCGAGCGTGCTCAGCGGCATCTCACGCGGCACCAGGATCAGGTCCCGCCGTTCCTTCAGCGTCACCATCGCCGCCCGCGTGATCAGGTTGTCACCCAGTCCGGCCGCGATCGCCGCGACGGTGTGACTCGAGCACGGGCAGATCACCATGCCGTCCGTCAGGAACGACCCGCTCGCGATCCGGGCGCCGATGTCGCGGTGTCCGTGAAAGCTGACCCGCTCGTGCGGGCCGCCCAGCAGCGTCTCGGCCGACGCCTTGCGGATGTCGAGTTCGTCGTGCATCACCCGCTGGGCCGCCGGGGAGACGACCATGTGCAGGTGCAGATCGTGACGCACAAGCTGGCGGGCCAGTTCGATGCCGTAGATCGCGCCGCTCGCGCCGCTCAGCGCCAGAACAAGTTGTTTCATCGCTTCACCGCCCTCACCTGGGGCGGATACAAAGCCAGCACGCGGGCCGCTTCGGCTCCCCAGAAAGTACCCCGATAGGCCTCGGCCACGTCCCGCAGCCTGGCCAGGCTCCGCTCCAGTTCGGCGGTGTCCTGCACCAATTGTATCTCGATGCTCGCCAGTCGGGAGAGCGCCTCGGGGCGGGCGTCCCCCTCGGGCAGCCGCTCGGCCAGTTCGCGCAGCACGCTCGCCTGGCCGGCCGGCGTCGGCAGCGACAGGGCGTAGGCCACGTGCAGGTTGTCGGCCAGCATCGCGTCGGGGAAGCGGTCCAGCAGGCGCTGCAGTTCCTGGCGATAGCCGACCCGGTGGGGGTCCAGCCGGAAGAACTGCTCGAGCGGCGCGTTGCCGTACTGCGGATCGTTGCGGTTGCCGCTGACCAGTTCCCGCAGGCGCCAGGCCTCCTGCAGGAACGGTTCGGCCTCGTATGCCAGCGAGGCCTCGGGCGGGGCGCTGGCCAGCAGGTGCTCGCCGCTGGGCTGCGAGGCCGGTGGCATCGGTCCCTGGGTGATCGCGCCGAGCAGTTCGATGCCGCGCGCGAAATCGCCGCGGCGGAAGTGCAGTTGCGCCAGGCGCAGCGCGGCCGCCGTGGCCAGCGGCGACTCGGGATACTGGTTCAGCAGGGCGGCCCAGACGCGTTCGGACTGGACGTGCGGGAAGTCGGCGTACAGCACCCGTTGCGGCCTGCGGCGCAGCAGCGAGCCCTCGTCGACCCGCGTGTCGAGCACCCGGGCCTGGATGAACAGGACGTTCGGCACGTACTTGCTCTTGGGGTGGTCGGCGATGAAGTGCCGGCAGGCCTCGTACGCCAGGGCCCGGTCCCCCATGAACTCGACCGTCAGGTACTGCAGGATCAGCCGCGGATTCGAGAACGGCTGCCCGCTGAGCGCTTCGAGAAAGTCCGGCAGGTACAGCGCCGCCAGGTGTTCGTCGCCCGCGATCCGCTGGACCATCTCCAGGATCTGCGGCGTCGGATCCTGCACCGGCTCGAACGCCCGCGAACGCGGACCGTGCTGCTGCTCCAGCACCCGGTAGTCCAGTTCGTCGATCCCGACCCCGTAGTGGAACAGGATCACCGGCGTCGCGAACATCACCGACAGCACCGGCGCCACCGGCCCCGGGCGGTGACTCAGCACCTTCGCCAGTTGCAGGCAGATCGCCGTCATCGCCGCGGCCGCCAGGATGCCCAGCACCCACGGCATCGCCAGCAGCGTCTGTTCGGTCGGCGAGGCCGAGCCCAGGTCCGACTTCCAGCCGCCGGCCAGCAGCAGGTAGAGGAAGAACGGCAGCATGCCGAGCAGGGCCGAGCCGAAGCGGAAGCGCATCCGGAAGGGCGGCAGCGACGCCAGCACGCAACTGCCCATCAGCGTGAACGCCATCCACGGCATGTGGGCGAAGATCAGCACGGCCGCCAGGAACGGCAGGGCGCTGACGAAGCGGTACAGGATCGAGATGACGATCGGGACCATGACCATCGCGCCCAGCAGCAGACCCAGCACGACGGCGTGGATCGGCGTGTCCTGCACGCTGATCGGCTCGATCAGGAAGTCGCTCAGGTTCGGGGCGTCATCCCAGAAGACCGCCGGGGACAGGTAGGCCTCGATCGAGAAGTCGAACAGCTTCGCCTCACGCAGCCAGTAGGCGAAGGTGCACAGCCCGCAGAACAGGGCCAGGTTGACGGCCAGCAGGGCGATCGCGCGGACGCGGTACTTGGGCTCGGTCCGCGACCAGACGTCGACCAGTTCGTCGCCGGCTTCCTCCCCGGCCGACGGAACCGCACTCGGATCACCCGGCAATTCAGCCATGAAAAGATGCTAACCGGGGAGGGGAACAGGGAACAGGGAGCACGGGAGCGAGGGAGCCAGGGAGCCAGGGAGGGAGAGAATGCGCCCGTGTCTTCCCGGCCGTGTCTTCTCGTCGCGACCGGTCCGGTCCGTGATCGGGGATTCAGCCGGGCTGCGGAGATCGCGGGAGACGGCGCCTGAGCCGGGCCGTTGCCGGGGTGGCGGGAATCGGTGGGGGGGAGACGTCCCCGAGAGGATTCGAACCTCTAACCTCTGGCTCCGGAGGCCAGCGCTCTATCCAATTGAGCTACGGAGACCCGTGTCGCAATCCACCAGAGTATCCGGTCCGCGCTGCGCGTCAAGCCTCAGGCGAAGCGGGCCCGGACCTGCAACGCCTCGGCCAACTGCCGCAGGTAGGTCGCCCGCGGGATCTCCCGGGCCCCGAACCGCGCCAGGTGCGGCGTGGTCCACTGCGTGTCGATCAGCGTGAAGCCCCGCTTTTTCAGATGTTTCATCAGAAAAACCAGGGCCACCTTCGAGGCGTCCGTCACGCGGTGGAACATGGACTCGCCGAAGAACGCCCCGCCCAGCGCCACCCCGTAGAGTCCGCCCGCCAGCCGCCCGTCCTGCCAGCTTTCGACGCTGTGGGCCAGCCCCAGCCGGTGCATCTCGCAATAGACGGTCAGCAGCCGCTCGGAGATCCAGGTCCCCTCCGGACGGTCCCCGCAGGATCGCATGACCTGCTCGAAACGCGTGTTCAGCCGCATCTCGAAGGCCCCGCGGTTCAGCACCGGACGCAGGCTTCTGGGAATCCGAAAGTCCGCATATGTGAACACCGTCCGCGGGTCCGGACTGTACCAGTAGATCTCCCCGTCCGGGTCCGCCATCGGGAAGCATCCCTGCGTGTACCCCTGCAGGATAAGATCCACGGACAGCTCGTCTTGCATGACTCGGACCTGGAACGGGAGCGGTTACAGTGTTTGTCGACCTGCCACTGGTCAGCGGACCGGCGACACTCTATTCTTCCCCAATGCCCGATGTCCACCCGAGCCGACCCATGACCATCGAGACCCGCCTCGATGACGACTGGCTGACCTGGTTCCAACAGGCCCGCCAGGACTTCGACCAGGCCTTCGCCGGCCACCTCGATCGGCTTCCCCAGACCGGGCCGGCCGCACGCCTCTACGAGGCCGTCGGCTACTCCTGCCGGGCCGGCGGCAAACGCGCCCGGCCGGTCCTCGTGATCGAGGCCGCCCGCGTCTGTGGCGGCACCTTCGAGCAGGCCCTGCCCGCCGCCCTGGCGGTCGAGTGTATCCATACGTTCTCGCTGATCCACGACGATCTTCCCGCCATGGACGACGACGACCTGCGCCGCGGAAAGCCGACGAACCACGTCGTGTACGGGCAGGCCCACGCGATCCTGGCCGGCGACTGGCTCGTGCCGCACGCGTTTGCCCTGCTGGCCGCGAACCCGGTCCCCGCGGAACGCGTACCCGGTCTGGTGACGGCCCTCGCCGAGGGCACCAAGGACATGGTCGTCGGACAGGCGGCCGACATCACCGGGGAAACCACCGCGACCGATAAGCAACTGGTCGCCTTCATCCATCGCAACAAGACGGCCGCGCTGCTCGAGGCCTGCTGTGTGCTCGGCGCGACCGCGGCCGGCGCGGCGCCGCAGCAGGTCGACGCGCTGCGGAAGTTCGGCGGGCACCTCGGACTGGCGTTCCAGATCGCCGACGACGTGCTCGACATGACCGCCTCGACCGAGGCACTCGGAAAGACCGCCGGCAAGGACGCCGCGGTCAACAAGCAGACCTGGCCCGCCGCTTTCGGTCTCGAGGCCAGCAACGCCCGCGCCCGGCAGGAGTACCAGGCGGCGATCGACGCACTCGCGTCCTTCGGCCACCAGGCCGATCGCCTGCGCGGCATGGCAGAGTTCGTGATTCGCCGCACCAACTGAGGTCGCGGCCGCACAGTACGAGGACGGTAGATGTACAAGCTCCTGGACCAGATCAGTTCCCCGGCCGACATCAAGACGCTGTCGATGGACGACCTCAAGGCTCTGGCCGAGGAAGTTCGCCAGCGGATCATCGAAGTGGTCGTCCGCAACGGCGGGCACCTCGCCAGCAACCTGGGCGTGACCGAACTGACGCTTGCGCTGCATCGCGTCTTCGATTTTTCGCGCGACAGCGATCGCCTGCTGTGGGATGTCGGGCACCAGTGCTATCCGCACAAGCTGATCACGGGACGGCACCGCAACTTCGAGACGCTTCGCCAGCCTGGCGGCGTCAGCGGTTTCCCGAACGTGGCCGAGAGCGAGTACGACCTGTTTGACGTCGGGCACGCGGGCACCGCGATCGCGACGGCTGTCGGGATGGCCCGCGGCGATCAGATCAAGCAGCGGGACAACCACGTCGTCGCCCTGGTCGGCGATGCGAGCATCGTCAACGGCGTCGCGTTCGAGGGTCTGAACCAGGCCGGCACGCTCAAGCGGCAGTTCCTGGCGATCCTGAACGACAACTCGATGGGCATCGCCAAGACGCAGGGCGGTCTGGCCAGCCACTTCGCCCGCTTCCGCACCAGCAGCCTCTATGAAGAGGTCAAGAAGAAGTTCCGCGACACGCTGCCCAAGGTCCCGCTGGTCGGCAAGCAGATGTACGAACTGCTCGATCACCTCAAGGAGGGACTCAAGGCGACCGTTTCGCCGCACCAGATCTTCGAGCAGCTTGGCTTCGTCTACGTCGGCCCGGTCGACGGGCATGACCTGCCGCACCTGGTCGAGATCCTGGAACTGCTCAAGGAGGTCGATCACCCGGTCCTGCTGCACGTGCACACCGAGAAGGGCCGCGGCTGCGACTTCGCCACCAGCGACCCCTGCAAGTTCCACAGCCCCGGCAAGATGCGTCGCGAGGCGGACGGCGACTCGGTCGAGATCATCTCCTCGGGCCGGAAGAGTTGGACCAACGCGTTCGCCGACGCCATGATCAACCTGATGAACCAGGACGAGCGGGTCTACGCCCTGACCGCCGCGATGCCCGACGGCACCGGCCTGGCGAAGGTGCAGCAGGCGCTTCCCGAGCGGGTCCTCGACTGCGGCATCGCCGAAAGCTGCACGGTCGACATCGCGGCCGGGATGGCCAAGTCGGGGCTGCGTCCGTTCGCCTGCATTTACTCGACGTTCCTGCAGCGCGGCTTCGACCAGGTCTTCCAGGAGGTCGTCCTGCAGCAGTTGCCGGTCACCTTCTGCATGGACCGGGCCGGCATGGTCGGCGGCGACGGGGCCGTGCACCACGGCTACCTGGATCTGTCCTTCCTGCGCAGCTTCCAGAACATGGTCGTGCTGGCGCCGGCTGACGAGACCGAACTGCAGCAGGCCCTGAAGTTCACCACGCAGCTCGACGTGCCGGCCGCGATGCGTTACCCGCGCGATTCGGTTCCGACCCCGTTCGAGCCTGTTCCGTTCGAGCTCGGCAGGAGCCGCACCATGCTCGAAGGCCCCGACGCCACGCTGCTGGCCTACGGCACGATGGTCGAATTCGCCCTGGCCGCGGCCGACGCCCTGGCCGGCGAGGACGTGTTCGTCTCGGTGGTCAACGCGCGTTTCTGCAAGCCGGTCGACGAGGAGATGGTGACCAACGCGATCACGCGCGGCGGCCCGGTCGTGACGATCGAGGATCACTCGGTCGCGGGCGGCTTCGGCAGCGCCGTCCTCGAGGCGGCCAACCGTCTCGGCCTGCCGACCGACAGCATCGTCCGCCTGGGACACGGCGAGAATGTCTTCTACGCCCACGGTTCCCGCGCGGGCCAGCTTGCCGAGGCCGGCATCGACGCGGCCGGCATCGCCGCGGCCGTCCGGCGCGCCCTCGGGCGCGGCACGAACCCGACGCCGCGCGAATCGAGCCCGAGTCGCCAGTCGTCGCGCAGCGGCACGGCCGGAAGCTGAGAAGGCAGGGCGGCGTCGTCCGGGCCTGAGGCCCCGGCCGTCACCAGCGCGTGGCGGTCGGCCGTTCGCGACTCCCGCTGACAGACCGCTGGCCCCCGGGCCACCCTGGCGTGACGGGGCCTGCGCCGTCACACCTTCACGCGCTCACCTGTTCACTGCCGCGGGGCATCCGGGGCCAGCATCGGTGTCGGGGCGTAGTGCTTCTCGTAGGCCATCCGTCGGGCGGCCCGGTAGTAGCGGGTCATCCGTGACCAGTCGAAGTACTCGGCGTAGCTCTCGGTCCGGTTCCGCAACTGGATCCGCTCGCGGAGCGGAAGCCGCGTCAGGTTGTGCATCCAGTTGGCCACCTGCAGCACGGTCGACTCGTACTCGACCTCGCGCCGCTTGGCCACGAAGATCCCGTTCGCGTCGTGGTCCGGGAAGTTCTCCTGCACGAACGTGCCGAAGCCGCTCAGGTCGCTGGTGATCGCCGGCACCCCGCGGATGATGCACTCCATCGGCGTGTAGCCCCACGGCTCGTAGTAGCTCGGGAAGACGCCCAGGTTGCAGCCCCGCACGAACTGGTCGTACTCGATGCCCAGGATCGGGCTGGTCGACGTGATGAACTCCGGGTGGAAGATGACCTTGACCGGATCCTCCGGCGCGTTCAGCAGACGCCGGCTCCGCAGGTGCCGCAGCACCTGGTCGTTCAGATCGTCCTCCAGGTCGTGCGTCACGATCGCCGGCTGCGGACGCTGCATCCAGGCGTGCATCATCCGCTTCAGCCGCACCCGGGCGTACTCGTCCAGCAGGTCCTCGGTCGTCGGCAGCCGCCCGTTCGAGACCGACATGAACAGCCGCTTGCCCATGTCCTCCTTGATCACCTGGCAGGTCTCGTGCAGTTCGTTGAACATCGCCTGGCGGTTCAGCGTCTCGACGTTCAAACCCTTGTACTCGGCCCGCGTGATGATGAACGCCACCACCGTCACGCCTTCCGACTCGGCCCGCAGTCGCCGGTTCAACTCGTACAACGCCTCGATGTAGACGTCGATGCCCTTGTTGCGGTACTCGTAGCGACCCGACGTCACGAAGTACAGCGTCCGGTCCAGGTCGAACGTGTAACTCGGGAAGAAGTGCGCCATCACGAACTCGTGAATCCGCTCCTTGCACTGCTGGTGCAGGTTCTGAAACTCGTGCGGGGCCGCGAACCGTTCCACGTTCAGACCGTTCGGCAGCACCATCTCCGGCTTGCGGCCCAGGAAATGCTCGCCCTCCTGCGCCGTGATCCCCGACACGGTCGTGAAGATGTCGGCCGACTGGGCCGCCGCCCGTTCCAGGTCGTACCGCGGCTTGATCCCGTGCTCGACCGCGACCGCCTCCGGGTCGTGCGCGTCCAGGGCTCCGTACAGGTCCACGTTGGCCGCGCTCAGGCTGCGCCCGATCAGCGTCGCGTGCGTCGTGAAGACCGTCGGGAACTGGGCTCCGCGCTGGGCCAGCAGCGGAATCGCCACGGCGCCCTGCCACTCGTGAAAGTGACCGATCAGCGGCTTGCCCTCGAGCCGCGCGTGAATCGCGCTCAGCAGGTCGGCCAGGGCGTAGCCGTACAGCACGCACTCGTCGGTCTCCGGATCGTTGTCCGGCAGCGCGATGCTGTGGTCCTTCCACATGAAGTACTTCGTTTCGCCCAGGTGCGCCGCCCGCGACGAATAGTCGATCAGCAGCACCTGCGGGCGACCCGAGACCAGCCAGCGACCCGCGTGCACCTCCAGGCCCTGGCCACGCACGTCGTCAATCGCCGCCGCCACCGCCCCGGTCGGCGGCGTATGCTCGAACTCGATCCGGGCCGTGTGCTCGCGGTAGGGGCCCACCAGCCAGTACCGGTCACCCCAGTGTTTCACCGCCGCCGGAGCCTTGCTGCGCAGTACGGTGTAGATTCCACCCGCCTGGCAGCAGACCTCCCATGAAGACTCGAACAACAGCGGTGCCGCCGCCATCACTGGAACTCCCGTCGGGTGCGGTGCGCAGCCGACGGCCACGCACGAAGACTGGTGATCGAACGCCCTGGTGCCGCAGACAGAAATCGCTCAGCAAGACCGGGCGGCGAACACGCCGACCCCACAGGCAGCCCGAACGGCTGATCCCGCGGCGCCTCGCCCTTGTTCACCGGTCACCCCTTCCCGTTCGCACAGCCCGGGGTTGATACGACTTCATCCGCACACCGGATAGACTGTAACACCCCACCCCCCGCAGCACGAGCCACAGCGGCCGTTTTACCGGCCCCGGACCGCCTCCGCGATCGCCACGTTCGCCGCCATGTGCTCCCGGTTCAGGCTGCCGACCACCACGCTGTCCACCGCCGGATGCTCCAGCACGAACCGCAGCGCCGCTTCACTGTCCAGCACGCCCGACGCCAGCGCCTTCTTGATCACCACGCCCACGCCCCGCGATCGCGCCGCCTGCAGCACCTCCTCGTGCGACCGGTCCCGCAGGTGGTACTCGACCATCAGCGCATCCGCCCAGTCCAGCGCCCGCTCGGCCGCCGCGACCGTCTTGCCCGAGAACCCCAGGTAGCGAATCAGCCCCTCGGCCCGCAGCGCCTCCAGCGTCGCCACCACCGGCGTCTCGGCCAGGATCGCGGCGTCGTCGCCATGCGCATGCACGAACACCAGGTCCAGCGGACGCCGACCGAGCCGCGCCGCGCTCCGCGCCACGCTCGTCCGCACCGCCTCGGCCGAAAAGTCGTATCGCGAGACGCCGTCCTCGAAGGTCTCGCCGACCTTGGTCGAAACCACCGCCTCCGCATCCGCCAGGCAGGCCCCCAGCCGGGCCTCGCTCAGCCCGTAGGCCGGGGCCGTGTCGAAGTAACGGATCCCCAGCCCGCCCAGGCCCGCCAGCAGGTCACGCACCTCGTCTTCGCCCGGCAACGCGTAACCGGCCGCGTACTTGATCTTCTCGTTCCGCCCGATCTTGAACGCCCCGAACCCGATCGGCGAAACCAGCAGGTCCGTCCGCCCTAAAGGTCGCGGTACCATGTCGCCTCCTCGTCCCACGGGGGATCCGCCACGGCCGGTCGAGGCCAGCCGTCCAGCACCTCCCAGCCGGCGCCGGCGTCCGACTCCGCGGCCGGCAACTGTTCCCGCAGCAGGTTCGCCAGCCGCGGCGCGAGCGCCAGTTTCGTCGGCCAGGCCGACCAGACGTTCGCGTCGCGAAGGGCCACCTCGTGATCCGGCCGCCGCCCCGAACCGGTTCGCCCTTCGCAGCGGTTGACCCGGTAGGCGCTCCATTCGACCCCGTCCCACGACACGCCCGGCAGGCAGGCCGTCAGCTCGGCCCGGACATGCCGCAGCAACACCTCGGGTTCCTGCGCCACCCCGTCTTCGGCCACCTGGCCGCCGACCTGCCAGATCGTCCGCCCGTCCGCGTCCCGGGCCGTCGTGATCGTGACCCGCGTGCGGGCCCCGTCGACGCAGTGCCCGTTCAGTTCCGGCAGGCTGCCCCGCAGCATCGCCATGTGCAGCGGCCGCTCCTGTGTCGGTTCGGTTGAGAGCCGCAACTGTCGCCGCAGCGCGACGTTGCCGCGACCCGCCGCCAGCACCACCGCCCGCGGACGCAGCCCGAGCGACTGCCCGGTCCACGCGTCCCGCAGACGCAGTTCGCGCACGGTGCCGTCGGCATCCTGTTCGAACGCCAGGCCGTCCGGGTTGTACTTGAGGCAGCGGGCCCGATGCTGGGCGAACAGGTCGGCGATGAAACTCTGCGGACAGATCACCGGCTCGGCCAGCAGGAACACATCCCCCGGACAGGCCCGCAGCACTGCCGGACGCTGATCCGCCTCGAGCCGCTCCGGCCGGACCTGCAGCCCGCGCCGCGCGCCGACCATGCCGAGCCTGCTGCGAAGGGTGTCGGTCCGCCACAGGTGACAGGCCGCCGCCCGCACGCGCGTGTCCGTCAGCCGCGGGGTCGCCCGGCCGGCCAGGCAGTCACGCCACAGGTCCGGCATCGCCCGAATCGCATCGGCCGAGCGGTTGAAGATTCCGTCGAGCGTGTACTTCAGACCGCCGTGGATGATTCCCTGGCTGGAGACCGTCTGCCCGCTGCCGAGCGCTTCGGATTCCAGCAGCAGGGCGGCGTAGTCGTGCCGAACGAGCGTGTCCAGCAGCCACAGCCCGGCCGCACCACCCCCGAAGATCACCACGTCCAGCTTTCGCGTCACCATGCCGGGTGAGTCTATCCGCCCGCCAGCAGGTCTACGAGCCGTCGCACCAGCGTCTCGTCCCGCCGCCGGATCGCCAGTTCCACTTCCAGCGCCGCCAGCGGCAGCCCCTCGGCCGGCCACAGCGGGGCCAGCTTGACCCAGTCCTTCAGCGTGGTCAGCACCAGGTCCGCCCCCGCGTCCCCGGCCCGCGAAACGATGTCGTCCGCGTCGCTGCTGCCGTAGGGATGATGATCCGGGTATCGCAGCGGCTTCAGCGTGTGCCCCGCCACCTGCCCGGCCAGACGCTCGAACGTGACCGGGTTGCCCAGCCCGCTGACCGGCTGAATCGCGCGGTACGCCAGGTCCTCGAGCGCCAGGGTTCCCCCGGCCACCTGGCGCAGTCCGCGGGCCTCGATGTCGGCGCACCAGACCTCGCGATCCGCATGCTGTTTCAACTGTTCGATCAGTCCGTGCAGCGCCTCGGGCGGGACCTGGTTCGCCCGGGTGATGATGAACACGTCCGCCCGCTTCAACTCCGCGAGCGGTTCCCGCAGCCGGCCGGCCGGCAGCAGGTGCCCGCCGCCCCACGGATCGAGCGCATCGACCAGCACCAGTTCGAGGTCGCGATGCAGTCGCCGGTGCTGCATGCCGTCATCGAGCACCAGGCAGTCGGCCCCGTGCGCGGACACCGCTTCGAGCGCCCCCGCGTGCCGATCCGGGTTGACCACCACCGCCTGCTCCGGGCCCAGCTCATCCCGGAACACGAGCACCTCGTCGGCCTGTCCGCCCGCCCGCCGACCGTAGCCGCGGGTCAGGATCGCCGGGCGCCGGCCGAGTTCGCGCAGTCCGCGGACGACCTGCACGACCAGCGGGGTCTTGCCGGTTCCGCCGACGGTGATGTTGCCGATGCTGATGACGGGAACGCCGGCGCGTCGGCTGATCGCCGGATTGCGGTCGTAGTGCCGGTTGCGCAGCACGACCGCGAGTTGGTACGGCCAGCTCAGCGGCAGCAGCAGGGTTCGGAAGGGTCCCGGATCAAACATCCTTCAACAGGCCGATTTCGCGCTGCCACGCGACGGCCTGCGGCACGCCGGCCGTGAGCGGGGTCCTGGGCTGGTAGTCCAGCAGACGCCGGGCCTTGCCCAGGTCGGCCACGTAGCGCGTCACCTCGCCCGCCCGGGCGGGCTCGTAGGTCACTTCCGGCGTCTTCCGCAGTGCCAGGGCGATCAGGTTCACCAGGTCCACCAGCGTCGAACCCTGGCCGAACGCGAGGTTGATCGTCTCACGCTGCACGCGACCCTGCCGGACCGCGTCGAGACCGGCCACGACCCCGGCCACGCAGTCGTCGACGTAGGTGAAGTCGAGCACCTTCTCCGGCCCGTAGACCGTGATCGGTTCGCTCCGCGCGATCCGCTGCACGAACAGCGGAATCACGCGCTCCATCCGCTCGGCATCGGTGTCGTAGCGCCCGTAGACGTTGCTGAAGCGGAACACCAGGCAGGGCAGGCCGTAGCACTCGGCGTACGAGTAGATGTACGCCTCGCCCGCGATCTTCGATGCGCTGTAGGGGCTCTCGGCTACGACGAAGTCGGCCTCCGACTCCTCGGTGATGTGCCGGTGAATGTCGCCGTAGACCTCGCGCGAACTGCCGAACACGATCGGAGTCTTCGTCTGCCGGCAGTACTCCAGCACGTTGAAGCACATCGTCAGGTTGTCCAGCGCGCGCGTCGGGTGCTCGACCAGCTCGAAGACCTTCGCGTAGGCCGCCAGGTGCAGCACGACGTCGAAGTCGCCCGGCACCTCCAGTTCGCCGGCGGTGACCTTCGACAGGTCCTGGATCCGCGTCGGAATCCGGTCCGTCCAGGTGTTCTCGCGCCAGTCGATCCCGAACACCTCGTCTCCGCGGTCCTGCAGCGCCAGGCCGACGTTGGTACCAATCTGGCCACTCGAACCGGTGATCAGGACACGCATCAAAAGGGTCTCCGCAGTCCGTCGACGCCCGCAGGCCGAAGTCCGCCCGCGACGTCGCGGTCAGCCCGGCATGGTAGCCCGCGCTCCGCCGCCATGCCACCGCTCTCGACCGCCGGCGCCGGCCGACCTACCCTGACCGCCATGCAGACCGCGCCGCCCGAGATCCGCATCCTGCTCGAACGCGCCCGCCAGGTCCTGATCCTTCGCCAGCGCGGTGACCAGCCACAGCCCTGGCAACTGCCGGGCGGACCGCGGCACCCGCGCGAACCGCTCGACGCGGCCGCCGGACGCTGCGGGCAGGAGTGCGGCGGCCTGCTGCTGCTCGTCCGGGCCGCGCTTCCCCCGGTCCGGCTGCATCACGCCGGTCGGGCGATCGACTGCCACCTGGTGCTGGCCCGCCTGATCGAGCGGCAGTCCGAATTCCCCGCCGCCTGCGAGGCCCGCTGGATCCTCCGGCCCCACTGGATCGAGTACGACTTCGAACCCGTCTCGCGGCTGCTGCTCAGCCATTATCAGTCGCCGGATGCCGGCCCCTGACCGCCTGCGATCCCGCGACTCGCTCCCGCGGACTCCGACTGGCCCCGGCCGCCGCGCAATCCGAAACTGAAGATACCGCTTCCCGTGACTGGATGGACGCGATGCCGCCGACTGACACGACCGCCGCCCCGACCCGCTTCTCGGCCGCCTGGATCAACTCGCTGGTCACGGTCCCGCCCGAGCGGCCCGCGACCCGCCAGAAGCGCGAACGCCGCAGCCCGCGCTACCCCTATTCCGGGGCCCAGGCGTTGATCGAAGTGCCGACCCGCGGACAGGTCCCCGAACAGCACCCGGTCGTCACCCGCGATCTGTCCCGCGAGGGGTCCTGCTTCATCGTCATCAAGTTCTTCTATCCGGGCGCCACGATCAGCCTGAACCTGCGGACCATCGACGGCGGGTGGCGGACCATCCCG
This sequence comes from Phycisphaerae bacterium, assembly GCA_030428945.1. Classification (GTDB taxonomy): domain Bacteria; phylum Planctomycetota; class Phycisphaerae; order UBA1845; family Fen-1342; genus JAUIEC01. The sequence continues at coordinate 99,154 of JAUIEC010000005.1, read as the reverse complement.
GCCGAGGTCGTCCGCTGCCGCTACCTGCCCGGGACGCCGATGCTGCACGAGGTCGGCGTGCTGTTCAACACGCCCATCCAGGTCGACCTGTTCCACCATGCCGCCCGCTCCAAGCGGGTCGTGATCCTCGACCCGAACGGCGGCACGACCGCCTTCGTCACCAGGCTGCTCCGGCACCATCACACCAGCCTGCACCGGGCGGAAACCGTCGAGGACATGATCGCCGCCACGGAAGACGAGCAGTTCGACATGGCGCTGTTCGACGGCGATGTCTGCGAACCGGAGGGCGCCGCGTCTTTCCGGACCGCCACCGGCGGGGCGATCCCGATGCTCGGACTCGTCTCGGCCGGGCACGCCGACGCCGTCGCCCCGCTCCGGGCGTCCGGTTGCGCCGCGACGCTCAACAAGCCGTTCAACGCCGACCAGTTGACCAGCCTGATCGACGCGCACCTGCGCGAGCAGTTGATCAGCACGCTGGCCGACGACCCCGAACTGCACGAACCGGTCAACGAGTTCGTGCTGGGCCTGCCCGAACGGATGTCGCAGCTTCGCTACCTGCGCGCGATGGAAGAAGTGGAAGACAGTTGCAAGCTGGTCCGCAAGCTGCGCTCCGACGCCGGCATGTACGGCTTCCCGCCGCTGGCCCACGCCGCCGCCTGCGTGCTCGAAAACCTGCTGGCACGGGCCGACGCCGCCACGCTGCACAACTCCGTCGCCGAACTGATCGCCACCTGCCACGCCATCCGCCTGGCCGGCAATCAGACCGCAGGGTAGGGCACTCCGCCCGCCTCCGCCGTCCGCCGCAGCCACGCCGGACCCTCGTTCGCCACCTGCTGCAGCACCCACGGATACAGTTCCCGCTCGGCCGCCACGACCCGCCCGGCCAGCGTCTCGGGCGTGTCGTCCGCCCGAACCGGAACGCGGCTGAACGCGACGTTCGGACCGTGATCGTACTGATCATCCGCCAGGTGCACCGTGCAGCCCGACTCGGACACCCCGGCCGCCAGGACCGCCTCGTGCACGTGCCGCCCGTACATCCCACGCCCGCCGAAGGCCGGCAGCAGGGCGGGGTGGATGTTCAGCACGCGTCCGTGCCAGCGCCCGGGAATCCGCCAGAGCGTCAGGAATCCGCCCATCACCACCAGGTCCGGACTCCCGATCGCCTCCGTCAGGGCGTCCGAGTACGTCCCGAGGTCCGAGAAATCGCGCCGGGCGACCACCACGGCGGGCAGGCCCGCGTCGCCGGCGATCCGCAGTCCGCCGACGTTCGCCCGCGAACTGATCACGCGGGCGATTTCGACGCGCCGCAGACGGCCGTCGGCGATCCGCGCGACCAGGTTCGCCAGCGTCGATCCGCCGCCCGACAGCAGCACCGCGATCCGCAAAGAGGCGTCCTTGTTGGGGTTTGCCGACATGGCCGTTATGCTAAGCGGATCGGCCGCGACAGTCAGGCCGCCGCCCGCAACCCGTGCCGTCGGAAGCAGTAAGGAGATCCGCGTTGTCCAAGGCCAAGGCAAACCCCTACGAGCGCAACGCCAAACTCAGCGTCGGCCTGGCCGCCCTCGGCGGCCTCGCGGCCCTCGCGGCGATGGCGATGGTCCTGCAGAACCTGCACACCGAACCATCGTTCGAAGTCCGCTACGCAGCCGGCAGCAAACGCTTCATGGCGATCCTCGGCGCAACCGCCGTCGCCCTCCTGGCCGGCACGATCGGCTTCTTCACCGGCCTGAGCAGCGCCGGCCACAAGCGCAACAAGCTCTCGCACCTGTCCTGGACCGGGTTCTTCAGCAACGCCGGCGTCCTCACCATCGCCATGAGCGTCTTCGTCTTCTTCTGGCTGGCGAAGGAAAAGGTCAACTAGGAAGGGAACAGGGAACAGGGAACAGGTGTGCTGTTCTGTTGCGGCATCCACCTGCTGCGGCGGGGCGCTGTGCCACGGCTCTTGAGCTCTGAGCTCTGAGCTCTTGAGCAGTGTCTTCTCTTCGCGAGGAATTCCCTGGTGACCGGGGCGCCGAGGCGAGGCGTACGGCGTCAACGACCCTTCGGGTGCCGCTGGCAACCCGCCACCTGAAGACACGCCAGAATGGCCGTGGCACGCACGGCACACGCTCACAACGCGCACACGCACACACGCGGCCATCCGGACCAGATCGTCGGCCCACGCCGGAGGGCTGGCGGCCGGTGTCTTCCTCGCTCCCTCGCTCCCTCGCTCCCTTGCTCCCTGCAAAAAAAAAAGTACCACCCAGGGAATCTCCCCGGGTGGCACGTTTGGTTACAGACGCGACGTTCGGCCGGTCGTCAGCGGCGGCGCAGCAGCGTCAGGCCCGCAAAGCTGACCAGCAGCAGCGTGGTCGGCTCGGGGATCGGGGCCGGGATGTCGCCCCCGAATCCGCTTTCGATGCCGTCGTCCAGCGGGCTGAGCGGGGTCAGCCCTTCGTAGTTGCCGTTCGTGCTGGCGTAGACATCGCCCAGGACCTGGTCCATGCCGGCGTTCAGGCCCGGACCGAAGCCGGTTCCGCCGTCCTGCAGCGGACGCGGCCCGGGACTCTCATCGTCGCCGCCGTCGTCTTCGCCGCCTGAACCGCCCTGGTTGCTGTGCTCGGGGCCGCTCAGGTAGCCCTGATTCGAGTGGCCGATGCCGCCCAGCAGAAAGTCCATCGTACTGTCTACCAGCCCGCCCTGGCCGTACACATGCCGTTCGGCCTGTGCGCTGCCCACCAGGGTCATGCCGGTGACGACACACGTGATGGTCATCAGTTTCATTCGCATAGCCTTCCTACCCTTCAGTTGCTGGCCACAACCTTTGCCTTGCGGAGGATTTCCCAACCGACGTCGCGGAAGCCGGGGAACCTGCCCATGGTTCCGGCCAGGACGCGGACGTCTTCCTTGTCGAGGGCCCAGTCGCTTTCGACCTTGGTCCATTCGACAAAGCGTTGCCGCCGAGCATGCTCCATCGTGAAGGCCCGCTCACGCATCGCCCAGTTTTCCAGGCGATTGCCGATGTTGTAGGCCTTGTTCGTGAAGACCGCCATCGGCTGCTGCTGCTCGCTCTCGGACAGGTGCCGCAGCGCGACATTGCAGCCGAAGACACACCACCAGCCATAGCTTTCGATCCAGTCGCCGTTCTCGACCGCATCGATGTCCAGGACCGCATCCAGCCCGTCCAGGTAGGTCTGGATCGCGGCCGCCGCCGTCCGCTCGCCGAGTTCGACCTCGACCTCGATCAGCCCGCCCAGGCAGGTGTTGGCCACCCCGGCGTAGCTCTCGATCCCGAATTCCTCGGCCAGCCTGGTATAGAGCCGCGTGGCCTCGCTCAGGTCGCGATGGGCCCGCTTGGCGTGGAACTTGGTCTTGTCCGGCTCCTGCTCGATCAGGCGGCGGTGCGTGTTCCCCCGGACGTAGTAGGCGAAGGCCTCGGTCACGCGGTCCCGCTTCTCGGTCGGGGGGTTCTCCTCGAACCACTCGACGAGGTCGCGGGCGATTCCGCGGGCCTCGAGCAGCATCCACAGGCTGTAGTAGGCGTTCGCCAGGTTCGACTGCAGCATCAGCCGCATGTCGCTGCTGATCTCGCCGGCCTGGAGACCCTGCCGCAGCACGTCGAGGGCCTTGGCGTAGCGTCCCAGCCCGTCCCAGGCCCCCGCGACGCGGTTGCAGGCCAGGGCCTGCTGTGCGGGGCTGGTGGCGATGCGGAGCAGCGTCTGCCCGCGACGGACCATCTCGTTGTAATCGCCGGCGGCGTGGGCGGCCATCACCTGCTCGTCGACCTCCGCGAAGGAAAGCTCGGTCGCGGTCTCACTGCCGTTTCCGAGGTCCCAGATGTCCTCGGCGACATCCCCGACCGACCAGTCCAGGGCCCGTGCGAGCCCCCCGACGAAGTCGAGCTTGGGGTTTCCGCCAATCTCGCGCAACTGGCCCCGAGTTCGATCCAGCCGTTTGGCCAGTTCGGTCCAGTTGGCGCCGGTGTAGGCATGTGCGAGGTCGATGAACTCCCTCACACGCTCCCGTTGCATGTCCCTGCGTTGCATGTCTGCACCTGCCAGGAAGCCGGGTCGTTCGACTGCGGGGTAGGAATTCGAACTCCCGGTCCCTACGTAAGTGAAGGTAACCGCATGACAAAGACTAACCGAATCCGGGTGGGGAATCCCGGAGATTGTCATTTTTCCGGCCCGCGCCAGAAAACCGGACAAAACCCGATTTTGCTCAAATCCCCATCCCCGTTAGACTTCGTCCGATAGTCTCAGGTCCGATATGACTCTGCTCGAACTCGCGACAGACTTCGCGCCAGGCTGGGCACGACCTTCGGGTCTGTCTCCGTTCCGCGCAATGCGGATGCGGCGACATGCCGGCGGCGCGGCGGCAGTGCACCCTCCCACTGCCGCATCTGGCCGGGCGGCCATCCTCGCGGCCTGCCCGGCCAACTTTTTCTTCCGAGGCTTCGGCCGGGATCCCGGCGGGACAGACCGTGTCGAAGGCACCGCCGGGCGCGGCGGTTCCGCCGACCGCCCGAACCCCGGCATTGCCAGGCCCGCACGACTGGACGAACGGGCGGCGCAACGGTAAATCCGTACACACCATGGAACCGTTTGTCTCGAAACACCTGCAGGGCGTCTCACGCACCTACGCGCTGCTGATCCCGATGCTGCCGCGCGGACTCGATCACGCCGTCGGCGTCGCCTACCTGCTGATGCGGATCGTCGACACCCTCGAAGACGATGTCTCCCTGCCCGAGGCCGAGCGGGCCCGACTGCTGCGCGACTTCGACGCCGTTCTCGCACGCGGGGGAACCTCCGCCCCGGACGGCGTCACCGCCCGACTCGGCGACCTGCCGGCCGAGCAGGATCTGATGGAGCAGACCGACGAGGTGCTCCGCCGCGTGGCCGACCTGTCGCCCAACGATCGCGAGGCGACCCTCACCTGCGCCCGCAAGATGATCGGCGGGGTCCTGCTGATGCAGGCCCGCAGCGCCGCCCGCCGGCGGGCCTACCCGGCCGTCGGCGATGCCCAGGAACTGCGGAATTACTGCTACTACGTGGCTGGTGTCGTCGGCGAGATGCTCTGCGAGATGATGGCCGGGCACCTGAACCAGCCTGGTCTGCGGCGCCTGCGCCCGCTGGCGGTCGAGCTTGGTCTCGGGCTGCAGATGGTCAACATCCTGAAGGACTGCGCGAAGGACTCGAAGCAGGGCCGCCGGTACCTGCCGGTCGACGCGGACGGGCAGGTCGCCAGCGGCGCGGTCTACCGGGCGACGCTCGCCCAGGCCCGCGACAGCCTCGAGAAGGGCGTGCGCTTCGTGCTCGCCATCCCGGCGGCCGCCAGCGAACTGCGCTCGTTCTGCGGCCTGCCGATCGCGTGGGGCGCCCTGACCCTGCAGAAGGCCGAGACGGACGGCTCGAAGGCCAAGATCGACCGCAAGCTGCTGCAGTGGACGATCGAAAAGTTCAGCGACCTGGTCCGCGACGACCGGGCCCTGCCACGCTGGCTCAACTCCCTGATCCGCGAACGACAGCCCGAACCCGCCTGAGCACGGTGAGCAAGTCAGCAAGTCACCAAGTCAGCAAGTAAGCAAGTAAGCAGGTCCGCACGTGCGGTGCGTATCCGCGTGTTCCCTGTTCCCTTTCGTCCCGGGTGCCCCGTCCTTGAGCGAGCGCAGCGAGCGGAAGGGTGGGGGACTGCATGGGGTTTCGGCCGCCGCGGTTAATGGAATCGCCAAGCGGTGCGGCATCGACGCCTGAGCACGGTGAGCAAGTAAGCAAGTAAGCAGGTAAGCAGGTCCGCACGTGCGGTGCGTACCCGCCTGTTCCCTGTTCCCTGTTCCCTGTTCCCTTACCACGGGTGGGGGACTGCATGGGGTTTCGGCCGCCGCGGTTGATGGAATCGCCAAGCGGTGCGGCATCGACGCCTGAGATGCCCGGGTCGCATCGCTCGCGGACGGCCGCGTCGATGACGCACCCTACGCCGCCTCTCGCTCCCTCGCTCCCTGGCTCCCTGGCTCCCTCGCTCCCTCGCGCTGGCTCAACTCCCTGATCCGCGAACGACAGCCCGAACCCGCCTGAGCACGGTGAGCAAGTCAGCAAGTAAGCGGGTAAGCAGGTAAGCAGGTAAGCAGGTAAGCAAGTAAGCAAGTAAGCAGGTCCGCACGTGCGGTGCGTATCCGCCTGTTCCCTGTTCCCTGTTCCCTGTTCCCTGTCAGAACCTCAGTTCCCGGCCGCCGTCGGTTGTCTCGTTTCCGTTGCGGTCGGTCAGTTCGACGTAGCTTTCGGGAATGCTGTCCGCGTCGGTCAGGCCCAGTTCCTGGGCGAGGCCTTCGACCGCGGCCGCGGTCGGGCCCTCGATTTCCGCGAACCAGCCAAGCTGGGGGACTTCGTCGAGGACCACCTCGCAGTCCCGCACCTGCCAGGTTTCGCGGCGCTTTTCGTAGACGATCCGCTGCGTGTAGCCGAGCCGGCCGAGGATCCGGGCGACGGTGTCCGGATCGCCGACCGTGGTCTCGAGTTCCTCGCGGACTTTCAGCGGGCCGGGCTGTCGGGGGCCCTTGTAGGTCAGGATGCCGGTCACGAGCGCGCCGACGTGCGCCTCGCGGATGCGCAGTCCGCAGCCCGTGTCGCGAAGGGTTCGCGCGGCGTCGTCGAACAGGCGGTTGACCTCGAAGACGACGGGGCCCTCGGGGGTTGCGATCCGCTCCAGGCGGGCCCGCAGCCCGGCCGGATCGGCGAGTCGGAACTTCACTTCGATTTCAACGGGCATGGCTGGATCCATTTGACAGGGCAAGTTGCGCGCCGCATGCTACCGGCATCGTACCGCAACCGTCTGGCTGCGGTGAATAAGTCTCAGCGCACGTTTCGACAGCGACGCCTCGTGGTGTGGTCGGGTTTCGCTGGCGAGGAGCGTGGCATCTATATGTCGCAACTTTCCCGATGCCTTATCGTATCCGGCACGGTCAGCCTGCTGACCGCGTCCGTGCTCGCGCAGCAGGAGCGCTTCAACCAGCGGGACATCGACCGCTGGATTGACACGCAGAACACCCAGGACAGCCAGTTGGCGACCGAGCGGTCCGAGATCGCCCCGCTCGACACGATGTTCGACTGGCAGTGGGGCGGGTGGCTCGAGTATTACGTCTTCACCTTCCAGGACGGCCAGCAGAACCAGCGACTGCTGCAACGCCCGTCGATGGCCCTCTGGACCCGCCTGCGGGCCGATGACGGGGCCCACGAAATCTTCGCCCGCATGCGCCTGACCTACGAGCGCTTCGGCATCGGCGACGAGTTCGACCGGCGGACCGACTGGATCGGACCGAACCTCGACCGCGGCTGGTACCGGATCGACGTCGGGCGGGCCTTCCGCCTGAACGAACCCAGCGACCCGCTGCAACTCGCCTTCCGGATCGGGCGGCAGAACGTGGTCTTCGGGACCGGCTACACGCTCGACCTGCCGCTCGACGCGGTCACGATCGAGGGCCGGGCCTGGGACTTCGAGATCACCGGCCTGGTCGGCAAGACGATCGGCAGCTTTCCGAACATCGACCGCAGCGAGTCGGTCGACGGACATTCCAACCGCCACATGTTCGGCGTGCAGGTCGCCTACGCCGGCTTCGACCGGCACCGGCCGTTCGCCTACGCCCTGTGGAACAACGACCGCACCGACGAGCGTCCCAGGGATCCGCTGCAGAACTACGCCTACGACTCGCGCTACTTCGGCATCGGCGCCCGCGGCGACCTGGCCCACAACCTGAACTACTGGTTCGAGGCGACCTACGAGAACGGCGAGAGCTACGGCGACGGCGACTTCTTCCGCCGCGACGGCATCTCGGCCTGGGGCCTCGACGTCGGACTCGAGAAACTCTACGACCACCCGACCCGGCCGCGGGTGCTGGTCGAGTACATGTTCGGCAGTGGCGACGGCGATCGTCGCCTGAGCCCGACCAACGCGGCCGGCGGCAACGTCGGCGACCGCGACGACAGCAGTTTCGTCGCGTTCGGTTTCCGCGACACGGGCATCGCGTCGAACTTCCTGAACAGCAACCTGCACATCTGGAAGGCGGGCGCCTCGTTCGCGCCGCTGCCGGATGCGCCGCGCTTCCGCGACCTGGAACTGGGCACCAACTGGTTCCTGTACCACAAGCACCAGAGCAGCGGGGCGCTCAGCGATCCCTCGGCGGACATGTACAGCGGGTACGCCGGCTGGGAGATGGACTACTTCGTCAACTGGCGCCTGGCCAGCGACGTGTCGTGGACGCTCCGCTGGGGCGCGTTCTTCCCGGGGGATGCCTACAGCGACCGCGGGACGCGGCACTTCCTGTTCACCGGGCTGACCTGGAGCTTCTGATGCGCTGCAACCGCACCGTCGGCTGCTGGCTGGTCGCCGTCACCCTGCTCGCCGCGAGCGGGTGCCGCGTGAGCCTGCCGAACAACGACCTGCCGCTCGATTCCAACGCCGAACTGATCGAACACATCGCCTACATGCCGTACGTGACGGCCGATGCCGCCTGGCGATCGCTCTACATCCTCAAGTTCAAGCAGGTCCACCAGGGAAGCTTCGAAGAGGTCGCCACCGAACTGGCCGCGGCCGGCTTCGACCTGCCCGACCTGGCCGCCGGCGAATGCCCCGACCGGACCGAGGTGGCCGCCGTCTTCCATCGGATCTGCGACGTGCCGGCCGGGCTGAATTACACGCTGACCGGGCTGGGACGCTACGCCCTTCGCGACCTGCAGTACGCCCGCATCGTCCGCACGCCGCGCGACTACGGACCGCTGACCGGCGGCGAGTTCCTCGGCCTGCTCGCCCGGGCCGAAGAAGCCCTGCAGCACACCGGTGAGACGATCGAACTCGGCGAAGAACCGCGCTGAACCCGCAGGGTTCATCACCGCCGCGGACGCTTGCGTTTGCCGGGATGGGAAACCGTCGGGCGCCGATGCCGGGCCGCCGGGCGGGATCAGACCAGTCGAATCGCGGCCGCTTCGCGGGGCCGGACCCGGCCGATGCGGACCGCGCATTGCGCCCGGTGCTCTCCCAGCAGCGCCAGCAGCGCGTCCGCCTGATCACCCGCCACCGCGAACAGCAGTCCGCCCGAGGTCTGGGCGTCGGCCAGGATGCGGACCAGCGTCGGATCGACGCCGTCGCCGACCAGCAGGGCGTCTCCCAGGTAGGCCAGTGTCGACTTGTGCGCCCGCGTCAGGACGCCCGCCTCCGCCATCTCGCGGGCCCGCACCAGCAGCGGCACACCCTCGGCTTCGATCTCGAGCGTCAGGCCCGCGCCCTCGGCCAGTTCGAACGCGTGCCCCAGCAGTCCGAAGCCGGTGATGTCCGTGCAGGCGTGGATCGGGCCCGGTTCGCCGGTCGCCCGGCAGAGGGCCACGCCCGCGTCACGCCCGGGCTTGTTCAGGCCGGTCATCGTCTCGATCGTCTCGGCCAGTTCCTCGACCGGCAGTCGGCCGCTCTTGGCGGCGCTGGTCAGGATGCCGCTGCCGATCGGCTTGGTCAGGATCAGCACGTCGCCGGCGACGGCCCCGGCGTTGGTCCAGACGCGGCGGGGATGCACCGTGCCGGTGACCGCCATGCCGTACTTGACTTCGGCATCGCGAACGCTGTGTCCGCCGACGATCACCGCTCCGGCCGCCGCGGCCCGTTCGGCCCCGCCGCGGAGGATCTCGCCGAGCACTTCGGCCGGCAGTTCCTGGTCGGGGAAGCCCACCAGGTTCAGGCAGGTCAGCGGTGTGCCGCCCATGGCGTAGACATCGCTGAGGGCATTGGCGGCGGCGATGCGTCCGAATTCGTACGGGTCATCGACCAGGGGCGGGAAGAAGTCGGTCGTCTGCACCAGGGCGGTCTCGTCGTCGAGACGAAAGACCCCCGCATCGTCGAACGTGCTCGTACCGACGATCAGGTCAGGGTGCTGTACCGGTTGCATCTGACGCAGAACCTGCGCCACGCCATCCTGCGGCAGTTTGCCGGCTCACCCGGCGCAGGAGGCGTAGTCCGTCAGACGCTTCTGACGACCCGACATCCAGGACTCCTTTCAACGAAGCAGGCAGTGAGCGCGTGATCCCGTCAGCAAGCGAGCCGATCAACCGTTGTCTTCTGGCTCCCGCGCTTCCTCAAACTGGCTCCCCCCGGACCTGCTCCGTACACTTGCGGGCATGGCCGGGCAGTCGATCGCAGAAGTTCGCAGTCTCCTCGCCGCCGCGGGGCTTTCGCCGCGGCACCGGCTTGGGCAGAACTTCCTGATCGATCTGAATCTTATGCGAAAAGTCGTGCAGGCGGCAGCGCCGCGGGCCGACGACCTGCTGCTCGAAGTCGGACCCGGGACCGGGTCGCTGACCGAACTGCTGCTCGAGCGCGGCGCCCGCGTGATCGCCTGCGAACTGGATCGCGGACTGGCCGAACTGCTCCGCCAGCGCTTCGCCGATCAGCCGCGCTTCACGCTTGTCGAGGGCGATGTCCTGGCCGGCAAGCACACCCTCAACCCGGAACTGATCGAAACCTGGCAGGCGCAGCGGGCTGACTGCCGGGGCCACGGCCGCCTGGTGGCGAACCTGCCGTACCAGGTCGCCACGCCGCTGCTGATGGAACTGCTGATTCAGCGCCCCGACATCGCCACGCTGACGTGCACGATTCAGAAGGAGGTCGGTGATCGCCTGCTGGCCGAGCACGGCTCGCGCGACTACGGGCCCGTCTCGGTCGTCGCCCGGACGCTGGCGACCGTCACCCGCGTCGCGCTGCTGCCGCCGCAGGCGTTCTGGCCGCGGCCGAAGGTCGACTCGGTCGCGATTCACATCGAGCGCAAGGCGTCGCTGCCGTTCGCGGCGGAACAGTCGGCCGATTTCGCCGCGCTGCTGCAGCAGGCCTTCACGCAGCGCAGGAAGATGCTGCGGGTGGCGCTGCGTCCGGTGCTGGGGGAGAGGGCGGCCGAACTGCTCAGTTCGACCGGGCTGGATCCGACGTTGCGACCCGAGTCGCTCCCGCCGTCCGCGTGGCACGCGTTGTTCGCGGCCGCTCGGAGGTGAAGTGCTGGGACAGGACGGCCTTGACGAAGCCGGGGCTGGTGCCGTCGGTGTGTCCGCCGTGGTAGCCGTAGCGGCGGAAGTCGGGCTTCCAGCGGATGTTGACGACCTGGCTGGTGCGGTTGCCCTTCAGGCCGACCGCGCCGGCCCCGTCGACGCCGAACTTGCCGTCGATCGTGCCGAACAGCTTCATCGGAATCTGCAGGACCGCGTCGTTGGACGAGTAGTAGTTGTAGACCTTGCCGCGGACGTGCCCGAGCGCCTTGGTCGTGTCGTAGTTGTTCGACAGGCTCGAGGCCAGCAGGATCACGTTGTCGACCTGGTAGCCCGGCTTGAGCCGCTCCAGCGCCCAGATCGTCACGCCCGTCCCGGCTGACAGCCCGACCAGGTTGATCGGCTTGCCCGGGTACTTGTCGGCGTAGTCCTCGATCCAGCCGGCCAGCTTGCGGGCCCCGGCCAGGGCGTTGATGCGCAGGGCCTGATCGATCGCGGGGTTGAACGAGACGGTCCACATGTTCGTGGCGACCTGTCCCTGGTAGCCGGCCTGTTCCAGCCCGGTCCGCAGGCCGTTGTCGCCGAAGTCGACGTTGCCGGCGCCGGGACTGTAGAAGGTGATCCCGTACCTGGCCTTCGGCCCGTAGGAGGGGCCGCAGCCGACCAGTACCAGCAGCGACAGAATCGCCGCAATTGCCCGGAATTGCACGTGTCCGCTCCTGCCCGTCAGACCGTTTCCTGGGAATCTCTCTCGCCGATGCGGGCCGCAGTATACGGCAATCCGTCCGCCGCTACGAGTCTTCCTCGTGTCCGGCCTGCACGCCGGCCCGGAAGCCCGGGATCCGGAAGTTCTCCTGCGGCTTGTCATCCGGATGCACGGCAAAGACCTCGACCCGGGCGATGTCCTCGTACGGCGCGACGATCACGATCGCACCGACCCGGTAGGTCTCGTCGACCGGCAGGCATTCGAACGTCAGCCCGGCCGTCGTATCCAGTTCCAGGATCTCGCGAATCTCGTACGTCAGGCCGTCCTTCATGTAGATGATCGTCCGCGATTCGAGGTCCTCGACCTTCGGTTCGCTCTTGGCCGACCCGTTGAAGCCGACCCGCTCGTGCTCGTCGAAACGGGCCAGGCAGCGTTCCCGGGCCGCCTTCTGCAGACGCTCGAGACCACCCCGGTGGAACCAGTCGTACGTGAACATCGCTTTCTCCTGCCCCTGGCACCCGCCATTGCGAGCGGCAGCGGGACCTGTCTATCATCGACCGGAATGACACCGGCCGAGAGAAGCAAGCTGGTCAAGCAGCTCGCCCTGGCCCGGGGCGGTGATCTGGTCGGGGTGGCGCCGGCCGCCGCCTCGACCCGAGCGGCGTATTATAGGGCCTGGCTGGCGGCGGGACACGCCGGAACGATGGGCTACCTGGCTCGCAACGTCGAGTTGCGGCTTGATTCGGCCGGGCTGCTGCCCGGGGCCCGCTCGCTGATCAGCGTCGCCGTCAGTTACCAGCGAACGCCGGTGCCCTCGGCGTCCGAAAACGCGCCCGCCGGACGCGTCGCGCAATACGCGCGCGGCCGCGACTACCACTTCGTTCTGCGCGAACTGCTCGAGGGGCTGCGGGCCGACTTGGCGGCGGCGCTGCCGGAACCGTTCGAGGCCCGCGTGCTGGTGGACTCGTCCCCGCTGCTGGAGCGTGAGGTGGCGATGGCGGCCGGGCTGGGCTGGATCGGCAAGAATACGCTGGTGCTCAACGAGCGGCTGGGCAGCACGTTCGTACTGGGGGAACTGCTGACGACGCTCGATCTGGCCGCGGATGCGCCGGCGACGGATCATTGCGGGACGTGCACGCGGTGCCTGGACGCGTGTCCGACGCAGGCCTTTCCCGCGCCGTACCAGATGGATGCCAGTCGCTGCATCTCGTACCTGACGATCGAGCATCGCGACGCGATCGACCCCGCGCTGGCCGCCCGGATGGGCGACTGGGTCTTCGGCTGCGACATCTGCCAGGAGGTCTGCCCGTTCAACCGGAAGGTCCCGCCCGGCACGAATGCCGCCCTGCAGGAGGACCGCCTGCCGGCCCGGATTCCGCTGCCGCAACTGCAGTCTCTGCGCAGCGGCGGGTACCGTCGCCTGGTCAAGGACACCGCCGCCCGGCGGGCGTCCCGTCCGATGCTGCGAAGGAATGCCGACATCGCTGCGCGGAATGTGGCCAGGGCAGAGGGAACCGAGAAAACGGATCAGGGGACCGAAGAGAGCTGAGCGGACGGGCGGGGCTGGCGCGGGCGACCGGCTGCGTGAAGAAGTGAACGAGTGAAAGGGTGAAAGAGTGAAAGGGTGATAGAGGGAAGCAGGCGGCGCCGCTGTTCCCTGTTCCCTGTTCCCTGTTCCCGGCCTTCGTAGCGGATCATCTTCGTCACGGTCAGGTCCGGGTTGAAGGTCGCGAAACCGCCTCTCTCACCCCTTCGCATCTCCGCCTTCTTCACGGCCTTGGCAGCTCGTTTGCATCCGTCAGACACGACCTGGTCCGGGTGCCGGGTTCTCGTGCGACGTGACCTGCTGTTACGGGATCGATGCCGCGCACGTGGTCTGCGCGGCGCTGGCGTCAGCAGACCAGGCGGGCGTCCTGGAGGATTTCCCAGCCGGTCTGCTGGAAGTCGGGGAAGCGGCCGATGGTGCCGGTGATCCAGCGGACGTCGTCGTCTTCGATCGAGGCGGTCAGGCGGAAGCCGGTGGCTCGCGAGATGCGATGGCGGAGGGCGTGTTCCATGCTGAGGGCCCGTTCGCGGAAGGCCCAGTTGTCCATCTGGCGGGCGATGGCGATGGCCTGGTCGGTGAAGTGTCGCAGGGCGCGTTGCAGGTCGCGTCCGCGGAGGTGTCGCAGGGCGATGTTGCCGCCGCTGACGGTCCACCAGCCGTAGCTCTCGAGCCAGTCGCCGCCGAGCCGCCCGGGCCGGGCGAGGGCGTCGTCGATCTCGCGCAGCATGGTCTGACAGATCCGCTCGGCCGGCTGCCGCCCGAGGACGGCCTCGGCTTCGTAGCGACCGCCGCGGCAGGTGTTGGCGATTCCGGCGAGGTGCTGTCGATCGAACTCATCGGCCAGGCGGGTAAGCAGTTTCTCGGCCCGCCGAAACTCCGCGGCGGCGGCCTGCATGTGCGTCCGAAGCCGCTCCGGATACCGGGCGGCCAGCCGCCGATGGACGCTGGCATGCGCGTAGTGGGCGAATGCGAGGGATCCGGACTCGCGTACGTCTCGCGGCGGGTTTTCCTTAAACCAGGACAGGCAGTAGTGCGCGACCCCCTGTGCGGAGACGAGGTCTCCGGTTGCGATGTGCGAAAGAGCGAGGTTGGCCCGCAGACCAATCTCGGTGGAGACGGATTCGATTGAACAACGCAGTGCGTCGTAGATGGCTTGTTGCGCGGGGATGAATTCGCCGAGACCGTCGTAGGCAACAAACTTCAGGTTGATCGCGCGGGCCCGCTCGTCGCTGTTGCGGGCGCAAACGAACGCCCGGTCCGAAAGCGGAAGCGCGGTCCGGCGGTCGCCAGAGTAAATCGCGAGTTGGCCTTGTCGATAGTACTCTTCGAACGACCCATCGGCATCGGGCAGGTCTGCCGGGAGTGGTGCGAAACCGGTCCAGATGCATCGCACCACGGTTTCGAGGGGCCATTCGAGGATCTCGGCCAGCTTCATCAGGTAGCTGAGCTTGGGGTCGCCTTTCTGCGGGAACAGCCGGGACCGGTCTCGTTTCATCTCTTTGGCAAGTCGGACCCGGGTCCAGTCTTTGTGCAGACATGCCAGGTTGATCAGTTGCTGAAGGCGATCGCGTCGCTGCTCCGAAGACATAGCTGCTCCCTCCGATCGACGGAAGTCTAGCGGGGGAGTCTGAGTCGCCTCGATTATTAGCGGAAATGCAGCTTAGCGGCGCCGGAGCAGGCAACCTGCCCCCAGTGCCAGAAGCAGAAGGGAACCGGGTTCCGGCGCGGATGGCCCGATCGGCTGGTGCCAGGCGGCATCTGGTTCGAACGGCGTTTCCGGAAGGACATCGACCGCGTTGCCGATCAGGTCGGTGACATCGCCGCCCACCGGCCGATCCGGCCAATCGGGATCACCAAGGACCGGTGCTGGATTGCGTCGTTGGTTACTTCGAGAAACGTCCGAAATCTCTGCGGACGCAACACTTGTGTCGACAACGCCGTGCGGCAATGGGCCGCTCACGAGCGCGTCACTCGACACCGGGTCGGCTACACAAATCGCGGCCAACATCCACAGTGTCGCTCCGCAACGGAGCCATTTGGAGCTATTGCCGGCGTCCATGGTGCTCAACCTTAGCCGAACGGAGGATCTCCCAACCCAGGCGTTGGAAGTTTGGGAAGCGGCCCATCGCTCCAGTGATAAGCCGAATATCCTCTTCGTCAATGATAGTCTCAAGCATGTATCCGGTCGAGTCGGTGAGGGATTCGCGAAGGAGGTGCTCCATCGTCAGAACTCGTTCTCGGAAGGCCCAGTTGCCGCTCCGCTCCCCAATCTCAAGGGCTTTATTGATGAATACGGCCATCGGACGTTGCAGGCTCGGCCCTTTCAGATACTTGAGAGCGATGTTCCCCCCAAACACACACCACCATCCGAAGCTTTCTAGCCAGTTCCCCGGCGGGATTTCCTCCGGATTGGTAGCTCCCTCCAACCGCTCCATGACCATCCCCAAGGCCTCTTGGGGACTTCGAAGACCCAAGTGAACCTCAGACTCAAGGATGCCCCCTTCGCATGTGTGGGCGGTGCCGCGGAGGTCTTCCCGGCTAAGTTCGTGAGCTAGGCGATCAAGGGATTCCTTGGCCTCGGAGAGGTCCTCCATGGCGATCTTGCAGTGATCCGCAGTTCGATCTGGTTCGATCGCTACCGACCGCCGGTGCGCATTCCCACGCACATATCTCGCGTATGCCAAGCAAATGCTGTGCTTGTAGCTCTCTGGGGGATGCACTTCGTACCAGTCTATGATGCTACCGCAAATGCCGATGGCTGCCGGCAGGTCCCAAAGGGTGTAGTGGGTATTTGCGAGATTGGTTTGAAGGACAAACCTCAGGTGAGTGTCGATCGGCGTCTGCAACGATGCTTGCCGAATAGCACTTGCCGCTTTGGTGTAACGCCCAAGTCCGTCCCAGCCCAAGTACTCGATGTTGAAGGCCTCAGCACGGTCCTTCGCACTTGTTGCGCGGGCGCGCAACCACTTCGACATGCGGACTGCTTCGACGTAGTCGCCCTGCTTATAGGCTTGCTGAGCTTGCGGGTACAACTCCGCGAAGGAGAGGTCTGCGTATTCCTTAGGAACTTCCAGCGCAGCCTCTGAACCTTCATCACCAGTCCAAAGGAAGTCAGCGACCGCATCCATTGGCCATTCGAGCACATCGGCCAAAGCGACAACAAATCCGAACTTCGGGTCATCAGTTTCGGTGTAGAGCCTAGTTGTGTCACGGCCGAGCGCTCGTGCCAATTGAACGCGTGACCAGCCGCGATACGCTCGGGCCAAGTCCAAGAGCTTATGGAGGCGGTCCCTGCGGTTCGCCATTGTAAGTCAACTCCCGAACAGAGACTTGCCGAGATGGGCTGACAGCCTGCTCTTCGCCTTATAACCCGGACGGCATGGTGTTTTCAACCAATCCGCCCGGCGGGCTGCGAGGCCGCCTGCGTGCTGCATTCCTGCAGCGCCTAGGAAACTACACCAATACCGGGCGCGGTTCAAGATTTCCCCACTACCTTCCTCGCACCCAGGCGCGGGCTGTCGCGGACCACGCGATTCGTGGGCAGCCCGCTTTTCGGGGGGGACGTGGCGCGGCGGCCGGCTCAGCCGTCGCGCCCACTTTGAACGCAGCGCGCCTTCGCCCGTCGCGATCGCTGCGACGCCGCACACGACTACCTGTCGCGGGTCGCCTCGCACCGGCTTCGGCGCATCCACCGCGAGCCGTCGCCCACGGGCGGCGCTCGCGCGGGACCGGCGGAACCGGCCACCGTCTTCGGCCGGACCCGCACGCATCGGCCGGACGGGCCGGACCGCCGCAGACCGTGCGCGGCCGCCCGGCTGGACCGGGACCGCCGGTCCGCTCCTGGCGGAACCCTCGCTGTCGAGGACCGCCCGCATTCGGGAGGCTGAGATGCCATCACGACCGAAACAACGTGAACCGCCCGCACAACGGTCGCCGTCCCGCCGCGGCCGGCGGTCACGCCGATCGATGCGGATTCCGGGTGAAGGCCGGCCCCGCGGACCGACGCAGGTCCCCGGGCGGCTGACAGCGTCGTGACCCCGTGACCCGCCCGGGCGCGGCGGCCGGACGGCTGATCGATCAGGGTTCTGTTTTGCGCGGGTGCCGCATCGGGCGGACCCGCAGGTCTGACTGTTCTTTGGTTCTTCACGGCTTCGACAGCGCGATGCGGCGCCCGCGGCACCGGCGTGCGATGGTCGGCGTGACCGGCGACCGCCGAATCACGTTCGAGCACGCACTTCGCCGGCCGGGCCCGGGCGGCGAGGGTCACTCGGGCGACGTTGCCTTGGCGGCAGCCCGACGCGCGACGACGGAGAACCGTTTCCTGTGGGGGATGAATCAGCATGTACGAAACAAGGTATCACAGCATGGGATGGCGACTGGTCCTGCGGGCCGCACTGGCGGCCGTGCTGGCCGCGAACACGTTCGCCGGTCCGCCGACCGGAGACCTGTCGACCGGTGAGGGCGGCCAGACGCCGGCCCGTCCGCCGCTTGCGCTGGTACACAACCAGTTCGGCGCACTGTTGCCGGGGCAGACCAGCCAACACGTGCGGGTCGCACACACCGCCCAGGGCTTCGTTCTGCGGGCCAGTCGGCTGGCGGCCCGCTCGGACTATGTCGGCACCCTCGAGGTGCGTCCGCCGGATCCGAACCAGGCGGCCTGGGTGGCACCACCGGGAGGTCTGACGCACGTGCGGGCGACGGTGCACGACGCGGCCGCCATCGCGGGCTGGGCCCAGGCGGGCGTTACGCCGGGTTACCTGCTGGGGATCGAGACCGGTGACCTGCCGCCGCTGTCCGAGACGGCCTTCGTCGGCGAGGTGCTGCTGCGGCGTGGCAACGGCGAGACGGTCTATGTCCGCTTCCGCGTGCGCAGCAGCGACGGTGTCTGTGCCGTGGCCGAAGTGCAGCGTAACGGGCAGGTCGTGCCGCCGGACGGCGGGCCGGCGGAACAGGCGGCGGGTCCCTGGTGGCCGGTGTGCTGCGGTTCACAGTGGCTGCTGTGCGAGTTGTCGCGGGTGATCAGTCCGGGGACGTGCAGCGACTGTTACACGCCGTGTCTGCTGCGATGCCTGATGGGCGGCTCGAATCCGTGCCATTCGTGTGGCGCGTGCGGGCTGTCGGATTTCCTGTGCCGGTTCATTCCCGGCGCGCACTGTTGAGTCTTCCGCCCTGACGGCAGGGTGGATGGAGGAGCGGCTGGCGCGCCGGCGGGGATGTGCCCGTCCCCCGCGCGCCACGCCGTCTTCCGCACACGAGGCGGTGCCCGTCGTGCGAACGCGATTGAGTTCTTCAGGTCTACGAAAGGAGTAGCGATGAAACGCACGTTGAGTCTGCTTGCGATGGTCACCGCGTTGACCCTGACCGGATGCCTGCCGTGGAGCATGCCGCAGCGCCCGGCCCTGCTGCAGGCAGTCGTCGCCGACCCCGATGCCTTCCGCACCGATCCACCGTCCGACAGCGTGCCGGCGACCGGCCTGGCCGCACTGGTCGGCTGTTGGGGCAGTGTGCAGCAGGACGGACCGGTGACGACCAGCCTGGCCCTGATGGTCGATGCGGAGGGTGCCACCGAACTGGCCTGGGATGTCTCGCTGGCCGGCGTCGTCAGCGGGGTCGTCGTGCAGCGCGGACGACTGGAAGCCGTCGGAGATGGTCGCTTCGACCTGCTGATCGAGACGGTCGAGACCAGTGGGCCGGGCGGACCCGCGACCGAGGACGCTGCGCCCGCGAGCCTGCCATGGCGGGTTCGGACGGGCGCGGGGCTCCTGGGCGTCGAGTTCGTCAACGCCGGAGGTCCCGAGGCGACCGCCGGTCGCACCCTTTGGTTCCGGCGGAGTGAGTGTGTGGCGCCGTAAGTTCGGTGCCAGGCCCGGGGGAGCGTCGAACGGCCGCCGGCGTTCGGCGTCCCGGGTCCGCCGAGATTTCGCGTGTGGCGCGGTTGCGGGCTCGTTAGACTGGAAGTTACGGCGTTCGGCTCGCGGCCCGCTCGGGGCCGGGGGTCGTTCCGGCCGGCAGAGCCGGGCACGGGAGGGAGTGTGCGCTCGCCGCGCGCATCCGTGGCCGGAAACCGTCGAAGCGACTCGGCGCTTCGACTCAACCCATTGGGAGCTGGAAATGCGAGAACGGTTCAGCAGAGGGCTGGCGGCCTTTGTGGTTGCCGGTGCGGGGACGGTCGTGGCGCTGGGGCAGGGCGCGGTCACCGCGCCGGAGGGACCGCAGGTGATTCCCGGCGAGCAGCTCGACCCGGCCAACTTCGGCCCGGCGATCGTCGAGAGCATGGAGGCCGCGATCGCGCGTGACCTGGCGCGGGCCGACGAGTTCGACAGCGCGGCCGAAGCCGATGCACCGAAGAACGGCAGGTGGGCGGTTCCGTCGCCCGGGGCCGCGACGCACGCGCACAGCGGCCGGCGTTACCTGGTCAACAAGCATGGTGCGACCGAGATGGCGATCGCGTTCCACGAGCCGGTTGACGTGGTCGGCGCAGCGCTGGCGGGGCAGGGCAGTGCGGCGGTGGCCGCGCAGTGTCTGCGGGTGACGGGCTACCGCGACGGGCAGGTGGTGGACCGGACCGACTGGCTGTACCTCGACGCCGAGTCGCGTTTCTTTGACTTCGGCCTGCTGTCCGTTGACCGGATGGTGTTCGAGGCACCGGCGATGTACGGCGGCGCGGCGTTCTTCGGGCTGGACGACCTGATGTTCGAGCAGGCCGGCGAGACGACCGTGCTGGACTTCGAGGACGTCAATCACAAGCAGGTGCTGACCGGAACCGACTATGCCGGCCTGATCTGGGAGCTGGGGTCGCCGGGCTTCCGGGGTCGCACGGGAATCATCCCGGCGCCGCGACAGGAAACGCTGCGGGAGGCGAAGGGCGGCCTGGAGACCGCGCCGGGGCTCGGGCTGCGCGGGCTGGGCACGGCACCGACGCTCGGGCTGAACTTCGAGGGTGTCCGCCGCGGCGATGCCGGCCAGTTCAGCGCTCCGCCGGACACGCACGGCGCGATCGGGCCGAACCACTTCGTGATCACGGTGAACTTCAATTTCGCGATCTACGACAAGGCGACCGGGGCGGAGCTGAGCAACATCGCGATCAGTTCGTTCCTGCCGGGCTCGATCGGCGACCCGCGGGTGCTGTATGACCAGCACAGCGACCGCTGGGTGGTGATCAACGACGACTTCGATACGACGGTCTACCTGGCCGTCTCGGAGACGAGCGATCCGACCGGCAACTGGTTCAAGACGAGCATCGTCTTCTCGACCGGGTCGGACACGGGCTGTTTCCCGGACTACCCGACGCTTGGCGTGGACCAGGACGGGATCTACATCGGCTCGTACATGGTCGGCTGCGGGATGAGCATCTTCGCGATCGACAAGGCCCCGCTGATCGCGGCCTCGCCCAGCCTGGGAACGGTGACCGCTTTCCGCGGTTTCCCGTTCGAGGGGGCGCTGCAGCCGGTGCACACCTACGGCACGCCGGCCGGGCAGTACATCATCTCGACCCGCACCACGTCGCAGCTTGCCGTGCGGCAGGTGACCGGTCCGATGACCGCGCCGACGCTGACGGATCTCGGCAGCGTGTCGGTCGCCAGCTTCGGCGAACCGCCGGACGTGGTCGTGCAGGGCGCCGCGACGCCGCTCGACTCGGTCAGTTCGCGCCTGATGAACGCCGTCTACCGCAACGGTCGGATCTACACGGCGCACGCGGTCAACATGGGTGGGCGCGCCGGCGTCCGCTGGTATGAGATCGACGCGGGCGGGTTGTCGGTGCTGCAGACCGGTGACGTTTCGGACGCCTCGCTCGGGTTCGTCATGCCGACGATCTGCGTCAATGCGGCCGGTGACATGGCGCTCGGTTTCTCGGGTGCGGACGCGAACACGTATGCCTCGGCGTACTACGCGGGGCGGGTCTCGACCGATCCACCGGGTGAGATGTCCGACCCGGTTCTGCTGCGGGCCGGACAGGCGCCGCACGAGATCATCGACAGTTTCGGGCGGAACCGTTTCGGCGACTACAGCCAGACGTCGCTGGACCCGGTGGATGAATTGACCTTCTGGACGGTCCAGGAGTGGGTCCAGGGGACCGACATCTGGTCGACCTGGGTTGCGCAACTGCAGGCGACGCAGCCGACGATCCAGGCCGCGATCACCAGTTCGGCCCCGGCCCTGATCGCGCCCGGTGCGACGACGACCGTGGATGTCTCGATTGTCGAAGGGACCGAGACGGTGCAGACCGCCAGCCTGCTGTACCGCTTCGACGGCGGCGGTTTCGTGACGGTCCCGCTGAGCGATCTCGGCGGCGGCAACTGGCAGGGCGTCGTGCCCGGCCCGGCCTGTGGAGACGCGCCCGAGTGGTACATCAGCGTGACCGGCAGCGGCAGCACGACCGTCACCGATCCGAGCGATGCGCCGGCCACCGTCCTCTCGGCCGCGGTCGGCACCGTCAGCACGCTCTTCAGCGACAACTTCCAGACCGACACGGGCTGGACCACGGCGGTCGAGTCGGCCACGAGCGGTGCCTGGGAGCGGGGCGTTCCGGTGAACGATCCGGGCTGGGACTATGATCCGGCCGCGGACTCGGACGGCAGCGGCCAGTGCTACCTGACGCAGAACGTCGCCGGCAACACGGACGTGGACGGTGGAACCGTCCGGCTGATTTCGCCGGTGCTGGACATGAGTGCCGTCAGCGAGATCCGCTACGACTACTACCTGAACATGACCAACCAGGCGGGCACCGACTTCCTGCAGGTTGATATTGACGCGAATGATGGCAACTGGGTGCCGCTGGTCTCGCACGGAACCGGCGGCGGGACCGCCTGGCGTTCCAGCGTGATCACGGCCGCGGATCTGGCTTCGGCCGGTGTCACGCCGGGCGCGACCATGCGGGTGCGTTTCTCGGCCAACGATGCGGATCCGCAGAGCATCGTCGAGGCCGGAGTCGACGCGTTCGAGATCGTCGAGATCAGTTGCGTGACCTCGACGGGCTGCACCGGTGACTTCGATGACGACGGCGTGATCGGTCTGTCGGACCTGGCGATCCTGCTGAGCAACTTCGGCGGCAGCGGGGCCGGGATTCCGGGCGACACCGACGACGACGACGACGTCGACCTGACCGACCTGGCGACCCTGCTGACACTGTTCGGATCGAGTTGTCCGTAACGGTCAGTCCCTGACACCAACCTCGGGGCCGTACGGAGCGGATGCTGCGTACGGCCCCGTTTCGTTGCCGGGCTGACGCGCGAGGTCGCCTCGAAAAACCCCGAAAACTGAAGTCGGGCAAGGCTGGACGGGTCGGGATGACGATCGGATACTGGGTCCGCGCGGGTCGCGCGGCTGAGTCGGGGAGGAACCATGGCAGGCGTTACCGCACGCGCCTTTACGAGCACCGCCAACCTGGGACACGGCCTCGACGTGCTGGGCCTGTGCCTGGACGTCGCCAGCGATGACGTCACCGCCCGGGTCGCCGCCGCCGGAGCCGGCATGACCATACGGGCAACCGGCGTGGCGGCCGAGGCGATTCCCACCGATCCGGAGCGCAACACGGCCGGGCGGGCCGTCCGGGCCCTGTGCGCAGCGCACGACTTGCGCGAGGATCTCGAACTGCACATTCGGAAGGGGGTTCGCCCGGGCAGCGGACTTGGCTCCAGCGCGGCCAGTGCGGCCGCCGCCGTGCTGGCGGTTTCGCGATTGAGCGGCCTGGACCTCGCGGCCGCGGATCTCGTTCGGTTCGCGGCCGAGGGGGAGACGGCCGCGGCGGGTGCGGCGCATGCGGACAACGTCGCGGCATCGCTGCTGGGTGGCTTCGTGCTGCTGACCGAGCAGGGGCCGCGTGTGCTGGCCTCGGCCGATCCACCGCGGTTCGCGGTCGTGTTTCCGGCGATCTCGGTCTCGACGGCCGAGGCCCGGGCGGCGCTGCCGGGGCGGATCGAGATGGCCGCGCACATCGGCGGCCTGCGGGGCGTGGCGGCGACGGTGGCGGCCTGGCAGGCGGGCGATGCGGTCGCGCTCGGCCGATCGGTCGAGGGCGGCCTGGCGGACGCGTGTCGTGCCCGCTTCATCCGCGGTTTCGACGAGGCGGTGTCCGCGGGCCGGTCGGCGGGTGCCAGCGGGGTCTGCATCAGCGGTGCGGGCCCGACGCTGCTGGCGTTCTGTCCGCCTTCCGCGGATCCGCTCCAGATTGGCGCGGCGATGCAGGCGGCGCTCGCGGGTGCCGGCGTGTCGGCCGATGTTTTCGCGGCGGAGGTCGGTCCGCCGGCCCGGGTGGTGGAACAGGCATGAAGCAACGTTGCATATCGTGCGGCGCGGCGTACCCGCTGTCGCAGATTCTATACACCTGTCCGGCCTGCGATGACATTCTCGAGATCGCGATCGATGTCACCGGGCGGGAAGCGCCGACGTTCGAATGCGAGGGCGTCTGGCGGTATGCCCCGCTGCTGCCGGTGCCGCTGGACAAGTCGGTTTCGATGGGCGAGGGCGGCACCGGCCTGCACGCCCTGCGACGCCTGCAGCAGGAGTTCGGGATTCCGCGCCTGTTCCTGAAGAACGAAGGCGAGAACCCGACCGGGTCCTTCAAGGATCGCGGCATGACCGTCGGCGTGTCGCAGGCCGTGACGCTGGGCGCCCGGGCGGTGGCGTGCGCCTCGACCGGCAACACGTCGGCCTCGCTGGCGGCCTACGCGGCCCGGGCGGGCATGCGTGCGATCGTGCTGATCCCGGGCGGCAAGATCGCGATGGGCAAACTGGCCCAGGCGATCGTGCACGGGGCCGAGATCGTGCAGGTTGACGGCAACTTCGACGAGGCGATGCGAACGGTCCGGGAACTGTCGCTGTCCGAGGGCGAGATCTACCTGCTGAACTCGATCAACCCGTTTCGCCTGGAAGGGCAGAAGACGCTGGCGTTCGAGGTCTGCGAGGCGCTCGGCAACGCGCCGGACGTGCTGATCCTCCCGATGGGCAACGCGGGCAACATCAGCGCGATCTGGAAGGGCTTTCGCGAGTTCCACGCGCTCGGGCTGATCGACAGGCTGCCGAAGATCATCGGGGTGCAGGCGGCCGGGGCGGCGCCGCTGGCCCGCTACCTGTCCGGTGACCTGCACGAGTGCCGCATCAGCGACCCGGAAACGCTGGCGACCGCGATCCGGATCGGAGCGCCGGTCAGTTGGCTGAAGGCCTTGCGGGCGCTGGAGGAATCGGGCGGGCACGCCGCGATCGTCTCGGACGATGAAATCCTGGCGGCCCAGCGCAAACTGGCATCGGGCGAGGGGATCTTCGTCGAACCCGCGTCGGTCGTGCCGATCGCGTACCTGATGCGCGAACGCGTGCAGGCCGAAACCGTCGTCTGCGTCGCGACCGGGCACGGGCTGAAGGACCCCGACGCGATCCTGCGGATGGCGCCGGAGATGAAACAGGCAGCGCCGTCCCTGGCGTCGCTGCGCAGCGCACTGGGACTGGCATGAGACTCGCGATTCTCGGCATGGGACACGTGACGCGGGCGCTGCTGCAGATGCTCGCGGAGCGGCACGCGGACCTGTACCGCCGCTTCGGCCTGGCGCCGCGCGTCGTCGCCGTCGCCGATACCGGCGGCGCGGCCGTGCACGACACCGGCCTGTCGATCCCGGAACTGCTGGCGGTCAAGCAGCGGGGCGGTTCCGTCAGCGCGCTGCCGGGCGTCGGTCTGCCGGGCCTGTCCGGCAAGCGGGTGCTGACCGAATGCTCGGCCGAGGTGCTGATCGAAGCGACCCCGAGCCGGATGGACGCCCCGCAGGAAGCACTCGGCCACCTGCAGACAGCGTTCTGCCACGGTATGCACGTGATCTCGGTCAACAAGGCTCCGCTGGCGGCGGCATTGCCGGCCCTGCGGGAACTGGCCGCCTACAACCGGGTCGAGTTCTGCTTCAGCGGAACGGTCGGGGCCGGCACGCCGGTCTTCAGCCTGGCCCAGGCGTCGGCCGCCGGCGACGAGGTGCTCGGCGTCGAGGCGATCCTGAACGGGACGACGAACTACATCCTGCACCAGATGCACGAACATGGCAGCGCCTACGCGGATGCCCTGGCCGAAGCGCAGCGACTGGGCTACGCCGAGGCGGATCCGAGCGCGGACGTGGACGGAATCGACGCGGCGACCAAGCTGGTGATCTTCGCGAACCTGATCCTCGGCCGGGCGGCGACGTTCGCCGACGTCGAGCGCGAGGGGATTCGTGAGATCGATCCGGGCCGGCTGCGGGCGGCCGAGGCGGCCGGGCGGCGGCTCAAGCTGATCGCCTCGTGCGGAGAGACGCTGCGGGTGGCGCCGCAGGAGGTGGCGGTCGACAGTCCGCTGAACGTATCGGGCAGCCTGAACGCGGTCAGCCTGCGGCTGCGGTATGGCGGAGAAGTCACCCTGATCGGCCGCGGGGCCGGCGGTCCGGAGACGGCGACGGCGGTGATCCGTGACCTGGTGAACATCTGGCAGCGAATCGGGAACTCGGCGTGAAGATCGTGATGAAATTCGGCGGCACCTCGATGGCGAGTGCCGAGACGATTCGGCGGTGTGCCACCCTCGTCCGGGCTCAGGACGGGCACCAGGTCGTGGCGGTGGTCTCGGCGATGTCCGGCATGACCGACGCGCTGCTGGAACTGGCCGACGCGGCCCATCACGGCAACCGCGTGCGGATGCACGCGCTGCTCGGCCAGGTCCACGAACTGCACGAGCAGGCCGCGGCCGATCTGAACGCCCAGGACGCGATCACGCCGCTGCTGGCCCAGCTTGATGCGCTTGTCGCCGGGATTTCCGCGGTCGGCGAACTGACCGCCCGCAGCCGCGACGCCGTCCTGAGTTTCGGCGAGCGGATGAGCAGCCAGTTGATGGCCGCGGCGCTCGAGGGCGTCGCCCTGACCGGGCACGAGGTCGGGATCGTCACCGACGACCACTTCGGCGAAGCCAACCCGCTGATGGAACTGTCGCGCTACCAGGTGGCCGAACGGCTCGGCCCGCGGATGGCCTCGGGCGAGCACGTCGTGGTGACCGGCTTCATCGCCGCCACGCAGCATGACGTCGTGACGACGATCGGGCGCGGCGGGTCGGACTACACGGCCACGATCCTCGGCGCGGCGATCGGGGCGGACGAGATCTGGATCTGGAGCGATGTCGACGGACTGATGAGCGCGGACCCGCGGATCGTCGAGGATGCGCACCTGCTCGACCACATTTCATTCAACGAGGCGATCGAGATGGGGCAGTTCGGGGCCAAGTCGATGCACCCGCGGGCGCTCGAACCGGCCGCCGAGTACGGCATTCCCGTGCGGATGCGCAACACGTTCAACCCGGAGTGCGATGGAACGCTGATCACCGGGCAGGCCCCGGCCGGCGGAACCGTGCGTGCGGCGCTGCGGCTGAAGGGCTCGGCCCTGCTGAACGTTTCGGGGGCGGCGATGGTCGGTCTGCCGGGGACGGCCGCGCGGATCTTCACGGCCCTGGCCGAGGTCGGGGCGAACATCCAGGTGATCAGCCAGAGCGTGTCGGAGGCCGGCATCTCGATCGTGCTGCCGGCCTCGCAGCTTGACCAGGCCCGGACGGCGCTGGAGCGGCAACTGGTCCGGCCGGGGATCGCGCGGCACGTCGACGTGCAGGAAGATGCGCACGTGGTGGCGATCGTCGGCAGCGGCATGGCAGGCGTTCCCGGGATCGCGGCCCGGCTGTTCACGGCCATCGCGGCCCGCGAGATCAACGTGATCGCGATCGCGCAGGGTTCCAGCGAACTGAGCATCTGCTTCGTCGTGCACAGCGACGAATCCGCCGAAGCGGTCCGCGTGCTGCACGCCGAGTTCGGGCTGGGCGGCGGAACGCACGAGTGAACCGGCGCCTCTGCGGCGCTCCGCGCTGACCGAGCCTCGTCGGCGTTACGGGCCTGGTGTTCGAAGCTTCGCGCGCAGGGCCGCCTGCACGGCCGGCCATTCCCGATCGATGATGCTGTAGTAGACCGAGTCGCGACGGTGGCCGTCGGGCATCAGGATATGCTGGCGAAGGACGCCTTCGCGCTGCGCGCCGATCCGGGCGAGCGCGTTCTGCGAGCGCTGGTTGCGGGCGTCGGTCTTGAACTCGACCCGCAGGGCGCCGTGCGTTTCGAAGGCGTGCGTCAGCAGCAGCAGCTTGCACTCGGTGTTGACCGGCGTTCGCCAGTGGTCGGGGCCGAGCCAGGTCCAGCCGATTTCGAGGCTGCGGTGCGGGCGGCG
Source organism: Phycisphaerae bacterium (assembly GCA_030428945.1). Lineage (GTDB taxonomy): Bacteria > Planctomycetota > Phycisphaerae > UBA1845 > Fen-1342 > JAUIEC01. The sequence continues at coordinate 71,709 of JAUIEC010000005.1, read as the reverse complement.
GATCGCGAGGTAGCGGGTGCTGCCGACTGCCGCGCCGCCGGCACGGTGCACGATCGCGAAGGGGACCTCGCTGCCGTCGCGGGCCGCGTCCAGGGCGCCGGCGATGTAGGTCTCGGCCCGGGCGACCGTGGTCAGCGGGTCGCAGGAGATGTACGGCCAGATTCGCGGATCGCTGCCGGCCCGGCACAGGTCGCCGGCGTGCGCGGGCGCCAGCGGGACCAGGGCGACGTGATCGCCGGTGAGCGTGACGGGTTGCGGGTCGAACACGGACATGCCGCGATTATAGGGAGCCGGAGGCGTTGCAGGGGCGCGCGGCGTCGCGGTGCGCCTGGCGCGTGCCGGCCGGTTACGGGCGGATGCCGACGGTGTCGGCCAGGCCGGTGAAGGCCCGCGAGCCGATCGTCCATTCGGGGATGCCCTCGGGCCACATCGAGAGGCTCAGCGAGATGTCGTCCTGGATGCGGTCGACTTCCATCGTGACGCCGACATTCCAGCGCGGCAGGCGGCGGATGTAGCCGAGCGTGATTTCGCCGACGCCGCCGCGGTCGACGTCGTACCAGGCCCGGATCGCGGTCGTGTGCTTTTCGTTCAGGCGGTAGTTGGCGCCGCCGCCAAGCAGGTTCATGTCGATGTCGCTCGCGTAGCGCCAGCCGGCGACGTAGGCCACCCGCGGCAGGCGTTCGACCGCGATCGAGACGTTGTGCCGGTCCGGCTTGCTGTCGTTCAGGTCGTAGTTGAAGTCGTACAGCAGCGTGGTGGTGTCGCCCAGGCGATAGGTGAATTCGCCGCCGACGTAGTTCCGCGAGCGACTGTCCTCCGGACGCATGAAGTTGACGTATCCGTTCGAGTACTCGCCGTCCTGGGCGTCGCCGAAGAAGCCGGCTTCCAGGCGGAGCGTCATCAGGTCGACGGTCCGCTGGTCGCCGTCGGGGCCGCGCTTGGTCTGCCAGGCCTGGTAGACGCCGATCAGGCCGCCGTAGAAGTCCTCGATCGTCTCGACGCCTTCGTCGAAGGGCGTCAGTTGCGTGCTGCGGGCGTTGCTGTGCGACCACCAGGTGTTGAAGTACGGCTGCACGATGTGCCGCAGGCGGTTGATGTCGAACAGGTCGCTCTGCACGTCGTCGTAGATCCGGGCGTAGGTGCCGGACCCGCGGACGCCGTACAGGCCGAAGCCGCGCCAGGAAGTGCCGTCGACGACCGTTTCGTCGCTGTAGCCCGTTCCGCGGAAGCTGGCGTAGGGCACCACGTTGAAGCCGTCCAGCTTCAGCGGAAGTTCGGCCTCCTGCCGAACGTCGGCTCGGAAGGTCGTGTCGGTCCGCCCGTCGTTGTTGAAGATCCGGCTGTCGAACGCGCGACGATCGTCCGGCCGATAGCGGACAAAGCCGATCCGCGACTCGTGGTACATCACCAGCGGGTCGGCGAAGGTGTCGCCGAAGCGGCGGTAGGTGATGTCCGGCAGGTGCTCGGTCTGCGTCACGAAGTCCAGCAGGCGCCAGTTGGCCAGCAGCGTGATCGCGTCCTTCTCCTGGGCCCGCTTGAGGAACAGGACCGTCTCCTGGTCCTTCTGCTCGAACCACTCGGACTCTTCGTAGATCTCGAGGAAGTGCGGGTCGCTGACGTAGGAAAGCTCCAGCGTCGCTTCCCAGTCTTGCGGCAGGTAGTGCCGGTGACGCCACAGCAGTCGCCCGCGGTTGTTCGTCTCGGGCGTGTCGTCCCGGAGCGGGCCGAGTCGGTCGTCGCCGTCGTCGTTGACGTAGTAGCCGCGCCAGAAGCCGAAGTGCGTCGGCCGCTGGTAGTCCATGTCGATCCCGATCGCCGGGCCGCGCTCGGACAGGTAGTCCAGCCGCAGGTCCGCGTCGTACCCGTCCGGCGGACCGACCCCGAGCAGGTTGAACAACGCCCAGCGACTCTGGAACTGCGTGCCGAACTCGTCGTCGTTCCCGATCCGAATGCTGCGGATCAGCGTCTCGCTGGTGCTGTAGTCGCCCTGGCTGTACGGCCACCACAGCAGCGGCAGACCGCCGACGTTCAGCGTGGCGTTCTGCAGTTCGTAGCTGCCGGCCACGGCTCCGCTCGGTCGCCCGGCCGCGTCAAGCTGCGAGCGGTCTTCGAGATAGACCTGCTCGACGCCGACGTGGTAGTGCGGGGTGTAGAACTCGCTGGTGCTGATGCGGGCGTTGCTGGCCGCGAACTCGCGGGCGGAAAGCTGGCGGATCTCGGCGGCTCGAACGTACATCGGCACGTTGCGGTCGGGCAGGTCGGCCCGGACGACGCCGTCGAGGATCAGGGCCCGGTCCTGCTCGAAGTCGTAGTACATCCGACTGGCCCGCACGAAGCGGGTGTCGAGCGTGATGACGACATCGCCTTCGAGGTAGACCGCGCGGACGGCTTCCTGGACCGAGGACAACTCGCCGAGGGCGCCTTCCGAGGCACGCGGCTCGCCGCCGCGGGACGGGGCGTCCTGCGGGGCCGTGCCACCCGGCGGGGCGTCGCCGAACTCGGCCAGCAGGGAACCACCCGTATCCGGCGCGGTGAAGACCACGGCGCTGCTGGCCCGGATTTCGAGCGCCGGCGTGCCCGGCCCGCCGGTCTGCGAGAAGTAGACCCCGTCGGTGACGACCTGGACGATCTCGTCGTTCTCGGTCGTGATCGGCTCGACGTTGCCGAACTCGTAGGTCAGCAGCCGCGCCCGGTCGCGACGCGCGGCCCCGGGGGGACGCTGAACCACCACCGGGCCGAATCCCTCGCCGGCCGGCAGCCCGGCCCGGGCCCGTTCGGCCTCCTGGTAGAGCGAACTGCCGTCGGCCGGGTCGCGCGAGTGTACGTCGTGCAGCTTGACGACCTGGCCCGAGGTTCGCAGGTTGCGGACCAGCAGACGGCGATCCTCGACGATCGTGCCGGCCGTCTCGAGCACGTAGGCCCGGCCGGAGAGGTAGACGGTGACTTCGTAGTAGCGGGTGCCGGCATCGTCGCCGGGGCGCAGCCAGACGACAGCCTCGTCGGCGCTGAGTTGCCGCAGTCCGAAGTCAAGCTGGAAGGCGCCGTTGAAGACGACGACGAGTTCGCCGGCCTCGTTCCGCCACTGCCGGGCGTAGCGGCCGCGCATCGTCAGGTCGGCGGTGCTGATGGCCTGGGGCAGCAGGGCGGGTTCAGGCGGATCGGCCTGGGCCCGGGCGGTCGGCGTGACCAGCACAGGGCTCAGCAGCAGGCCGAGGATCGACAGCAACCGCCCGGCGCGGAGTGCCGTGCACGCAAGCGACCGGAAGGAGTGCCGGATCAAGAGAAACGTCCGTAGATGACCGAGTTACGACAGACTGCGCCAGATGGGAAAACGGTATCCCGGCCCGCGGCGCGGGTCAATGGCGTAGCGGCCGGCATCTGCTAAGATGCGACCGTACGGCGAGAACCTGAATCGCGGAGAACCCATGCAGACGCCATCGTCCGCCCGGCCCATCCTCGGGCCCGGGTTCGAGATCCGGCATTACTGTGGTCTGTTCGGGATTGCGGGGCATCCCAAGGCGGCCGACCTGACGCACCTGGGGCTGTATGCCCAGCAGCATCGCGGGCAGGAAGCGGCCGGGATCTGCACGGCCGACGGCGGTCGGATTCTGCGACAGGCCGGGCTGGGCCTGGTGACCGACGCGATTCCGGAGGGCAGCCTGGACGGGATGCAGGATCCGCTGGCGGTCGGGCACGTGCGTTACTCGACGACCGGCGGCGGAAGTCCGACCAACATACAGCCGCTGCTGGTGCAGGCCGCCTACGGGCAGCGGGCGTTGTGTCACAACGGCAACCTGGTGAACGCGTCGAGCCTGCGATCCGCGTACGAACGGCGCGGGCACATCTTCAACTCGACCTCGGACTCCGAGGTGATCCTGCACATGCTGGCCGACGAGCGCTACCGGCGCGAGGCCGATCCGCTGGCGGCCGTGCTGCGTGACCTGCGCGGCTCGTACTGCCTGCTGCTGATGCAGCCGGACCGGATCGAGGCGGTCCGCGACCCGTCGGGCAACCGGCCGCTGTGCCTGGGGCGCGTGGACGGCGCGTGGGTGGTGGCCAGCGAGACCTGCGCGCTGGACATGGTCGAGGCCGAGTACGTGCGTGACGTCGCGCCGGGCGAGATCGTGACGCTGACCGAGGAGGGGCTCGGCAGTCGCCGGTTCGTGGACGAGGCCGCCTGTCGGCGGGCGCACTGCATCTTCGAGCTGATCTACTTTTCCGATCCGTCGAGCCGCGTGTTCGAGGAGAGCGTGCACCTGGCCCGCAAGGCGATGGGGGCGGCGCTGGCCCGCGAGGACGGCGTGGCGGCCGACCTGGTGATCCCGGTGCCGAACTGCGCCCGCTGCGCGGCGATCGGCTACCACGAACAGTCGGGGATTCCGCTGGGACGCGGGTTTACGACGAACCACTACGTCGGGCGTTCGTTCATCCAGCCGACGCAGGCGATCCGCGACCTGACCGTGCGGCTGAAGCTGAACCCGATCCGCGACGCGGTGGCCGGCAAGCGGCTGATCGTGGTCGAGGATTCGGTCGTGCGGGGGACGACGACGCGGGCGAAGATGCAGTCGCTGCGTCGGGCGGGCGCGACCGAGATTCACCTGCGGGTGGCGAGTCCGCCGATCCGCTACCCGTGCCACTACGGGATCGACTTTCCGCAGCGCAGCGAACTGATCGCCAACCAGCGAAGCGTGGACGAGATCCGCGACTACCTGGGGATCGACTCGCTGGTCTACCTGTCACACGAGCAGATGCTCAACAGCGTGCAGAACGCGAACGCCGACTACTGCACGGCCTGCTTCTCCGGCGCGTACCCGATGCCGATCGACGAGAACTTCCGCAAGGACCTGTTCGAAGCGAGTAAGCAAGTAAGCAGGTAGGCAAGTAAGCAGGTAAGCAGGGGGAGCAGGCGGGCGGGTGCCGCACCCTTCAGCGACCGCAGGGTGGGGCGGTTGCCGCCGGCCTCGGGAAGGGCCCATGCGAAACAGCCACACGCTGCCCCTCCTCTGCAGCCTGCACCTGGCCGTGGCGATCCTCGGCTTCATCGCGCACCTGGTCTACTTTCGCGGCGGAACCTTCGACAACCATCTGGCCGGGACCATCAAGGTCATCTGCCTGGCTACTTGTGTTCTGACCTGGCCGCTGCTGGTCGTCGCATCCGTCGCGAGTACCCGACAACCTCACTTCCCGGACCGCATCCACTGCATCGCGATCGCGTACGTCTGCCTCGCCGGAGCCGCGGCGCTGACGATGTTGGTCGGCCTCGTAATGTTCCTGGGACTCCTCTGACGCGCCCCGCCGGGACACCTGGAGACTTGACCAGTGATCCTAGAATCCCTCGATGCCGGCCGCGGTCGACTTGTCCCGCGCAGCACGGCAATGCGAACCGGGCGTGTGACCGTCCCGGCTGCCCGGGTCAGACTTCGATCAGCATCCGGGTCGGGTCTTCGACACATTCCTTGATGCGTTTCAGGAACGTGACCGACTCCTTGCCGTCGATGATCCGGTGGTCGTAGCTCAGCGCGACGTACATCATCGGGCGGATCTCGACCTTGCCGTCGATCGCGACCGGGCGCTGCTGGATCGAGTGCAGGCCCAGGATGCCGACCTGCGGCGGGTTGATGATCGGCGTCGACAGCAGCGAGCCGAAGACCCCGCCGTTGCTGATCGTGAACGTGCCGCCCTGCAACTCGGAGACATCGAGCTTCTTGTCGCGGGCCCGCGTGGCCAGGTCGTTGATCGCCAGTTCGACTTCGGCGAAGCCAAGCTGGTCGGCCCCGCGGACGACCGGAACCACCAGCCCGCGGTCCGTGCTGACCGCCACGCCGATGTCGAAGAAGTTCTTGTAGACGATGTCCGTCCCGCGGATCTCGGCGTTGACGGCCGGGACCAGCTTCAGCGCGTCGATCGCCGCCTTGACGAAGAAGGACATGAAGCCGAGCTTGATGCCGTAGCGCTCGACGAAGGCGTCCTGGCGCGACTTCCGCAGCGCCATCACGCTGGTCATGTCAATCTCGTTGATCGTCGTCAGGATCGCCGCGTTCTTCTGCGATTCCACCAGCCGCTCGGCGATCCGACGCCGCAGCATCGTCATCGGCACGACTTCCTCGGCCGCACCGTTGTCGCCGGACGTCGGCGCCGCCGGGCGGGCCGGGGCGGACGGCTGCGCGGCGCCGGCTTCGGCGGCCCGCTCGGCGTCGGCCTTGGTGATCCGGTTGCCGGGCCCGCTGGGCTTCACCTGGCTGCGATCGAGATTGTGCTCGGCCATCACCCGCTGGGCCGCCGGCATGACGTGCGGCTGGCGGACGGGCGCGTCGGCCGTCGCGGTGCTGCTCGGGGCGGCCTCGGTCTGGGAGGTCTCGGACGTGGCGGTGGTCCGCGGGGCGGGGGCCGGCGCGCCGCCGCTGGGGCGGTCGGCGGTCTCGTCGATTTCGGCCACGACGTCGCCGATGTTGGCGACTTCGCCGGTCGGGATGCGGATCCTGGTCAGGGTCCCGGCGGTCGGGGCGGGCAGTTCCATGGTGGCCTTGTCGGTTTCGATCTCGACAATCACCTCGTCGGCCTCGACGTAGTCGCCTTCCTGTTTGAGCCATTCGCCCAGTTGGACTTCGGTGATCGATTCGCCGGACTGGGGGATCTTCAATTCGACGGCCATGCGTCACGTACTCCCTGAGGGGGCCGGGGCCCCGCGTTTAGTCGCCGAAGGCCCGCATCAGCAGCAGTTGCTGTTCGAGCTTGTGGCTGGCGGCCGAGCCGGTCGCGGGGCTGGCCGAGGCCGGGCGGGCTTCCACCTGGAAGCTGCGCCCGAAGAACTTGTCGCCGAAGCGGACCCGGAAGTGAGGCCAGTAGCCCATGTTGGCGGGCTCTTCCTGGACCCAGGTGACCGGGGTCTTCTTCCCGTAGGCCGCGATGGCGGCCTCGAGGGTCTGGTCGGCGAGCGGGTAAAGCTGTTCGACACGGACGATGGCGACATCGTCGCGCTCGTGTTCCTGGCGGTAGCCGAGCAGGTCGTAGTAGATCTTGCCGGTGCACAGCAGGATCGACTTGACCTTGCGGGCTTCGACGCCGTCGTCCGGGATGACCCGCTGGAAGCTGCCGGCGGCGATCTCCTCGCGGGTCGAGACCGCTTCGGGCCGCCGCAGCAGGCTCTTGGGCGTCATGATCACCAGCGGCTTGCGGATCGGACGCAGCACCTGGCGGCGCAGGCAGTGGAAGTACTGGGCCGGCGTGGTCAGGTTGCAGACCTGGATGTTGTCCTCGGCCGCCATCTGCAGGAAGCGCTCCGGCCGGGCGCTCGAGTGCTCGGGGCCCTGTCCTTCGAAGCCGTGCGGCAGCAGCAGGACGAGCCCGGAGAGGCTGCCCCACTTCTCCTCGGCGCTGGTCAGGAACTGATCGATGATCACCTGGGCGACGTTGACGAAGTCGCCGAACTGGGCCTCCCAGATGACCAGGCCGTCGGGGTAGGCGATCGAGTAGCCGTACTCGAAGCCCATCACGCCGGATTCGTTCAGCGGGCTGTTGACGATCTCGACCGGGCCCTGCTTGTCGGCCAGGTGGGCGAGCGGGACGTACTTGTCGCCGGTTTCGTAGTCGGTCAGGACCGCGTGGCGATGACTGAAGGTGCCGCGTTCGACGTCCTGTCCGGTCATCCGCAGGCGGGTGCCGTTGACGACCAGCGAGGCGAAAGCGGCCGCTTCGGCGGTCGCCCAGTCGTAGCCCTGCTCGCCGGCGGCCATCTTTGCACGGGTCGCGAGCAGTCGTTTCATCTTGGGGTGCGGCGTGACGCCCTCGGGAATCACGGTCAGGCGGTGCGACAGGTCGGCCAGCTTTTCGACCGGCAGGGACGTGTCGACCTCGGGGACGTCGCCGTCGGGGCCGCCGTGGTAGTCCTGCCAGATGCGTCCGAGGATGCTCGGGCGTCCGGAGGGCGCCTTCGGGCGGTCGGTGCCGTGGGCGTTGGAGAGATGCCGTTCGAGCGACTCGGTCAGGTGCTTCTTGATTTCGTCGGCCTGCTCGACGGTGACCTCGCCGAGCTTGACGAGGTGCCGCAGGTAGGATTCGCGGACGCTGCGCTTCTTGCGGATCGCCTTGTACATCTGCGGCTGGGTGAAGGCGGGTTCGTCGGCTTCGTTGTGGCCGCGCTTGCGGTAGCAGTACATGTCGATGATCACGTCGCGCTGGAACTCGCGGCGGAAGTCCATCGCCAGGTTGACGACCTGGGCGACGCTCTCGGGTTCCTCGCCGTTGACGTGGAAGATCGGGATCTGCAGCATCTTGCCGATCGCGGAGGCGTAGATGCTCGAGCGGGCCTGGTCCGGCGGCGTGGTGAAGCCGATCTGGTTGTTGACGATCACGTGCAGCGATCCGCCGGTGCGATAGCCCTCCAGTTCGCTGAGCTGCAGCGTCTCCTGGACGATGCCCTCGCCGGCGAAGGCGGCGTCCCCGTGGATCTGCACGACCATGCCGCGTTCGCGGCGGTTGTCGCCCATGCGGTCCTGCTTGGCCCGCATGCGGCCCATCGCGACCGGGTTGACGAACTCGAGGTGGCTGGGGTTGAAGCACAGCGCGACGTGCACGTCCTTGCCTTCCGAGGTGCGCCAGTCGCCGTGGTAGCCGAGGTGGTACTTGACGTCGCCCCGGCCGATGTTCTCCTGGACCTCGAGGTCGCGGAACTCGCGGAAGATCTGGAGCGGGCTCTTGCCGAGAATGTTGGCCAGCACGTTCAGGCGTCCGCGGTGCGGCATGCCGATCACGATTTCGTCGATGCCCTGCGAGCCGGCCTTCTCGATCGCGAGGTCGAGCAGCGGGATCAGGCTCTCGCCGCCTTCGAGCGAAAAGCTCTTGGCGCCGACGAACTTGGTCTGGATGAACTCCTCGAAGATGGTCGCGTCGGTCAGGCGCGTCAGGATCCGGAACTGCTCGCGGCGCGACAGCGTGCAGCGGTTCTCCGAGCCTTCCATCCGTTCCTGCAGCCAGTGGCGGACGCGCGACTCGTCGATGTGCATGAACTGCACGCCGATGTAGCGGCAGTAGGTGCTCTGCAGGCGGGCGACGATCTCGCCCAGCGTACGGACGTCGGGGCCCTTGATCGTCCGGCTGCTGAACGGCTCCTGCATGTCGGCTTCGGTGAAGCCGTAGAAGGAGGGTTCCAGTTCCGGCGGGCTCGGCCGCTCACGCTTGAGCGGATCAAGGCGGGCGATCATGTGCCCGCGGACGCGGAAGGCCCGGACCATCTGGTCGACCCGGTCCTGCCGGGCGTCCGCCAGGGTCGAATCCGAGGCGGTCCCCGGTCCGCCGGCGAAGATCGAACGCGGCCGGAAGCGCGGCCCGAGCCGGGCTTCACCGCCGGGGTGTCCGTTCCGCAGTTGGTCGAAGTAGCTTCGCCAGCGCGGCTCGACCGAGGCGGGGTCGCGTTCGTAATCAGCCTGTAGCGCCTCGATAAAGGGCAGACTGAGACTGTTCGGGAGAGGGTCGTGGTCGCGCATCTCGTTCCGCTGCTCGGGGCCTGGTTTTCCGTTGGATCGTCATCCCAGCCGGGCCCGATTGGCGGTTTCCCGGAAAAATATCCGTTGGCGACCCGGTCAGGCCGTCTCACCGCCGTTTCGGAACCACGGAGTGTACCGATCTCCGCGTGGGCTGGGAACCGATCCCGGCGGGGTGGCGGGCGAAATCGGCCGAGTTTGGCGCGCCGTCAGGCACACCGGGGCGAGGCGACCGGTTGTCCGAGTCGGCCGGCGTCCTCCGCCGGGGGACCGGGGCGGCCGGATCGAACCGCCGGCGGAGGGCCCGCCAGGGGCGATGGCGGCGTTGGCATCGCGCAGTTCCTGCCCGGGGGACTCGTTCCGCCGGCGCGTCAGGAATGGCTCGGGCGGGCAGCGGGGGCGACGGGATCCGCCGGTCCGGGTTCGGCCGGGCGGGTGGCCTGCTGCACGACGGCGTCGGACGCGTGCACGGTCCGGACGCTGTACATCGGCATGTTGCGGTTCTGGTGGTAGATCCGCACGAGGATCTCGGCCAGCAGCCCGAACAGGACGCACTGCAATCCGCTGAAGGCCAGCAGGGCGGACAGGGTGGTCAGCACGTTGCGGTTCAGGTGCAGCCCCAGCCCGTCGGCCTGGATCGGCTGGAAGAAGTAGCCGTAGCGCTGACCGACCGCGATCAGCAGCGTGACGAAGGCGGCCCCGAAGGCGAGGAAGGCCAGTCGCCCGAAGAACAGCAGCGGCTTGGCCATGTACGAGCCGAGGAACTTGACGATCACGAGGTCGAGCAGCACCCGGAAGGTCCGCATCAGCCCGTACTTGGTGACGCCGGCGGTGCGCGGGCGGTGGTTGACGACCTTCTCGGTGATCTTCGCGCCGTGCCAGACCGCCAGGGCGGGCAGGAAGCGGTGCAGGTCGCTGCTGAGGCTGAGAGGCTGGATCACCTCACGGCGGTAGGCCTTGAGGGTGCAGCCGAAGTCGTGGATCGGGACGTTTGTGAAGCGGCGGATCATCGCATTGGCGATCTGCGACGGAACGCGGCGGGTCCAGAGCTTGTCCTGGCGGTCCTTCCGCCAGCCGCTGACGATGTCGTAGGCGGGCGGGCCGTCGAGCGTTTCGAGCAGGCCGGGGATGTCGCGCGGGTCGTTCTGGCGGTCGCCGTCCATCGGGATCAGGACGCGCCCGCGGGCGTGGTCGATGCCGGCGGCCATCGCGGCCGTCTGTCCGAAGTTGCGGCGGAACTCGATCAGGCGGAAGGTCGGCTGGCGTCTGACGATCTCGAGGGCCCGCGTGAGGGTCGAATCGCCGCTGCCGTCATCCACGAGGATCACCTCGTAGCGAATGCCGGTCGGTTCGAGGACCTCGAGCAGTTCCGCGCAGAGCGGTTCGATGTTCTCTTCTTCGTTGTAAAGCGGAACGATCACCGAGAGATCGAGTTCGGCGGTCGCGCGGGATGAGGATTCGTACAAGTCAGACTCCGCGATGGTGGCCGGTTTTCGGACGTTGACCCGGCCTGCCCGTCTCGAATAATAGCAGGTTCACAGGACCGACTGGGAGGCGCGCGGCATGAAAGTTCTGATCACGGGTGCGGCGGGGTTTATCGGCTCTCACCTGGCCGAGGCGCTGCGGGCGGCCGGACACGCGGTGGTCGGACTGGACTGCGTGACCGACTACTACGCGCCGTTCCAGAAGCAGCGGAACCTGGACGCGCTGCGCTCGGCGGGGATCACGGTGCGGAACGAGGACCTGGCCGAGCACGATCTGGCCGAAGCCGTGGCCGGCGCCGAGGTGGTCTATCACCTCGCCGCGCAGCCCGGGATCTCCGCGCATGTTCCGTTCGAGCACTACCTGCGGAACAACGTGATCGCGACCGAGCGCCTGTTGCGGGCGCTGGAGGAATCGCCGGCGCTGAAGCTGCTCGTCAATGTCTCGACCTCTTCGGTCTACGGCCGGTACGCGACCGCATCGGAGGACGCGGTTCCGGCGCCGACCTCGCACTACGGCGTGACCAAGCTGGCGGCCGAGCAGGCCTGCCTGGCGCGGCAGCGTGAGCGAGGGTTCCCGGCCTGCTCGATCCGGCTGTTCTCGGTGTACGGTCCGCGCGAACGACCCGAGAAGCTGTTTCCGCGCCTGATCCGGGCGATCCTCGAGGAGCGGCCGTTTCCGCTGTACGAGGGCAGCGCGGCGCATCGGCGGTCGTTCACGTTTGTCGGTGACGCTGTGGCCGGCCTGGCCGCGGCGGCGGAGCGGGCGGCAACGCTGCCGGGCGAGATCATCAACATCGGCAGCGACGAGGAGTTCTCAACTGGTGACGGGATCGCGCTGGTCGAGGAACTGCTGGGGGCCCGGGTGCGGATCGAGCCGCGGCCGAAGCGACCGGGCGACCAGTTGCTGACGAAGGCGACGATCGACCGGGCCCGCGACCTGCTGGGGTTCGATCCGCGGACGCGTTTCCGCGAAGGCCTGGCGGCGGAGATCGCCTGGGTCCGCGCGTTGCTCGCGGCGGAGGCGGTCGCGGCCGAGTAGCGCCCGGCGTGTCCGCGTAAATACAACGAGGCCGGACGGCTGGTGGGCCGCCCGACCTCGGGTGGAGAGGACGCTGGTCGCGCTGCGGTCAGGCCGCGCGTGCCTTCTTGGCCGCTGCATCCCCGGGGGCAGGCGTCTGGAACTTGGCCCGCAGTTCCTCCCAGTCGATGACGAGTCGCCCGCCGGTCGCGTGGTGCTGCCGCTCCCAGTCGGCCAGCAGGTTCAGGCAGGCGTGGTCGATGTACTGCAGGTGATCCATCCGGACGTGCAGTTCGCACGAGGCGGGGACCTTCTCGAGAACGCCGGCGAGCTTGGGCAGCCGCAGCATGGTGGCGGTGCCGTACAGGTCGAGGGTGACCTTGTCGCCTTCTTCGCGGATCTCGATGTCCAGGTGGCTGAAGGTGTACAGCAGCTTCAGCAGTGCGAGGCCGAGACCGATCAGGACGCCGCTGAGCAGGTCGATCGCGACGACGCCGCCGAGGGTGGCGGCGTAGACGAAGACTTCGCCCGAGCCGTACTGCTTCAGGTTGCGAATCGCCTGGATGTTGACCAGCTTGTAACCGGTGTAGACCAGCAGGGCGGCCAGGGCCGCGGTCGGGATCAACTGGAGTACGCCCGGCAGCAGGGCCACGAAGATCAGCAGCCAGCCGCCGTGCAGGATCGCGGACATGCGGGTCTTGCCGCCGGCGTCGACGTTGGCGCTGCTGCGGACGATGACGCCGGTCATCGGCAGGCCGCCGACCAGGCCGCAGGCCATGTTGCCGACGCCCTGGGCGATCAGTTCGCGGTCGTACTTCGTACGCGGGCCGCGGTGCATCTGGTCGACCGCGGTGGCACACAGCAGCGTTTCGGCGCTGGCGACGACCGCGAGGGCCAGGGCGGCCAGCAGGAGCGTGGCCCAGGTCGCCTCGACGCCCGTCAGGGACGGCAGTTGGACGGCGCTGAGCAGGTTGGCGGGCACGTCGATGCGGCGAATCTCCGGTGCCATGAAGTGGGCGGCGACCGTGCCGACCACCACGGCGATCAGCGGGGCGGGCAGGACGCGGGCCCGCCTGGGCATGAACTGCCAGACGATGATGCCGACGATCGTCAGCAGACCGATCAACGCCGCCTGCTGATGCACCGAGCCGTCCATCGGCATGATGCCCTTCCAGATGGCGGCAGGAATCGTCGCCAGGTTGACCAGGCCGGACTTGACCGGCGAGTCGTCGACCATTACGTGGAACTGGCTGGCGAAGATCAGCACGCCGATGCCGGCCAGCATGCCCTGGATCACCGCCGGCGAGACCGCCCGGAACCACTGGCCGAGGCGGAAGGCCCCGGCGACGACCTGGATCAGGCCGGCGATCAGCACGATCGCGCCCAGGGCGGCGAAGCCGTGGGTCTGGATCAGGTCCCAGACGATCACGCTGAGCCCGGCCGCGGGTCCGCTGACCTGCAGCGGCGATCCCGCGATCCAGCCGACCACGAGGCCGCCGATGATGCCGGTGATCAGACCGGCTGCGGGCGGCGCGCCGGAGGCGATGGCGATACCCATGCAGAGTGGCAGGGCGACGAGGAAGACGACGACCGATGCCACGAAGTCCGAACGCCAGGTCTTTCCGGCGTCCTGTTCAGAGGTTGCCTGACTCATGCGCGGACACCCCCCTGGTAGGCTTCCGCGAGGGGAACGAAGCTGCCGGTGCTCTCGGCGTAGGCCCGGACTTCGCCGTTGGTGAAGTCGTAGACCCAGCCGTGCAGCTCCAGGTCGCCGGCGGCGATCGCCTTGGTGACGCACGGGTAGGTTCGCAGGTTGTCCAGTTGGGCGACCACGTTGCGTTCGGTGACGGCGGTCAGACGCTCAGGCTGCGCGGCCAGGTCGGTGCGGGCGTTGACCTCGGTGGCGGTCTCGCGGGTCAGTTCGATCCACTGCTTGAGCGAGGGCATCGTGGCGGCCGCCTCGGGGCTGAGGGCCGCCTTCATCGCGCCGCAGTCGGAGTGTCCGCAGACGATGATGTGCGGGACGCCGAGAACGGCGACGGCGAACTCGAGCGTGCCGCCTTCACCGCCGCCGGGGGTCGGGAAGGCCGGTACCATGTTGCCGGCGTTGCGGATGACGAACAGTTCGCCGGGCTTGGTCTGGGTCAGCAGGTTGGGGTCGATGCGCGAGTCCGAGCAGGTGATGAACAGCGCCCACGGTTCCTGCCCGTCGGCCAGTTTTTCGAATTCCGCGGAACGGGGTGCGTGAACCTTGTTCTGGAAGCGGTTGATGCCCGCGATCAGATTTTCCATCATGGGGGATTCCTCCAACGTGCCCCGAGTCCGTCCGACTCGGTGCACCTTCAACAATAGAAACCGTTAATGCCAGTGATTTCGGCCGGAGCGGAGCCGGCGGGGGAGAGAGGCTACGTGCGCAGGTTGAGCCCGCGTCCGTGTCGCCGGTCTCGTCGGAGGTGTTCCGACGCGACGGGGCACTGTGCGTTCGAGCGCAGCAGTCTGCAGGTCGTCTTGGGGGAGGGCGTGAGCCGGGCACCGTCGCGGTCGACCCGCAGGTGGCCGTGGCGGACCGATTCGACCTGACGGACCTCAACCGGGCGCGGATCCTCCCACTCGCTCTCCTGGGCGAGCGCCTGCGGGGCGGCCAGCGAGGTGATGGCCAGCAGGGCGGCACAGATGATGCCGCGGATTCGGATCAGCAGGCTGTCGATCGTCACGGTCACTCCATTCCCCCCGGCGGCGGGGGGCGGCGGAAAATCGGGGCGCACACAGGGCGTGCTTCCACTCATTTACGTTCGCCTGATATAGACGGTTCGGATGTGAATTTCACGTCAATCGGGGACGGTTTTTTCAATTCTCGTCCGATAGCACGCCAGACGGTGGCTCTGAAGGGCGTCCGGGCCGCTTCCGGCCAGGGCGGCAAAGTGGGCCCGCAGGATCTCGAAAGCCCGGCGGGGCGGGTTCGGCGACCGGATAAGTTCTTTCTCGGTGGCAAGATAGAGTTCTCCGGCATGGCGGAAGCCGAACCCGTGCGGCGGTGCTTCGCAGACGGCGTCGCCCGGGGTCGCGACGCGGATGGTCCGCTGGTCCCGCAGTGTCCGCGCGAAGGTCGCATCGCCGCCGCGCGGGGCGCCGAAGGTGCACAGCAGGTCGATCGGGTGACCCTGCCGGCGAAGGCGGGCGGTGGCCAGGGTGGCCAGCGCGCCGCCGAGGCTGTGCCCGGTGATGCGGAGCGGGCGGGGCCCGAGGCCGGCGAGGACTCCGAGCAGCGGTCGCCAGACGCGGTCGAGGGCCCTTTGGAAGCCGCGGTGGACGCGGCCGGGATTCCCGGCGGCGGGTGACCAGCGGAAGTCGAGGTCGTCGATCCAGTCGCCGAGGGTGGGTTCGCTGCCGCGAAAGGCGAGGGTCGGGCGTTGGCCGTGGGAGAGCAGTAGGGCGATCGAGTCGCCCTGCTCGATGCGGACGATTCCGGCGGGCGGATCGGGGTCGTAGGCCAGTTCGGCGGCGGCCAGGCAATGGAGCAGGTCGTGACGGAGGTCGTTCATCGGGCGGGGCCGTCCTTTCTTTCCAGATATTCTAGGCAAGCCGTCAAGTGTCCGGCCGGCAAGGCTGACGGGCGGGGCGGGGATTTCTTGTTTTCGGTCGGCTGGTCGCCTGCGTATGATCGGATCCGATGGGTGCGAGCGACGAGACATCCCTGGCTGAGCACGAAGGCCTCGATGCCCGCCTGCGGGCGGCGCAGGAAGGCGACGTGGAAGCGCTCGAGGATCTGCTGGCGCGGGCCGGTGGGTTGATCCGTCCGCAACTTTCGATTCAGCCGAAATGGAGTCCGGTGCTCGAGGTCGACGACGTTCTCCAGGTGACCTACATGGAGGCCTTCGCCCGGTTCGACCGTTTCGTCGGTGACACCTTCGCCGCCTTCTGTGCCTGGCTGCGGCACATTGCCCGGAACAACCTGATTGACGCTGTCCGTGAGCTGGACCGCCAGAAGCGTCCGCCGCCAACCCAGCGCGTCACGGTTCCGGCCGGTTCGGAAGAATCGTACATCTCGCTGTGTGGGCTGCTGGGGGTCACGACCACGACGCCGAGTCGGACGGCCGCCGCTCGTGAAGCCCGGGCGACGATCGAGCAGGCCCTGGCGTTGCTGCCGTCGCATTACGAGCAGGCAATCCGTCTGTTCGATTTGCAGGGGCAGACGGGCCGGCAGGTGGCCGAGGCGCTCGGCCTGTCGCGTTCGGCGGCGTTCATGCTGCGGGCCCGGGCCCGGGACCTGCTGCGTGATGTGCTGGGCTCGGCGTCGCGGTTTCTTGACGAAAACGCGTGACACGCCGACGCGGGAGACCGCTTTCAGAAGCGGTAGGGCCGCATCCGGCCGACCGCCGAACGGGAATGCACGTGCCCAAGCCTTCCGCCCGAGTTTCGCAGCGTGAACTGGTTCGCCGGGCCCGCGCCTGGGTTGCGCCGGACGGGCCGGCCACCGACGGCGGTCCGCGGATCATTCGTGAGCTGCCGGGCTTCGACCTGATCCAGTTGCTGCACCAGGGGGGGCAGGGGGTCGTGTACCTGGCCGAGCAGCGATCGACGGGTCGCGAGGTGGCGGTCAAGGTTCTGCGGGGCGGGGCCGGCAGCAGTGTCGCGGAGCGTGTCCGCCAGCAGCGGGAAGTGCAGATTCTGGGGCAGTTGCGGCACCCGGCGATCGTCACCGTGCACGACAGCGGCGTGCACAACGGTGTGTCGTACTTCGTGATGGACTACATCGACGGGCAACCGCTGGACGCGTACCTGGCGGCGGCGCCGCCGGGTCGGTCGGAGCGGATCGATCTGTTCGCGCGGATCGCCGAAGCCGTCCAGGCGGCCCATGTCCGTGGTGTGATTCACCGCGACTTGAAGCCCGCGAACATCCTGGTGGATCGCGAGGGGAACCCGCACATCGTGGATTTCGGTCTTGCCAAGCTCGACACGGGCGAGGGGCCGGGGGCGGCGATGACGCGGACCGGCCAGTTCGTCGGTTCGCTGCCGTGGTCGGCGCCGGAGCAGGCCCGCGGTGAGCATCGCGAGATCGACGTTCGGACGGACGTGTACGCGCTCGGGGTGGTTTTCTGGCACGCGGTCACGGGCGGTTTCCCGTACGACGTGGGTGGTGATGTCCCTTCGGTGATGCGGAACATCCTGGAAGTTGATCCGTCCAGCAGCGATCCGCGCCGCCGGCCCGGGTACGAACTCGAGACCATTCTGCGCAAGTGCCTGGCCAAGCAACCGGATCGTCGCTACCAGAGCGCCGGTGCACTGGCGGCCGATCTCCGCCGACTCCAGGACGGCCGCCCGATCGCCGCCCGCCGCGACAGCACCTGGTACGTCCTCCGCAAGAACCTCCGCCGACACTGGCAGTTCACGACCGCCGCCGCCAGCATCTTCGTCGTTGTCCTCGCCTCCGCGATCGGTTTCGCCTTGATGTACCGCGTCGCCGAACGCGCCCGGGCCGACGCCGAGCAGAAACTCCGCGCCGCCGAAGCGACCCTCGGCGAAATGCGCCGCGGCATGTTTCGCGAGATTCCCCCGCTCCCCTCGTTCGTCGACGACTTCCGCGACGGCCAACCCGACCCGCGCTTCGTCGTCGAGGGGACCGCGCTCGAACGCGACGGCCACCTGACCCTGATCGGCCGCACCAGCTACGTGCTCGACCCCGCCCACTGCTTCCTGCGCGGCGACTTCGACATCACCGTCCGGTTCGCCGCGGAGCTGCCGGACCTCGACAGCGGCGCCGTGCATGTCGGCGTCTGGACCAGCGATCCGTTCTCGGCCACACCGGTGATCTACATCAGCCGCTACCGCGAGGTGAACCCGGAGTGCGAAGACTGGCCGTCCGACCGCATCCAGGGCGTCCTGATCGCCGGAGACTGCCGGGCGACGGTGACCCCCTACGACCTGACCGACGGACGCCTGCGGATCGTCCGCCGCGGCACGCGCGGCGCCCTTTACTACTGGCGCGACGACGCCTGGCAGGAGCTCGCGACCGGTGCGGTACCCGACACCGCCCTCGGACTCGGACTGTTCTCGTCCACCTTCTACACCACCAACGCCGCCACGGTCAGCTTCAGTGACTTCCGCGTTACCACCACCTTCCCACCCGAACCGATCTGCCTCGATGACCTCGCCGACGACTTCGGCGGCAGCGTCATCGACCCACGCTTTCAGACCCGCGGAAACGGCTATCCACTCGAATCCGGCGGAACACTGCGCATCCGCCGCCAGAATGCCGACCGCGACTGGGCCGGGTGCCAACTCGACCCCGCCCGCTTCCGCCTCTGCGGCGATTTCCAGCTCACCATCACCTACAACCTCGCCTCCTTCCCGGACGAACCGGCCGCCGAGCACCGCGTCGGACTCGCCGTCCTCGACGCCACCACGCTCGCTCCGATCGCGGCCGTCGAACGCGTCCGCACCGCCGGCCCCGCCAGCGATCTGCACCGCGCCCGCTTCGACGACCGCCCCGGCGCTGCAACCGATCTGTCCGCCACGCGCAGCACCGGCCGCCTGCGGATCACCCGCCGCGGACCACACTTCACGCTCGCCGCCTACGACGGCGCCTGGCACGAACTCGACACCGCCCATCATCCCGCCGACCCGCTGATCTTCCGCCTCTACTCCGACGCGGAGGACACCCGCGAATACAACCTCGTCGAGTTCGACGACCTCAGCCTGACGACTTCCGACTAGCCGCCACTTTTCGCGTGGCGCGCCCGCCGGCCCCATCGCTCAGTCCCTGGGGACGGGCGTGGGCCAGCGCACGTCTCACGCGCCCGATCCTGGCCTTCAAGAGGGAAGACGATCCATGACAGCCACTTACCGCTTCCTCCAGCGAGCCGCCCTCGCGGCCGCCACCCTGCTGACGCCCGCACTCCTCGCCCAGCCACCCTGCACGGTCCTCTTCGACGATTTCGAGGACGGCGTGCTCGACCCGCGCTTCGGCATCACCGCGGGCTGCCCGACCGGCACCGAAACCGGCGGACGGCTCGAACTCGCCCTCGCGCCCGGCTGCGCGACGAACCTCTCGTACTACCCCGATCCCAACCAGATTCGGATCTGCGGCGACTTTGACGCCCGGATCGACTTCGACCTCGTCAGCTTCCCGGCCACGACCGGCAATGCCGCCCGCTGGGCCTCCTTCGGGGTCAACATCGGCGGACAGAACAGCGTGGTCGAACGCGTCGTCCGCGACGTGCCCTACTCGTGCGCGCCGTACATCAATTACTACAAGCTCTGGTCCGGAAGTTCCGACGACTGTACCAGCACGAGCATCGCGACCGACGACACGACCGGCCGGATGCGGATCACCCGCGAAGGCACGACGCTGCGGATGTTCTTCTGGGATGAGACGATTCCGGGCTGGCTGCTGGCCCACACGTCCGTGGTTGGTACCGACGACGCCATTGCCTTCTTCTATACCAACCGCTGCTGCGGCGCGGAGTCCGACCTGCAGGTGATCGCGCTCGACAACCTCCGGATCGGGCCGCTGCTGCCCGATGCCGACGGCGATGAGATCGCCGATCCAAACGACAACTGCCCTTACGCCGCCAACCCCGACCAGGCCGACAGCGACGGCGACGGCGTCGGCGACATCTGCGACATGTTCGACGGCGTCGCACCGTTCGATGTCGCCGACCTCGTCTTCGATGTCGTCCCGCTGCAATCCCCCGCCGATCCCGCCTGCGGCATCCTCGGTCACGTGATCTCCAGCACGGATCCGGTCTCGGCCGAGGGCTACGTCGTCGGTGCAAGCTGCTCCTGGCCGTCCGCCTCCGCGATCCGCTGGGATGCCGACGGCGTACCGACCTATCTGGCGCAGGTCCCCGGGCACAGCACGCCGATCGCCAATGGAGTCAACGACAGCGGCGCCGCGGTCGGGCGTGTGCTCGACGGCGGAGGCCGGCCGGTCCGGTGGAACGCAACCGGACAGGCAACCGTGATCGGTGGAGCCTTCCTCGGGGCCGCGGCGATCAGCGACACCGGCTGGATCGTCGGCCAGTTGCAGGCCTCGAGCATGCACCGCTGGACGCCCGGCGGCGCGCTGCACCAGCTTGGGACGTTCGGCGGCGAGGGCGGCATCTCCGAGAGTGTCGCCGACATCAACGACTACGGCGTCGCGGTCGGCTCGACCCGCACCGTCAACGGCAACCGCGCGATCCGCTGGTGGACCAGCGGCGTCTACGAGGAACTGCCGCCGCCGGCCGGCGTCCCGGGCGGGTTCCTCGTCGTCGGTACCGACGGGATCAACAACCACGCCGAGGCCTGCGGTTCGTGGTCACCGTCGCCGGGCAACCCGACCCCGATCCGCTGGGCCGCCGACGGCACGCCGACGACGCTGCCGCTTCCGCCCGGCGCCGACCCGGTTCAGGGCGGCGTCCCGGTCGGCATCGACGACTACGGCCTGATCGCCGGGCACGCCCGCGGCCCGCTCCTCGGAGCCCTCTGGGATCGCGGCAACAACGTCCACCTGCTTGGCAGCCTGCTCGATCCCAACAGCGGCGCCACCGGCGTCGGCGAGGTCTTCGGAATCGACAGCAACGACGAGTACATCCGGATCGTCGCAACCGTCTACTTCGCCGGAACCAACGCCACCTGCCTTCTGACCGCCGCGGTGCCGACGACCTGCCCGGGTGATTCCGACGGCGATGGCACCGTCGATCTGACCGACCTCGCCAACGTGCTGGCCGACTTCGGCACCCCCGACGGCGATTCGGCGGGGGATGTCGACGGTGACGGCGATGTCGACCTGACGGATCTCGCGATCGTGCTGGCGCACTTCGGCGCAAACTGCTGAGGCCGGCAGACTGATCAGGTCCGTAGGGACTGGGCAGCGCGCGTCGGTTTGGCGCGGGCTGCCTGCGTGTTCGAGCGACGGTGCGTGTGTCGGACGCGCGGGTTACGGGGACGGGGGTGGGTGAGACGGCGCGAGGATTCGGGCGGCCCAGTTTCGCCAGGCGGCGGCGCGGGAGGTTTCGGCGAGGGCGGGGGCGAGTCGGCGAAGCTGGGCATCGACCTGACCGGCGATGTGGCGGCGGTAGAAGCCCAGGTCCCACCAGCGGAGCGATCCGTCCAGCGAAACGGTGACCAGTCCGCCGTCCGGCGTGAAGCAGATGGCCATGACCGCGCCGCTGTGTCCGCCGAGGGTCAGCAGGTGCCGGTGTCCCCGGGCGTCCCAGACGTGCACGTTGCCGCCGGCGTCGCCGCTGGCGAGCAGGCTGCCGTCGCGCGAGACGTCGAGGCAGTAGATCTCGTGACTGTGTCCCGCCAGGCTCGCGAGCGGGGCGCCCTCGGGAATGCTCCAGAGGTGGATGGTGTGATCCGCGCCGGCCGAGTACAGCGTCGCCCCGTCGTTGCTGAAGCGGACCGTACGGACCGGAAGTTCGCCGGGCTTCTGCAGCACCAGCGGGTTGTCGGAGAACGGTGACCAGAACGCCACGCGGGGGTTCTGCGCACTGACGTTCCAGACCAGCAGGCCGCCGTCGCGGCGGGCGGCGGCGATGTGCTGCCCCGTGGGATCGATGGCGACCTGCGGCAGGCGGTCCGAACCGCACGGCAGGGTCGTGATGTGCTGCCCGTCCTCGGCTTCCCAGACGCGGACCTGGCCGTCGTCGCAGGCGGTCACCAGGCGGTTCCCGTCGGTGTTGAAACGCACGTGGCTGACCCGGCTGGGATGGGTCAGATGCAGCGGGGCGTCGGGTGCCCGGACCTGGCCGGCGTCGTCCAGTTTCCAGAGCAGGACCGTGTTGGCGTAGCTGGCGGCGGCGAGCGCGGCGCCGTCGGGGGCGATCGCGATGGATGGCATGACGGCGGGGTTGGCGATCGGGATGGTCTGCCAGGCGCTGGCGGCGTCGCGGCGTCGAAGGCGGAGTTGGCCGGTTCCACCGCCGACCGCGATCCAGCTTCCGTCGGGGGCGACGGCGACGGTGTGCAGGAAGGGCTCGCCGGGGATGGTTTCGACGCGCTGGTGCGCATCGGTGCGCAGGTCCCAGAGCCGGATGCTCTCATCGCTGGTCCAGAGCGTCTGACGGTCGACGAAGCCGAGGCTGCGGATGCGGTCGTGGGCGACGAACGTCCGCTGGCGGGCGCCGTCGCTCGTGCGGAACAGGCGGACGGTGCCGTCGAGGTCGCCGACCGCAAGCTGCCGGCCCGTGGGATCGAAGGCGACCACCCGATACGAACCGGGGGACTCCTGGAGCGGGATGACCTGCGGCGGTTGCCGATCGAGATTGATGATCCGCCCGGGGCCGCCGATCCAGGCGTCGACGAGCAGGTTGTCACCGGGGGCGAAGCGCAGGTCGGCGGCACGGGGGGTGGTGCGTTCGGCCTCCTGGTCGGGGAACTGGTGCAGAATCCGGCGGGTGGCGATGTCCCAGATGGTCAGTCGGCCGCGGATGTCGCGGGTGGCCAGTCGGGTGGCGTCGTGCGAGAGTGCCAGTGCATCGAGGGGCGGTCCGTCGGGGTCGAAGCGGGCGATCTCGGTGAAGTCGTCGGTGCGGTAGAGGGCGGCCTGGCCGGCGGCGCGGGTGGCGAGCAGGCTGCCGTCGGGCGAGAGCGTTGCGTTGCCGCGCGGGCCCTCGTCGTGAGGCCGTTGCAGGACGGGTTGCGGTGATCCGATTCGCCAGAGTTGGTAGTGGGTCGGCGTGATCGTCAGGGCCCACCGGCCGGAGGGGTGGACATCGGGCAGGCCGGCGTTCGGTGTGGTTTCGAGCGGCGGCAGACCGGTGGCGTTGCCGTCGAGGTCGAGGAGCGTGCCTTGTCCGTTGACGTCGATGGTGCGGAAGCGTCGGTCGCGGGTGCTGTAGCTGGCGGTGCGCGGGGTCGAGGGCAGGGGGATGGTCCGCAGGCATCCGCTGGTGCGGTGGAGATCCCAGAGGGCCCACCAGGCGTCGGCTCTTCCGGGGGGCGTGGCCAGGCGGGTTGGGCCCTCGGTGTCGCGGGTGGTCAGCAGTTCGCGCCACAGGAGGGTTTCGGCCTGCCGGTGGTTGCCGAGCAGTCCGGCGAGGCGGCCCTGTTCGATGCGGCTCTGCGAGAGGAGTTCGGCGAACGACTCCGCGTTGCGGACGGCCTGGCGTTCGAGCAGGGCGGCGCGCCGGTAGGCCATCGTCATGATGATGGCGAAGATGCCGGTCAGCAGGAGCAGGGCACCGGCGGCGGCGACGCGCAGGCGATAGCGTCCGAGCGTCTTGCGGAGGACGTAGAGGGCGCTGTCGCGCTTGGCTTCGATCGGATCGCCGGCGAGGTGGCGGCGGAGGTCCTGGGCGAGTTCGCCGGCGCTCTGGTAGCGGCGGTCGCGGTCCTTGGCGAGGCACTTGAGGACGATCGTGTCGAGTTCGTCGCTGTCGACGCGCTGGCCCGCGAGCAGGCTCGGGCGGGTTGGTTCGCGGGTCAGGATGTTGTCGAGGGTCTGTCGCAGGTTGCTGTCGATCGGAAACGGCAACTGGCCGGTCAGCAGTTGAAAGAGGATGACACCGAGCGAATAGACATCGGTGCGGAGATCGATTTCGGCGCTGCCCTCGACCTGCTCGGGCGAGGCCCACGGCAGCGAGCCGACGAACTGGCCGGTGCGGGTCATGCTTGGTTCGGTGCTTTCGTCCGTGGTCTTGGCCAGGCCGAAATCGAGCACGAGCGGTCGGCCGTCCTGGTCGACGCGGATGTTGCTGGGTTTCAGGTCGCGGTGGATGACGCCGCGCAGGTGGGCGGCGTGGACGGCGTCGCAGACCTGGACGAACAGGCGGACCAGGTCGCGCGGAGCCCGCGGGTGGGTCGGGTCGTGGCGTCGCGGGTCGGCCCAGTCGTCGAGGTCGTGTCCGTCCACGAAGTCCATCACGACGTAGTGGAATCCGCGGACGACCCCGGCGTCGTGCACGGTGACGATGTTGGGGTGGTCGAGTCGCCCGAGGGTTTCGACTTCGCGATCGAAGCGGGCCCGGTCGGCGCGGGTGGCGAACGTTCCCTGGCGCATGACCTTGAGGGCGACGTCGCGCCGGGTGGACTGCTGGCGGGCCTGGTAGACGACGCCCTGGCCTCCGCGGTGAATCTCGCGAAGGATCTCGTATCCGGGCACCGCGAAGTTGCGGAGCGGGTCTTCTTCGCCGGTCACGGCCGGAAGCGAACCGTCGATGGCGAAGCCGTGCAGGAAGGCGTTTTCTTCGCGGAGGGTTTCGAGTCGGGCGCGGCAGGCCGGGCAGTTCGCGAGGTGCCGATTCATCTCGTCGGCGGGGTCGTGCCCGAGTGCGAGGGCCTCGAGTGCTTCGGTGGCCGGGCAGGGGGTGCTGGTCATGGGTCGCCGCCGCCGAGGTCGATTTCGTAGCGCTGGACGATGCTGCGGAGTCGCTGCACGACGCGGTGCTTGGCGTTGTAGATTTCCTGCGGGGTGAGGCCGAGGTCGTCGGCGACCTGTTCGACGGGTTCCTGGCGGAGCATGACGCGTTCGAAGGCCTCGATGGTGCGTTCCTGGAAGCGGCCGGCGGCCCGCAGTTCTCGGATGGCCTGGTTGAAGATGTGGCCGCGTTGTTCGGCGTCCCAGGCGGCTTCGGCATCGACGCCGTCGGAGAGCGTCGCAAGGACGGAGGTGCCGGCCTGGAGTCCGCGCCGGGCGGCGGCGCGGCGCAGGTCGGCGATGCGATGGCGGGCGATGGCGATCAGCCAGGTGCGGAGTCGTCCCTGGCGGCGGTCGTACATGTTTCGGCGGTAGTCGCGGACGAAGCGGGCGAGGGTTTCCTGGGCGACGTCGGCGGCGTCGGCGTGGCCGAGGCCCATGCGGTGCAGGAAACCGACGAGGATCGGGCGGTAGCGGCGATCGAAGTCGTTCCAGGCCGTGGTGTTGCTGGCATGGAGGCCGTCGAGCAGTTCGGTCGTGGTGCGTTCCTGGTTTTCCTGCTCCATGCGGGCGGCTCGCTCTGGGTCGTAACCCCATGGTAGCGCGTGCGTAACGGGCATCCAAGTCCTGTTCCGCGGATGGCCGCCTGTTCGGATTTGAGAAGTTTTTTCCATCGCTGCCTGGAGATCGGGTCGTTCCGGTGCGGAGACACCAGTGGAACGACCTGTCCGGCGGGTCGGCTGTGGCCTGCGTATTGGCCGCGGCCTGAGCCGGCGGGCCACAACAAGTGATGGAGAATGCGCCATGAGGCTACGGGTGACGACGATACTGGTGATGGCGGGCGGTCTGGTCGGCAGCGCGGCGGGGCAGCCTGGGGCGGGGACGTACGCGAGCGGTCTGCTGCATGATCCGCTGGGCGGGGTAACTTCGCTGGCGGCGAACGGTCGGAAGCTGCGGGCGTGCTGCCTGGGAAGCACGGGCAAGGACGGCGTCGAAGTGCACTTTCGCAGTGCGCACGGCGGCGGTGTATCGATCGAGATGGGCACCTTCCTGGCGCGTACCGGCACGCTGCAGGCGGAATGGCGCGATGACGCCGGCCAGGGCATGAGCCTGACCACGCTGCAGAGCGGTGGCGACGGATCGGTGACGGTGACGACCGACTTCACGGCGCTCGGCGCGACGGCGGTGCACACGATCGTGTACGGCTCGAACGGCGCGATCGTCTCGGAGACGACGACGGGTGGTCCGCAGACGCAGGACAACGTGGTCGTTCCGAACTGCCCGGACGGTTCGCCGCCGGTCTGGTGGAGTTTCACGCGGTGGAACGAAGCGGAAGGCAGGTGGGTGACGCAGTGGGTCTACTCGTGTGCGACCGGCACGAACCTCAACGGTGATCCGTACCCGGGTCTGCGCGTGATTACGCCGATCCTGCCGGTCGGGACGCCGGTCGGCGGCCACGCGGAAACGCTGCGTGTGACGGGCACCGATCCGAACGAACTGGTGCTGGACAACGCGGCGCTGGGCACGTTCGGTGCGAGCAGTTGGGGGGCCGGTTCGGCGCACCTCGACGAGGTCTGTGCCGGGCCGGCCCCGTGCGTCCGCGCGGACCGGGTGCTGGCCGTCTCGAACCTGGGCAGCAGTGGCCAGGACGGCGTGCGGATCTTCGAGGCGGGTGAGGTCGCCCTGGGCAGTGCGTTGTCGGTGGCGACGCTCGGCCCGCCGCTGAGCGGCAGCGAGACGGTGGTGTTCCTCCGCCGGGGCGATGCGGGGACGCCGGACACCGCGTGCGTTTCCCGGACCCTGTCGACGAACCCGGCCACCGGTGAGGTGCAGATCAGCCTGGACTTCTCGGGCGTCGGTGCGAGCGACTACGTGGCGACCTTCTACGATGAACTCGGGGCGTCGGCCGGTGATGCGCTGATCGCCAATGACCTGGTCTGGACGATCAACCCGTGTCCGATCGGGAGCGTGTGGGTCAACAAGCTGCCGCCGGCGCTGTCGGGGTGCTTCATCATCACGGATCCGCTCGGGCGGGTGTTCGGTCCGATCGAGACGATCACGTTCGAGCCGGTCAGTCCGACCAGCGAGTACCGGGTGGCGGATCTGTGCGAGGTGACCAGCGACGCGGCCGGGGAAGTGGTCACGATCACCGGCATCGGCGTGCAGGGTCCGTGCGCGGGCGATGCGAACGGGGATCGCGTGGTGGACCTGACGGACCTGGCGGAAGTGCTGGCGGGCTTCGGCCAGACGGGCGTCGGCCTGGCGGGCGACGTGGACTACGACGGCGACGTGGACCTGACGGACCTTGCGATCGTGCTGGCGAACTTCGGGGTGGCGTGCTGATGGATCAGTAAGCAAGTAAGCAAGTAAGAAAGAGGCAGAACAGCAAGTCAGCAAGTAAGCAAGTGAGCAAGAGGGCAGAACAGCAAGTCAGGAAGTATGCAAGTAGGCATGTAACTACGTGATGTGTTCGTGAGTTAGGGAGGCAGCCCGCGTCGGATCGGCGCGGGCTGCTGTTTGTCTTGAGGCTGGACGGACGGCGAAGATCTCATGGAGCTCCGGGGGGGTGGAAGTTGATTCCCGTAGTGCGGGGGGCCTAAGGTTGATAAACACCTTCCTGTGTCAAGAGGATCTCGCCATGGCTCGACTGGTTGCCCTGATGGTGCTGGCGGCTGCGCTGGCCGCGCCGCTTCGCGCCGACCTGCTGTTCGCGGCGATTGACTGGCAGGGTGGCGTTCACATCGTCAACTACACGCGGCAGACCAGCACGCAGGTGCTCAACCTGCCCGGAAACTACAACTCGATGGCCGAGGGGCCCGACGGCCGGCTGTACACGGTGCGGACCGACACGGCCCTGCAGCGGATGTTCGCCATTGACCTGGAATCGGCGACGGCCGAACTGGTCGGGACGTTCGAACTGGAGATGCGGACGGTTCGTGGGCTGGCTTACGACGGGAGCGACGGCGCGTTCTACCTGGCGGCCGGCGATGCGTCGGTGCGGCGCTTCGACCTGCAGAAGTACGATCCGTTGACGGGGGCGCTGCGTTACGTGAGCCTGCTGGAGGATCCGGTGCAGGGCATGGACCTGCTGCCGGACGGGACGCTGCTGACGGCGCGGCCGGAGGTGACGCAGAGCCTGGTGGAGCGGTACGACCCGCAGACGGGAACCCGGCTGGCGACGCTGGGCCCGCTGGACCTGGATGTTTCGCAGGCGGTCGTGCGGCTCGAGGACGGGCGGGTGTTCGTGGCCGGCGGCGACATCGCGGAGATCGATCCGGTGAGCGGCGCGGTGATTTCGTCGCGCTCGTTCGACAACGGGTTCACCTGGATTCGCGGGATGGCGCTGATCCCCGAACCGGGCGGGCTGCTGCTGGCCTCGGGCGGAGTCCTGCTGCTGCTGAGGCGCCCGACAGGCTGAAGCGACCGCACTGGTACGGCTGGGATCCGGCGCGAAGATCCACCTCACCTGGACGGGGATTGCGGCGGTCCGCCGGGATTGATCCGAAGGCACCGGCAACGGCGCAGATCACTCCGTCCGATAGCACACGACAGCACGACACACCGGCCCCGGCCGAAGTCGAGGAACACTTCAAATCAGCGGGGGAGTCGATTCAAGGGGTGGGGTGTCCACCCCTGTCGAATCGGACCAGTGGGCGATACTGGACTTGAACCAGTGACCTCGTGGATGTCGACCACGCGCTCTAGCCAACTGAGCTAATCGCCCTCGCTGTCTCGCAGGCGAGACTTCGAATCGGAAAGTGTGCCGGAAGCCCGACGGGTTGTCAAGCCTGCCGCCGGTGGCCGGCTGGCCGATAAAACACCCCGCCGGGGCGCAGCGGCCGATGGCGGGGCGGCGGGACCTGCCGGGCGCCGGCGGGCGGGCCCGGCAACTTTGACTTGCCCGCGCCCGCGTTCAATTGAACCTTATTTCTGCGGGGGTGTACACGGGCGCTCGCAGAGCTATCGCATGATGGGACGAACATGAGCATGGAACCACTGGCAACATCCAACGACGGACCGGTCCTGCCGGCCGACTTCGTGCCCCAGGTGGCCAGTGCGCCGGGCACCGTACCGGGGCATTGCCGCCCCCTCGACCGGATCGTGACGCTGATCGGATCGCGGCGTGACTGCCACCTGTCGATTGATCACGCCGAGATCTCGAAGGTGCACGCGGCCCTGATTCACACCGGGCGCGGGCTGGCGGTGGCCGACCTGTGCAGCCGCAGCGGGACCTTCGTCAACGACACGCGGATCTCGGCCACGCCGATCAAGCCCGGCGACCGCGTCCGCCTGGGCCCGATCGAGTTGAAACTCGAGTGGGGCAGCGACGACGCGTGCGGTCCGGACCTGGCGCTCGAGGCGCCGCTGGTGATCGAGTATGACGGCAGCCGGGTGGAACTGAGCGCGCTGCCGGCGATGATCGGCCGGCGGAGCACGAGTTCGATTCCGGTCGACACGCCGGACGTTTCGCTGGCGCATGCGATCCTGTTCTCGTACGAGGGCCGCCCGGCGATCTTCGACCTGGGGAGCCGCAGCGGGACGATCGTCAATGATGCCCGCGTCGAGATGTGCTGGCTGCGTGACGGCGACGTGCTGACGATCGGCGGCGAGGTGCTCGAACTGACCTGGGAAGGCAGCTTCGACGACGACCTCGCGGTGGTCGGGGACGATCCCAATGCCGACACGGTGCTGACCGGGGAAGCGGCCGAAGCGACGCCGGCCGAAGCCGGGAAGCCGTCGGACCTGCGGGGCCTGCTGACGCTGATCGAATCGAACCTGGACGTGCTTCACAAGGCGGTTCGCAACCGGGTGGAGGAAGTCGTCGGCCGCGAGGAGACCGTCGCGGGACAGCAGGAGACGCTGGCGACGGAGATCGCCCGGCTGGCGAGCGATCGCGAGGATCTGAAGCGGCGGGCGGGCGAACTGGACGAGCGGATGTCGGACGTCATCGTCCGCGAGAAAGCGGTGCGCGAGCAGGAGCAGGTGACCGCCAAGCGGTCCGGTTCGCTGGATCGGACCCGTGAAAAGCTGCGGGAAGCCACGGCGAAGCTGCGCCGCGAACGATCGCAGATCGTGGCCGACGGCGAGGCGCTCGAGAAGCGCGAGCGGGACCTGCGCGAGCGCGAGGCCCTGGTGGCCCGGAACGCGCGGCAGGCGGACGAGGCGGCGGCCGCGTGCGAGGCGCGGCGCCTGCGGCTGGATGCGCTCGAGGAGGAACTGGTCGCGCGGGCGGCCGCGCTGGAGGCCAAGGAGAGCGAGACGAAGGCGGTCGAGGATCGGATGGAGGCGTTCCAGAAGGCGCTGGCGGAGGCGAGCGAGGTCTTCGGCGGTCCCGGCGAGGAAGGCCAACCGGGGCGGGCCGAGTCGAGTCCGTCGGGTCGTCCGGCCCGTCCGGCGGCGGTGCGGCGTCCGGCGGCCGCGAGCGGGGCGGCTTCGGCGAATTCGTCGGGTGGATCGGGTTCAGGGCGTGGGATCGGGTTGCCGGGGCCGGTGGTGGATCAGCCGCTGTTCGGATCGGGCGAGCAGGGTGACGGCGGGGAGGCCGGGGAGTCCGGCGCGCCGAAGCGGAAACGTCGCTGGTGGTCGTGAGTCCGTTCGGCCACCGGAGTCGGGTGGCCGGAAGCGGCGGGGGATCCGGGGCGGTTTCGACGGTCCATTTGTGAAGTCTTCAGGGAAGTTGGTGCCGGGGGTGTTTTCGGCGGGTATACTGTTGAGGTCCGAAGGCGATCGTGTGATCGTCGCCGGGGGCGACTTGGCTTCGACCGGGCAGGTTGACGTCTGAGTGGCGTGCCGAGGTTGTCAGGATGGCCTCGTAAAACCCCTGACACACTTTTTAGATGCCAATGATGGCTATCGACTCGCTGCCTAGTTAGACACGTCTAGCTAGTACCAGCCGTCGGGTTCCGCAACGCCTGCTAGCGGAGTCCGGCGTCAAAACAGCAGGCTGGTTGCCCCGAACCTGACCCGCGGCGGGGCGATGAGAAAAAGCGGGAATCGGAAAGCGGATGACCGGCCACCTGGTCTCCCGTTTTCTTAAACACAAATAGGGTGGCTACGCACGTAGAGGCTCAGTCTGAAATGCTTCGGGACGGGGGTTCGATTCCCCCCGCCTCCACTCTCGCGGGGTTCGTGACGAGTTGTGACACCACACGACTCGTCACGCCTAACCCGGCATCTTTCCAACGACTTACGTTTCGTTCCCGATTGCCTCTTTGTGACAGCACCGGACGCGGTCTGCTCGCTCGCGACCGCCGCAGGTGCGCTCTCGAGTGCGTCGAGAGGTGCGTCACGGATGATCCGCGGCAGCTTCGCGACGGCTTCGGCCTTCGGCAGCAGCGAGGCATCGGTATAGGTCTGGTTCGTCTGACGCGGATCGCGGTGCCGCATGAGTTCCTGACGGACACGCTCGCCGATCCCCTCGCGCGCGAGCAGCGTGGCGTACGTCATCCGCAGCCCGTGGAAGTGCGCGACCCGGCCGAACTCGTCCCGGTACGGAATCCCGGCCGCCGCCAGGTCGGCCCGGAACGTCTCGGGCTTCGGCATGCCCTTCGCCACGACCCGCTGACGCGGCCTTGCATCACCACGCCGGCCACGGAGCAGGGCGGCGACTTCGGCATCGAGCGGGATCGACTCGGCCCGCCGGTTCTTCGCATTCTCGGCCCGGACGGCAACGAACGGTTGTGGTTCGTCGAGTTGCACATCACCCCAGGTCAGCGTGGCGATCTCGTTGCGACGAAGGCCGGTCTTCGCGGCCAGCAGGTAAATCCACCCACGCGGCCCGGCGACGAGCCGGGCGAGTTCATCGACGGTGAAGGCGCGCCGCTCGAACGTCTTCCGGCCGCGCTGCTCGACCCGCCGCACGCCGGCCAACGGGTTCCGCTCGCACCGCTCCTGTTCCTGCAGCCAGTTCAGCAGCGAGACGGCCGCGGCGAGGTACTCGTTCTGCGTCTTCGGCGAGAGGCTCGCGCACTTGCCACGCCACGCCCGGAACGAATCCGGCGTGACCTGGCTGATCGTCGCCCACCCGCACTCGCGGCAGAGCCGTTGCACGCGCTGGTCGACCTTGGAAACGTACCCGCGACTGCGACCACGGGCGCGAAGGTCCGCGACGAAGTCGGCCAGGTGGTCGAGCAGGGGACGGGCGGCACCGTCCCGAATGGCGGCAGGGGGGATCAGTCCGTAGCGCTCGCGTTCGACTTCCGCGACGATTGCGGCGAGTTTCTTCTCGGCTACTCGTTTGTCGGTGGTGCGAAGGGGAACGTTGGTATCGCGTTCGTCACCGTCGAGCCGGTACCGGCCACGGTAGAACCGACCTGCTCGGCTCTTGCCGTCGACCACGCGGCGTGGACGGTAGACGTACTGCTTCATGTGCCGCGCTCGCGTCGGAGCTTGTCGAGGTAGCGTTGCACGTCCTTCGCTTCGAACCGGCTCGCCCGGCCAACCTTGAGCGGCGGAGGCAGTTCGCCCTCCGCGACAAGCCGGTAGATCGTGCGAACGCTCACGCTGAGCAGGCGAGCCACTTCGGACAACGGAATCAGAGCCGAGGCCGTGTTGGCACTCATCCGGTTTCCCCCGCTACACGCTTGTTCTTGCTGGCTTTGCGCTTCTGGACTCGCTCGCGCCCACGGTCGGCCTGCTCCTTGAGAAACTCCGCGTGTTCCGCCGGGTCGAGCTTCTCACCAATGAGCTTGGCGATTGTGGCGATGAGTACTGGTGACTTAGAGAGCGACTCCATGATGAGCCGTTCGAGCGGATGCTCCGTGGCCTTCACGAACTCCTCTTCCTCGCGGACCTGATTCGCGAGCATGCGTTCAATCACGGGAGAGCGGGCTTGTCCGCGCGCCTCGCACACGGCGTCAATGCGTTCCAGGACCTCCCGGTTTATCGTAATCGTGATACGGTCTTTGGGCTGTCTCATACTGAATATGATAATCCATATGATCCCGAGCGTCAAGCCGAATCACCCCGAGCTCCGGAGATGGGTCCGGGCGATGCACGCACTGAAGGGTTGCGGGTACGCGCTTGGCGGCCCTCGATGCGCAACGGTACGATTAATTGCGTGGCGAAGTGTTGCGAATGCTCGCAGAAGGGCCACTGTCGATTGTGGCTCGGCTCGCAGTCCATGAATAAGCGGGATCAGTATGAGCTACGACAAGCAACTACTGGCACAATCGCTGAAGCAGGTCTACGAGTACACGAGCGAAGGCGCCGACGATCCAACGCACTATCGTCGTTGCAAGGTGCTCGGTGGCAGTGGAACGCAGATCTCATTCTCAACTCCCGGCGGCAAGTTTGAAGGGGTCGTCGAAGAAGGACAGGGCGCTACTCTGATGATCGTGGACGATGGCGTAGACGCGTTTGACGCCTTCATCGACGAGGCTCTTAAGGACGATGAACTCCGCGAAGTCGTCGGTCGGAGCGCCGTGGAAAAGAAAGTAGAATCCCTGCTCCGTTCCACAGATGGCAAGACGCCGAGCGGGGACATCTCGAAGATCGTCCGCTTTGAGATCGTGAAGCCCTTGCGAGAAAGCATTCGTACGTGGTGTTCTTTTGTCCCCATCGTGAACTTGACCACAACCGCGACCCTACGCCTGGGTGATGTCGAATTTGTTTCTGCTAAGGACATGAAGTCCGCATCGGCCAACTTCATCGAGGAACACACGTTCGGAAGCGAGGATGTCGAACACCAGGAGAAGCAGAGGCAGGCCATCCTGTCTCAGATTGACCGCACCTCTCAGCAGACTCAATCATTCGCAAGAGTTCGGATTCGCGCACACGAGGAACGAGTCGCAGATGTCGCCGCTGGCAAAGCGCTGATCGCCCTCAACATCTTTCGCGCCCACACTCGATGCTTCTACCGGTGGGAGCAGCAGCAGCTGGTCGGATTGGCTACCGAATTCTCTCCTGGAGCATGGCAGACAACATCTTTAAGCCAGGACGAGAGTCGCACATTCCACATGAGGTACGGACTCACACATTCACCGCTTCCATTCGATTTGGATAGTCAAAAGATCGACCACCTCAAGGCCAACTGCCATCTAGGCGTCGTGCAAGGTATCTTGGACAAGTCGAGTGGAGATCGAAACTCCTTCGAGTCTGCCGTCATTCAAGCTTTCCAGTCTCTCGGACGCGCCATCGCGGCTCCAACGATTGATATGCGTTTCCTGAACTGCATCATTGCGATGGAGCGAATGCTGATTCCAGATGGCGAGGATTCAACTACGGAACGCTTTTCGGATAGGCTGGCAGTAGCGCTGGCAAAGGACCCGTCTCAACGCGTCGAGATCATCAGGAGGGCCAAGCAATTCTACAAGGAACGGTCACTAATCGTTCATGCCGCGTACACCGGCGTGTCGGACCCAGATGCTCGCTCGGTCGAGGAATGGGCATTTTTCGTGCTTATGCTCGGCTTGGAGGGCCACGCCAACTTCTCATCACACCGAGATTTTGTTAACACCGTTGACCCTCGCAAAATCGGCCTGGGGCGCTAGCCGCCTCGCGACGTTTCCTGTCGCTCAATTGCTGTGAAATCGCTGATAGTCACGGTGTCAATCTACACCCCGTGTTACACAAGGGGGTGTGGCCCGCCGCCGCGGCCGCGGGGCCGGCCGAAGGCCGGCGACCGCGGCCGGGGTAGCACGGCCGGCCACGAACTCAAGCGAAAATCTGCTTGAGACCGTGGGCGACGCCGCCCGAGAGCGCCCAGGAGCAGATTTTCGCTTGACTTCGCGTCCGTCCGCGCATGCTGGGAGTGTCGCGTCTTCCGAAAGAAAACGCTTGGGGAGGGTTCTGTAGGCTGGGCCGTCGCCGTCGTCGGAGCCCGCACGGAGCCGCGTGGCCGCCCCGCGCGTTTTCTCCCGGAAGACGCACTAGGGGGAACGAGATTCCAGCAGGCGGCGCAACTGGATTTCCGGCGTCGTCGGCCGCCCAAGCCGCACGCGATCCAGTCCGGTGACCCGCATCCACAGGTCGATATCACCCTCGCAGGCTCGCAACGCGGCGACGAGTTGCCGATTGACCTGGCGTTCCAGCCAGCGAAACTGACGATCCCAGGACGGCGCGGCGCGCTCACGACACGGCAGCGCGTACTCCTCGACGCCGGCGACGATAGCCGCCCACCAGTCGAGCCGCTCGCCCCGGTCGCGCCGGCCCGACTTCCGCTCGATGAAATCGACTCGGCTCAGGACGATGTCAGCCAGGACGGCAGCGATCGCAGACAGGTCCTCGCCATCGGTCGCGGCCAAGGCATCGTAGACGCCCTGCGCCTTGACCCGGTTCGTCTGCAGTTCCAGCCGAATCCACATGCCGGGAGCGTGCGACTTACGCTCGACGCCCTTGTCATAGACGCGCAGGCCCGCGAGGTTGCGCCCGTTCTTGCCCAAGTACAGCGTTCGGCCGAGGTAGTTCGGCGTGCCGCTTTCGTGGTAGTCGTGCTTCCGCACGTGAGCGATGCGCCCGGTGGCGTACGCGTCCCGCATCGCGCGGATGACTTCGTCCAGGCCGATCCCGTACAGATCTATGCACGGATCCAGCCGAGTAAACCCGAACCCCAGGTCGGCCAACCATCCCATGTGCTGACACTGCTCGGCCACGGACCACTCCGCCACGACTTGGCCGCTCATCTCGATCATCACCGTGTCCTTGCCATCGCTCAGCCGCCACCCGGAGAACAGGAGTGCGCCGGTACCGAACCGGTGGACCCGCTCGTAGAACCGATGGCCTGTCGCCTGTAGCTCTGGATCGCCCCACAGATCCCGGGCCCATCGCATCAGGGGGCGAAACGCCTCGACCGGCCCGGTCGCGCGGATGTAGTCGTTGCGGACCGCCGCGGCATCGATGCGCCACCCGACGCCCTGGGCGATCGCGCGCGGCTCGTCGGCTTCGGTCGGCACGTAGGTCGGAATGCTGCGATGATCGGATTGAATCAGGAACTCGCGGAGAGTAGTATTCATGGCGTAAGACCTTTGGCGTTACGTCCCACAAAACCGCAACGCCGACCCCAATCGCCCGGTGCAGTGTCTCCAGCTCTGCGCCGGGCTCTCTTTTTGGGGAGAGCGCGCGGACGGACCCACGGCGGGCCCGTTTCAGCTTTCGCTGTCGTTGGGAGTCGCGGCCGGTCGGCCGTCTCGAAGTGCGCGCAGCGTTGCCAACAGACACTCTCGCGCGGAGAGTGGCAGGGTCGGCCACGTGGCGATGACTTCGGCTAACTCGGGATGCAGGGCGAGTGCGTCGAGAGGTGCGTCACCCCTCGCTGGCGCTAGCGCAAGAGCGGAAAGCGAAGGGGTTCGATTCCCCCCGCCTCCAGTCATTAACTCCTTTTTCTCGAACGGTTTGCGTTCGCGAAAAACGCTGTCCCCAGTCAGTCCCCAGGGAGCGGGTCATGGCTGGGGCCTCTTTTGCTGCAACAACGCGTCGTCGAGACCGCTCTCGAACTTGGCGTACTCTTCGTGGAACGCGAATCGATCCAGGCCGCGGTAATGGTCGTGGATCGGGTCGGCGGCATGCCCCATCGCCAGTTTTGAGACGTCCCGACGGATCTTGCAAACGTGAGCACGCGTTCTGTGGAAGTGCCGTAGCCAGTGCCATTTGAGCAAGGACCAAGGCTCCCCGGTCCGTGGGTTCGGTTCCACGAGGACGCCTGCTTCAAGGGCGTACCGCTTGAGCCTTTGCAGCGTCTTGTTCTCGGCGATCTGTCCACCAGCCTGGTTCAAGAAGACCCAGTCAGACGGCTGCCCGAGTCCCATGGTTCCGATGACTCTGGCAAGTCGATCAGAGATATGGATCGGTCGCCGGGCGGCCTGACTCTTCGGCACCCAAAGCCCATCCGGCGAGAGGCAGGTTCGCCGCAGTGACGGACGTACCTGCTGCGGATCAGGCTTCTTGATGTCCAGGACAATCTCGCGTTGCTGGAGATCAATGTCGCCCACCTGCAGGAACTGGAGTTCCTGAAAACGGAACCCGCCTTCGCAGACGAACACGATGATGTTCACGATCTGCGTATCGAAGTACGCGGACGCGACTTCGATCACGGCGTTGATCTGGTCGGGATAGATCGTCGGTGGAGGCACCGTCCGGTGCGGCAGGCGATCAAGTTCGGCCTGGCGGCCGGTCGCCGCCGGATTTGGATCGGACATGAGCATGCGCTTGAAGATGACGAAGCCGAAGAAGTTGTGCACGGCATCCAGGTAGTGGTTGGCCGTTGCGGCTGTGACCCCTCGGTGCGTCCGCAGATGGACCTGGAACTCGCGGAGAAGGGCGGAAGTCACGTCCTGCACGAAGACCAGGTTGCGTTCCTTCATCCAATCGCTCAGGCAGTTGAGCCTGCCCTTGAGCTTTGACCTGTAATCGTGGCTACGTCCGAGCGTCTCAACATACTGCACAAAGTCTTCGACAACCGGGCGGATTCGTGTTCGCTGAAGTTTGCTCTCCTGCTTCGGGTAGTGCCGGCGCTTGAAGAGCTCTTCGCTCTTGCGACTCGCAATGAGTCGTGCAAACGACAGGTCGGTCTCACGTGTGCTTCGCGTGATGCCCTTCGTTGCACCGGCGGGATTATCCGTCTTCCAATACATCTGCCAGAACGGGCTGCGGGGGCTCAGGAAGAGCACGACTTCACCAACGTGCTCCGACTTGATCCACCGATTCGACCGTTTCTCCTTTCTCGCCATTTGTCATCTCCTATTGCTGGAGATGCGCGGTTTGCGGCGAAACTCGAGTTGACCACTCTTGATCCCATTGAGCCACCTTACCAGCTCGGAAACCCGGTGATACCACCGGTTTCCGAGCCGGAAACATGGAATGCCAGTGTACGCGCGCTCCTGGCACCAGTCCACGATCGTGTGGCGTGACTTGCCCAACGCCCGCGCGAGCTGGGACGAGGTGCAGGGATCTGGCAGTTCGCTGAAACGAGGGTTTTCGGGGCGCGAGAAACTCGCTGGTTGCTCGTGCGACTGTCTCATGGCGATGCTCAGTGTGGGTGGCGGATTGTTCGGCGCGGTGGAGGTCAGACTATCCGGCGTTAGAAGCCGCGACGTGTTCCTTGATGCGCTGGTAGTTGGCCGTCAGCTGCGCGAAGCGTTCGGCAGCCAGAGCGACGAGGTGCTCCGGCACGTCATCGCCGGCAAAGCGATCCGGGTGGTACTTCTTGGAGGCGGCCCGATAGGCCTTCTGCACATCCGGCCAGGTCGCACCCATGGGGAGTCCGAAGGCCTGGTAGTCGTCATGGATCATTTGACCGGGGTTCTGACTGGTGGAGCCCGCGGGGCGCGGGTCCTTCAGGAAGTCTGCGACCCATTTGAACTCCTGCTCGGCCTGCTCATAGAAGAACTCGGCGCAGGCGCGGTCAAACAACAGGTCTGGTGTGGCTGCGATCCGCAAGTGCGTGGTCGTTCCAGCGTCTTCCGCCGTATACGTTGCCGTGACGATGATCGGGAGCTCCTCCCAGGAAACCGATCGCTCCAGAGGCAGGTGTGTGATTGTGAAGTTGCCCCGAAAGAGCACGTCGGAGGGTCCGTCCATTCGGTAGGCCTCACAACCGCGCTGCCGAACGAAATAATCTCGCAGCCCGACCCGTGTGTCGAAGCACGACTTGTCGGTCTGGACCTGGCCCTGCCAGGCCAAACCGATCTGAAGTTGGTCAGTTGCCTGACCGAACAGGTCGAACATGTTGGAGGCGAACTTCATCAGTCTCGGCACGTCGAGTTTCATTTCGGTTCCTTTGCTGAAGCAGGACGCGCCGCCAGCGGCGACGCGCCCTTTGAGGTAAGGCGTCAGGTCAGCGCTTGCGCCACAACATGTGGTTCAGCGCGTGGGTGAAGATGTGCAGTCCGGCGTGCCGATTGGTCGGATTCTTGCTCAGCATGCCGAGGACTCCGGTGGCGGCCTGAAAGATGTTCCACATTGGTGTTACTCCTTGGATAACTCGATCGAATCGCGTGACCCCATGTCAGGCGATGCTTCCGCTTGTTGCACCCGGCTCTCGATGATCGAAGAGCCTTCGTCACGCTCCGGCTCTTCGCCCTGGCGTTCCTTCGTCACTTCAACGGGCGTTGCCGTGCCGTAGGCTCCCATCTCGGTCGGCTGGGCCACATTCGACTCGGCGTAGAGCGCGGCCCGCAGCTCGTTGAGGCCCTGCCTTCCCATGGCGCTGACGTGGCCGGAGCCGATCTTTCCCTTTTCTCCGCTGTCCGATGACATTGATCTGTCTCCTCTTGGTTAGCGACGCTGGTCCAGCTTCTCGCGGAACTGTTCGGCGAGAAGCTGCTGTTCCAGGTAGGCGTCGTGCAGGTCTTCAACGCGGCGGTGCTCGGCCGCCCGGTCGGCGGCAACGCTGATCGCCAGGGCGCATCCGGCGACGGCAAGATAAGCGGCCAGTTGCAGGCTGAAGGACTCAACAATTGCACCCGCGGCGAAGATCAGAAGCGGCTCACCAAGCTGCTTGATCGTGACTTCGTCCCAGTTACGCAGAACGCACCGCAGATACGGCGTCCCCGAGTAGCGGCTGTGCATCTCGGAGATCGCTTTGCGTCGAATCAAGCCGCAGACGCGATTCAGCAGGCACGCACACAAGATGAGGCCGAAGAACAGGAGCATCGGACGCGGATCGTGCTGGGGCATGAGCAGCGGCCACAGCAACGGCGCGATGATTCCCAATCCCTGAAGGCCGATGTAGCGGCGGCCGAAGTCCCGCCTCAGGAACACGACGACGGTGAAGGCCAGGCAGTCGCAGAGGAACAGCAGCAACGAGGCTGTGTTCTCCATTCGCTCGCGCAGCGACTGTTCTTGTGGCTCTTGCATTCCGTTTTCCTTCGTCGATTCTGCTGTTTCGGCGCGCAGCTTCTCCAAGGGGCACCCTTGCAGGGGTTTGGAGATCGCTGAAAATGTCCGTCGTTACTTCTGGCTGAAAGTCAGCGGCAGCCAGGTCCGTCGATTCGAGGCAAACACGCGTCCGTTCCGGACCAGGATGCCGTCAACGAGCAGGCCGTTTGCCGGTCCGCCGGTCCTCAGGCGGGTGAACTCCGAGGGTTCAACCTCGTAGTCCATCTGTTCACTGAAGCCCGCGGAGGTCTGCGCGGGGTCGCCCCAGTTCAGGATGCTGGAGATCATGGCATCCTGGCGTGAATTGCTGCCATTCATCATGAACTGGCGCGTGCGGCCAATCAGGCTGCTGGCCCATTCATTCGTCACCGGATCACCGTTTGCGTGAAAGCACTTGGTGTTGAGATTGGCGAAGAGAGAATCGGCCTCTGCGCGTCCCCGGTCGCCATTACCGAGTGCGGCGTAGAAATTCGACACGTTCTGCGTCAGCAGGACCGTGGCGACGCGCGCTCCTCGGCAGGTGGTCTGGAACTGCATGTCGTAGGAGGTCACGAAGTACTGCGCCTCGTCGGCCCACAGAAACACGGGGCGCGGGTCGGCGTGGACACTTCGGCGTTCCACGCTCCGTTGAAACGCATGCTTCCAGAGCACCTGTGCGAACTCGCCGACCTCGGAGAACTCTTTCACGGGCAGATCGATCAGGACGATCTTGCCGGCCCAGGTCGCTTCGGGGGTCAGGTTTGTCTCTCCGCTGAACAGGTCGCAGGCAATTCCGCGGTTCAGCACATCGAGCATGGACGTGAAGCTGGAGAGGATCACGCTTCGAGTCTTTTCGCTAAGAGCTGGCCACTCGCCCAGGAAATAGTCGGCGACCAGGCCGAGCGAGCGTTTTTCCCGCTCGCCCCTGACTCTTCGTTCGGCTCGCTTCAGCGCCTGATAGAGCAGGGAAGCCTTCTGCCAGGTCTTCGATGTGAGATGACCAAGCGAATTCGGGGCTGAGATCAGCATCGCATACAGTTCGGGCACTGTGATACGCCCGTCGGCCAGAATCGCCAGGTCGATCAGGTTCCGGCCGAGCTGTCGTGCGGCTCGTTTCCAGTAGCCTTCATCGTCGCGGCCGCCACCTGACGAGCTTCGTTCTGCCACCTCCAGCACGGTTGAGAACAGATTGACGATGTTCTCAGTCAGGCCAGCGCCGCTGCCCGGCCGGCGCACCTCATAATCCAGGAAGTTGAACTTCCAAGGCTGTTCCGGTCCAAACACGATCAGGTCATCGCTGCGCCCGGTCTCGCGGCAGTAGGTCTCCCAATGGCTGCGCTCGTCGGCCTTCGCGGTCAGCACCAGGCCGCCGTAGCCGGTCTGCAGGAATGACCGAGCGATCGTCCGGCCGCTCCCGCTC
The DNA here is from genome assembly GCA_030428945.1 of Phycisphaerae bacterium. Classification (GTDB taxonomy): domain Bacteria; phylum Planctomycetota; class Phycisphaerae; order UBA1845; family Fen-1342; genus JAUIEC01. The sequence goes on along the minus strand of JAUIEC010000005.1, from coordinate 31,172 downwards.
GATTTTCCGGAACCGGTGGCTCCACAGATCAACGTCCCGTCCAGTGAGTCTCGAATCGTCCAGTGATCTGCGGGCCGGCGGTTGACGGAACCGCTCCACTGAAGCAGAGGCTCATCGAGATCCCATTCGCCGGTTGGTCGGCTTGGGGCGGGTCGCTCTCGCCAGAATCGAAGCATCAGTGGGCTCCTTTCGCGCGATCGCGGAGCGTTCGAATGAACGTGGTCAGTTCCAGGTTCTGGGTGCGGGCTTTGCGAGCCTTGCCGATCAGTTCGGTCAGCCACTCCAGCGCGATCTCGATGTCGGTCAGGCCGGGACCGCTGAGCGTGACGCTGCGGCCACCGCCCAGCTGGGCAGTAATTCGGGCAGGGGGGTTGCCGGCCGCGGAACCGTTCTTGTTGCGGTCGCGGCGAACCTGGGCGGTCACGTCATCCCGGGTCAGTTTGCCTGACGCGATCTCGGCCGCGAGTTCGCCTTGCCGCTCGGCATCGGTAACGCGAGAGAGTTGATAGCCCGCCGTCGCACTGATTTCGCCGGCGGCCACCTGTTTCTGAACATCTTCCGGCAGCACAAGCAACCGTAGCAGTCTGCTCACCTTCGAGTTTGAGAAGCCGAGCTTTGCCGCGGTCTTGGTCGCGGACCACTGTGCCTCCTGCATCAGCGCGGCAACGCTCCGGGCGACCTCGAGCGGCTGCAGGTCCTCTCGCTGGCAGTTCGCGATCAGCTGGTGACGCGCGATCTCGGTCGGCACGTATTCGTGGGCGTGCACGACGCAATCGATCTGCTTCCAGCCCAGTGACTGGGCGGCCCGGAACCGCCGCTCTCCGTCGATGATGACGAACTCGTTGCCTTGAGGGTGGACGCGGATCGGCTGGAGCAGGCCGACTTCGCGCAAACTTTGCGCGAGACCGGTCAGCGACTCGGGATCGAAGACTCGCCGCACCTGCTGCTCGCAGCGAATCTGCTCGATTTCGATGGTCTGAAGAACTTGTTCCGTCACGGCGACTGCTCCTTGGCACGTCGATCGAGTTGCTTGACTGAGGGAGTATTTGTGCCGTTTCTTCGTAAGAAAAGGCCGTTCTGTCGGTGCCAGACTCCAAGGGGACAAACGGGGAAAGCTCCTGTTTGTCGCTAGAGACCGCACGAGCGGATTCGCATCCCTCGCGGGGAAGATCGGGGCGCAAAAATAGCCGCTAGAAATCTGATGTTTCGCGGGCATATTCTCGTGTGATCACTTCGATCCAGCTCAGGAGCGCGATGATGCCGGAACACTACCGCGGTTTCACAGATGTCTTCAGAGGGCACATGGCGCGTCATAGTGGCTGGCCAAGCCCTGGTGATGTAGAGGCCTGGTTCAAACTTGAATACAACGGATTGAAGAACGGCGTGTACGGGAAACTAAAGCGCGGTGAGTTACTCGCGGAGCATTACACGGCTGGCGTCGTCGCGCTGATGCTCAATCCTCCCGGGCCAGAGAAGAGGTCCCGGAAGACCGCCAATCGTGCAAAGGGAGTCCTGCTGGATTTCCTGCGGCCGCGTGGGCTTAACTCACCGGGCGAGAAAGACCTGGAATCGGTTTTAAGTCTGGTCTGCACGATGGTGGACGAGCGCTCCGATGAGCGTCAGCAGGACTGGGTGACGTGGGGGATCACGATGATGTTACGGCTGCTGTACAGCGAGTCGTCGATCACCGGCACCGTGCTTGGCTGCGACCCGGACCAGCTTACTGTGGATCGGGCAATCGAGATGATGTACGACTGTTGTGGGCGGCAAGTCGCGGCCAAGCTCGCGCAGGCTCAGCCAGCTGCCATCGAAGCAGCAGAGCTGTACCTTGGCGAGTCCATCGCTGACTACCAAACCAGAGCCCAGGCATGGTACCGATTCAATCCGTGGACCGTCATCTTTGCCCACGAACGCGATACGCCGGTCGGGATGTCGATTGTGCTACCCGTCTCGGAGGGGGCGTACTCGGATGTGTTCGAGGGGCGGCGAGCCTCCTACGAGCTGACGCCGGACGACTTTGCAATTCCGACCTGCAATTTGATCCTGGAGGCGGCCGCCGAGCGGCCCGCCGAGGCTGACTACACGCCCAGGAATCCAACCAAGGCAATCATGCTTGCATTAATCGCTCAGACCGCCGCCCTGGCTCGCGTGGCGGAATTGCCCCGTGAAAAGACCATGCGGGCGCTCACCTTCGCGGGGACGCCCACCAATCGCGAACGGCTCTTGGCATCGGGGTTCCGCACCACCGGCAGAACCATGGCTCGCTCCGGCGTCGAGTTGATAGAACGCAGGTTTTCGCTCAAGACATTGCAGATACGCGACTTGCTCAATGCAGCCGTTCTACATCAGCTGTCGCACGTGGGGGATGAACCGCCACAGCGGCGTGAGTTGGTTTGAGAAAGACCCTTAGCAGATTAGACCTGCCCACTCTGGACCGTTGCAGCTCAGGATTAGCCGGCATCTGTGAGTGATGTGTGGGAACTCGATGGGCCGATTGCCGAACTGAGTCGCTGTTTTTGGGCCGTTAGAGCGCCGGTGGGCACAACATCCTGACCATAGGTCTGGCGCGCGGGCACCGCCCCGGGACCAGGCGCCCTGAGGACACCAAGCCGCCCCCGGACGTAGAGGATTTGAAGCAGACCGCAGATCAACGTGGGTATCAACCGGGCCGAATCGCACCCGACCTTGGGCAGCGCAGGCACGGCTCCCGCTGAGCGTTGCGTGCGGCAGAGTTTTTGACACCACACGGGGTGACAGAGCATCGTTCGCCTAGGGTACCTCAGCCCGGAGGGGGGCTTTGCGTCCGAACGACCGCCGAACCACATCCTGGGCACCGTGGGCCAGCCGAGCCGACCAGACAGTATCCGCAAGATTCGCAGCACCCAGCCGGAAAGGTGCCAAGCCGAGCTGCTACCCAACTCCCGAACCACGCCGAGACCACGAACGGCCAGATAGGCACCTCATAATCTCCCGGACTGATTCTCCAACTCCATAAGTTCATCAGTCGCCCAACCCTCGGCAGCACTGCCACTGTCACCCGGAATGCTTGTCTGAAATAAAAACAATGTTCTGCCGACAGCACCGAACGAGACATTTCCCACTTGAAAGTAGACGCCGGCAATTGTGGACACCAATAGCAGGGCCATGCCAAACCACGCGGCCACTCGAAGAGTTCGCGAGACCATGCCAGCTAGTGTTCGGGGAATGCGAATCACGGACAAGTGATTCCGAATAAAAACGGACTTGCCTGTTCGCTTCCCGCTATTCTGCATGCAATACCCGCTTCCCAAAACGTCAAACAGCAAACCGGCAACTTGGTGCGTTCGACGCAAAGTGCTTTCAGTAAACAGCTTACATCATTTCGCGACTCACGACAGCCGGGCTAAACTTGCCCCTAAGTAGCGCTCATTCGCCCGCTTAAGTAGTGAAGTTTATTGGGAGTCAGTTTGGGTTTGCCATGCACCGGTCAGGTATCTCGCCATCAATACATGGCTTCCGGGTTGTGAACCAGATTATCGCCTTCGGAGCATCAGTGCTTATTTTACCATCCCATACACTCCAGAACGGAATCTCACCATTCTGCTTAAGGCATGAGAACGCATCCTGCAGCCACGGGTCGCTGCTCTCGACTCGGGTCGCTTCATCAACTACATCGCTACTCACCATGAGGCGCGCTTCTAACAAGCTGCTGTAGTAGTCTTTTTCGCATTCTCCAGTCTCACGACCTGCCCGCGTTACTGTTCGGAAGAACACTGCATCGTGCTTTCGGCCACTAATCACCACAGTAGGGTCGCTTTCAAACACGAACACAGTCACCGCATCGTGAGACTTATCCCACCGAAATATTTTGAGTCCACTAGGATACCGCTGCTGATTTTCGTCCAGCCATTCGCCCTGAGTTGGCCCTCGAAGACAACTATGGGCCAGCGGCACTGGATAGCTCTCCGCGTCATCTGGAAACGCCTGAGACTCGGGATACACAAGTACGTGAAGACTGCCTTTCGGGCCATGGTTGATTATTGGTGGAAAGCTCTCAATGCCCTCTTCGTTATCAAGCACCCCAGCCCACTGAATCGTGAGCACGCCGAGTTCGTTTGTGACCCTACAGTATCCATCTTTCCATTCCTGATAAATATCTCGTTCACTTAGCACACCATCATAGACCTGAATCCTATCAACAAGGCCATTCAGTGGTAGCGGTTGGACTAAAGGCTGGTGGTGTGGAATCTCCTGACCTGCCCCCCGAGACCCGCTCCACCCGTTATGTCAGTGTAGACTGCGCGGAATGGACCACAGGGACGAGGGACAGATCATGCCCGGGAAGCGTTATTCGGCCGAACAGATCGTGAACAAGCTGCGTGAGGCGGAGGTCCTGCTCGGCCAGGGCAAGAGCATCAGCCAGGCCGCCAAGCAGCTCGGCGTCACGGACCAGACCTACTACCGCTGGCGGAAGGAATACGGCGGACTCAAACTCGACCAGGCCAGACGGCTCAAGGAACTCGAGAAGGAGAACGCCCGGCTGAAGCGGATCGTGGCCGACCAGTCGCTCGACATCCAGATCCTCAAGGAAGTCAGCCGCCCAAACTTCTGAGCGGGCAACGCAAACGCGACGCAGTGAAGCTCGTGCGTCGTGCGTTGCCCGAGGCCAGTGAACGTCGCGTCTGCCGCGTGCTGCGCGTGTCGCGGGCGACGCTGCGGTACGTGCCGATCGTCGGCGAAGAGGAACCGGCGCTGGTCCGGCGGATCGTCAGCCTGGCCGGCGAGTACGGCCGCTACGGATATCGGCGGATCACGGCCATGCTGCGGAACGAAGGCTGGCCGGTGAATCACAAACGGGTCGAACGCATCTGGCGGGCCGAAGGCCTGAAAGTCCCGCAAAAACAGCCGAAACGTGGCCGCCTGTGGGATAACGACGCATCATGCTACCGCCTGCGTCCGCGGCATGCGGACGACGTCTGGGCGTATGACTTCGTGCAGGCTCGCACGCACGATGGCCGCGCGTTCCGGATGCTGACCGTGATCGACGAGTACACACGTGAATGCCTGGCGATCGAGGTTGATCGCCGGCTGCGCAGCGACGACGTGCTGCACACGCTGGCCAGACTGTTTGCGACGCGCGGCGTGCCGCGGCACATCCGCAGCGACAACGGGGCCGAGTTTACGGCCGGGGTCGTTAAGCGTTGGCTGCAGCGACTGAACGTGAGCACGCTGTACATCGAACCGGGCAGTCCGTGGGAGAACGGATACTGCGAGAGCTTCAACGGCAAGCTGCGTGATGAACTGCTCGATGGTGAGATCTTCTACACGCTGCGCGAGGCGCAGGTGCTGATCGAGCGCTGGCGGACGACCTACAACTGGATCCGGCCGCACAGCAGTCTCGGCTACCGCGCCCCGGCCCCGGCCGCGCTCGAAGCGGCCGCAGAAGTCAAAGCCTCGTCAGCCTGATCTCGAGCCGAGCGGATCGAAAGGAAGGGATCGTTGTCGACCACGGCCCCCTCAAGGGTGAGGGCCGTGGCCGAAACGATGCTGACGCAGCAAGCAGGAGAAGCCGTGGCCGCGAAGCGAGGGATGACCTGGGGGGGGGGCGCGAGCGACCCCGCTCAGAGATCAGGAACGCGGATTTGCACCGGACCATTGGCGATCGACTAACTTGGAAACTGGTACGAACGATGGGGGCGGGTCATCCTCCACGATAATCAGCAGCTCAGTTCGCCCGCCGAGATCCTCGCCCACTCCCAGCTTGGGCCTGCGCGGCCCGATCCGAAGCACCCGCGGATCTGCAGCGGGTGCAAGCAAAGCGTCTTCGCGATTCACGACACAACCGAACGGTGGGTCTGTGACCTGCCGATCCTTGAGTGCGAGACCTGGCTGCTAGTGGCCAATCATGTCCCAAATGAGGCCATCCGCTTCCTTATAGCTGCCACTCTGCAAGAGCTCACAGGCGTTCGAGTAGCCCTGGCGTGACGCGTGCCGTATCGGCCAAGGAATGCGAACAGACGACAACTCTGTGGGCTCAATCTTCATTAGCCCACTCGGGTACCACCGACGCTTTCTTGCAATCTGCCGACGCGCCTTTGAAGCGAGAATGCCCACGGCGAGATCGAGCATCTCAAACTCGCACAACTTGTGGATGACGAACAGCGTATTGGTGGCGGTAAGCCCGGGGCACTTGTTGATGGAGATCATCAATTCTCCACTAGTCATGCCGGAGACGAAGCCGTCGGGTATCGCAGGGAGCGGAGTTCGGTGCCAGAGTGAACGGCTGGCAACTTTCAGGTTTCGCTTCGCACAACCGCCATAGCGGTGCGGCAGACGGAGGTACGCATCGACTCGATCGTGCGAAAGCACTCCATCTGGCGGGCGAAAGAGCAGCACGCGGTCATCGGCGTCCCGCATAGCCTGCAGGTCTTTCCGGCTCACGAAGGGACGTGAGGCATGTTTCGACTTCGTTAATGCAAATCGGAAGGCTCGAATCGGCAGTCCGAGCTCTCGCCTCCGGCTCTCAGTCATCAAGAAGTACTTCGCGTCACCAGTCACAGCCCCAATGCGAACCGCTGCCAACTCACCCACGCATCGCTCATTCTGATTCAATCTTCTGGGGCGATTACAATGTGGCCTACTCGACGCCTTCCGCGCTCTGCTTTGCGCAAGAAGATCATCGACAGACTTGACTGTTGATCGCCGCAAAGTTCCAGAAGATCTCTTGCCGCTTCTTCGATATCCCTTGGCGATCAGAACAATGTTGCCGTCCTGCGCATCTGGAAACGGCGGCATAGCGAATCGAAAGAGGTCTACGCGATCAAAGTGATCCGCCAGGCACCTACGGCCCTGAGATGCGTAGCTCGCATACTCCGATGAAGCGGGCAGCACCATCCCCATCCGCCCACCGGTGGCAAGCAACTGAACGCAACGCAACATGAATGCGTACCACGTGTTCGCCCTGGCGCCGATAGCATGCCCATAGGGATCACGCGTGTTCGCCGCAACCTGACGAAGGGGATCGCGCAGCTTCTCAATTGCGATGTATGGCGGATTGCCAATGATGCGATCGAAACGGGATGGATCGACCCAATGACGAGCCAAGAAGTCGACTCCACGCGACACTTGAGCCATGGAGTCATTCGGATGTCGCTTGGTGTGAAGATCGACAGCCCACACCCGCCGTGCTGGCACACGCATCTCTCGGAGAGCCATCAGGAACGCACCATCACCGTGGGACGGCTCGAGCCAGCGAGCCTTGCCATCGTCGCCAAGGAGTCTCGCAACCGCTGAGGCCAAATCATCTGGCGTCATGACTCTGCACGCCTCAGCAGGTACAGGCACCTCGCGAGGACGTGCGGTCGTCTTGGTACCACCGCAAACGCTATTGCTCATCGTGCACACCTACTGCATCCCACGTCGCAGACGACCATAAGGACTCAACATATCCCCGATGCCCCGCGCCACCTGGTCCTCGCATGCACCCTCCGATGACTGCCGTTAGGAACGGTCGAAGGCAGCAGGACTCAGCGCGCAACAGCGCTCCCTGCCATTTCGTATCCTCGCGCACATCGGGATGATGAGGCGAGAAGAACGAACCCACGATCTGATCGGCTGCCATGATGATCGACATGGGGTGGTGCGGGAAATGTGGCTGGTGAAAGTCTTCAGGGAAGTGGCACCATTCATCTTCAGCGCGTGTGTGCCCACCGATCTGGAGATGGTACGCCGGCTCACTGGCGCCTTGATGTGCCTCTTCTACTCGATACCGCAAGATCACTCGCTTGAGTAATCCCTGACAGCTACCGGCGTCGTACTGTTCACGGAATAGGTGCTCTGCCCTTTTCGACCAGACTCGAAACACCAGCTGATAGCGCATCTCATCGCCCGTGGCCCTCAGAATACTCCCTCCACGAAACGTCATGTGCCCATAGAAATCGACACAGATGCTCCGCTCTGTTCGCCCCCGAGGCTCGACCGGCGCGATGGCAATCGGGTTGCTGCTGTCCCATCGGAGAGTGATCTCCGCGGCGGCTCCCATCTTTCTGGCGGCATGTGCTTGGGCGATGAGTTTTGCAAAAGCAGCATGCGATTCGTTCTCCAGCAGATCTGCTTCGTCAAGCACATCGCGCACAATTGCGAGTTCGTCAGCGACATCCCTGGGAGTCATCGCACACCGCCCGCTTTCTCAATCTCCTCAGCCTTGTCACGGTATTCGGGCGGCACGTTGTCAAGCTCGTATTGCTCCTCTTGGATCGCCTTGAATGAGACCCTGGCTCCTTCCATGACGTGTGGTCGCCGATCAGGCCGGTACGGCAAGGTTTCGGAGCGGGCAAATGCCTGTTGCAGTTCGTGGCAGATGACGGTGGCCTGAAGCCCGGACCCGGAGTAGGAGAGACACGGGCCAACTGCATCGTCTCGGTGCACCTGGTTCCATCCAGTGGCGAACTCACTCACATCGCCAATCCGCATTGAATTCTCTCCGAAGAACACAAAGACGGTCTCGAAGATGCGGCTCCTCCACCATCTTGCGCTTTCGCCGGCAAATGGCCCCGAATACTTAGCGTTGCCGAACATCGCCTGCACGGGCGGCGTCCGGAACGACTCTTCGCTCATGCCCAAGTGCACCGCGACCTGCTGACTACTCAGTAGAACGCCCGGAAACCGCATGAGCACCTTGCGAATCCAGTGCGCGATCGCGGATACACGCCATTGCCCATCCGCCTCGCGGTGTGTCTCAGGCAGATTGGATTGAAGCACCTGCTTGCGTTCTTCCGAAGACTCGCACCCTATGCTCTCTAGCAGCGCATCCTGACTTCTCGCTTCCAACCCCGCCAGCGCCTGGTACCCTCCCACCAGTTCCTGTAGCACTCGTCCCACTTCTTGCGCATCGTTTCCCAGTCGGTCCTTGTACACCAACTCATCGAATGCACCAGGCACATCCCACAATGAAGACAGGGCGTGCGTCCGATTCAGGTCATCACGTGACAGTAGCGCAATAGGCGTCTCTGGATGCATCCGCCTGACAATCGCCGCTACATCTAGCCCTACATATGTAGGCGTATTGCCATCATCCTGAAGCATCTTGATTTCGTAGTCCAGAAGAAACAGATCTGGGTGGAGCGACTCCATCTTCTTGATGGAATCCAAGATGTCTGATGCGGGTGTAACGACCGCACACTCGACTCCCACGTCCGTGAGAGAGCGAGAGTATCTCTCGCGTTCCTCTTGATGATCGTCGAGAAGGACACACTTCATGTCAGGGCTCCGGGAGGATGATTTGCATCGTTGTGCTCCAACCGTCAGGCGGCTCAACGAATGCCGCTTCCCCGTCATAAGGCTCGAGGAAATCACGCACGATCTTGAGTCCGAGACCAGTACCGACCCCCAGAAGGACATCGGGCTTGCTGTCGCTCACAAATGGCTTGAAGTAATCCTCCCACCTGGATTCATCTGCACCGATCCCAGAATCATGTACATGAATCACGACCTGATCGGGATCGCGCTCTCGCCACGCCTCAACGAGGATGTCTCGTTGCTTCGTGTCCTTGACAGCTTTGATGGCGTTCGTGATCACATTGAGCAGGATTGCGCCCAACTCCGCCCTGAAGACGGGAGGGCTCTTCAATGTCGAGGGCACCTCGGATTCTGTGTTGATCGTAATCCCAAACGACTCGGCATAGCCAGCAAATGCCCCCACAACTTCATCAAGAACCGCCCGAACGTTGTGGCGGCGACGATGCTTGCGCGCGTCGCGCCCATGCAGGAGCCCCAGCAGTTCACTTTGATGCCGCGCTGCCTCTAGTCGTTCCTTCAACATAGAAACAGCCTTCGAGTAGTCAGGCCGCCTGCTCTCGGGCAAAGAGGATCGGAAGCGCGTCAAGGATCGCTGGTCCGACTCGAGTCCCGCGAGGACTCCCACGAGCTGGTGCGTGAACACTTGCACCATCGTGCCCGCGCTTGCCATTACTCTGAGCATTGACAACTCGCCAATTGTCTCCTCTCGTTGCGCCTCAATTGTGGACTCAGCAATGCGCAGAACCTGTGAAATCTCAGTGGACAGCTCTTGGCCGAGTTCCTCTTCACGTCGTTCCAAGCGCATTCGCACTTGACGAATCTGCGCAGCTGGCGATTCTCGCGGCGCCGTCCGTTCTTCGTAGCTCAGTTGCGCATAGATGACGGTCATCCAGTCGATTCCCGACCGTACAAAGCTCCGCAGTTGCTCGAACGCTTCGTTCTGCACAAACCGCTCTCGATTGGGAGTTTGCCGAAAATCCGATTCTGCGTGCCCATCCAGCGAGACGGACCCATAGACATTCGTTGTAGCGGGCGCCAACAGCAACGGACGGTCATCTGCTTCTGCCAATGCGCGCAGATGAGGTTCCAGAGTGCTCTTGCGATTCGCTCGGTCCTCATCGAGCTGCAGCCAGTCATCACCCGGCGAACCGTAACCCGTTACGCGAAACTGCTTGTCGTAGATTGCGATTCCGCCATGATCTCGCCCAACTCGACTGAGATCCCGGATGTTGAACGAGAGCCCCGCTACCGCATCTTTGTTGTACCGAATCCAGCGCAGATTAAATGACGTCGACCCCAGGCGGGGAAAACCGCCAGGGTGAGTGAGCTTGCGCGTCTTCCCTTTGTGATCACCTTTCAAGATTCGCAGTTGATAGTGCGCCGCACCAGTATCTGGATCGATCTGGCCCATCAGTTCACACCAGGCCGCGTCAAGGAATTCTCTTGCGCTCGAGCCGGACTGCGACGGGTACTCGGGAGACTCAATCGCGAAATCAAAGCTGTCCTTGTCGCTCTTGCCCTCTTCTAGCGCTGCTCTGGGGTCGATCAGTGAGTTGAGGTGGCGACGGACCGACCTGACATCTTTTTCGGTCCAGACTTCCCGAAGGGGTGACAGGAGCAACGTAGTTCCGGTTGGGGTTGACTTGCTAACGACCTCGCTGACGACTGGAACATCAATTCCATCCAGGGGGTCTCCCGCCTTGAACCGATCCCATTCAAACTCCGCCGTCGTCTTCCGTTTCGTACTGCTTGAAATGGCAGCGACAGTCGTCAGAGTCAACTTCCTCGCCAGACAACGCGTGGCAAATCTTCCGATGCCCTTGCTCCCGGCCCTCAGACGCTTGAACTTCGGAGAATAGAGCTGCTTTTGCTTGGTGGGTGTCGCGATCGTCATCCAATGCGCAAGAACAGCCTCGGGTGACATGCCGGAGCCATTGTCGGACACCTCAATCGCACCTTCGGGCTCTGACACATCGTCCAGCCTGATCTGCACACGAGTGGCATCTGCGTCGTACGCGTTCTTGACAAGCTCGGCAAGAGCGACAGCTCGATCAGTAACAAGTTCCTCGCCGAGTTGAACGAGAATGCCGGCATCAACGTGGAACGGCACATTCCATGTGTCTTTGCTTGGCAAGGCTGGCTCCGGTATTCGACGCTGGGCAAGGTGCGATGGCCGAGTACTATCGGCCAATCTGGATTCTTGGACATCGTACCTGAGCATGGAGCGGGCCGCCTTGGCCTGAACCCGGATTTCCCAGATGGTCTCTACATCTGACGGTGTAGGCACGCGTTTCAGGCAGCAAAACAAGGCTGTTCTGCATTCATGGCCGCGATGCTCGGGGAACCCAATGGGTGAAGCACGCAGGGACGCGTTGCGGGTCGGGTTCGACGGCGAATTGAAGCTCGCCTTTCACGGGGCCCGGATCACGTCCGATGCCGGGCTGCTCGCATACTGCGAACTGGATGATGCCCTGGGCCTGACCGAGGCGACGGACCAACTGATGCACGATGACCGCACCGGCCTGAATCGTCAGCACACGCTGACCGGGCAGTTGCGGCAGGCGATCTCCGGCCGCCTGGCCGGGTACGAGGACACCAACGACGCCGAACGACTGGCCGTCGATCCGGCCATGCGGCACATCGTCGGCGGACGGGCCCGGCGGAAGACGGCCGCATCAACCAGCCAGATGAGCCGCTTCGAGACGCGCGTGCTGACGCGGCCCGAACACCTCGCAGCACTGCGCGATCTGTCCGGGCGCTGGATCAACGCGGTGCAGTCGTCCCGCAAACCCCTGCGAGAAATCGTGCTCGACCTGACAGTTCGGTCACCCTGACGCCAACGCGGTGCTCGAACGTGAAATCGCGGCCTCTTGACGCGCCCGGTCGGTCGCCCGCCGCGTCGGCCGATCGTATTCTCCTCACGCCCCCAGTGTGTGTAGAATTTAGCTGACCGCTCCGCATCATCAAGGGGGCCCGTACCGCCCGAGCGGCGCAGCTGCTCGGCGAAAACGAGATGTCCATCCTTGTGCTCGACGAGGACTTCAGCGAGACAGAGATTCTCACTCAAAGACTCGAGTGCCATGTCCATCGAGTGGACCTGAACCCCATCGAGCGTGCGTTCGGTATCCGCGCGCTGATGGATGAAGCTGGAATCACCGCGAGCGAGGCCTCGGAACGGCTATGTCGCAGCGAGAGCACCGTCTCCGTCTGTTGCTTGCAAGAATCGCCGCACGTTGACCACGACGGATGGAGTATCGACCGCGACCCACCTGGCAGACGCCCTCAGGCCCTCAAAACGGCGGTTTTGTGCCCGGCACTTGGACCTATGGTCCTAACCATAGGTCCGACGCGCGGGCACGTCCGGGAGTGGTCCCGGGCAGGCCCGATTGCCACAAACAACGATAGCCCCCCCCAGAATGAGCCGGAGAGTGTCTCTGCTGTGCATCGTAAGCTGTGAACACCGCGGACGTTGCGTACAGCCGTGTTTTGACACCACACGGGGGCGAAGCGAAGCTCCATTTGGCGGATGGCACAGATTAACTACTGGACGCGGGCACGGCATGCAGAGATTATCCTTGACGCTATCGTAGCCTGCCACCATACTTCGCACATCAGATTCCGCTTGGGCGTGCATGCTGCCGAAAACGGGGTCCTTGATTGTCAAAGCAACGAACGAGAACTGGTCTGCGTGGCTTTACGCTCATTGAGCTGCTAGTCGTTGTCGCGATAATCGCGCTCCTCACGGCTGTTGTTCTTCCATCACTCAGAAGCGCCAGAGAGCAAGCGAGAACTGCAGTTTGCGTCGCAAATCTGAAGGTGGCCCTGACTGGGACTCACGCTTACTTTTCCGAATGGAATGAGCGATTTCCCTTCCTAGTCTTTTCGCGATCCGGAGGAGTGGCAACTTCAAGCTGGTTCTTCGGTGGCAGGACGGCCTCCGAATATTGGAGGACTTATGCGGGTGGCCTACACCACTCACCAGCATCAGGTCGCCCATTAAACCCGTATATCGCGGGGGTGCGTGTTGCCGACGACGACGACGTACCTAGTTTACGTTGTCCGTCGGATAGCACTTCCTACCAACGGCTTTGGGATCGGGCGATTCCCACGAATGTCGTTCCCGACCCACGTCCTGCCTATCTTGACGTTGGGACCAGCTATCACTTCAATTACCTCGGAGCCCGTAACGTCGAGGGAAACGGTATCCCACTGAATCTCGGGACGAACTGGGAGGAGTACTACTCCAAAGTCTATCGATTGCTGATTCAAGATGCTTTCGCCCACTTTCCCTCACGTTTTGTGCTCTTTTTCGAAGACCCAGCCAATTACGGAGTCGGAAGCCGAGTTGAGAAAACAGGCAACCACGGTTTTCTATCACGTCACAGCGTCGGTTTTCTGGACGGCCACGCGCGGCATATCGACATGGATACGAGCCGATGGTGTGGTCCTAAGTTCACAGTGATCAACCCACGCTGGGTCGTACGGCCAGACTTCACTCCCAGTGTGCGGTACTCAGAATTCTCTGGGAAGACATGCGATCCCTAAGTTCGGTTGCCACTAGAAACGGAGCTTGCGATGTTATTGCGACACACCTTGTCACTGTGGTCGGCTTTACTCGCAACTGGGATAGTGCTAGCGCAGCCCAGTGAGCAGTTCTGTCCAGGGGACCTCACCGACGACAACAAAGTGAACCTCAGTGATCTCGCGGTTCTTCTAGGAGATTTCGGCTGCAACATCCCCGTTTGTGTTGGCGACATCAACGGGGACGGGGTGACGGATTTGACCGACCTAGCAATTCTGCTGGGATCATTCGGAACAGACTGTTGCCCAGGCGATGCGAACGATGATGACATGGTTGATTTAACCGATATGGCACTCGTGCTTGCAGAGTTCGGTTGTACCACGAACTGCCAGGGAGACATTGACGGCGATGGAGATGTTGACTTGGAGGATCTGGCGATCGTGCTCGGAAACTTCGGACTGACGTGTGAAGCAGAAACGATGGGCGTGGTCGATTTGGACATCGACTCGGACAATGACGACGGCACCGCGTCGCCCGACCGTAGCCAAGCCGAGGATGACATCGAAGCAGCAGTCGGAACGGGTAAGCTCTTTTTGGTGAACGACGACGATGACGACTTCGACGGAATAGTCGATTTCGACGAGGTGGGGCCAGTTCCGGAGGAATCGGACGATCTCGTTCCGATCGTCCTGGAGTTATCCAATGAGCCAGCCGGCGTCACCGCGGTGACTTTCAAACTCCAATACGACCAGAATGCGATGCGTGTTTGGAACGCTCCCACTCGAGGATCGATTGGGGTAGACGACATTCCGGACGATAGCGAACAGGAGTACGTCCTCGCTGGCGGACCATTGACGTTCTGGGTCGAGGGCCTTCAGGCCAGCGTTATGGCTGGTGACGCCCCGATCTCAGCTGTGGCTGACTTCGATGACGATGGGAGCTTCGAGTCTGAGGACCTCGTACTTGCGACGGAGCTCTCTGTCTCCTCCGCTCCGCAGGTGGGTCAGCTGGGAACTCTGGTAACTTGGATGCTCGCGCCTGCCATCGCACCGGCCGTCTTTGACGCCACAACGACTGCCAGTTGGACGGGGAAGTATCAACCTCCCAGCGGAAACGGCACGGCACCGTTTTCCTTCGATTACACGTCGGCTCAACTCCAAGAAACCTCCACGGGAACTGCCTCGATCTTGTTAGGTGATGGCACGCCTTCGCAGGTACCCGATCCGGCAGCGCTGATTGGTGGCGGAGTCCTGCAAGGGCAAATCACGTTTCAGTTCAACGCATTCCAGTTGCGGCGCTCGATGTCGTTGATGCCGCAGACGGAACAGCTTACTGTCTGGCGAACCGTGCTGTATGCTGCGGAGCCCAACCAACCCGCATCGGGATCACCTCTTCTCGGGCAACCCGCTACGGAACTCTCCGTCTACGAAGTCCCTCCAACCGGCGTTCCCACGTATCTCGCAACGGCATTCGCTTACCACTTTGCCTGCACTGTGATCTTCGAAGAGAACCCCGCCAGTGTCGGTTCGGCGCCTTCATCGATTGTTGCAGATGTCGTGACATTGGATCCGCAAGGCCTGGAACACGATCGACACGCGGGTATCGTCCTAACGCTGGATTCCGCGGACAACGATCCCGCTCACCTGACTTACGTGTCGGACCTATCGATGCCGATCGTTTTTGTCGACGGCGCGTTTGACGAGACAGCCTTCCCGACCCTAATCACACTCTTGGCTGTCGAGGACGGCAGAGCGATCGTTGTCCCTGGAGATCCGCCATGATTGTTCGAGTGGTCCCGGTCATTCTGCTCGTCATCTTGAGTGGATGCGACCGGCCTCCTGAGCCGAAGACCAAGAAGCCGTCTCCGATTACGGTCAACCTCCGTGTGGTCATGTTGGTGGAACCCGGGGCGGACCTCGACAATCCGCCAAGTCGGACGGGGGGATGTAAGCTCACCCGAACGCAGGTCATCGCGCTGGTCGACGACCTCAAGGTGTACGCCAACAACGCGATACCGGGCCTAAGATTCGTGTGGAATCCCGCTGATCTGGTGAGACTAGAGGCGAGCTGCATGGCGGTTCAGCCGCCAATTCTGGGGCCCTGCGTCTCGCCATGCTCCGGAACGGCTCTCCCAGCTAATTGTCCACGCAGCGCGCGGATTGACTGGTTCTCGGAGCACGTGCTAAACCAGTGCCCTGGAACTGAAGCTGGTCTGCAACAATGCGACGATTGGGAGATTGACCCGTGCACGCTTAACATCTACTTTGTGGGAAACTTCAAGAACGCTAGCGGTTCTGCGATCAATGGGACGACAGGGCACGGGTCTGTTCTTGGAGGCTCGGTGCGACCGCTGTACGTCGTGATCAACGACCGAGCCTTTGAGGATCCTGCCGCGCCAGCCGTCTTTTCCGACATCAAGGACGTGGACCGGACAGTGTTGCACGAGGCAGTCTGTCACTGGCTGGGCAATGTCATGACTCACGTGGAACCAAGCCCTGGCAACCAGTGGCCTCGCGACCTGTGCATCTCTGGGCTGACGTTTTGCGAGTGTTTTGACGTGTATAATCAGATAAAGCCGACCGAGATCACCCGGGCGCTCCAAGGGGAGAACCGCGCGTATCTGGATCTGCAAGGTTGCGGAGGTGGACCATGACGATGTGGTTGGCGGCAATCTGTAGCTTGATTCCGGCTATCCTGGGGTCGCAAGTACCGCCATGTGGTACCAACGCGCCGAATGAGTTCGTGCAGAGCAGTGCGTCCTTAGTCGAAGACGGCGCTGATCGAGCAACAGTCCTTGAGAATCTCATCTGCGTGGCCGTCTCCCGAGCAAGTAACGGCACTTTTGTACGGTCTGGCGCTGTCCGGGCGGCGTTCCATCTGGCTGGCTCAGATCAGGAGCGGCAAGAGATCCTCCTGCGAATCATGCGCTCCCCCGGCGTATCGGCCGAGGCCCTTGCCACAGCGTCAGAGCTGTTCGCGTATGTAGCCGGCCCCGACGGGATCGCGCGGTTGATGCCTGAGGTGACGCGACGCTGGGATACGCGACGATTCAACCCCGGATTGCTTGCACTCGTTGAGCTCGGGGACAAGGATTGTCTCGCGTGGCTGGAGGACCAGCGTGGACGGCCACCTGCGGAAATGGACCCTTCACTCGTCCAAGCCTGGAGGCAGCACCTTACCACGTTCATCGATCCGATCGTTGCTCAGCACGACCTCGACCGACTTCTCGCAAGCATTACTCAAACTGGTGGCACGGTGCGACCTGGATGGGCAATACGGCAATCCATGCGGCATGGGGTGCCACCGGAGCGAGTCAGGAAGCTCGTCCTCAAGAGGCTCGAAGCTACCGAGGTCGAAGCCCTAGCCGTCGTCTGGGCCGCAGAGGATTGCCGCCTTCTCCAGCCTGAGGATGCTGATCGGTTTCCGATCATCCGGGAAGCGTGGCACCGGCGCGGTGCGCGAGAGTCGAGTTTTCCGGCCTGGGCGACATTGGTGCACGCGAAGCGGGCAGAATTCTACAGGATTCAGGTCGAAGAGTAGGTCCGCGTGCCGGATCTGTCGTTAGGATGTTGTGTCCTTCCGGCGGCGCGCGGCCGGACGGGCGGGCATTATACGGTCGGAATTACTTTTCCCGGTCGTAGCTTTCACGGCTGCAACTGCACCGATTCCAATTCCTAACGCTACTGTGCATGTGATTGCTCCGGCAGAAGCGCTGGCGACTGGTGTCAACCAAAGCGGCGTAGGGACGGGCTGTGGTGGCGTCTTCATATTGATGCTGAGACGCGAGCCGATAGGGAGTCGGGTTGCTAGGGAGGAGATCACCCACTGGAATACTCTGCAGGCCATGGGCGTCTACCCAGGCAAGCGGGTTGTTGCAGAAAGAGAGGTCCCAGCCATGACCCGCTCACTGGGGACTGACTGCGGACAGCGTCTTTTCGCGAACGCAAACCGTTCAACAAAAAGGGGAACTGCTGTTGGCCAATCAGGCTCTGGCGAAGGTCTACATCCTGAAGGACGACCTGAAGACGCTCTTCGATGATCGGGTCGGACTCGCTCTGGTCGTTGAAGATCAGTTCCTTGGGGGTACCGGCACACGGGCTACGCTTGGCGTGCCTGGCTGGACTGGTACAACCGTGCAATCCGCAGCCAGGTCGCGCCGCTGAGAGCCTCTGCCCGGCGTTTGAAAGAGAAGATCGAGGGCGCGCTGTCACACTTCCGCTGGCCACTGAACACGAGCGTGCTCGAAGGGATCAACAACAAGATCAAGGTCATCAAACGAATGGCCTACGGCTATCGCGATGACGAGTACTTGTTCCTGAGTCCGAGATGCCTTCTCCGGAAAAGCGTGATGAACCAAACAAATGCTGCACATCTTCGATCGGACGCCTTGTTCAATCAAGGCGGTCGAGGTCGTCGCCCTTAGTCTTGCTCGTTCCGTGGGGCTGCTCCCAGCGGCAACTCCTGCTGGCGGGTCGCGTCCTTCAGGTGGTAGGTCCTCACGAAGGCAAGGCGATCGCCATTAAACATGAAGCGGATGTTCACGAAGAACACGCCATCGCTGGGGCTGCGGAACAGGAATTCCTTGGCAAGCAGTTCGCGGACACCGCGTTGATATGTTCGATCGCTGATGCCGTGATCCTTGGCCAGGTACTGGTTCAGCTTGATCTCGTCCGATCCAGGGTTGGCCCGCATCTCGTGATAAACGAGCTCAAACACCTGCATCCCTGTCTTCGACAGGTCCGCGGCCTGTTTGATCCCGTCGAGGAAAAGCTTCACGAATCGGCTCGAATCCACTTCTTCCTCCCACCAGAAGCCCATCCCGCCGATGCCTTTGATTTCGCCGCTGCCGTTATCGACGATGACGGCCCCCTTGCCCCCGGGCACGTGGAATCGCTTCGAGCGGGTCGCTATGCCATGCTTGGCCGGCACGCTGGGGTTGCTGCGATAAACCGGGAAACCGTGTTTCGTGCTGATCTGATTGCGCCCCAGCGCCGCGTTCTGTCGGTCTTCCGTCATTTTGCCCCCTGGTTTTTGTCAGTAAACAGACACAGCACTGGCACATTGCCGACAAAAGCGCAAGTGTTTTTTGTCGGCTTGACGACACGATTTGACGGTTTGCCGTCAATTCCTGTCGTTTCGGCTTAAGGGATTTCAATGGTTTAGGGGGGTTCTCTTTCTTATAGCAAAAAGGACACTTCGCGAGGCCGCCGCCGGAGTGGCGCTCACCACGCAGGCGGAGGCGGCGGCCGGGATGCCAGCGTTCGCCGGTCGGTACTGAAAGAGCTTCAGCCTGTGGATAACTGGTTCAATAGCAGCGGTCACTGTCCAGATCACCACTCAATGCACTCGACAACGGCGATGTGTTCAAGTTTCGAGAACTCATCGGCGCGACGGAGTTCACGGATCCAGGGAACACGGTGCGAAACGAGTCCCTGAAAGAGCCGCACGGCAGGCCGAACCTCGGCATTCAGGTTACGACCCCGCAGATGCACCTGCCTGCCGGCAGCATGCAGAGTGATGCCCGAAGATGGATTGAATTCGGCACGTTCAAGCCAGCTATAGCCGATCGCCAGGATGTTGCCGTCACTTCGTTGCAGCTCCAGCATCAATGCCCGTTCCTTGACGCCGCGTAGCCAGCCGAACGTTCCCAGATCATCGGGTTCAGCGTCTTCAACTGGTGAGGCGGTCAGCGGTCGCCGGTGCCAGAAGTCATCCGGCCTGTTCTGTGCGTCTGTAAACCGGTCCAGGATGCTATCGCTCATGCTCGATCTCCATTGTCGCACGACGAGTTCCGCTGGCCGCTACCTGTCGAGAGTGTTCCTGGGTCGGCGTCAGGACGGCGGCGCGGGTACGTCGGTCGCGCATCGAGATGAAATCGGTTGCGCTGGGGCGGTCGTCGCTCTCGCGGACTGCGCCTAGCAAGGAGCGTTTGTTGTCGGTGTACACGACTGCCTGTTCGCGACCTCGCGACAGAGACACGTAGAACTGCTCCCTTGAGGCAGCTGGGAAGGAAGCGGCCGATTCACCGATGAAGACACGGTCAACGGTCTTTCCCTGGCTGCTGTGACTGGTGCCAACATATCCGTAGTCGATGTGTCCATAGCCTCGGGGGATCGTCCAGCCTTTCAAACGGCGGCGCTTGCCGCTGGCTGTGATCGTGCTGGCGAGTTCGATGTCGCCCTGTTTCGTGAAGCCTTTCACGGTGAAAAGGGTTCCGTTGTTCAGGTCGTGCCGACCGTCCGCTGTTTTGCCGTTGCGGGTGACCCGGATCGTCTCACCCGGGCGAATCTGCATTGCCCGGCGGTGGAAGACCTGGAAGCGCGGAGCATGACTCAAATCGACCAGATCGGTTCCGAAGGTCCTCTGGGAGCCCCGCCGCACGCCCGGGGCGTTCTGGTGGTAGACGAGGACGTCACCGGGCAGGTAGTTGGCTGCGTCCCTTCGCTGTGACTCGGTCAGGTAGGCAGGCTCCAGGACTTCAAACCCGCGTTCTGATCCCTTGAGCACACCAGCACGCTGCAGGCCGTCCCGAATCTCCGAGGTGATCCATTCGCCTTCCAGATGGGTCGGTGAAACCACCAGCGCCGATTTGCCGTCCTGGATCGCCTGAAGGTAGTCATTGGCGAGTAGCTTGTATCGATCCTCCCCACCAACCTCGCGAATCCAGCCCATCTGATCGAGCTGATGAAAACTGTCCTCGACGCGACCGTCGCTGAGGGCCGCAACGACCTGCTTGTATTGATCCCGTTGTCGCTGGATGTCGCGAATCTCGGCTGGCTTCAGCCCCGCTTCCGTTTCGAGGAGCCGCAGGGCCGCTCCTCGTTCGACCGAGCCATGTTGCCTCGTGTCCCCGGAGAGCACGACGCGGGCATCCAGCCGGTCTGCTACGTCGAAGACATGCCCCATGGTGCGCGACCCGATCAAGCCAGCCTCGTCGATCCAGATGACCTGATTCCGGACCCGTTCCTGCATCTGGGGATCGATCAGAAGCCGCGCGACCGTGTCCGCATCGCCAAAGCCCTCTTCGCGGAGCACACCGCGGCTGGCGTCCGCCGACGGTGCGAACGCGAACACTCTCTTGCCCCCCGCCTCAATGCCTTCGACCGCTTCCTGCATCATCGTTGTTTTGCCCGTGCCTGCTGCGCCGCGAATCAGCATGACGCGATCAGTTGAATTCAGGATGTGGTCAACGGCAGCGCGTTGATCAGTGTTGAGCCATTCGCGACTGAGTTCATGGCCTGGTGATCCGAGCTTTTGGCACGTGCCGCGACCGTCGCGGGCAAACGCCAGCATCCGTTCCTCTTCCGCCAGAATCTCAGGTGCTGTGACGAACCGGCGCGGTCCTCGATCAGCTTTCAGCAGCGGCCGGGCGGCGAATGACGCCAGCACCGTTTCCGCATTGGCGGTTCCGTAGGCTCGTTTCAATGCCTCGGTCTGGGCGGTGCGTTCCGGCACCACGGCAGAACGCTCAAAGCAGTGTTGCAGAGCCAGCTCGACGGCCTGCTCCGCGTCGCGCTGGCCGTCTTCACTCCGGTCAGCTCGTGGCCGAAGGTGCACGCTCTCGATGGAATCGAGTTCAGTCGGAGTCAGTCTGCTTCTCCATTCCTGGCGGAGTTGATCCATGGAGAGTTCGGTCTCTTTTCGCTCGCGGGTCTTCGCTCCAAGCTCGCCCTTGTCTTCCGGACGACTGACGCCCTTCGATTTGGCGGTTTCTTCGATCAGGGCGGTTCTGCGTGAGAACTTCTGCAGAACAGAGCTCGGCACACCACCGATCTCCCAGCTCTTCTTGGTGCGTTCGACCGGCAGCCCCAGCTCGACAAGTTTGTCTGACAGGTTCGAGTGAAAGACGGCTTCGAAGTAGGGGGCGTCGCGTTTCAAGTCGGCGAACTGGGCGGCCTTCCAGCGCTGCTCGGTAGCATCCCAGGTGTTGTTGAACACGAACGCGTGGGCATGCAGGTGTGGGTCCGGGATGCCATCTACGGGCCGGGCGGTGAGGTGCACGAATTCGCCCCAGGTCAGGTTGCCCGTGATTCGATCCTCGTTGCGGGCTCCTGGCAGCGGAACCCGAGCACCGACACTGACGCCGGAAGACGCGAGAAACGGGGCCCCGGGAGAACCCTGAATTGCCACTTGAAGGACGGGGATCGCAGGCCGAACAGCAACTGCGGGCGACGTAGGAGGTGGCACCATAAACCCCGCAAAAACATAGGCTTACGAGCGAACGCTCGGCTTCGCTCTTTCAACCTGTGGTCAGCCCCCCCCAAAACCGTCCCGGAAACCCGTGATGAACCTAAAAAACGTCCCGGCCGCACGGAAACACTTGCTCGATGGACGAGTTTCACCCTTGGAGGGTGCGGGGTCCGATGGCCGAACACGGCAATCGAGGCTGATGGCACTGAAGCCTAAGTCGTTCTTCAGTCTAGCGGCCTGTTAAGGATGACGGAATCAACCGGAACGACAGGTGTGGTCGAGCCATTAGAATCAGAACGCGCTGTTGTAACGATGAGTTCCTGAGCCGCCCGTACACTGCTGAACAACGTGGCTCGAGTACGAGTCGCTGGAGCGTTAGGATGAGTGCCGCGAACGAGAGACACCGTGATCGGACATCGTCGTTTGAGAGTCCCGCGTACGTCCGGGCCTTTCTACGCCACCGGCGAATCGCTGCGTCAGCGTTGAGGTTCTGGGTTGACTCTGTTGCTCGCCTACTCCCTATCGTCCCTAGCCGAGCTGACGTTCTAGATGCGTGCTGTGGGCCTGGTCGATTGACCATCCCGATTGCGGAAGCCCTCGGAAGCTCCACCCGCGTCTTCGGCGTCGATCGGTCGCGTGCTATGATTGCGCAATGCCGCGAGCTGGCTCGCAGTCTGCCAGTGAGGAGTGTGACGGCTTGTCAGTGCGATATCCTGACCTATCAACACGAGCCTGGCTTCGATGTGATCTTAGTGTCGGAAGCGCTTCATGCGTTCGACGAGCTGGGTCCGCTTTTGTACAAGCTTCGAGTGTTGCTGCGGCAAGGTGGGTCGCTGATCATCAGGAGTCCGTCACACGCGCAGTTGAAACAGATAGAGTGGCTCCAGGCATTCGACGGATTGTTGGCGCATGACTGCGCGAGGACGCCAGACACGGCAGTGATTGAGAAGGCGTTGACGGAAAATGGTTTCGTCGAAATCCACTCCGACGCGGTGGATGAATCGACAGTGTATGCCACGAAAGAGGACTACGTAGAGCCGCTGATCGATCGGGCATACTCCATTCTTGAGCGGCTGACGAATGAAGAGCTGGAGTTAGGGGCGTCGCAGCTTGCATCGAATATGCAAGATGGCAGCATTAGACATACTTTCGGCACAACCAGGACCATTGCGAGAAAGGACTCGAAGGAATGACCAATCGTAAACCCGTGAAAAAAAACCTCTCGGCGATACCTATCGAACACGCACATGGCGGTACTGGAAGTCGCCAGTTGGTCTTCAGTCGCGAAGACGATGTGGTTTCGGCCCAGTTCGAAGCGTTGACCAAGGGCTACTTGCGCAAGGGAGGTGTCTTCGACTGGCACAAGCACGATGGCGTGGACGAGTTCTTTGTTGTGCTCCAAGGCGTAGGTACTATTGAATATGAAGACGGAACGCGTTTTGAGTACGCAGCGGGAGATGCGCTGTACAGTCCCGCGGGTCTCAGCCATCGCCTCGAGAACACAGGCGAAGACGATAATGTGTTCTTCTTTGCGAGACTCAACGAATAACGGGGCGCGATGTTATGTCACTTAAGAACGTCCCTCGATACATCATGTATCTTGGTCTTGTTGTCTTGGTCATAGTCCTTTGCTTTTGGTCAACGCTAGTGCAGTTCGCACCAAGCCTTGACACGAAGAGGGTCGTCGGCATCGGCGTAGCCGTGCTCGCCGGCTTCATCTTCTACTTTGACAAGAAACTGGATCAGTTCAAGGCCAGCGCGACCACCGTTTTCCATATGGACATCAGCGACGCAATCCGCAAGGCCATCGAGTCGAAACGCGGCCGAGTGAAAGTGCTTCGCATCTCTGCGATTACCTCAGAGGTGATCCTGCCGATCCTCAGAGACGTTCGTATTCACATAGGCGAGTGCAGAATAATGCTGCATCGATTCGACGAACGAGGGCGCATCAAAGATGCTGGTAAACTCAATGGCCTGGTAGCCGATCTTCGGTCTAAGTGGAGGGAATTGCAGAGGGCTGGGACGATTGGGCAACTCAAGGTCGTACTGTACGACGACGTCCCTATGAAGTACGTTATCACATTCGATGCGGATGTCGCCCTGTTTGGTGGCTACGCACCGGATGACGAGTCTCCGCACGGCAATGACTTTCGAGAGCCGTACGTTCTGCTTGCAAGTAGCGTTGAGAATGAACGCGTGATTCTGAAAGAGAACGACTGGTTCGACACGTACTTCGCGTATTGGGAGTCTCGCGAAGAGAGCGTCAGTTCATCTTTTGCAAAGGGCACACAGTTGCCGTAACGTGGTATTAAGAGGACGGGAACGCATTCTGCCGACCTTGTTCGAGAAAACCCAGTTGGCGGGGCACCTCGGTCACGGCTGGGACGCAACGTCTGTTCTTCGCCGACCTCGCCGCGGGCAACGTGAACCCCATCTGGCCCGCCGGCCAGTCCAGGTACTCCGCCTCGAACGTGAGCGGACTCCACTGCCGTCCCCAACTGGTCCCCACCTGAAGCAGTCGAGAGGCGACTCCAATGGTCAAGAGTGGGATCTACGCTGGCTTGTTCCGCGCGGCTAGGCAGCGTTTCCCCATGAGTTGCTGAAGGAGTCGCGGGTAGTGTCCGACGACAAAAGCCAATCCAGATGCGAATGCGGCGACGCGGAAGTGCTGCCCTTGTGTTAGGGTTTCTTTACATACCTCACGATCCTCTCAGGCCAACTGGTCCTCAATGGCGAACTCGGCCCTCGCAAACGCGTCCGGCTGGTTGACCTGCCCCCCGAAACCTGGTCCACCCGTTATGTCAGGGTAGACTACGCGGGCTGGACCACAGGGACGAGGGACAGATCATGCCGGGTAAGCGTTATTCAGCCGAACAGATCGTGAACAAGCTGCGTGAGGCGGAGGTTCTGCTCAGCCAGGGCAAGAGCATCAGCCAGGCCTGCAAGCAGCTCGGCATCACGGACCAGACCTACTACCGTTGTACATCGAACCGGGCAGTCCGTGGGAGAACGGGCATTGCGAGAGCTTCAACGGCAAGCTGCGTGATGAGCTGCTCGACGGCGAGATCTTCTACACGCTGCGTGAGGCGCAGGTGCTGATCGAGCGCTGGCGGTCGACCCACAACTGGATCCGGCCGCACAGCAGGCGCGGCTACCGCGCCCCAGCCCCGGCCGCGCTCAAGGCTGCCGCAGAAGCCAAAGCCTCGACAGCCTGATCTCGATCCGAGCGGATCGAAAGGAAGGGATCGTTGTCGACCACGGCTCCGTCAAGGGTGAGGGCCGTGGCCGAAACGATGCTCACGCAGCAAGCAGGGGAAGCCGTGGCCGCGAAGCGAGGGATGACCTGGGGGGGGAGGGCGCGAGCGACCCCGCTCAGAGATCAGAACGCGGATTTGCACCGGACGATTGGCGATCGACTACCATGGAAACTGGTACGAACGATGGGGGCGGGTCACTGGGGCTCATGCAACTCAGGACTGACTGAAATCTGTTCCAGCGTAAGTACGATCATCTCGATTGCGACTGCCGTCCGTTGTATTGCTGTTAGATCGTCCGTCACCTCTGTTCTTCCTTCGCCAGCCAGGGCTTCGAGGTCGGCGATCGCCTGCTTCAAATCTCCTTTTGAGATCTTTAAATCAGTGACCACGGTGTTTACAACAATAGGGTTTTCGAATTGAGTCAGGTCGCTCGCGGTGATTGGACCCTCTCCAACGTTGGCTTGCCCTAGTGTTTGCGACGCTCGCGCGATCGCACGCGTATAAAACGCTTGGCTTCGCACTCTGCGCACTTCCTCCTGTCCTTCCTTTGCGATCTTGTCGCATATCTGAATTGACTCGTTGAGGTCTGTGAATGCTCCCGGGTAGTCGCTAAGCTTATTGCGAAGCTTACCTCGGTTCAATAGCTGTAGTGCTAGACTCTTGCGTACAGCGCCCGCGGGCTCCTCCGACATCCGCTCTCTGCTTGCCTCAATTGCGCAACCGAAATCGCGGAGCGCTAACTGAGTGTCGCCGGATGATTGCGCTGTCAGGCCGCGATTCGCATAGGCTGTCGCCAACTTGTCCAGCAGTTCGGTCCGGCCACTGACGTATACAAGCTCTTCCAGCAGTCGCACTGCTCGATCATGGCCGGATCTTGATTCCTCCAGCCGCCCAACGAACGATAGCGCGGTTGCTCTGTTGCTGAGAGCCTCAATTAGTGGCACAGAATCGACGTCGCCAGTCTGGGCAATCAAGGATCGCATGGCCAAGCACTCATCTGCAACCGTGATTGCCGAACCGTAGTCCCCAGTCTCCGTCAGAATTCCAGCAATTGCGTTTAGGACGTCCGCAATGCCTTTCGCAATCTCGGGGCGTCTCCCGTCCCAAATGAACAACAGTTCGCTTCGGGCACGTTCCATGTCTGACATCGCGAGAAAGGTGTCGCCTCTATCTTGGCTAGCCAAGCCTCTGTTGTAGTACGCAACCGATAGCGCCGGGCGTACATCCGCAAGTCCTCGATCTTGGGATTCTTCTAGCAGTTGAATCGCTATGTCGAAATCCGCCCAACCGTCTGCGTATTTCCCGGCCGCACACAGGGCCTTTCCTCTATTGAGGTACGGCGTCGCGATATGGTGCGGGCGTGCCTCCTTGGTCGTCGCCATTACGGAAATTGCTCGATCAAAGTCCTCTATTGCACTCTCGATGCGACCGAGGTCTAACCTGACGCAACCGCGATTGGAGTACGTCAATCCGAGATGTAACGTCTGGCGGCCAGTCGTTTCCTTCGCCGCGAGCCTCTTCACGATCGCGTCAAACTCGCGAGCCGCGAGTTTACTCTCTCCTAGTTCGGAGAGGCACGAAGCAGCAAGTGCGGCAATGTCGTATCTTTCTGGCCGGAAAACCAGGATTTGTTGGCAACGAGCTAGTGCCGCTTGCCATTTGCGCTGTCCGCAGAGTGAACGAGCCCGAACTTCTAGGACGCGACTTGCTTCTCTTAAGACATATGACTCGTCTCGCTCTGTTACAAGCAGTTCGGCCAGCGCAAACTGGTCTGCATCGTTGGCGATTGTCGCTTGGGCGGATCGCACAGCAAGATCTTCTTGCAAGGAATCTCCGATCGAGGGCTGTGCGGTTGTGGCGAGGATAGCTTTGTTGAGATGTTCAACCAATGCCTCGATGACGGGGTCTTGTGGTTCTCGAGAATAGACAAGTTCAACGGCGAAGGAGACTCCTCCGGCGATCCTAGCTTGAACGTTGTCGAGTTGGGCATTCCTTTCGAGGAGTTCGTCATGCCGACGTTGAATCTCACTTCTCTGTGATAGGGCCGTGGTCTTCGCACGTTTCTCTTGCTCCAAGGCGCCCAAGGCCTTGGTAAGCTCGTAGTTTCGTATGACTACGGAGACGCTGACGATCCCCATCGCCGCCAAACTGCACAGGAAGGCGATCAGCCAGTATCCTGCCAGCACAACTCGCAGTCGATCTCTCGGGGCGAGGTAGCAGATCCGATCCCACGCCACACCTGCTTTCTCGGCGGCGCTTGACCGGCGATCTGAGGGGACCAGCTCGATCGACTTCAGCACTTGCCGGCGCCGTACGCTCGCTGCGGCCGCAGCGATCGCTATGGCTGCGAGGATTCCAACCGGGAAGACTAGTAGCCAGTGCGAGGCAACCCATTCTCTCATCGCGTCTCTCTAGCAGACTCAGCCGCGTCACTCCGTTGGGAATGCAGCAGGAAGTGTGGGCACTGGCGGCGCCACTTGCACGGTTGCGTGGGGAGCGCGTCTTTCCGGTCCGATCGTACCGACCGCGTCGCCGGCCCGCAAGAGGCTAGGTTCGTCAGGGTTCATTCCGCGCAGTATCGGGCGCACCGCGAGACTTCGCTGCGTCGTCCTCGGGTTTCCTTCTTCCCCAGAGACGTGCCCGGGCACGAGGTAGTTTGGGTTCATCACGGATTTGAGAGGAGCCAAATGGGCGGATCCAGCTGAAGCTCCGGTGACTCTCGGCCACCTGTGGCGCCGGTTTCGCGTGACTCGATTGAACCACGCCCCGGCAAAAAACTTCGATTCCGCTAGGCTGCCACCAGCACATCTGACGAGGCATTACGAGCTCCCAAGCCATTGCGAACCAAGGCAGTTATGGGCGACGGGCCATCCTGGCTTGTGCGGGGCTACGGATCGCATTCCCCGGAAACCCCGGAAGAACCGTAGTTTGGCGGGCTCAGAGAAGATCCGGAATCCGGGGGGCTCAGGCAGGCACAAGCCAGGAGAGATTTGACAGATTGAGGGGAACCGAGAGAATTCTAGTACGGTTTCCGGGCACCTGTTGAACGCCGGGCTAAGTTCGGCGGAGTAGTCAGAGAGCCCATAGGCAATAGGAGCTTCGCTTTGCCGAATTTCGCTACGCTCTCTGCGATTGCGTCCCATCCGTTGGCGATTGTTGCGTACCTCGTCCTGGGTGGCGCTTGGATTGCATTTCTCTACAAGCGAAGCCAGGCACGAGCCTTCCTTCGAGCATTGGAGTTGGTGCCCGTGAATGAAAGGGCGGCCTTAGCAAACAAAGCTGGTTTCTCTTGGGACGAGCTAAAAGGACTTTCGTCTGCGGGCCGCCTCCGCCTTATGCATGCAAAGTATCTCTTTCTTGCGTATATCGCGACCCTTGTCGGGATTACGTTGATTGTCATTGCGATCCTCCTGAATACGTCGTAACACGCTGTACTTCCGGCTTGTTCCGTCCTCGCGCTATTCGTTCCAGCGATGTTTTCTGCGGGTGAGCAACGCTCGTCGTGGAAAACTTGACACTGCGCCACCAACGCCGCGTACTCCAGCGTTTCGTCTGACGACCGACTCGTCACACGCCTGGCCGGTGGCTGAGGACCTGCTGAACCGCGAGTTCAGCGCGTCGGCACCGAATCAGAATGGGTCGCCGACATCACGTTCATCTCGACGGCGGCGGGCTGGCTGTGACCCGCGATCCTGGCCCGGATCGAGCGGCTGCGGGCCGGGCCACCGGTGGCGGTCGGATGAATGGCGACCAATTCACGCCGAGCAGCGAAAAACCCGCCCTGGACGGGCGACCTGCGGCCCCGATTGGTGTTCAGGGACAGTGCCGGGGCTTTGTCCTTGCCGATCGTGGTCATGCGGGCGTCGAGGACGCTCGCTGAGGAGCTACTTGGGAAATGTCGACCTCAATCAGATTTGCGTTCAGGTGAATGGGGAAGGGGTTGACTTTTCTGGGCGCGATTGGAACTCGCGATCATGCTTCACGTATCAGATTCCGATGCGAGTGGCGGGAAGGTTTGGGTTTCATCCGCGCTCTGTAGATTCTCTCAACGAGATCGGTGAATCCGGTTTGATCACCGAGAAGAAGAGGAGTAACGAAGTGTCAAAGTTTCTACTTTGTCGCTTAGCTGTTACGCTTGGAGCGCCGTCTGCATATGAATGGACGCCTCCTCTTGGCACACAATTCTCGAGTTCCGGGCCACTCTTGGAGAGCATCCTCGTGTATTGGCCGTTTGACGACACGTTCAAGCCGGTTCGGCCGGCGACTCACGGGAAGTTGAAGAATCCGAAGGTGGTAGGGTTTGACAAGGGTAGGTTCGGAAGTGCGGTGAATTTCCCCAAGCCGGCACGGGGCAAATCCCTGCAGGCTGAGACTGGCTATGGTGGTCACCTGGACTTTGAGGACAGTGAATCTACAATCCAAATGTGGGTGTACTGGCACTCGCTTGACCGGGAACAAGTTCTCATTGAATCCTACGACGGCAGGAACGGCTGGACGTTGACGAAACTGTCAGACCAGCGCCTGCGGTTCGATGCCAAGGGAGTGCGAGTGACGGCCGGTGACCGGATCTCGGGGCAGTTGCCGAGTCTCTCGGCACAGCGTTGGCACCACGTCGTCGTACGACGCAAGGCGGCTGGCAGTGCCCATAGCGTTGTGCTCTTCATAGATGGTGATCTCATAGCGGATCGCCCGGATCAAGAGTGAGGAAAGATGTCGCGTCCCTTTTGACTTCTCATTACGACAACACTCTTTTTACCTCATCGTCTTCATTGAATAGCTGCGTAACCTCGGCAGCTGAGAAGCCGCGATTCCACAACGCAACGCTATCAATGTGCCCAATAAATGGATACTCTGTTTTCGTCTCAACTCGCGCACCTTTTTCTTGCCAATAGCAAGATGTAGCGTAATTGCCATCAGTTGTCTTGACTTGTTGGCAAACCCATTCGCCATCACTGACTACCTTCTGTGCCCACCTTGCACCAATGCATAGCGGCCTGTTTGAAGCTGCAGCATGAGTGGCCGTTTCATTGACTCGGCTTGCTACGAGCGAGCCATTCAGGTAAATGAGCGTATCGTAGTGTCCTGCCCCCTTGCTCATCGCATGTGTGCGCGTCGCAACAACGTGGTTCCACGCTTTCCCCAACTGAGAATGGTCGATTTTGTATGGGGGCCCCTCTTCCCCCTGGGTGACGCCGACGTTTCCGCGCCCGTCGATTCGAATTTTCCCGTACTCCCCAGGGAGTATCGTCAGTGTCCATCCAGCCTTGTTGCTGAATCCGTCGTACTTTTCGATGAGCACCATTTCTTCTGCTACTGGCTGATTTATTCTTGCCCAGACCTGGACAGTGTAAGTTGCTTCAAAGTCGAAGTTAGGGTAATCTGCAACTGCCGCCAAGACAAATGACGCAGCGTCACGGCGAAAAAACTGTAGACACCCGCCTTCGTTGCGGCCATCTTTGGGTAACAGTTGAGTTGTTGATCCAACAATATATAGCTCAGGTGCTGTCGTCCCACCTCCTGCCTTCAAGCCCTTGTCAAAAGAGTAATAGCCGACGAGCCCGTTTTCAATCGCCATTGTCTTTCCTCTAGATGCTAGAATTGCCCGATCTCCAATCGCCTAAGGAGATTGAGGTTCTCCACCTTACGTGGACACGGGATTGACGCTCTTAGGCGAGCCACAATGCAACGCATTTGAAAATGCGAGTGTTCTCCTACTTGCTATTGCTGTAACTCAGAGCGAGCACGCCCCTCGCTTTGGCCAACTATTCGACATTTCCCAAATAGCTCCTCAGCGAGCGTCCTCGACGCCCGCATGACCACGATCGTACCGATTCGCGTCCACGACCCGCAAGGACAAAGCCCCGGCACTGTCCCTGACCACCAATCGGGGCCGCAGGTCGCCCGTCCAGGGCGGGTTCTTCCGTGCT
>JAUIEC010000022.1 GCA_030428945.1 Phycisphaerae bacterium | reverse complement strand
CGCATTGTATGTCGCCCGGGGGGCCGAAGCCGTTCGCGCCCCGCAGGGTTGGCGCCGTAGGGTGGGGGACTGAATTTGGCTGCGGCTCCCATCGGACCGAGGTCGTTCACCAAAGCCCAGGTGCCGGCCGCAGTCGGCCCCGCATTGTATGTCGCCCGGGGGGCCGAAGCCGTTCGCGCCCCGCAGGGTTGGCGCCGTAGGGTGGGGGACTGAATTTGGCTGCGGCTCCCATCGGACCGAGGTCGTTCACCAAAGCCCAGGTGCCAGCCGCAGTCGGCCCCGCATTGTGTGTCGCCCCGGGGGGCCAAAGCCGTTCGCGCCCCGCAGGGTTGGCGCCGTAGGGTGCGTCATCGACGCGGCATTCCACGGCTTGATCAACAGCGGTCAGCCAGGCGTCGATGCCGCACCGCGTGGCAATCCCATCAACCGGGGGACCAATGTCCTTTTTCCGCGACCATCCACCGGCCCACCCGTAGAATCCGGAAGCGGGCAGCGAACCGGCCGGCCCGGTTGCCTGCCCTGCCACCAACAGCCAGCGCATCGGTGCGGACGCGAGTCGCATGAAACGGAAGCAGCGAAGTCGGGGTGCCGGGTGGGCCATGCTGGCCGTGGTCGCCCTGCTGGCCGCCATGCACATCTTCACGGTCGTCGTTGCGCCGACCGATTCTCTCGTGATCATCATCGGGCATGGTGAGGCGTGCTGGTATTCGCCACCGCCATCCGATTACGACCGCTTGCACTGGTTGGATCTGTTTCGGCTGCCGGGGATCTATTTCGACCCGGGCACCAGCCTCGCGACCCTGCCGAACAGGGGCATCGGGGTGTTCGGCATCCCGTTTGTCTCCATCCCGGTCTGGCCGGTGTGCGCCGTGACCCTGGTAACGCTCGCGATCTTCCGACAGCCCTCGTACCTCCCGCCCGGCCACTGTCCCGATTGCGGCTACGACTTGCGCTACAGCTCCACGCCGCGCTGCAGCGAGTGTGGTTCCCAGCGGGAGGTGGCGTGATGCGCAAGCCGCGCCTGGTCACCCACGAGCCCTGGAGTCTCACGGAATCACGGATTGGCGGCGTGGTGCTCGGCGTGAGTCTGTCCTTCTTTCTGGTTGTTGCGTTCCAGGCCGTGATGTTCGGATCCTCGCCGTCCATGATCGTGTGCCTGCTTGCGGCCGTGGCGGGGCTCAGCGCGTCGATCGGTCTGTTGCTGAACGAGTGTTTCTCGATGCCCGGGTTGCGGACGCGGTTTTGCCAGGGGCTGGTGCTGGTGCCCCTGGCGCTCGCGGCCTTCATCGTCCGCGATGCCGCCAGTCTCGTCCTCTGGCTGGTCGTCTTGAGCGGCCCGGTCCTGGTCATGTCCCTGAGCTGGCGGGTCTGTCGTGCCATCTGGGGCGCGCCCGTCTACCAGGACGGCACGCTGTGTTCGCACTGTGCTTACTCGCTGGTGGGGAATCAGAGCGGAGTGTGCCCGGAATGCGGACATGCGCTTGCGGAGTCTTCCGCATGACGTGGCGCCGCGTGGCAAAGTGGATCCTGACCGGGCGACGGCGTGGCCCGTTAGCCTGTTGTTCACCGTGGACCTGGCGCTGCCTCGCGTTCACGTTGCGCCTCGGCTGGGGCGCGCTGCGGTTCAGACGCGAAGCCTTGCCCACACCGCGCGGCCCACACGCTCCACGCCCAAGACCCCGGGGGGCATGGTTCCCGGTGCCATCGCCCGGGTGCTTTCTGTTTCCTCCCGGTACCTTCTCCCAGCAGGTTCCCCGTTTTCTGCGACCCATGGTCGTGGGCACGCTTAGAATGGCGTTAGCATGAAGTCGGGCATCAGAGTGTACATTCCGCCCACAATGCGCATTTCATTGTCGATCATGCTGACTGTCCTTTGCGCGATTGGTGCATGGGATTGGGTTGAGCGCGAGGGGATCGAGATTGCTCGCTCTTCGTTCGGATCCGTGTACCGCTTTGGTGACTATGACGTGTATTCACCGGAATCGGGCCTGTGGGACGAGTTTGGCTGGGTTGTGAGGAACCAAGGTTCGTCCATCGGCGCGCTGTCTGATGTAGCGATTCTGGCAAACGACCTCACAGGTAGCGGAATGCCTGGCAAGGGTTACCGTCCGAACTGGACTGGCATTCGAGTGTCTTCATGGGTCGAGTCGACTGCCTTGATCGTTCACCGCAACTGGCTCTATGGCCTGTGCGTTATGGCCACAGTTCCACTCCTGCTGGAGTTGTACGGACTCATGCGGGGCGTACGCGCGCGGCGCGCAGGCTTATGCCCACAGTGCGGCTACGACCTGATCGGCATCGAATCCGGAACCTGCCCAGAGTGCGGCGTGGAGGTCGAATCGTGCGCATGACCGGTGGATGCTCTCGCTGGTTACCTGACCGCGGGCGTTCTGAGCACGTCCCATCCGGCCACTGCCGCTACAACCTGCACGGCCTAACGGAGTCACGCTGCCCGGAGTGCGGTGTGGAGGTGACCCCATGCGGCGCAGATTGAAATGGGTGCTGACGGTGCTGACGGTGGTGCTGGCGTTGGGGTGTGGGCCGGCCAGCGTCTACCAGCGTGTCTTTCCTGTTGCGATGCAGTTCGGACGGGGCGCGGTGATGATGACCTGGCATTATGAGCCGCTTTCGCAACCTGCCCCAGGCCCGCATTTCGTCGTCGGAACACCCGTCTTTGATACCCCGATGATCCGGGCGGGAACAGGGTTTCGGCGAACCGTGAAACACGTCAATCGACTCACCAAGTACACGACGACAATCACAACATCCTCGTTCGTGGTGCTTAATCTCTGGCCATGGTTTGCAGTCTCCGCGCTGGTCACGCTCTACCTCTGGTACCTCGATCAACCCGCACGGGGCGGCCGTTGCCCTCACTGCACCGATAACCTGACCGGCAACGAGACCGGGTCTGCCCGGAATGCGGGGTAGAGGTGCCGACTTGCGACGCGGATTAAAGTGGGTGCTGACGGTCTTGACGGCCATGCTGGCACTGGGGTGTGGGCCGTGGCGACTCACTGTCGAGACGTCGGATTGGTTTGCGTTTGGAGGTGGTGGCCTTGGAGTCGTGGCGTGGGGCAGACCGGATCGCTGGGAACCGAACTACCTGGACTTGCGGATGCTTCAATGGCGGCTGGAGTGGAAGCAGGTGTTCGCGCCGACTGCGATCTGGCCGTCCTCACGCGTCAGTGGTCAACGCATGGGCGTGCGAATGGTCGAACTCTGGCTTCCGCTGGCGAGTTCGTTGACCGCATCGGCCTGGCTCTGGCGAAGCGACCGTCAGCCCCCGCCCGGCCACTGCCTGCACTGCGGCTACGATCTCACCAACAACGAGAGCGGCACCTGCCCCGAGTGCGGCCACGCCATCGCGGCGTCTCCGACATGAAACGCGCGGCGGGGCGAAATCGGGCCCGATCGGGATGACCGCCGCAGGTTTCGCGGGGTGTTCGCAATCCACCGGCCGATCGGCCTACCCCACGCGCGATCCCGGAAAAACAAAAACCCCGCCTCCGGACCTCGGAAGCGGGGTTCTGCGAGTGGGAGCGGCTGGATTCGAACCAGCGTAGGCGTACGCCAACGGGTTTACAGCCCGTCCCCTTTAACCACTCGGGCACACTCCCACCGGCCGATCTCTCGACCGGAACCCAAGAGAATACCAGAAACCGCGAAAAAGTGAAGGAGTGAAAGCGTGAAAGGGGGGACGGCCATGGGCATGCCCCGGGGTGGCGATTGCCGCCGCGAATCGACCTCTTTCACCCTTTCACGCCTTCACTCTTTCACTGCCCGCCCGGGCCGCTACCATGCACGGCCGATTTTTGCGACACTGGGCGGATACGAATACGGAGGACCCCACCCCATGGAACGCACACTGATCATCTTCAAGCCGGACGCGATGAACCGCATGCTCGTCGGACAGATCCTGGCCCGCTTCGAAGCCAAGGGCCTGCGCCTGGCCGCGATGAAACTGCAGCAGAGCCCGCGGGCCCAGGTCGAGAAGCACTACGCCGTGCACGCCGAACGACCCTTCTACGGCGAACTGTGCGACTTCATGACCAGCGCCCCGGTCGTCGTCGCGATCCTCGAAGGACCCAGCGCGATCCGCGTCGTCCGCAGCATGCTCGGCGCCACCAACGGCGCTGACGCCGCCCCCGGAACCATCCGCGGCGACTTCGGCCTCGACAAGCAGTACAACCTGGTCCACGCCAGCGACGGCGAGGAAACCGCCAAACAGGAAATCGAACTGTTCTTCAAGCCCGAAGAAATCGTCGACTGGCAACGCGCCGGCGACAAGTGGATCTGCAGCTAAGAAGATAGGGAACCAGGGAGCGAGGGAGCCAGGGCGCGAGGGAGCAGGGGCCGCCCGGCCGTACCTCCGTGACCCTTCCGCTCTTTCACGTTTTCGCTTGCGCAAACGCTGATTTGCCTGCTGGGGCCAAGAATGAAAGTAAAGTCGCTGCTTGATCACGCGCAGAAGGACGTCCAGATGGAAGGCGCCGCCGGTGCGCGCATGCGAATGCTCTGCGGACCCGACGACGGGGCCGGGAACTTTCACATGCGGCACTTCGAAGTCGCCCCCGGCGGCTTCACCCCGCACCATCAGCACGACTACGAACACGAAATCCTCGTGCTGAAGGGAAAGGGCGTCGCCAGCAGCGAACAGGGCCAGCGACCCTTCCAGGCCGGCGACGTCATCTTCGTCCCGGCCAACGAAATGCACCAGTTCCGCAACGCCGGCGACGACCCGCTCGAATTTATCTGCCTGATCCCGGCCCCACAGGACTGCACTAGGTAAGGCAGCGAAACGTGAAGGCGTGCAGGGGTGAAAGAGGGACCCGCCTCCCAACCCTGTTCCCGGTCCCCGGTTCCCTCTGGATTCCCCCGTGTTCGTAAACCGACTGACCTGCTGGCACACCGGCAAGCCGCACGACCATCGCGTCCCGCACAATCTCTCGGCCGCCGGGCGGCCGTTGCGGGTCGACTACGACCTCGACCGCGTCTCCACCGCCGTCTCGCGCGAGGTCATCGAGCAGCGCGAACCCGGCGTCTGGGCCTGGCGCGAACTGCTCCCGCTCCCCCTGGCCGCCGAACCGGTCACCCTCGGCGAAGGCGGCACGCCTCTGCTGCGGGCCGAAGGGCTCGAACGCGAAATCGGCCTCGGCCGCCTGTGGATCAAGGACGAAGCCGTCAACCCGACCGGCTCGTTCAAGGCCCGCGGCATGACCACCGCCGTCTCGATGGCCCGCCACTTCGCCGCCACCGCCCTCGCCGTCCCCTCGGCCGGAAACGCCGGCGGCGCCCTGGCGATGTATGCGGCCGCGGCCGGGCTGCCCGCGCACGTCTTCATGCCGCGCGACGTGCCGCTCGCCAACCGGCTCGAGTGCGAACTGGCCGGGGCGAAGCTGACGCTGGTCGACGGCCTGATCAACGACTGCGGCGCACGGGTCAGAGCCGGCTGCCAGAAGCACGGCTGGTTCGACGTATCGACCCTCAAGGAGCCGTACCGGGTCGAAGGCAAGAAGACCATGGGGCTCGAACTGGCGCTGCAACTCGGCTGGCGCCTGCCGGACGTGATCCTCTACCCGACCGGTGGCGGCACCGGGCTGGTCGGAATGGCCAAGGCCTTCGACGAACTGCGGGCCCTCGGCTGGATCCGCTGCCGCAACCCGCGCTTCGTCTCGGTCCAGGCGGCCGGATGCTGCCCGATCGTCCGCGCGTTCGAGGCCGGGCTCGACGAGGCTCCGCTGTACGAGAACGCCAGCACGCTCGCGGCCGGCCTGCGGGTCCCGAAAGCGGTCGGCGATTTCATCATGCTCGACATCCTGCGCCAGTCGCACGGCACGGCCATCGCGGTGACCGACGACGAGATGATCCCGGCCGCCCGCGACCTGACGGCCGCGACCGGTGTCTGCGCCGCGCCGGAGGGCGGGGCGTGCCTGGCGGCGCTGCGCAGCCTGCGGGCCAGTGGTTTCATTCAGCCGGACGACGACGTGGTGCTGTTCAACACCGGCACGGGTCTCAAGTACGCCGAGGCCTTCGCGGCGATCCCGGGGTGACGGACTTCGGATTTCGGATTCCGGATTGCGGATTTCAGGGGGCCGGGTAGGTTGTGTCTGCCGGTTCCGTGCAGGCGCGGGCGAGTGCAGGGGCTCCGAGGCGATGCGGCCCTCATCACTCTCGCTCCTTCACGTTTTCTCAAGGCAAGGAGACATGCGATGGCGAATATGACGCGACGCGAAGTACTCGGTGGGGCGGCCATGGTCGGCGGCTGGATGATGCTGGGCAGTGACCCCGCCCTGGCGGCCACGCAGGACGCGGGCGCGGCGAGCGGGCCGTACGTGCTGCCGCCGCTGCCCTACGACTACGCCGACCTCGAACCGCACATCGACGCGCAGACGATGAAGCTGCACCACGACATTCATCACGCCGGCTACGTCAAGAAGGCGAACGCCGCGCTGGCGACGCTCGAGACGATCCGCAGCGAGGGCGGCGATCAGATCGCCCGGGTCCGCGAGGTCAGCGACGCGCTCTCGTTCAACCTGTCCGGGCACCTGCTGCACTCGGTCTTCTGGAGCAACATGGCCCGCGACGGCGGCGGCGATCCGGAACCCAACAGCGGCATCGCCCGCATGATCAAACGCGACTTCGGCTCGGTCGACGCCTTCCGCGGACACTTCGCGGCCGCCGCCCAGCAGGTCCAGGGCAGCGGCTGGGGCATCCTGGCCTACGAGCCGAACGCCAAGCGCCTGATCGTCCTGCAGGCCGAGAAGCACAACAACCTCGGCGTCTGGGGCGCCGTGCCGCTGCTGGCCGTCGACGTCTGGGAGCACGCCTACTACCTGAAGTACCAGAACAAGCGCAGCGGCTACATCAAGGCCTTCATGAACGTGATCAACTGGTCCGACGTCGACACGCGCCTGCGCCTGGCGCAGTAGCGGGCGCGTCGCGACCCTGCCGGGCGGTGCGGCATCAGCGCCCGGAGCGTCCGCGCGAAAGGCGGTCGCGGGCTTCTGCGAAGTCGATGGGGCGAGGGATCGTAGGGTGCGTCATCGACGCGGCCGACCGCGGTCACGTCGACCGTGGGCTTCTGCGAAGTCTCGATGGGGCGAGGGATCGTAGGGTGCGTCATCGACGCGGCCGACCGCGGTCACGTCTGACCGTGGAAGCCGCAGGCGTCGATGCCGCACCGCCCGGGTTTCCGTCTCGCGGTCCTTCATCCGTGTCACGGCCAAACGCAGTCCCCCACCCTTCCGCTCGCGCAAGGATGGGACACCCGTCGCGAGCGCACCGGCCGCCGCGCCGCGGAGACCACTGCGAAGATCGCAGTGGCACCCTCTGTTCTCGCTCCCTCGCTCCCTAGCTCCCTCGCTCCCTAGCTCCCTAGCTCCCTCGCTTGGCCGAAGCGCTATTCCGCGATGCAGTACAGGGATCGTAGGGTGCGTCATCGACGCGGCCGACGCGATCACGTCTGACCGTGGAAGCCACAGGCGTCGATGCCGCACCGCCCGGGTCTTCCGTCTCGCGGTCCTTCATCCGTGTCACGGCCAAACGCAGTCCCCCACCCTTGCGCTCGCGCAAGGATGGGACACCCGTCGCGAGGGCACCGGCCGCCGCGCCGACCACTGCGAAGATCGCA
The DNA here is from genome assembly GCA_030428945.1 of Phycisphaerae bacterium. Classification (GTDB taxonomy): domain Bacteria; phylum Planctomycetota; class Phycisphaerae; order UBA1845; family Fen-1342; genus JAUIEC01. Next base: position 51,738 of record JAUIEC010000022.1, on the reverse strand, counting down.
GTGGCACCCTCTGTTCTCGCTCCCTAGCTCCCTAGCTCCCTAGCTCCCTCGCTCCCTAGCTCCCTCGCTCCCTCGCTCCCTTGCTCCCTTGCTCCCTCGCTCCCTAGCTCCCTCGCTTGGCCGAAGCGCTATTCCGCGATGCAGTACAGGTGTTTGCGTCCGCGGAGGAACATCTCCTTGCCGACCAGGGCCGGGGAGGCGTCGAAGACGTCGTCGAGTGCGTTGACTGCCAGCAGTTCGTAGTCCTCGCCGGCCTTGATCACCGCGGTGTTGCCGTCGCGGGCGGCCAGGTAGATCCGCCCGTTGGCGGCCACCAGCGAGGCGTAGGCCCCGGTGACCTCCTCGATCCGCTGCCGGCCGTAGTAGACCTCGCCGGTCTGCCCGTCGAGGCACGACAGGATGGCGCGGTTGTTGTCGAGGAAGTACAGCAGTCCGTTGTAGAGGGTCGGCGAGGGGACGTACGGAGTGCCCTTGCCTTCGTAGCTCCAGGCGACCGCGTCGGTGCCGGTGACATCGCCCTTGGCCTCGTGGTACTTGATCGCGACCAGGGCGTTGCCGCGGAACCCGCTGATCGCGTAGACCCGCTCGTCATCGTAGACCAGCGTCGGGATCACGTTCATCGTCATGCCGCCGCACTCCCAGACCAGCCTGCCGGTCTTCAGGTCGTACGAACGGATCTTGTTGTGCGCGTTGACCGCCACCTGCGGACCGCCGCGGGCCGGCAGCAGGATCGGCGAACTCCAGGTGGTCGGCTCGTCCCGCGCGACCCGCCAGCGCTCCTCGCCGGTCTTCTTGTCGCAGGCCACCAGGAAATCGTCATCGCCCTCGTGGTCCCACAGCACGATGATCAGGTCGTCGTGCAGCAGCGGCGCACCGCCCTCGCCGAACGAGTTGCGCGTGTACATCTTCCCGAACTGCTTCTCCCAGACCACCTTGCCGTCCAGGTCCACGCAGAACAGGCCCCGCGACCCGAACCACGCGTAGATGTGCTTCCCATCCGTCACCGGTGACGTCGACGCGTGCGAACTGTCCGGATGCACGCCCTCGTGCGGAACCGCCTCGGCCAGCTTCGTCTGCCAGACGATCTTGCCGCTCGCCCGGTCGATCGACAGCAGCGAGAACTCGAACAGCGTCGTCGGCTTGCGGCCACGACGACGCCCCGGTTCGTCGGCCTCTTCCACGGCCGGGCCTTCCTTGCCGGTGTCGACGGCCGTCTGCACGTAGACCCGGTCGCCCCAGACGATCGGGCTGGCCTGCCCGGTTCCGGGGAGTTCGGTCTTCCAGCGGACGTTGCTGCCCTCGCTCCACTTCAGCGGCGGCCTGGCGTTCGGGGCGACACCGTTCGAGGTGGTGCCACGCCACGAAGGCCAGGTGGCGTCGTCGGCGGTGGCCGGACCGGCGACCGCCGCTACGGCGAACAGGAGGATCAATGTACGCATCGGTGCAACTCCCGGGTTATGACGAAGCGGTGTGGCCAGCCGCGCTCGCCACACCGCCCAGTGTATTCGCAATTGCGATCAGCCGCCTACGGATCGGTCGGATCGTCGCCGGCGCTGCGCTTGCGACGCTTCTTCTTGCCGCCCTGGTCGATCGGGCCGCTGCCCTGCAGGCCGCCGCTGCCACGTTCCAGGTCGCCCGACCGGGCGCCCTCCGAGCCGCGACGACCGCTCACCCGCGCGGCGACGGCTTCGATCTCGGCCTGCTCGAGGTAGCCGCTGCCGTCGGCGTCCGCCCGATCGAAGATCCGCTGCATCCGCTCCGGCAGTTCATCCTTGGCCAGCTTGCCGTCGCCGTCCTGGTCGTGCGCCATCAGTTGGGCGAGGGCCCGCTCGGGACTGCCGCCGCGCGGCGTCGGACGAAGCTCCTCCTTCGAGATCACGCCGTCACCGTCACGGTCCAGACGCGCCAGCGATTCGCTCGCCCGGGCGATTTCCTGCTCGCTCAACTGCCCGTCGCGGTCGCGGTCGAGCGCCTCCATCACCGGGTGCGCCGCCGCGGGCTGACCCGGAACCCGCTCCGCCCGGGCGCCCCGCTCGCCACGCTCGCCGCGTTCGGCCTTGCCTCGATCACCACGCTCCTTGCGGGGCGGGTCCTGCACGTCGCCACGCCGCGGCCGGGCTTCCTGTCCGGTTGCCTGTACACTTGCCAGGACGAGTCCGGCTGCCGCGGCCATAATCATCAGGATACGCATCTGCCTCTCCTTGTCAGGGCAGTGCTCCGCGCCCCGCGCGGAACAGGCCGTTCTACCAGCACGACTGCCCGAATTCACTCAGTATCGCGGCCAGGTCGTTCAGATCGACCACGCCGTCGCCATCGAGATCGGCCGGTCCGGCCGAGGGCTGACCGAAGGCGGCCAGCACGATCGAAAGGTCACCCAGATCGACCATCGCATCGCCGTTGATATCGGCACTGCACAGGCCCGCCCGCAGGCCGGCCAGGTGCGACTGCAACGCATCGAACTGCAACTGCTGCACCGCCGTCAGCCCGCCGGGCAGCAGGTCGCCGGTCTCATACGGGTCCAGGTCAAGATCGTAGAACTCGTCGACACCGGCATTGTACACCAGCTTGTAACGCTGGTTGCGAACCGCGAAGCGCCCGTCCGCCACATTCCCCGGGACCGTCTCGGTGTAGTTGAAGGCCCGGGCGTCGGGGGCGTTCGGGTCGCGCAGGATGCCCGCCAGGCTCACCCCGTCGATGACCGTCTCCGGCAGGCTGACGGACAGGTCGACGCCCGCCTGTTCCGCGACGGTGGCGAACAAATCGCTAACATGCACCAGCCCGTGGTGATCGCGATCCGGGGACGCCACGCCCGGGCCGCTGATCACCAGCGGAACCCGCACGCCGCCCTCGTAGACGCTCCCCTTCGAATGCACCAGCGGCGCCTCGATCACCCGCCCGGGCGTCCCGTTGTCGCCCACGAACACGACCAGCGTCTCGGCCAGCACGGCCGGCGGAATGCCGTCGAGCAGGCGCCCGATCTCGGTATCCATCGCCTCGACGGCCGCCTTGTACTGCAACAGGGCGGTGCCGCTGCTCAGGTCGTACCCGTGCAGGCTCTGGTTGGGATCGTGGAACGGCGTGTGCGGCGCGTTGAACGAAACGATGCAGCTCCAGGTGCCGGCCCGCGTCTGGATCCAGCCCAGCGCGTCGTCGACCTGGTCCGTCGTCGCGTACACGTTGACCGTGAAGGTGTCGGACCCGTCAACCGACTTCTGCCACGAGTAATAGTCGCCGACACCGCCGCCCAGTCCGCCCGCGTACGTGTCCCAGCCCGCCACGCGGGGGGCGTCGTTCCCGCCCAGCGCCTGGCTGGTGCCCAGGTGCCACTTGCCGAACAGGGCGTTCTCGTAGCCGACCGCCGAGAGCACCTCGGCCAGGGTGGTCTCGCTGGTCGGCAGGCGGTCGCCGACACTGCGGACCCCGGTGCGGAAGCCGTAGCGGCCGGTCAGCAGCGCTGCCCGGGTCGGCGAACAGACCGGGGCGGCCCACGCGTTCTGGAAACGGACGCCGGTTTGGCCGAGCGCGTCGATGTTGGGGGTCGGAGGCGGCGTGCCGCCCGCCGCCTGGAAGCCGGCCACGCTGTCGGCCCCGAGGTCGTCGGCGATCAGGATCAGCACGTTGGGCTGCTGCTGCGCCACCGCGGCATTGACGACCGCGGCGATCAGAGAGGCGGCGAGGATACGCGTCATGCTTGGCTCCGACTCGCAGGAAACTGTTTCCCGATAACAACCTTCACAGGAAGGGAAACGCGGGCCGCTCGGAAAAACTGCCAAAACTCCGGACGAATCACCGGCCGCCACGCGAATCTCCGCCCACGGGGGCAGCGCTTGTGCTAGAGTAGTGAAACGAAGTCAGAAACATTTTCCGGGGAGAGGCCGTGATGAAGTCCATCCGGGGGTGGATTGCCCTCTTTGCGCTGGCGACCGCTGCCCAGGCCGACTGGCAACTGGTCTGGTCCGACGAGTTCGACGGACCCGCCGTCGATACCACCAAGTGGAGCTTCATGCTCGGCGACGGAACGTCCTACGGGCTGCCGGCCGGCTGGGGCAACAACGAGTTGCAGGTCTATCAGTCCTCGAACGCCACCATCGTGAACGGCGCGCTGCGGATCCGGGCCGAGAACACCGGCGGCGGCAACTACACCTCCGCTCGGCTGCGCACGCTGAACAAGGCCGAGTTCCGCTACGGCCGGATCGAAGCCCGGATGCAGCTTCCGAGCGGCGCGGGACTCTGGCCGGCGTTCTGGATGCTCCCGACGAACTCGCCGTACGGAGGCTGGGCCGCCAGCGGCGAGATCGACATCATGGAGTCGGTCAACATCGCCGACCGGATCTACGGCACCCTGCACTTCGGTGACCAGTGGCCGAACAACGCGCACTCCGGCGGGGAACTTGCGAACGGAACGGACTTCTCGGCCGGCTACCACGTCTACACGATCGAGTGGGAACCCGACCAGATCCGCTGGTACGTGGACGGAAACCTGTACTCGACGAAGAACAGCAACCAGTGGTTCTCGGCCGCGGACCCGGGCAACGCGCGGGCGCCGTTCGACCATGACTTTCATCTGCTGCTGAACCTGGCGGTCGGCGGGAACTTCCCCGGGCCGCCGAACGGCAGTACGCCTTTCCCGGCCGACTTCCTGATCGACTGGGTGCGGGTCTACGAGGACATCCCGGTGCCGCAGACGCCGTTCCACGGCACGCCGCTGCGTGTGCCGGGTCCGATCGAGGCCGAGGACTTCGACCTGGGCGGGCAGAACAACGCCTACAACGACTGCGACAGCGGGAACGTCGGTGGCGAGTACCGCACGACCGAGGACGTCGACATCGAGGTTTCGAGCGAGGGCGGCTACAACGTCGGCTGGCTGTGCGGCGGCGAGTGGCTCGAGTACACCGTCGACGTGGTCCGCGACGACCTGTACCGGATCGATGCCCGGGTCGCCTCGCAGGCATCGGGCGACACGTTCACGCTGAGCTTCGACGGCGTCGCCGTTCCGGGTACGGTCACGGTGCCGTCGACCGGCGGATGGCAGTCGTACATCACGCTGACCACGCTGGCGTCGCTGACCACCGGCGAACAGATCTTCCGCTTCGATGTGGGCGGAACCGGCGGGCCGTTCAACATCACGCGGTTCGACATCTGGTACGCGGCCGACCTGGACCGCAACGGCACCGTCGACATCAGCGACCTGGCGATCGTCCTGGCCGACTTCGGCAGCACCTGCGGCACCTGCCCGGGAGACGTGGATCGCGACGGTGACACGGACCTGTCCGACCTGGCGCGGGTCCTGGCCAGCTTCGGCGCTTCCTGAGGGAAGCGTTCGCGTGCGTCCGGAAAGGAGCGAAAGTGGCCGGTGCTGTCCGGCTCTTTCGCTTCTTCCTTTTCCGGGTGAAGCTGCGGACCATCCGAATTCGATCAGGCAGGGATTCGCATGAAGCACACGCTGCAGCACGACGGGCGCACGCGGCACTACACCATGCACGCCCCGGCCGATGCGGACGGTCGACTGCCGCTGGTGGTCATGCTGCACGGCGCCGGCGGCACGCCGGAGGTCAGCGAAAAGGCCACGGGCTGGGGTGCCAAAGGCGCGTCCGAGGGCTTCCTGGTGTGCTTCCCGCAGGCGCTCGCCCCGAAGCCGGACGAGCCGATCAGCTTCCTGAAGAATCCGAGCGTCTGGCGGAAAACGGATGTGCCGTTCCTCGAAGCGGCGCTCGACGACGTCTGTGCGCGGTACCCGGTCGACCCGGCCCGGATCTACCTGAGCGGATTCTCGAACGGGGGTTCGTTCAGCTTCACGGCCGGCGCGGCGCTGTCCGAACGAATCGCCGCGATCGGCTGCGTCTCGGGCAAGCAGTGGAGTCAGCGGGTCGAGATGGCTCGGCCCGTCCCGGCGATCTACATGGTCGGCACGGACGATCCGCTGAACCCGATCGGCGGCGGCGAGATCGTCGCGCCGTGGGGCGAGGTCTTCCAGCATCCGCCGGTCTGGGACGGGCTCTGGACCTGGGCCGTGCTGCTCGGCTGTCCGCGCCAGCCCGAGACCAGCACGGACGGCCCGGTGCGGATCGACCGCTTCGGCCCCGGCGCCGAGGGGAGCGAACTGCTGGTCTACACGCTCGCCGGCGCCGGACACCACTGGCCGGGCGGGGTTCCCGTCCTGAACGAAAAGCTGGCCGGCAGACCGACCGACGCGGTGCGGGCGACCGATGTCATCTGGCGGTTCTTCACCCGCTTCGCCCGGCGGAACGGGTGAGAGAGTCGAAACGTGAAAGCGTCAAGGAGGAGCGGCCCGGACACGGGATCAGGAGCGTACGTGCATCGACAGTGCAATTCCCGGGCGGGTCCGCCCGAGCCATTTCCCCGTTCCCTGTTCCCCGTTCCCTCGCTCCCTCGCTCCCTGGCTCCCTCACCCCCAGTCCCTGCTTCACATTTTCGACTTTTCACGTACTCTTGTTGCATGGCTTTCATTGCACATGGTGTCGATCTGGTTCTCTGCAGCCGGATCGGGGAGATCTGGGACCGGCACGGGGATGCCTTCCTGAATCGGATCTACACCCCGGCCGAGCAGCGCTACTGCCTGGACTGCAAGACCGAGGTCGAGCGCCTGGCCGGGCGGTGGGCCGTCAAGGAGGCCGTCCTGAAGGCGCTCGGAACCGGCTGGCGGGGCGGGATCGAGTTCGTCGACATCGAAACCCTGCCGGATGACCTCGGCAAACCGCACACGACCCTCCACGGCAAGTCGGCCGAACTCGCCCGGCAACTCGGCATCTCGAAGATGCTCGTGTCGATCTCACACGCCGGCGAATACGCCCTCGGCTCCGCCGTCGCAGTCGGGGACTGACATAGCAGTCAGCATGTAGACAAGTCAGCAGGTCAGCGGCCCGCAGGTCAGCGGGCGGCAAGTCGGGACGCGACACCACCACGGCCGCAGACACCGCGAAGATACGGCACCCTCTCCTCGCGCCCTCCTCGCAGCGATTTGCTGGAACTCCGCCACCGCCGGCGCGTACAAGAACGTGACCAACGCCAGGAGTACCAGAAATGTCGCCTCAACCCGCCTTCCTCGCTCTGACCGGAATCGCGCTCGCCACCCTGCTGGCCGGTCCGGTCCGGGCCGACAACCAGAACCCCGGCCGCTGCGGCACGCTGCAGGGCTTTGACGCCGACGGCAAGCCCGGCCTGCTCTGTCCGCTCGAACACACCGACGTATCCGCCCACATCGCCGGTTTTCTCGGGCGTGTCTCGGTCACCCAGCGATTCCGCAACCCCTCCGACGAGAAGATCGAAGCGATTTACGTCTTTCCGCTGCCCGCCGATGCGGCCGTCGACCGGATGATCATGACCATCGGTGACCGCCGCGTCGTCGGGACGGTCAAGGAACGCGAAGAGGCCCGCCGGATCTACGAGCAGGCCAGGGCGGACGGACACGTCGCCAGCCTGCTGGATCAGGAGCGGCCGAACATCTTCACGCAGGCCGTCGCCAACATCGAACCGGGGGCGGTCGTCGAGATCGAGATCAGCTACGTCGAGACCGTCACGTACGAGGACGGCCGCTTCGAATGGTCGTTCCCGATGGTGGTCGGCCCGCGCTACATCCCGGGCGGCGGCACGGCCCCGGCCCCGATGACCACCGGAAACGACACGCCGCAGGTGCCGGACGGCAGCAGGATCACGCCGCCGATCGCGCCCCCGGGTACCCGGGCCGGACACGACATCAGCGTCGAGGTGGTCATCGCCGGCGGCGCGCTGCCGATCACGAACGTGGCCAGCACACTGCACCAGGTCCGGACCGAACTGCGCCGCGACGGCGCGCAGGTCGTGACGCTCGCCAACCGCAGGGAAATCCCGAACAAGGACTTCATCCTGCACTATGCCCTCGGCGGCAACGGTCTCGGCAACGCCGTGCTGACGCACCAGGACGTGCGCGGCTCGTTCCTGTCGCTGATCCTGCAGCCTCCCGCGCGCGTCGAACCGGCCACCCTGATGCCGCGCGAACTGATCTTCGTGCTGGACACGAGCGGTTCGATGAGCGGCTTCCCGATCGAGAAGTCCAAGGAGGTCGTCGCCCGCCTGATCGACACGATGCAGCCCGGTGACACGTTCAACCTGATCACCTTCGCCGGCAACACCCGGATTCTCTGGGAAGGACCGCGCCCGAACACGCCGCAGAACCGCCAGGCCGCCCAGGAGTTCCTGCTCCAGCAGCGCGGCGGCGGCGGAACCGAAATGATGAAGGCGATCCGCACCGCACTGCGGCAGCGCGAACCGCAGGTCGCCGCCGGCGGACCGAAGCCGATCCGCGTGGTCTGCTTCCTGACCGACGGCTACGTCGGCAACGACATGGCGATCATCGACGAAGTCGGTCGCAACGCGGATACCACCCGCGTCTTCAGCTTCGGCGTCGGCAACAGCGTCAACCGCTTCCTGATGGACGGCATGGCCCACGCCGGACGCGGCGCCGTCGAGTACGTCTCGCTCGCCAGCCAGGGCGACGCGGCCGTCAAGCGCTTCCACCAGCGGATCCTCGCCCCGGTGCTGACCGACGTGCGGATCGACTGGGGCAACCTGCCGGTCAGCGAGGTCTACCCGCGCCGGATTCCCGACGTCTTCAGCAGCACGCCGATCGTCGTGCACGCCCGCCTGAACGGACCGCTCAGCGGCAGCATCCGCCTCCAGGGCAACACCGGGGCCGGGGCCTACAGCCAGGAGATCAACCTGAGCGCCGGGGCCTTGACCGCCAACGACAGCCTCGCCTCGCTCTGGGCCCGGGCCAAGGTCGCCGACCTGATGCAGCGCGACCTCGCCGCCGTGCAGCGCGGCAAGTTCCCCGAAGCGCTGAAGAAGCAGGTGATCGATCTCGGCACGGGCTACCAGTTGGTGACCCAGTTCACCAGCTTCGTCGCCGTCGAGGAACGGATCATCACCCGCGACGGCAAGCCGGTGACCGTGCAGGTCCCGGTTGAACTGCCCGAAGGCGTCAGCCCCGAGGGCATCTTCGGGGACGGCGGCCTGCAACCGCCGCGGATGGCCGGCGCGGCCGGCGGCCTGCGATCGGCCAAGGCCCGGATGAGTCCGGCACCCGCGCTGCCGCCGGGCTGGTCGGGCGACACCCGCAACCGGGCCGGGCAGATCCGCCGCGTGCCGCCGCCGGTCCAGGCCGGCGAGGAAACCGAGCGGGACGAGGTCTCGAAACTCGCCCCGGCCCTGCGCACGCTGGCCGAAAAGGTGACCCGCGAGGGCGTCAACGGCAACCTGAAGACGCAGAACCTGACCGTCACGACCTGGCGCCTGAACGTCCGGATCACCTGCGACGAACTGACGGACGCGCAGCGGCAGCAACTGGTCGCGCTCGGGTTCCTGTTCAAGTCGCAGGTCGGCGATGATCCGACCTGGATCGGCTCGCTCGACGTGCGCAAACTGCACGATGCGGCCGCACTGGACTTCGTCCGACGGATCGACCCCGCCTGACGGCAGGGGGGCGCGAAGAGCGCCCCGGCCAGCGAGAGAAGGGACGGCGGCCGGAGCCGAGGCCGCGCGTCCCTTTTTCTCGCGCCCAGGTTCTGTTCCCGTCGCGGATCGACCCGCCGGCTATTCGCCGAGGTCCAGCGCCATGATGGTCTTGCCGTCGCGGACGAACAGCGTCGGACCGACCAGCGTCGGGACGGTCCACGACGGCTTCTCGGTCAGCGCCACACGCGAGAGAACCTCGCAACGCTCCGGTGAAACCAGCGCCAGCGCCAGCACGCCGTTCTCGTCCAGGAAGATCAGCTTTCCGTCCGCGTGGACGCACAGCGCCTTGTGAAAGCCGCGCTGCTTCCACCTGACTGCGCCGGTCTCCAGATCGACCGCCGACAGGAACGTCTGCTGCCCGCCGATCGAGCCGTAGACCGTTCCATCGACCAGCACCGCGTTCCAGTGGAAGATCTGCACCTTCCGATCGAACCAGGCCTCGGTTGCCTCGGTCTTGTCGCCGCTTCGCGAAAGCTTGAGCACCCGGGCGCCGCCGTCGAGTTGCGTCGCGACCCACAGCAGCCCGTCCTTCGGCGACCAGATCGGATCGGTCGCGTTGTTCCGGTAGCGGTTCACACAGCCGTGCCGCCACAGGATCCGGCCGCCGTCGGCGCTCAGTCCGAGCACCTCGTCCGATGACATCACCACCAACTGGTCCTGGCCATCCACGTTGATCAGCACCGGCGAGGCATAACTGATCCCGTGCGGCGCACCGCCCCATGCGAGCGCGCCGTCCTGCGGGTTCAGGGCAATCACTCCGTGTGCGCTGCCGCCCGCCAGCAGGATCACCTTGCCGTCATGCAGCAGCGGACTGGCCGAGTAGCCGAACTCCTGCGGCGTGTAGCCATGCGCGCTGACCAGGTCGACCCGCCAGAGGACCTTGCCGTCCTTCCGCGACAGGCAATGCACCTGTCCGGTGAAACTGACCGTGATCAGCCGGTCCTCGAGCACCAGCGGCGTCGCGTTCGGTCCCTGGCCGAACTGGCTCGTCTGCCCTTCCGCCAGCGGCGCGGTGTAGCGCGTCTCCCAGCGCGTCGCGCCGGTCTTCGCATCGAGCGCGACGACCACGTCCTGCTCGCCGTCGCGGTACAGCGTGTACAACTGCCCGTCGCGAAACGTGATCGCCGAGTAACCCGCCCCCAGCGGACGCGACCAGAGCTTCGGCGGCCCGCCCTCCGGCCACCGCGCGGCCAGGCCGCCGGTCCGAACCTGGAAGTCCCGCGTCGGCCCGCCCCACTGGCTCCAGTCGTCGGCAGCGGTGGCGGTCGCGGTCAGCACCGCCAGTGTCATCAGTACGCGCGTCATGGCACCCCCTCAAAACAGGTTGATGGTCTGCGGATCCGTCGATCCGCGTGATTCGGCCAGCGAGCGGCCCGCCCGGCAGACGCGTGACGCGCGGTCGCCGCATCGGCCCTCGCTCCTGCACTGTTTGGAGGGAGTGTAGCGTCCCCCCGGGCTTGCGGCTCGGGGTCATTCTTCGGCGGTTGGTTCGAGCGGTCCGAGCCGCAGCCCCGCCGCCGTTCCGCCCTCGCGCAACAGGCCGGCGATCCGGGCACGCTGCGGCAGGTCTGACGCAGCGACCAGGTCCGCCAGGTGCGAGGTCTCCGCTTCCTGCAACAGGTATCCCAGGACCAGGTCGCGCAGCGGCTCCGGCTGCATCTGCTCCACCAGGCCCAGCCCCTCGCGATACACGATCCGCCCGGCCAGCATCGAGGCCAGGGCCCGGTCCACGTAACTCGGCGGCAGCGCGGCCAGACGCGCGGCCGGCTGCTCGGCCAGCAGAATCGCCGGCAGGTGCTGCCGCAGCAGCGCCAGCGGGATCCCGGGATGTTCCGCACGAACGACCGGCATCTGGTCGGCCAGCGCGTCCGTGGTCCGGTTGATCGCCCGGCTGAGTCGCTCGCTCAACTCCGGCAGCGACAGTTCGGGACGGCTGCGCTTCTCGCGGAACAGCGCATCCGCTTCGACCCGGGCCAGGTTCCGCAGCTTGATCAGCACCTCGTCGACGAAGCGCTCCTTGCGCGCCAGGAAGGCCGCTTCGTCGAACAGCATGCATGCCAGGATCTCGAAGCTGCTGCAGATCACCCCGCACTTGTTCGCACTGCTGTCCTTGACGATCAGCACGCCTCGCGAAGAAAGCGCCGCCCGCGCGCCCGGCGTCAGAAACAGGTTGGCTCCTTCGACGATCAGGGGGCTGACGGGCCTCCCGTCCGCCCGCAGGAACGCCGTCCAGTTGTCGTCATCGATCGTGGCCGGACGTCCGCCCGCCGGGACGAACGCGTCCGCCGACAGCCGCGTGTGCAGCGTGTTGCGGGCCGTCACGCCGCCTTCCGCCTCCAGCGGCAGCACCCGCCCGCGGGGACCGAGTCGGGCCGGATCAAATCGCGCGATCGGCTGCACGCCGGCGACCAGCCGCAGCAGTTCGTCGTGATCCAGCCCCTCCGGGTCCTCGGCTGATCCGCTGCCATCGGCGATCCCGACAATCCGCGCGTTGCGGCCGTATTCGCGGTGCAGGATCCGAATCTGGTTGCCGGCCACATCGCCGTCCGGTCCGCCGGTCAGCGTCACCGCGAACGCCTTGCTCCGCGGATCCAGCCCCAGATTACGCAGGGCGACATCGAGGTACACCGCCACGCCTTCGCTGGTCACGCCGTACTGCTTGTGGTTGATGCCGGCTTCCGGCTTCGAACTCATGAATGCGGTCGGAAGCGGGTAGCTCCGCTGCGCCGCGCGCCGGGTGATCCAGTTGATCAGGTCGTTCGTGATGTTCTCGTCCGGCCCCAGGTACAGCAGTTCGGGCGTCTCCGGCGGGTTTCCGATCTGGTCGCGGGTCCGCGGATCCGGGGCGATCAGGTCCAGCAGGCCGTCGGCGTAGGCCCGGGCGGCCGCGGCCGCATCGCTGCCCGGCGCCGTCAGCAGGACGCCCTTGGCGCCGCCTTCCGGAATGTCCTTGTTCTTCAACTGCTGGGCGTAGGCAAGCTGGTACGCCTCGAGGTAGAGCCGCTCGCTTTCCAGCGAGAACTGCTCCGCACCGGTCGGACACACGATCCGGATGCCGCCGCGGGCGATGTCGCGGAACCGCAGGTGGAACCCGTCGAAGTTACGCCCATGCACGAAGAACACGCCGTACGGCACTTCGCCGGCGCCCGCGGCACCGAGCGCCGCACCCGGCAGACGCAACGCCAGCGACCGCCGCTGGGTGACGTGCACATTCCCGCGAAGAACACTCTCCGCGATCGTCTGCATCGTCTCGAGGACCGTGCGGCACAGATCGTCGCGCATCTCGAGAACCGGCTCGGTCGGCGGCGCCGCCTGGCCCGGCGCGAGCCGCGCGAGCAGTCGCCGGGCCAGCGCCCGGGTCGGCCCCGGGGCGTCACGCAGGACCCCCTCGATCCGGTCGCGGGTATAGGTCAGCCGGTCGAGTTCGGTCAGACGCTGGTGCGCCAGACGGCCGAGGGCAACCAGCACTTCGCTCTCGGACAACGTCAGGTCGCCCACATCGTGCCACAGCGAAATGACGCTGTCGTCGAGGTACCGCAGGCGGGCCAGGTCGTCGCCCAGACGCCGCTGGTCCGTCCCGGCCGGAACCGCCGCCAGCACCGTGATGATCGACGCGACCCGATCCCGCTGCCGGAACAGGTCGACGTGCGCCCGCCGGATGTCGATGCCCAGGCCTCCCAGGTAGCCGGCGATCCGCGCGAACAGGTCGCGTCCTTCACGCGAAGGGCTCGCCACCGTGATCCGCAGGTGCGGGGAACCCGGAACCGGCGCGATCCGCGTCTCGCACAGGTCGCTGTCCCGCAGGCTCTCAAGCAACCGGAAGTGATCCGCCACCCGCTCAGGTGGCACCCGCAGCACGTACTCGGCCGCCGCGCCGGCCAGGTGGTCGCGCAGCCCGGCCTCCGACAGACCGGCGTCCGCCGTCAGCGTCGCGACCGTCTGTTCGATCGCGGCCGCCTGCCGCGGGTCGGACGCATCGCACAGCGTCGGCGCGCCCAGCACGAACGTGTCCAGGATCAGTCGGCCGTCGGTCGCCGTATGCACGCGGGCCGCGCACAGGGGCGGCGCCGCCGGCAGTCGCGCGACCAGTTCGGCCAACAGACCTGGATAGCTCGATTCGCGGATGAAGGTGATCTGCCGTCCGTCGCTGCTGCGAAGCGTCAGGTCCTGCGGCAGTCCGCCGGCCTCGGCGGCGATCAGGGCCTGCAGGTGTTCCCGCCGGGTTGCTTCGTCGGTGTCGTGAAAGTACCCCGGCGGCATCGTCTGCAGGAAGCGGGGCACGATCCGGGCGACGGCAGCCCGCAGCGCCGCCGAGACCTGTGCGGTCAGTTCCGCTTCGTTGGAACGCTGATCTTCCGGGGACATCCGTGGTTCCTCACTGCGCAGATGGATGACTCGAGCGGCTTCGCCTCAGCCGCGCAGAACAACTCCCGGGCCGGGAACGACCGCGTCCGGCGTGACCAGGTAGACGGCCTCATCGGCTTGCGGGCGGACGGTCTTCATGCCGGTGAAACTGCCGAACGCCGGCAGGATCGCCAGGCGCGGACCGAAGTGGAAACACGGCACCCGCAGGTTGCCCAGCACGAAGCCGGGATGCAGATGCCCGCAGACCGTCGGCCGCTCGGCCGTCTCCGGCGGATGGTGCCGCAGAACGAACGGGTCCTGCTCGATCTCGGCCTGGCAGTCGATCCGCCAGTCGGCCGGCGGATCACCCGCCCGCTGGTCGTGGTTGCCGCGCACCAGCACGCACCGCAGGTCGGCATGCGCCGCCCGCCAGTCCGCCAGCGCCGCGAGTGTCGCCGCGGTCCGCCCCGCCCGGTCGTGCCAGAAGTCGCCCAGCACCACCAGACGCGTCGCGCCCGTCGACCGGAGGATGTCGTGCAACCGCGCGAGATCGTCCTGCTGGCAGGCCCGCGGCACCGGGATCCCGGCCTTGCGAAAGGACGCGTCCTTGCCGAAGTGCGGATCGGCAATCCAGAGCGTGCCGCGCTCCGGCAGGTAGACCGCCCGCTGCGGCAGCAGTTGCAGGCGCTGCTGATGCCAGCGAATCTCATGCATGACTGTCGACCGTCCTCTCTGCGGCCCGTTCCAACTGCTGCACCATCCGCCGGACGCGGTCCGACCAGCGCTCCGACGTCACGTACTGGGCCCGCAGTCGTTCGGCGTTCAGCGGAAACGACAGCGGTGTCAGTCGCTCGGTCGTCACCAGCCGCAGCGCCTGGCCGGCGATCCGGCGCAGCGCCCGGCGCAGGCGGCGAACTTCCAACTGCTGTTCCAGCACCTCGCGGCGGGCCTGGTCCAGCAGCAGGTTGTCGGGATCGTAGTCACGGAACACGTCGAAGAACATGTCGCTCGAGGCCTGCAACTGGCGTCCCTGTCGCGGCGCCCCCGGGTAGCCGTTGAAGATCAGCCCCGCGATCCGCGCGATCGCCCGGAACTGCCGCCGGGCCATCTGCGTCTCGTTGACGCAGGCCAGCAGGTCTTCGAGCAGGTCCCCCTCCGACAACAGCACGCGCCAGTCCCCTTCATCCAGCAGCAGGGCATGCCCGCTGAGCAGTTCGATCCCGTAGTCGTTCACCGTCAGGTCGATCGTGCACGGCGCGCGCCGCGCGATGCGATAGGCCAGCAGCGCCGCCAGGCCCTCGTGCACCAGCCGACCCTCGAACGGAAACAGCGATACGTGATGGCCCGCCCGCGTCCGCGTCATCTCGATCAGGATCTCGTCACCCGCCGGAATCAGCGACCACCGCGCCTGAAGTTCCAGCAACGGGGCCGCCGCCCGCAGTTCCTCGGCCGGACTGTCCGGACTCACCAGCGGCATGTGCCCGCGAACCGCGTCGGCCAACTGCGTCGACAGCGGAAACCGCCCGCCGTTCCAGCGCGGCACGCGTCCCTTCTGCAGCTTCGTCCGCCGCGCCAGCACCTGCTGACCCCGCACCGAGACCAGTTCGAGCGTCCGCCCGGCAAACCCGAAGATGTCGCCCGGCGCCAGTCGCGCGATGAACGACTCCTCGATCGTGCCCAGCTTCCGCCCGCTGGTCAGCTTGACCGTCAGCGCGCTCGCGTCGGTGATCGTCCCGATGTTCAGCCGGTGCTGCCGCCCGACCAGCCGCGACGCCACCACGTAGCGCCCGTCCTCACGCGTGACCCGCTGGTACTCGGGATAGGCCGTCAGCGACGGACCCCCGCGCGTAACGAAGTCCAGCGTCCAGGCCCACTGCTGATCCGTCATCCGCCGGAACGCGTGCGTCGTCCGCACTTCCGCCAGCAGGTCGTCACCCGCGAACCCGCCGCCGAGCGCGACCGTCACCGCGTGCTGCGCCAGCACGTCCAGCGTCAGCTCCAGCGGATGACGGGCCTCGATCGCCCGCGCCTCCACCGCCGCCCGGGCGGCCGCGAACTCGACCAGTTCGAACGCGTGCGTCGGCACGCACACCACCCGGCTGACCTGCCCGGGCTGGTGCCCGCTCCGCCCGGCCCGCTGCACCAGCCGGGCGATCCCCTTCGGACTGCCGAGCTGAAAGACCTGCTCGACCGGGGCGAAATCAACCCCCAGGTCCAGCGACGACGTGCAGACCACCGCCTGCAGGCCACCCTCCTTCAGCAGGTCCTCGACCCGCGTCCGCAGCTTCCGGTCCAGCGAACCGTGATGCAGCGCGATCCTGCCGAGCCAGTCCGGCCGCGCCAGCAGGATGCTGCGGAACCAGAGCTCCGCCTGCGAGCGCGTGTTGGTGAACAGCAGCGAACTGCGGGCCCGTTCGATCGCCGCCAGCACCTGCGGAACCAGCCGCGTCCCGAGATGCCCCGACCACGGGAAGCGCTCGATCTCGTCCGGCAGCAGCGTCTCGATCTCGATCCGCTTGTCGTAGTCGCTCGAGATCAGGCGGGCGTCGTCGCGGCCGGGATGCCCGAGCAGCACGTCGCGGGCCTCTTCCAGGTTGCCGAGCGTGGCCGACAGTCCCCACGTGCGCAGCGCCGGGTTCCAGTGGCGCAGGCGGGCCAGGCACAGCTCGGTCTGCACGCCGCGCTTCGTGCCGATCAGTTCGTGCCACTCGTCGACGATCACGCACTCGAGCGTCGCGAACCGTTCGCGCGTCTCGGGATAGGACAGCAGGATCGACAGGCTTTCCGGCGTGGTCACCAGCGCGGTCGGAAACCGCTGCCGCTGACGGACCTTGCGGGCCTGCGGCGTGTCACCGGTCCGCTTCTCGATACTCCACGGCAGCTCCAGCGATTCGACCGGCTCGTGCAGCGCGGCGACCGTGTCGCTGGCCAGCGCCCGCAGCGGCGTGATCCACAGCACCCGCAGCGGTTCCGCCGTCTTCCGCGGCTTGCGCCCGCGACGGCGCCGCATGCCGGCCAGCAGCGGACCGCCCCAGACCGCCAGCGTCTTGCCGATCCCGGTCGGGGCGTGCACCAGCCCGCTGGCACCGTCCAGGTACGCCCGCCAGGTCTCGCGCTGGAAGGCGAACGGCTTCCAGTCACGCGACGCGAACCAGCGACTCAGCCTCGCAGCGGACATGCTCGTCAGTCCCCGAACAGGCTGGTCAGCAGCAGGTCACGTACCGCCGTGCAGGGCAGTTCCTCGTGTCGAACGAGCTGCGCCGGACCGATCAGCAGCGGCTGCCGCGCCGGTGGATTGTCGACCCGCCCGTGACTGCCGCGCACCAGCCCGGCGTCCAGCGGAATCACGTCAAGCAGCGTCCGCTGCCCGAGCTTCTTCTTCAGCAGCCGCCAGCCGATCGCCAGGTGCGGCAGCCGCAAACGCGGATCCAGGAACAGCTCGCACGGGTCGTAGCCCGGCTTGCGGTGAATGTCGACCGTCCGGGCGAAGTCCGGCGCGCGGGCATCGTCCAGCCAGTAGTAGTACGTGAACCACGCGCCCGGCGCCGCCTCCAGCACCAGTTCGCCGCTCCGCGGATGGTCGAGCCCGCAGGTCGCCTGCCCGTCGCGATCCAGCACCCGCGCCACGCCCGGCTGCCCCCGGCACAGGTCGACGACCCGCGCCAGATCGCCGGGGTCCGCCACGTAGACGTGCGCGACCTGGTGATCCGCCACCGCGAACGCCCGACTCGCCCCGGCATCCAGCAGTTCCAGACCCTGCTCGACCCGCACCGACAGCAGCCCCGCCTCACGCAGCACGCGATTGATGTGCACCGGCCGATCGACCGGCTCGATTCCGTATTCGCTGACCACCAGGCACTCGTAGCCCTGCCGCTCCAGCGACTCGATCAGCCGACCGGCGGTCTCGTCGACGGCCGCGATCTCGCCCGGCATCTCGCCCGCCTGCGGCCCGTACTTCTGCAGCCCGTAGTCCAGGTGCGGCAGGTAGACCAGCAGCAGCGTCGGCTGATCGGCCCGGGCGACGCGCTCGGCCGCCTGCGCGATCCACGCGGTCGACGCGATCGACGCGGCCGGCCCCCAGAAACGGAACAGCGGGAACGTCCCCAGTTCGCCCTGCAGCGTCTCGCGCAGTTCGGCCGGGTGGCTGTAGACATCGGGCAGCTTGCGCCCGTCCGCCTTGTAGATCGGCCGCGGCGTGACCGAGTACTCGGTCGAGGTGTACATGTTGTACCACCAGAACATCTGCCCGCAGGTCACGCTCGCATCCCGGCGGCGGGCGGTCTCCCAGACCTTCTCGGCCGTCACCAGGTGGTTGGACTGCTTCCAGAACTGCACCTCGGCCATCTCGCGGTTGTACCAGCCGTTGCCGACGATGCCGTGCGCGCGGGGCATCACGCCCGTCAGCATGCTGCTCTGCACGCTGCACGTCACGGCCGGCAGCACCGGCGCAAGGCGGGCCACGCGGCGGGTGCCCGCGAAGCTGCGCAGCCGCGGAGCATGCGGCAGCAGTTCCTCAGTCAGGCCGACGATCAGGATCACGGCGGTCGGACGCGGCATGATGCTCAGGTTCCCAGGATGCGGCGATGCGCGACAACGGTCACGGCGAAACAGAGCAGGGCGATCGCCGCCAGATCATACCGCTGCAGCGCGACCAGGTAGAACGAATCCACCAGGCTGATGCCCCCCAGCCAGGTCAGGATCGCCGGCACCGTCCGCGGCGGCTGACCCCGGACCAGCAGGATCCCGCGCGCGATCCACACCACCGCCAGCCCACCCGCGATCCACGCCAGCACGTTGCCGGCTCCAACCCACAACCCCCACGGCAGCACCGCCAGCGGCAGCAGCAGGGCGGCCCCGCGGCCGCGCGCGGTCAGCGTGCCCGCTTCGTCCCGTGCGACCAGCGTCACCAGCGCCGTGTAGACCGCCAGGCTCGTCGCGCCGGCCGCCAGCGGCGGGTCGAGCGCGCCACCCGCGGCCAGCGCCGCCAGCACGTAGACCAGCCCGCGGCAGAGTCCCATCAGCACGATCGCTTCGACCCGGCTCTTGTGCAGCAGGTCGTACAGCACGATCGTCAACAGCAGCAGCGTCGCCGTCACGAACGCCGGCAGACCCAGCGGACGCGCCAGGAACACGCCGGCCGCCAGCAGCACCCCGGCCAGCAGCGTCGCCAGCCGGAACCCGATCCGCCCGGCAATGATCGGCCGATGCCGCGCGTGCTGATGATCGTGCCCCGCGTCGATGATGTCGTTCAGCGCCATCCCGCCCAGGTACAGGCAGCAGGTCGAACCCAGCACCAGCGCCGCCGTCGGCCACGCCGGAACCTGGCCCGCCAGGGCAAAGCCCACCAGCACGTTGCTGACACAGGTCGGCAGGTTCGAGACCCGGCCGAGTTCGGCCAGACCGCGCCACGATACGTACCAGGCCGAACGGCCGGGAGATTCCATCCCCCCAGCGTACCGGCCCGCCCGGCGGATGGCGAAACCCCCCCAGTCTCACTCCGCTTCAACCGACGCGGGACGTGCGCAGCGACGCGCAGGGGGGACGCCCAGGGGCGCCCAGGGGACAGCCACGTGCCTGTCCCTCTTTTTCCCGGGACAGCCACGTGCCTGTCCCTCTTTTTCCCGGACGCCCAGGGGACAGCCACGTGCCTGTCCCCCTTTTTCCCGGGACAGCCACGTGCCTGTCCCCCTTTTTCTGTGTTCACCGTCACGGTGTAGGGTGCGTCATCGACGCGGCAGACCGCGACCGCATCGACCACGGGAACCTCGGGCGTCGATGCCGCACCGCCTGGCAACTCCATCCACCGGCATCGCCGAAGACGGACCGCAAATCCGACCGACCGAAACAGTCGCCTCATCAGGAATCGAGAACGCCGCGAACCCAGCGCAGCTCGCGCGCGATCCCGGCCGCCAGGTCGGGCTGTGCAAGCTCGGCCGGCAGCACGCCCCAGGCGTACGTCTCGACCTCGAGGTGCGTCACCTGCGACCCGAGCGCCGCCAGCAGTTCGCCGATCTGATCGCGGGTCGTCCCCAGGGTCCCGCAGCGCTCCAGGTAAACCGGAACGTGGAAATGCACGCACCACGTCCCGGCCGGCGGATGCGCCGCCAGCGCCGCGGGCAGATCCTCGTGAAAGTGCGCGCCGCGTTCGTCGCGGATGCTGGTCTGATGCAGGTAGCGCGGCTCCGCCAGCGCTTCCAGTTCCCGCCGGGCCCGATCCGCCGCCTCCGCGTCCAGCAGCCCGAAATCCACGCGCGGGGCCGACGAGATCTGCACCTTGCCGATCGCGATCCCGGCCGCGTCGTAGCGGGCGAGCACCTCGGCCTGCGGTTCGAACATGACGGCCGCGTGGCAGACGTCGTGACACACGCGGACGTAGCGCCGCAGCAGGTCCTCGTCGCCGCCGGGCAGCAGGTCCTGCTCGAAGAAGTCGACCAGGTCGCGGCTGGTGCCGAGCGCGCAGCCGGGCTCGGGCTCGATGTCGATGTGAACCAGGTGCCCGGTCTCTTCTTCGAGAACCCGCAGTTCGTCGGCCAGGTCGCGGAACCGCAGGGCCGCGGCCGCCCGCAGCGCCGGCCCGTCGTGCCAGCCCAGCGGCAGCGTCGAGATGCTGCCCGCTTCGCCCTCGGGCAGCAGGCCCGCCAGGATGCCGGCCAGACGCAGCGTGTAGTCATAACGCTCCGGCGTGCTCCAGTCCGGCTCGTAGACGCTGTGCTTGACGACCGGCTGATGAAAATCGGTCAGCGGAAAGCCGTTCAGCGTGAAGGCCCGCAGTCGATGTTCGCCCAGCCAGTGCGCCAGGGCGGACTGCTGGTCGGGCGTGACCAGTTCGCGGCTGGTCTCGTCCGCCAGCCACAACCCGATCGGAAGCGGATCGGGCGTGCCGAGTTCCGCGCGGACGCGGGCGGCGTAGCGGACCAGGTTGCGGCGAACGTGATCCAGCGTCGCGCCGGCGTGCACGTTCGTGCAGTACCCCAGCAGCCGTTCAGACGTCGACATCGAAACGCGGGCTCTGCCGCAGGAACTGCAGCGGGTTGTCCAGCGAGATCCGACTGACGTCGGCCCGCGAGTGGCCGCGCCGCAACATCTCGACCTGCGCCTTCGGCACCGCCAGCGGATCGCTCGGTCCCCAGTCGCCGGCCGAGTTGATCCACAACCGCTCGCTGCCGTACGTCTCGATGATGTCGACCGCCCGCTGCGGCGTGCACTTCGAATCGGGATACAGCGTCATGCCGGCCCAGAACCCGCGGTCGAGCACCATCTCGACCGTGTGCTCCTCGACGTGGTCGATCAGCACGCGGCCGGGCTCGATCGCGCCATTGGCCTGGATCGCATCCATGATCAGCTTCGTGCCCTTGCGCTTGTCCTCCAGGTGCGGCGTGTGCACCAGGATCATCTGCCCGTGCTCGGCCGCCAGGGCGATCTGCTCTTCGAGGATCACCAGTTCGTTGCGGCTGTTCTTGTTCAGTCCGATCTCGCCGATGCCAAGCACGTTGTCCCGCTGCAGGAACTCGGGAATCAGCGCGATCACCTCGCGGGCGAAGCCGACGTCCTCGGCCTCCTTCGGATTGATGCACAGCCAGCAGTAGTGCCGTATGCCGTAGGCCGCCGCCCGCCGCGGTTCGGTTTCGGTCAACTGGCGGAAGTAGTCGAAGAAGCCCTGCGGACTGCTGCGGTCGAACCCGGCCCAGAACGCCGGTTCGGTCAGCGCGATGCAGTCCGCCTGCGCCATCCGGGCATAGTCATCGGTCGTCCGCGAGACCATGTGAATGTGCGGGTCGATGTACTTCATGCCGTCGGCCCCGGGTACGCGCCGCTGGCGCCCTTCTCACCGGCGGTCGCGATCGGTTCCGTGCCGGGATCACTGAACAGGTCCAGGATCCGGCGGGCGTATTCGCCCTTGCCGTCGCCGAGCAGGGCGATCGCCTCACGCAGGGCGGCCACGCGGAAGTCGTCCTGCGCCGGCCGCTCGACGGTTCGTCCGAGGCGATCGAGAAAGGCGGCTACATCGAGCAGCTTCGCACGGTGTTCCATGAAATACAGGTCGACCGCCTGCCGGTAGGGCAGCGGGCACGAATCGGCGCGGCGTGGCATGGAGGCAACTCCTACGGACAGGCGCTCGAAGCCCGGGCGGCGACCTGCCGGATCGCGTCCTGCATCCGTGCGGGATCGATGTCCGTCGCGTCGAAACCCTCGCCCGGGGCCCGCAGCAGCGTGATCGTCAGCGGACCACCCAGATGTTCGCGGAACTCCTCCAGTCCGTCCAGCAGCGGGTTCGGCTCGGACAGCAGCGGATGCGGCAGCACGAACCCCAGCCGCTCCAGGCACCCGCAGATCCGCTCGGCCTGCGACGCCGACAGCAGACCCGCCAGCGCGCTGTAGGTCACGTCGATCGCCAACCCGATCGCCACAGCGTGCCCGTGCCCCAGCCGAAAGCCGCTCATCTGCTCCAGCTTGTGCGCCGCCCAGTGACCGAAATCCAGCGGCCGCGCCGTCCGCCACTCGAACGGATCACCACCCCGCACGATATGAAGCGTGTGCAGTTCGGCCGAGCGGGCCAGCACCGGCGTGGCCCGGTCCAGGTCCCGCTCGCGCAGCGCGTCGGCCTGCCCGTCAAGCGTTTCGAACAGGTCCGGATCCTTCAGCAGGGCGACCTTGACCGCCTCGCTGAAACCGCTTCGCCAGTCGTAGTCGCGCAAGCTCGTCAGCCAGTCCGGATCGCACAGCACCGCCCACGGCGGCGCGAACGTCCCCAGGAAGTTCTTCTTGCCGAACCGGTTGACCCCGTTCTTGACCCCGACCGCCGAGTCCGCCTGCCCCAGCGTCGTCGTCGACAGGCGGATCAGCCGCACCCCGCGGTGCGTCAGCGCCGCCGCCAGACCCACCAGGTCAAGCACCGCACCACCCCCGGCCGCCACCACGTACGAACGCCGACACAGGTGCGCGTCGTGCAGGTGCCGCAGCAGGTCCTCCAGCACGGACGGATCGTTCTTGGCCGGCTCGCCACCCGGCACCAGGTAGGGCGGCCGCTGCCAGTCCAGTTCCGGCAGCCCGCCCGTCACCTCCTCGACGAACCCCGGCCGCGCCGTCGCCAGTCCCTTGTCCAGCACCAGGCAGGCCCGGGCCGGTCCGTCGTCGCCAGCCATCAGCGGCGGCCGCCCGGCCCCGCGCAGCAGGCCGCGGGCCATCAGGACGCGATGGTGGTAACCGGCCGAGAATTCCAGGTTTAGGTCCAAGCCGCAGGCTCCGCCGGTCGCAGGGATCGCGGTCCGGCAGATGGAGCGGATCGCAACCGTTTGCTCACCAATTATAGAGACAATCCGAATGTAACGCGCGCCAGCACCCGGTGGCCTTCTTCGGCCGAAAAACGATGTTGTTATCGGATGTTGCGCGGCGTTGGCAAACGCTTGCAGGCATCTGCCCGCTTTTCGCTGGACGCTGGCCAAAAAACGGGTATCTTCCTGCAATCAAAGAGTATGTGGTCAATGTTGGCCGTCAAGGAGGACTCTGATGATCGAGGAAACAGGATGCCCTGTTTTCACCATCCAGCGCCTGCGCGGCGAAAGTTGGGCCGATGTGGCCCGGCACGCCGACCTGGAGATCGCCATTGATCTCGCATGCGCCTGGGCGGACAACGACAGCGAGCGCAACCGCTGGCAGGTCGTAGGGCCGAATGGCACCGTCATGAGCCGGGCCGGGGAATAAACACCCCCAGCTCGGCACCCGCCGCTAGTTCTTCCCCTTCGAAACCCGGGCGAAAACATACAGCATCTCACGCCCGATCTGTGCGCACCGCGCCGCGTACACCCGCCCCTCATCCGCCGTCCCGTCCGAGGCCTTCGGGTCGTCGTAGGTGATCGCCACCCGCCGGCGCGCTCCCGCCACGTTCGGACAGGCCCGGTCCGCCGATCCGCAGGTCATCACCGCGCAATACGCCTCGCGCGGGTTCGGGGCCTGGTCGTAAACCTTCGAAAACGCCGTCAGCGGGGCCGCATCGGCCGCGAACCGGACGTGGTAGATCGGGTTCTCGGCCTGGTTGGTCTGCTCGATCTGCAACCCCGCCGCGCGCAGCGCCCGCACGGCCCGCGGATTGAACGCGGTCGCCTCCGTCCCTCCCGAAAAAGTCTCGACCCCCTCGATGCCGAAGTGGTGGGCCGCCGTCGCCGCCCAGACCTGCGCCATGTGGCTGCGGCGAGAGTTGTGCGTGCAGATGAACGTCAGTCGGATCGGTCTGCCCGCGTCCCCGCACTCGCGCACGTAGTCGGCCAGACGCTCCAGGTCCGCCCGACGGTCGGCCGGGATCTGCTCGAACTCGGCCACCCGCTGCCCGATGTAGGTCTGCAGTGGTGAGAACCCGGTGCTGCCCATCGTCTGTGCTCCGACCTGACTTCCGGTGACCAGTGCTGCCAGCAGTGCTACGGCAGGCGTTCTGAACATGGGGCGCTTCCTGTACGGGAGAGTTTCCGGAACCGACCGGAGCCGTCGCCCCGGCCTTCACGCCCGCAACCGTACCCGCGCCGTGTTCAGATAGCGTTTGTGCCCAGCCGGGCGATCACCTCGGCCGCTGCCGACAGCCCACTCTGCAGGGCACCGTCGATTGACGGGTTCGTCAGGTAGTCGCCACAGCAGATCCGGTCGCCGGACGGGCGGCGGGGCGCCCCGATCGGCAGGGCGTGGGCCACCCGGTCGACCTTCAGGCGACGCCATTCCGACACGCGCGGCCCGAACCACTCCCGCAGATGACGCCGCACCGCCTGGTCGAGCTGTTCGTCATCGACATCCGGCACGCCGAGCACCGTCGCGCTGACCAGGGCCGCGCCCGCCGGCGCGTACGACGGGCAGACATCACTCGGCACGCAGACATGGTTGACCGGGCCCTGTCCTTCGCCGTTGAGCAGCAGGATCGGCTCGTCCAGCGGCGAGCGGTCCGCCGCGTACGAGACGGTCGTCGCGCCCTGCCAGCCCCCGGTCGGCCGCCCGGTCCAGCCGGCCGCGGTATCCGGATCGACCGCCAGGATCACCTCTTCGCCGACCAGGCTTCCGCCGTCCTGCAGCCGCACCTCGTTCCCTTCGACCGCGCGCACCGGCGTGTTCAGGCGGATCGCGTCGGTCGGCAGGGCGGCCGCGATCTGTTCGGGGATCGCCCGCATGCCGCGAGCCGGAACGACCGCCTGCCCGCGGGCGAACATCTCGAACACGAACGCGAAGAACGCGGCGCCGGTCGTCAGTTCGCGCTCGAGGAACACGCCGCCGAAGAACGGCTTGAAGAAGCGCTCGATGACCCGGCTCGAGAACCCGCGGGCCCGCAGCAGTTCCAGCGTGGTTCCGGCGGTCGCGCCGCGTCCGGCCAGGCAGTCGGCCCGCAGCCGGGCGATGCGGACCGCGTCGGCGATTGACGCCACCGGGGCGAAGATCCCCTGCAGGGCGCCCAGCGGCGCCTTCCACGGGTCCAGGAAGCGATAGCGGTGACCGCCGAGCTGAATCAGGGCACCCGGCGCGAAGCCGTGCAGGTCGAGCCGTTCGAAATCGAGCACCGCCTGCGCGTTCGGGTACGAGGTCAGCATGGTCTGAAAGCCGCGGTCAACCAGGAAGCCCTCGACTTCGCTGGTGGTGACCCGCCCGCCGACGTGCCCGGCCGCCTCGAGCACCAGCACCGGGCACCCCTGGGCGTGCAGGGCCCGGGCACAGCTCAGCCCGGCCAGACCGGCGCCGACGATGATGACGGGGTTGTTCACGGGCTCTCCTTTGACTGCCTGCCTGGATGCCAGCCGGCGAGTCTACCGCGCCACAGCCGGACCGGCACTTCTCGCGCGCGCCGGACCGCGATAAGCTGCGCCGGTTCGTCGACCCGTCGGATGACCGGGCTCCAAGCGGTGGCAGCCCCGGCCTTCGGGATCGGCTCGGCGACCTGAGGAGCCCGACGATGCCCGACCCCGGCGTAGGCGACGTGACCTGGCGCGACCTGACCGTGCCCGATGCCGACCAGGTCAGCACCTTCTACAGCGAAGTCGTCGGCTGGCAGATCCAGCCGCACGACATGGGCGGCTACAGCGATTACGAAATGAACGCGCCCGGTCGCGGCTGCGTCGCCGGCATCTGCCACGCCCGCGGCCAGAACCAGAACATGCCCGCCCAGTGGCTGATCTACATCACCGTCGCCGATGTCGCCGCCAGTGCCGCCCGCTGCGTCGAACTCGGCGGCACCGTCCTCGACGGACCCCGCCCGATGGGCGGCCAGCAGTTCTGCATCATCCGAGACCCCGCCGGCGCCGTCGCCGCGCTGGTCAGCAAGTAACGCGGACCAGGCGCGACCGCACGTGGCGGCCGGCGACAGCATCCGATGCCGGGACCAATCATGAGCAGGCCCGCCGCGGACAAGTCGGACAGGATCTGCGCCGCCTGCGGCCGATCGTTCGCCTGGCGGCGCAAGTGGGCCCGCTGCTGGGCCCAGGTCCGCTACTGTTCGGACGCCTGTCGCCGCAGACGCGTCTCGAAGCTGGATCGGGAACTCGAGGCGGCCATCCTCGACCGCCTCGCCGCGCGAAAGCCCGGCACCTCGATCTGCCCCGGCGAAGTCGCCCGCAGCCTCGGCAGCGATGCATCCTGGAAGGAACTGCTCGAACCGACCCGCCGCGCCGCCCGACGACTCGTCGCGGCCGGACGACTCGAAATCACCCAGGCCGGCCGCGTCGTCGACCCCTCCCGCGCTCGCGGCCCCATCCGCCTGCGCCTGCCGGGAAAGTAAGCAGGTCAGCCGGCAAGCGAGGCGGCGCCGCAGCGTGCGAACCGGATGGCGCACACGGATCCGTGTGGCCGCGTCACCGGGGCCCCGTTTCACTCCTCCGGCTTTTCACCCCGAAAAGGCCTGGGCCGATCGCGGCGGAGTTCTCCCATCGCCTCCAGGTACGGCTTGGCCGCTTCCGGATTCCCCTGACGGCGGTAGTGTTCGACCACCTGCCGCGTGCGGTCCAGTGTCAGGCGCCGCAGATGGTCGAGTTGCGGTTCGTTCGCCAGCAGCCCGCGGGCCCGTTCCCAGGCCTGCACGAACAACGGCTCGGCTTCATCCGCCTTCCCGTCCTGGCGCAGCAGTTCCGCCAGTCCGGCCTGCATGTTGGAAAGCTCGGCCTGGTACAGGCTCACGTCGGGGTAGCGGTCGGCCAGGGCCGTCTGCAGTTCCAGCCCGCGCCGACCCTGCTCGATCGCCGCCGACAGCAGGCCGCGCCCGCGCAGCAGGCTCGCACTCCGGGCCAGGATCCGCGCGAGCGTGTGCTCGTATTCGGGAATGCCGGGGCGCTCGTTGATCAACTGCTGCACCAGGTCCGCGGCCCGGTCCATCCGTTCGAGCAGGTTGCGACGATTGGCGTCGTCGCCGCCGCCCCGACCGGGGCCGAGGAACGCGTAGGCCTGCGCCAGGTCGAGCCGGTACTCCGGCACGTCGGGGAAGTCACGCACGAGCGCTTCGAGCAGGTCGATCCCACGCTGCGGGTCATCCTGGCTGGTCAGGTGACGGTCACGTCGACGATGCGGAAGCGTGTCGCAGCGGGCCAGCAGGTGCCGGTACGCCGGCTGCTGCGGGTACTCGGCCACCAGCGTCTCCAGCAGTTCGATCGCCTGTCGCAGGTCGTCACTCTCGCCCGGCCGCGGACGCGGGCCGCGCGATTCGGAGCGCAGCCGCGGCGGGCCGCCACCTCCGCGTCCCGGCGGACCGGCCATTCCGGGTCGCTCGCCGCGCCCGCCCGGCGGCGGCCCCGGCGGCATGGCAAACCGCGCCCGCAGGTACAGCGTGCGCGCCCGCTCGTAACGGGCCAGCGCCGTCGCGGCGATCTCCGTCGGCAGTTCTCGCAGCGACCGCTCCGCCGCCGCCAGCAACGCCAGACCCTCCTGCGGGTTGTCGTTGGCAAGCTCGACCTGCCCCCGCTCCGCCTGCAGCGCCGCGGCCGTCACCACCACCGTGACATCGTCGGGCATCTCGTCGGCCAGCGCGGAGAACATCTCACCGGCCCGCTGGTAGGCCTGCCGGGCGGCCGGGTACGCCCCAAGCTGGCGCTGGATGTCACCCACGCGGCGATGCGCCTCGGCCGCCTTGCGACGCAGGTCGGCATCGTCCCCCTCGAGCACCGCAAGCTGCTGATAGACACTCAGCAGTTGCGTCAGCATCTCGGTGTGCGCCGCCGACAGCACCGGCCGGGCGGGTGTCGGCAGGGCGTCCTGCTCCTCGTCGCTGACGAAGGACAGGTCCGGCGCCGCGATCACCCGCTGCGGCGCGAACGTGTCGAACACGTGATCGAGCACACCCAGCGCCAGGTCCGCGGTCGTCTCCGCCCGGTTCCGCTGCGCCGTCTCGCGATCACGCGCGGCCGCGATCCGGTCAGCCGTCTGCCGGGCCTGCACGTAGCCGTAACTGGTCAGCGCGGCCACCGCCAGCAGCAGGGCGGCGGTCGCGCCCAGCAGAACCGCCAGCGCCCGGTTCCGGCGGGCCCAGCGCCACAGCCGTTCCGGCGCGCTGATTCGCCGCGACCGGATCGGACGCTCCTCGAGCATCAGCCGCAGGTCCAGCGCCATCTCGTCGGCCGACTGGTAGCGGTCGGCCGGATCGTGCGACACCGCCTTCTGCACGATCGTCTCCAGGTCCAGCGGCACGTGCGGGTTCAACCGCCTGGCCGGCGGCACGACCCGCCCCCCGATCTTGCCGGAGGTGAACGACGGCCCGCTGTCGGCGAACGCCGGCCGCAGTGTCAGCAGTTCGTGCAGCGTCAGCCCGAGGCTGTAGATGTCGCTGCGGCGATCCGTCTGCCCGTTGAACTGTTCCGGGGCCATGTAGCGCAGCGTGCCGACGAAGTCGCCCGAGTGCGTCACCGAGTCCTGGTCGATCGCCTTGGCCAGCCCGAAGTCGGCCACCCAGACCGTCCCGTCACCGTCCAGCAGCAGGTTGCCAGGCTTGATGTCCCGGTGCAACGTGCCCTGCTGGTGCGCGTACGCGATCGCTTCGGCCACCTGCAGCGCGATCTGCGCGATGCTCTGGTAGTAGGCCCGCCCCAGCACGGCCGGACGCTCGAAGCGGGTGGCCGGAGCGCTCTCCGCGGGTTCGCGGTCGAGCGTATCGAGGGTGCCGGTCGCGGTTCGCGTGGCGGCGGCGCTGTCGTGCACCGTCGGACGGTCACGCCGCTGCACCAGTCCCTGCCCGATCTGAACCAGGTCGCAGCCGCTGCGCTCATCGTCGGGCAGCGGGTTCAACTGTCGGTCGCGCAGCGCCTGGAGAATCTCATCCAGGCCGATCCCGGCGATGTACTGCATCACCAGGAAATGGTAGTCCTCGTAATGACCGACCCCGAAGACCGGCACGATGTTCGTGTGGTGCAGCTTGGCGGCCGTGCGGGCTTCGCGCTCGAACCGTTCGCGGGCATGCCCGTGCAGCAGGGCCGGGCGCGGCAGCACCTTGATCGCCACCCGCCGCCCGAGCGACTCCTGCTCGGCCTCGAAGACGACCCCCATCCCGCCGCGGCCGAGTTCGCGGATCAGGCGGAAGTCGCCCAGCCGATCGACCCCCGGGCCGGCCCAGGCCTGCTGCTCGTGCCGGGCGACCCGTTCCTCCTTGAGGTTCTCCATCGCCGCAACGGT
Organism: Phycisphaerae bacterium; assembly: GCA_030428945.1. GTDB lineage: Bacteria > Planctomycetota > Phycisphaerae > UBA1845 > Fen-1342 > JAUIEC01. Next base: position 22,269 of record JAUIEC010000022.1, on the reverse strand, counting down.
CGGGAACAGTTCGCGGATCTCGTCGGCCAGGTGCGGATGCTGACGGGCGTAGTCCTCGATCCGCGGCGTTTCCCCGCGCCGACAGCGGGCCAGGAACTCCTCGACCAGTTCGTCGATCCCCTGCGGTCCCGGCGCGTTCATGGAAGCGGTCCGTCGCCGTAGGTTTCGCTGAAGCCGGGCACGTCGGCCAGGATGTCCTTCAGGCGCTTGAGCGCCCGCACGTAGCGCATGCTCGCGGCCTTGGGCTGCATTTCCAGTTCGAGCGCGACCTCCGCGTTGCTCAGTTCCTCGAAGTGCCGCAGGGCCAGCACCTCGCGATCCAGCGGATCCATCGCCGCCAGACCCTGCTCGAGCTGATGCTGAAACTCCAGCCGGCGGGCCGCTTCCGTCGGCGAGGTGAGCCGCCCAAGCAGGTTCGCGATGATCGAACCGGCCGCGCTGTTCGATCCGTGTACCGCGGAGCGATGCGCTTCCCGGCCCGCGTCGCGCATCTTCGCGCCCAGGTGCCGCCGGTGCACGTTGATCATCGTCTGGCCGACGATCAGCCGCAGCCAGATGAAGCCGCTCTGCTCCTGGTCGCCCCGCAGACTGTCGGCCCGCTGGGCCGCATCGAGGTACGCCTCCTGCAGAATGTCGTCGGCATCGACGCGCCCCCGCAGACGGCTGTCCATCCGGAACTGCACCATCCGCCGCAGTCGGTCGCGGTGGGCACTGAACACCGTCGCCAGCGCATCCCCGTCACCACTGCGCACGCGGGCCAGCAGGTCGGCGGCATCGTCGCGGGACATGCGGGCTACTCCGTGTTCCGGCTGTGGGAACCGCCAGCGCGTCGATCCCACCAGGACTCGCTGGCGACCCCGCGCCGGCAGACGCACCGGCGCGGCGACCGGCGGCCACGCGCCGGGGCCGACTCCACCCACATTAGTCTAAACGCAAGCCCGATCGACGTCGCACCGATTCGCGCCGCACGACCGCCCCGCACCCCGGCTTTCGTGCCCGTTGAGATTTTCTGCCGACGGCCATGGCGCCCCGACGTATCTCCTGACAGGGACGTGTGTCCCGTGGAACTGTGAAGGAGAACACCGATGCGTTGGATACTTCTTGGTGGTCTGGGCGTACTGGTGGCGATCAGCGCGACCGCGCAGCCGCCACAGGGTCGCGGCCGCGGCGGGGCCGCATTGGATCGTGGGGATCAACGTCCGTCCAGGCAGCACCTCCGCCCCGACGCGGCCGAAGACGGGCAGCGACAGCGCGGGCACCGCCCGCCTCCGCCGTCCCCGCTGCTGATGGTCCTCGACCAGGACCGTGACGGTCAGCTTTCGGCCGCCGAAATCGAGGCCGCCGCCGCGGCGCTGCGTACCCTGGATCGCAACCAGGACGGCGTCGTCGATCGACGCGAACTGCGCCCGCCGAGAGACGGCCGCGGCGACCGTTTCGACGGCGACCGGTCGCGCCGATCCGACAAGGCCGGCCGCGGAAACCGTGGTCGTCGCGGACCGGTAACGCCGGTCGAACCGGCGACGGAGTCCGGCGAGGAGGACAGCGACTGATGCTGCACGCATGGTCCGGACCGGGCGGTGCCACGCGCCGCCCGGCCGGGCTGTCCCGCCCGCCTCACCGCCTGCGCGCCTCCCGCCCCGCCTGACGACCGCCCGACATTCCGGTTACGAGTCCCACCTCTTTTCTCGAAGGGAGAGTCCTGATGGCATGCAACACAAGTCAACGCAATGATCACCGCCTGCGCCGGCTGCTCGGTGCCGTGCATCCGGGCTGCCTGGCCGTGCTTGTACTGGGGGCCTGTGTGCCCGCTGCCCAGGAAACGCTCGATGCGCTCGTGGCCGGCGACACCAATACCGTGCAGCAGGAGGACGTCGCGACCGAAACGCCGCGGCGCAGCGCCGTGGGACAGCGACGCATGGACCGACCGCCAGGCCGCGCGCCCGGCGGGCAGGGGGGCGCGGACCTGCCCTTCCCGCAGGCCGTCCGCTCGATCGACGGAGTCGGCAACAACCTGGCGAACCAGGAGTGGGGCGCGGTCGGCGCGGCGTTCAACCGCATCGGGCCGGCCGCATACGTCGATGGGGTCCAGGCCGTCGACAACGCGGGACGCGTCAACGCCCGCGCGATCAGCACCGCTGTCTTCGCCCAGGCTGAGAGCATCCCGAACCGCCGCCGCGCGTCCGACTTCCTCTGGCAGTGGGGCCAGTTCCTCGACCATGACATCACTGAAACACCCGTGGCCGAACCGGCCGAACCCCTCGACATCCGCGTCCCGGCCGGCGATCCGTGGTTCGATCCCGACGCGACCGGCGTCGTCACGATCAACCTCGACCGCTCGGCGTACGTGCTGCAGGACGGTGTCCGCCAGCAGTTCAACGTCCTGACCGCGTTCATCGACGCGTCGAACGTCTACGGCAGCGACGCCGAGCGGGCGGCCGCGCTGCGTACCCTGGACGGGACCGGACGCCTGAAGACCAGTGCCGGCGATCTGCTCCCGTTCAACACCGAAGGGCTTCCGAATGCACCGGATGATTCCGACGCGTTCTTCGTGGCCGGCGACATTCGCGCCAACGAGCAGGTCGGGCTGACTGCGATGCACACGCTCTTCGTCCGCGAGCACAACCGGCACGCCGATCGTCTGCGGACCGCGGACCCGAACCGGTCCGGCGAGGAGATCTACCAGGCCGCCCGCGCCCTGGTCGCGGCCGAGATGCAGGCCATCACCTACCGCGAATTCCTCCCGGCCCTGCTGGGCCCGGATGCGCTCGCTCCGTACGCGGGCTACCGCGCGGAGGTGAATCCCGCCCTCGTCAATGAGTTCGCCACGGCCGCCTATCGCTTCGGCCACAGCATGCTGTCACCGCAACTGCTGCGGGTCGACGCGGACGGCGTCGAGATCGAGGGCGGGCACCTTCCGCTGGCGGCCGCCTTCTTCGTGCCGCAGGAGACCGTCGCCTGGGGCATCGAACCGGTTCTGCGCGGGCTGGCCGGGCAGGTCGCCCAGCGGGTCGACGCCCAGGTGATCGACGACGTCCGGAACTTCCTGTTCGGTCCACCCGGCGCGGGTGGCTTCGACCTGGTGGCGCTGAACATCCAGCGCGGGCGTGACCACGGCCTGCCGACGCTGAACGCAGCCCGCACCGCGCTGCGGCTGGCGCCGCACGCGACCTTCGCGGATCTCAGCAGCGACGCGGACGTGCAGGGCCGACTCGCCGCGGTCTACGCCTCGGTCGACGAGGTCGACCTGTGGGTCGGCGGGCTGGCCGAGGATCACGTCGACGGCGCGCTGGTGGGGGAGACGGTGTTCTTCCTGCTGGTCGACCAGTTCGAACGGCTGCGCGACGGTGATCGCTTCTGGTACCAGCGCTACTTCCCGCCCGGGCAGGTCCGCCGCGTCGAGGACCTGACCCTCGCGGAGATCATCCGCCGCAACACCGGGATCGACACCGAACTGCCGGATGATGTCTTCCATGTGTCCGGCATCGCACCGGTCGAGGTCCAGGGCACGCTCGAAGCTGTGGGCAACTGATCCCGCCCCTCGACGAGAGGGAAGCAGCCCGCGTGGGCGCTTCCCTCTCCCGTTCTCTTCACGCTCCTTTCCGATTCCGGTGTGAGTTTCCCGACCCGCGCGGGTACCCCGTTGTGAAAAGCGGGCGGTCGGAGGCGGCCACGCGGCTATACTGGACGCAAGTCCTTAGCCCGAGAGCCACTTCCGCGATATGGATACGACCCGCCCCAGCTTGTTGATTCGGATCCGTGACCCGGCGGATGCCGCCGCCTGGCGCGCCTTCGACGAAATCTATCGGCCCATGCTGTTCCGCTTCGGCAAAGCCAACGGTCTCAGCGACGCCGACGCCGAAGACGTCACCCAGCACTGCCTGGCCGCCGTCAGCACCCGGATCGCCAGCTTCGAGTACGACCCCTCCCGCGGCCGCTTCAAGGGCTGGCTGCGGACGGTCGTCAACAACCGGGTCCGCAACCTGTGGCGCGGACGCCACGATCAGGCCGCCGCCAGCGGGCAGCTCGAGGCCCAGCCGGCCCGGCAGGAGTCGCCCGAAGAGGCCTTCGAGCGGCTGTGGATGGAAGAACACCTCTGGCACTGCCTGCGGTGCCTGGAGCAGGAACTCGATGCGGCCACCTACCAGGCCTACGTCCGCTACGTCATTCGCCAGGAACCGCCGGAAGAGATCTGCGCCAGCCTCGGGCTCTCACGCGGAAACCTGCACACGATCAAGTGGCGCGTCACCCGCCGGGTCTCCGAGAAAATGGCCGAACTGCTCGGCGACGAGTAGGACCCGCTCCCGATGAACTGCCCGAACGAAGACGACCTGCTGCGCTATCACGCCGACGAGTGCGCACCCGACGAACGCGACGCGATCGCCGCGCACCTGGCCGACTGCCCGCGCTGTGCCACCCGCAACGAACGGATCCGCTCCAGCCACGACGACCTCGTCGCCCAGTTGCGCAGCGTCGGCCTGCCACCGGTCGTCGCGCCGCCGCCACCACGGCCCAAGGCCCCGCAACTGCCCGGCTACGAACTGCGCGGCGAAATCAGCCGCGGCGGACAGGGCATCGTCTACCGGGCCTGGCAGACCTCGACCCGCCGCGAAGTGGCCATCAAGGTCCTCCGCGACGGACTCGAAGCCGGCCCGCTCGCCGAACGCCGCTTCGAACGCGAGATCGAAGCCGTCGCCACGCTGCGCCATCCCGGCGTCGTGCAGGTCTTCGACTCCGGACAGATGGAGGACGGACGCCGCTATGTCGTCATGGACTACGTCGCCGGCCTGCCGCTGGACCAGTACGTCCGCGTCAACGCCTGCGACCTGCCGACTCGCCTGCGGGTCTTCGCCGCCCTCTGCGATGCCGTCCACCACGCCCACCAGCGCGGCGTGATCCACCGCGACCTGAAACCCTCCAACATCCTCGTCAGCCCCGACGGACAACCCTGCGTCCTCGACTTCGGACTCGCCCGCCAGTTGACCGACGGCGCCGAACGCGGCCAGACCCTCAGCGGTCACGTCGCCGGCACGCTCGCGTATCTCTCCCCCGAACAGGCCCGCGGCCTGCCCGACGCGATCGACGTCCGCAGCGATGTCTACACGCTCGGCGTGCTCGCCTATCGACTCGTCTGCGGATCACCCCCGCAACCACTCGACCGCGACACCGTCCAGGTGCTCCAGGCCATCGCCGAGGAATCCCCCTCCGTCCCGCTGCAACTCGCCGGCGACGACGGCGTCCCGGCCGGACGCGTGCCCGCCGACCTCGAAACGATCCTGCTGCGGGCCCTCGCCAAGGACCGCGCCCGCCGCTACCAGACGGCCGAGTCCCTCGCCGACGATGTCCGCAGCTTCATCGACGGCGAACCGATCGCCGCGCGCCGCGACGGCGGCCTGTACCTGCTGCGGACGCTGCTGCGGCGCTACCGGACGATCGCGGTGCTCGGGGCCGCCCTGGTGCTGGTCTCGATCGGTTCGGCGGTCGCCCTCGGCTGGCTGTACTCCGAGCAGAAAGCCCAGCGCACCCGGGCCGAGGCCGCCCGCGTGGTCGCCGACGAACGCTTCCAGCGCCTGCGGCAGATGGCCAAAGCCTTCATCTTCGACCTCGATCCGAAGATCCGCCGCGTCCCGGGAACCGCCGCCGCCCGCGCCTTCGTCGTCTCCACCGCGCTCGAGTATCTCGACGCCCTGCACGACGAAGCGCCCGACGACCCGGAACTGACGTTCGAACTGGCCCACGCCTACTCCAAGATCGGGGACGTACTCGGCGACCTGAATTCGTCGACGGTCGATGACCTGCCCGGCGCCCTGCGGCAACTCGAGCGCGCCCGGGCCCTCTGCGAACGCCTCCTCGCCCGCAACCCGGACGACCTGCTCGCCCGCCACCTGCTGCAGAAAACACTGCACCAGATGGGCGACGCCCACACGCACCTGCGACAGTACGAGCGGGCCGGCGGCCTGTACCGGCAGGCACTCGAACTCGCCGAGCAACTCGCCGACCAGCACCCCGAAGACGTCGAGGCCCTCAATCGCCTGGCGATCTCGCACGAACGGATGGGCAACCAGTACCAGCGCGAGGGCGATCTCGTCGCGGCCGAGGCCGCCTACCGCCGCTCGATGGCCTTCGGACAGCGCTTCCACGAACTCCGGCCCGACGACCTCTGGGCCCTTCGCGGAACCGGCGTCAGCCGCACCAAGCTCGCCCAGATCGCGGTCCAGCGCGGCGAACGACAGGCCGCGCTCGAACACTACCGCGCCTTCCGCGGCATCGCCGAACAACTGGCCGCCGCCTATCCCAACGATCGCGTCGCCCAGCGCGACCTGGCCGTCGCCGAAGAGTGGCACTGCATCCTGCTGACCGAACTCGGCCGGGCGGCCGAGGCGCTCCCGTACTGCCAGCGGGCCGTCGAGATCCACGAGCGCCTGCTGCAACTCGAACCCGGCTCGCGCAGCCTTCGCGAAGCCCTCGCCGGAAAACTCACCAAGCTGTGCGAAAGCCAGTTGCAGGCCCGACAGACCGAACAGGCCGGCGCCACCATCAATCGCCTGCTGACCGTCGCCGAACAACTGGCGGCCGACTCGACCGACCGCGGCGCCGCCCTGCGCATGCTCGGCGTCGCGCACTACAAGCGCTTCGAACGGCACCGTCTGACCGCCGAGGACGTGGACCTGCCCCGCGCCGACCGCAGGTCCGCCTGGGACCGGGCCGAAACCGCCCTCGAGACCTGTCGCGCCGCGTTCCTTCGCGCCCGCGACGAAGGCGTGCTCCGGGCCGGCGATCAGAGCGTTCCCGAAACGCTCGCGACCGAACTCGAAATGCTCCGCGCGACGCGGGCCACCCTTGGCGACCCGGCTGACGACGAGTAATCGCGGGCCGCGGCGCGCGGTCAGTCCGCCCCGACCAGTTCTTCCCGCAGCGCGTCCGCGGCCGCTCGAATCTCGCTACGTTCCGCCGCGTCGATCCGCTCCAGGCTCCGCAGCATCAGCCGCATCCGCCCGTTGTCGCGAAACCGCCGCTCGTTCCGCAGCAGGAAGTCCCAGTACAGCGTCGTGAACGGACAGGCCTGCGACCCCGTCCGCCGCCCCGGATCAAAACGACACCCGTCGCAGTAGTTGCTCATCCGCGCGATGTAGCGACCGCTGGCCGCGTACGGCTTCGTGCCAACCACGCCCCCGTCCGCGTGCATCACCATCCCGAGCGTGTTCGGCAGCGTGACCCAGTCGACCGCGTCGACGTACATCCCCAGGTACCAGTCGCTGATCGCCTTCGGATCAACACCCGCCAGCAGCGCGAAGTTCCCCGTCACCATCAGCCGCTGAATGTGATGCCCGTAGCCGTGGGCCAGCACCTGCCCGAGTGACTGCCGCATGCAGGCCATCTCGGTCTCGCCGCTCCAGTACAGGACCGGCAGCGGACGGTGCTGGTCCAGCCCGTTCCGCGTGGCGTAGTCCGGCCCGCTGTGCCAGTAGATCCCGCGAATGAACTCACGCCACCCGACGATCTGGCGGACGAATCCCTCCACGGCCGGCAGCGGGGCCGCGCCCTGCTCGAACGCGTCGATCGCCGCCCGCACACAGTCGCGCGGATCCAGCAGCTTCAGGTTCAGCGCCGGCGACAGCAGCGAGTGGTTCAGGAACGGCTCGTCCGTCCACATCGCGTCCTGGTATCGGCCGAAGTCCGGCAGACGCTCGGCGATGAACCGGTCCAGTTGCCGCCGGGCCTGCCCGGGCGTCACCGGCCACGCGAATCCCGCCAGTTCGCCGGGGTTGTCACCGAACCGCTCGGACACCAGTCGACAGACCTCGGCCGTGATCGCGTCACGCCGGGGACGATATCGATCGGCCGGCTGCGGCGCCGAGCGGAACGCCTCGCGGTTGTCCTTGTCGAAGTTCCACGCGCCGCCGATCGGCTCGCCGTCGGAATCGATCAGCAGATCCAGGCGCTTGCGGGTCCAGCGGTAGAAGTGTTCGAGGATCGGCTGCCGGCGACCCGCCATCCAGCCCGCGAACGCTTCCCGTGTCGTCAGGAAGTGCTCGTCCTCGTGCACCGTCAACGGACAGCCGCTCGCCTCGGCCGCCCGTTCAAGAGCCTGCAGCACCCGCCATTCACCCGGCAGCGTGGCCGCCAGTCGCTCCGGCTTCAGGCGCTGCACGGCGCGACGGATTTCCGCCTCGAAGCCGTGCCGGTTGTCCGGGTCGGTCAGGCTGACGTACTCGACGCGACGTCCGGCGGATACCTGCCGATCGGCGAAGTGCCGCATGGCCGACAGGAACAGAACCGTTCGCTGCACGTGGCTCGGAACATGCAGCGATTCCTCGTCAACCTCCATCATCAGCAGCGCGTCGCGTTGGGGATCCAGCGACCGCAGGACCGCGGCCCCGGCATCCAACTGGTCACCGAACACGATCACCAGCGTCCGAACCGATCCGCCACAGCGGGGCGGCTTCCACCTCTCTGCCATTGACCTTGCTCCTTCGAAACGACAGGCGGCAGATTCTAGTGACCGCCCGCTTCGGCGGGGCGGGGGAAGCAGGTTCCGGAACCTCGGACGCCAGGGAAACGGACGCCCGGCCGATTTCCGGGCCCGGTTCCCTGAATCCGTCCCGAATCCGGCGGCGAAACCATCGCAGAGGCCCATGGGCAGCGCGTCGAGACCGTATGCGCGGTGCCGAACGTGGCCGCGTGGCAAAACAGACGACTCCCCGGAAAGAGGTGAACACGCTTGTCCGCGTCCGTTTTCGCGATCCTCGGCGCCACCGGCGGCATCGGCTCGGCCCTGGCCGATCGACTTGTGCGGCAGGGGGCCCGGGTCGCCCTGGCCGGTCGCCGCGAGGACGCCGTCGCGTCACAGGCCGAGCGACTCGAAACCCGCGGCTGGACCTTCGACGCCACGGACGTCGACGCGGTCGCCGGCTTCCTCGACGAAGCGTCCGACTGGGGCGGTGGACTCGCGGGCGTCGCCAGTTGCGTCGGCTCGATCCTGCTGAAACCGGCCCACCTGACCAGCCCGGAAGAATTCGAAGACGTCCTGCGGGTCAACCTCGTCAGTGCCTTCGCCGTCGTCCGCGCCGCCGCCGCGACGATGGGCCGGACCGGCGGATCGGTCGTCCTGGTCGGAACCGCCGCCGTCGAGATCGGCCTGGCGAACCACGAAGCGATCGCCGCGGCCAAGGGCGGCGTCGCCGGCCTGGTCAGGTCGGCCGCCGCAACCTACGCCGCCCGGGGCATCCGGGTGAACGGTGTCGCCCCCGGACTCGTCGAGACGCCGATGACGCGCCGCATCACCGGGAACGACCTGGCCCGGAAGGCTTCGATCGCGATGCACCCGCTGGGTCGCATCGGGAAACCGGATGACGTGGCCTCGGCGATCGCCTGGCTGCTCGATCCGGCCAACGACTGGATCACGGGACAGATGGTCGGCGTCGACGGGGGACTGGCGACGCTGAAGACGCGCGCGAGAGCATGAGCCGATGAAAGATCCGACGCAGATGCAACCACCCGAGACCCGCTGGATGCGGCTGACGCTGCGGCTTGCGGCCGCCTACAACCTGATCTGGGGCGCCCTCGTGATCGCCATGCCCGGGTTGATGTTTCAACTTGCAGGCATCGAACCGCCGCGCTACCCGCAGATCTGGCAATGCGTCGGCATGATCGTCGGCGTGTACGGCATCGGCTACGCGATCGCCGCCACCGACCCGCTGCGGCACTGGCCGATCGTGCTGGTCGGCCTGCTGGGCAAGATCTTCGGCCCGCTCGGGTTCGCGTACGCGCTGCTGACCGGCGCCCTGCCGCCGGCCTTCGGCGCGACGATCCTCACCAATGACCTGGTCTGGATCGTGCCGTTCGCTCTGATCCTGCGGGCGGCCTATCGCAACTGGCGGGACGTGCACGCGGACCTCGTCGAACAGGCGCCCGCGCCGGAAATCCTGCTCGACATCGCCCGCACCTCCGACGGACGCGTGCTGGCCGACCTGTCCCGCGAAGGCACCGTCATGCTGGTGTTCCTGCGACACTTCGGCTGCGCGTTCTGCCGGGAAGCCGCGGCCGACCTGGCCCTCGCCCGCCCGCGGATCGAAGCCAGCGGCATCCGCCTCGTCGCGGTGCACATGGGCGCCGAGGCCGACGCGATCCGCTTCTTCCGCCACTATGGACTGGACGATCTGCCGCATGTCAGCGATCCCAGTTCGATGCTCTACCGGTCCTTCCGACTGCAGCGTGGCCGACTCGATCAGCTCTTCGGTCCGCGGGTCGTTCGCCGTGGATGGCAGGCCGCCCGGGCCGGACACCGCCTCGGCAACCTGGCCGGCGACGTCTTCCAGATGCCGGGCATCTTCCTCGTGCGGGACGGGCAACTGGTCGGCGAGTACCGCCATCGCACGGCCGCCGACCGACCCGACTACATCGCCTTCGCGACCGGAGGCGATGCGCTCCTGGCGGCCGCCCGGACCGGCGTCGAGTCGCCCGCGATCAACTGACTGCCCTGGTGAAACCGTGCGGGCCCGAGCGCCGACCACGCGCCGCCGCTGCGATCCCGCCACGCGCCTCCCGTTTTCGGGCTTCGCCGGTCCCCGGCGCTACTTGATCCGCCCGACACGATCTACACTCCGTGCGTGGATGCGCACGCGGATGTCATCGTGATTGGGGCCGGGGCGGCCGGACTGGCGACCGGGATCTTCCTGGGACGCGCCGCGCCCGGAACCCGCATCGTCGCGCTCGACGGGGCCCGCAGGATCGGGGCCAAGATCCTCGTCGCCGGCGGCGGACGCTGCAACGTGACCAATGCGCGGGTCACACCGGCCGACTTCTACGGCGGAAACCGCAACATCCTGAAGCGCACGCTGCGAGCCTTCCCGGCCGGCGCGGCCCGGGCATTCTTCGAGGAAATCGGCGTCGCCCTGCACGAAGAGGAGCACGGCAAACTCTTCCCGGACAGCAACTCGGCCCGGACCGTCGTCGCGGCGCTGCTGGCCGAGGCGGACCGGCGCGGCGTGCGGATCGTCACCGGCCAGCGGGTCACGGCCCTCGAACGCAGCCCGGACGGCTTCGTCCTGACGACTGCGGGCGATGCCGCGCCGCACCGCTGGACGGCCCGGCGGGTGGTCCTGGCGACCGGTGGGCTGTCCCTGCCGAAGACCGGCAGCGACGGAGGCGGCTACGCCCTGGCGCGCGGCCTCGGGCATACGCTGGTGCCGACCACGCCCGCCCTCGATCCGCTGGTGCTGGCCAGCGACTGGCACGAGCAGCTCAGCGGGATCTCGCACGAGGTCCTGCTCGAAGTCCGTGTATCCGGCACGCGCCCGGTGCGAATTCCCGGCTCGCTGCTGTGGACGCACTTCGGCATTTCCGGACCTGCGGCGCTGAACAGTTCACGCTTCTGGAATCGGGCGACCCTCTCGCGCCAGCCGGTCCGGATATCGGTCAACCTGCTGGGCGGGCGGGATTTCTCCGAGGCCGAGCGTGACCTGCTCGCGCGGGCCGACGCGCAGCCGCGCCTGTCCGTCGCGCGGATCCTGCGCGACGCGCTGCCGCAGCGGGTCGCCGGGCAGATCTGCACGCTGGCCGGTATCGGACCTGAGCAGCCGATCGGACAGGTGCGGCGCGAGGATCGCCGTCGCCTGCTGCACGCCCTGACCGATCTGGAACTGCCGGTAACCCGTTCGCGCGGCTATCGCTACGCCGAGGTCACGGCCGGCGGCATCCCGCTGGCGGAGATCGATGCCGGCAGTTTCTGCTCGCGCTGCTGCCCGGGGCTCTACCTGGTCGGCGAGGTTCTCGATGTCGATGGAAGGATTGGCGGTTTCAATTTCCAGTGGGCCTGGGCCAGCGCGTTCGTCGCTGCGCGTGCCCTGGCGGCCGGCTTTCGCTAGCTAAGAAATCGACTTATGGCCCACCGGGCCCACTATTCCGAAACCTACCCCAGACGTTGCATGCGGCAACGACAAGTCTACTTGAGGGGATGCTGGTGGGCAGTGCGATGAATACGACGGACATTCTTCAACGAGTCAGCGCGACCGATAACCTCCCCGCGCTGCCGGCGGCCGCGATCGAGGTCCTGCAACTCGCCAAGCGCAGCGACGCCTCGGTCGAGGACCTCGCCGAGGTTATTCAGAACGATCCGGCCCTCGCGGCCAAGGTCCTGAAGGTCGTCAATTCGCCGATGTTCGGACTCTCGCGCGAGATCAGTTCGATTCAGCAGGCGGTCGGTCTGCTCGGCCTGCGGGCCGTGACCGTGCTGGCGCTGAGCTTCGCGCTGGTCGACACCGTCGACACCTCGGAACAGGACGGCTTTGACTACAAGGCCTTCTGGCGGCACTCGCTGACGACCGGCGTGACCGGACGACTGTTCGGCAAGAAGATCGCGCCGCGCCTCGCGGAAGAGGCCTTCGTCGCCGGACTGCTCTCCAAGGTCGGCATGGTCAGCGCCTGGAAGGGCGCGCCCGATATCTATCGCCCGGTCCTCGACACCGCCCGGGCCAACTGCCAGCCGCTGATCGATGTCGAGACCGAGAAGCTCGGCTTCACGCACGCCCGCATGACCGCGTCGCTGCTGCGGGCCTGGGGCCTGCCGACCGTCATCTGCGACGCGATCGAAGCCCACCGCGGCGAGTTCGACCCCGAAAGCGACGAAGGCCGCCAACTGACCAGGGTCGTCAACTGCGCCGCGCGACTCTCCGACCTGTTCTGCCAGGAAGCGTCGAGCGCGCAGCTCGAAATGGTCTGCGAGCAGATCACCGCCGAACTCGGCATCGACCAGGCCCAGCTTGACGAAGTGCTCGAAATGATCGAGGACAGCGTCCGCACGACGGCCGCATCGCTGGCCGTCCAGGTCGGCAGCCTGACCAACTACGAGGAACTGAAGGCCGAGGCCACGCAGCAGATCGCCCAGCTTTCGCTCGAGGCCGACGCCGAGCGCCGCCAGGCCGCCCAGCGGCAGGCCGCCGCCCAGGCCGAAACGCAGCGACTGCACGAAGAGCACGACCGGATTCAGAAGGTCGCCGCCACCGACGGGCTGACCGGCCTGGCGAACCGCGGCGCCTTCGACGACCTGCTGGCCGACATGCTGCAGAGCAACGCCGCCTCCGGGACCGCGATCGGGCTGATCATGATCGACATCGATCACTTCAAGAAGTTCAACGACACCTTCGGACACCGGGCCGGCGACGAAGTCCTGAAGATCGTGGCCGCCTGCCTGTCCGAGCAGATCGGCACGCACGGCACCGTCGCCCGCTACGGCGGCGAGGAGTTCGGCGCGCTGCTGCCCGACTGCCGCCTGGAAGCCGCCCGCGACATGGCCGAAGCCATGCGACAGGCGATCGCCCGCCTGCGGATCAACTGGGAGGGCAAGCGCCTGCAGGTCCGCGCCAGCTTCGGTGTCTGCGTGGCCGAAGAGCGGATTGCCGACCTGACCGCCGAGACGCTGATCGAACAGGCCGACCAGCAGCTCTACCAGGCCAAGCGGACCGGTCGCAACCGGGTGGAGTCCACGCCGCTGAACGCGACCGTCACGAGCTGACGCCCGGCACGCGTCCGAACCTGCTCTCTGTTGCTCACGCCGCCCGGCCGGGTGTCAAGCCCGGGCCGGGCGGCTATCATCTGGGCCTGATCGCGGGCGCAGAACATAGGAGCAACACGTCATGGAATACCGCCACCTGGGCCGGGCCGGGATCAAGGTCTCGAGCCTTTCCTTCGGATCCTGGGTCACGTTCGGCAGCCAGGTCGACTTCGACACCGCCCGCGACTGCATGGTCGCGGCCTACGAAGCCGGCGTGAACTTCTTCGACAACGCCGAGGCCTACGCCGGCGGCAAGTCCGAGGAGGTCATGGGCGAGATCTGCAGGCAGGTTGACTGGAAACGGTCCGACCTGGTCGTTTCCACCAAGATCTTCTGGGGCGGCGAAGGCCCCAATGACCGCGGCCTCTCGCGCAAGCACATCGTCGAAGGCACCGACGCCGCACTCCGCCGCCTGCAGATGGACTACGTCGACCTGCTCTTCTGCCACCGTCCCGACCAGCACACCCCGATCGAGGAAACCGTGCGGGCCATGTCGCACATGGTCGACACCGGCCGGGCGTTCTACTGGGGCACGAGCGAGTGGAGCGGCGAACAGCTTCGCCAGGCCTACGAGATTGCCTATCGCTGCGGGCTCAACCCGCCCAGCATGGACCAGCCGCAGTACCACATGTTCCACCGCGCGCGGGTCGAGGTCGAGTACGCCGACCTGTACCGCGACTACGGCCTCGGGACGACCATCTGGAGCCCGCTGGCCAGCGGCCTGCTGACCGGCAAGTACAACGACGGCGTCCCGAAGGGCTCGCGCCTCGACCAGGTCGAATGGCTCCGCAACAACGTGCTGAACGACGAAGGACAGCAGCGCATCGAGAAGGTCCGCCAACTGATGCCCGTCGCCGCGGACCTCGGCGGAACCATGGCCCAGCTCGCGATCGCCTGGTGCCTGAAGAACCCGCACGTCAGCACCGTCATCACCGGCGCCTCGCGCAAGGAACAGGTCACCGAGAACATGAAGGCCCTCGAACTGGCCGACAAGCTGACCCCCGACGTGCTGGAGAAGATCGAGGGCATCCTCGACAACAAGCCCCGCGGCGACCGCGACTGGCGCAAGTCCTGAGAACCGACCGACAGAAGCGAAACCGTGAAGGCGTGAACGAGTGAGAGAGGATCGGCCTGTTCACCCGTTCCCGCCTGCGCGTCTTCACGCACGCATGCCCTGAAAAGAGGAATCCGATGTTCAAGCCGGTTATCGCGCTGCTGCTGCTCGGACCGCTCGCCCTGCCCCTGTCGGCCGGTGAAAAGCCCGCCCGCGTGCCGCTGCACGATCTCGAACAGGAAAAGGTGCTCTACTGCGTCGCCTACGCGCACCTCGACACCCAGTGGCGCTGGGACTTCCAGACGACGATCAACGAGTACCTCAAGGCCACGCTCGACGACAACTTCGACCGCATCGCCAGGTACCCGGGCTACGTGTTCAACTTCACCGGCTCGGTCCGCTACCAGATGATGGAAGAGTACTACCCGCAGCGCTTCGAGCAGTTGCGCCGCCACGTCGCCGACGGTCGCTGGTTCGTCTCGGGTTCCTCGGTCGACGAGGGCGACGTCAACGTCGTCGGGTCCGAGGCGATCCTCCGCCAGGTGCTCTACGGCAACCGCTACTTCCAGCGAACCTTCGGCAAGGTCAGCCAGGACTTCATGCTGCCCGACTGCTTCGGCTTCCCCGCGTCGCTGCCGTCGATCTGGTCGCACTGCGGACTGCTCGGCTTCTCGACCCAGAAACTCACCTGGGGCTCGGCCGTCGGCATCCCGTTCAAGGTCGGCGTCTGGGAAGGACCCGACGGCGCCTCCGTCGTCGCCGCCCTCGACCCCGGCCCGTACGTCGGCGGCATCAAGGGCCGCGTCGACACCAACGAGGAATGGGTCGACCGCGTCATGGCCAACGGACGACAGTACGGCATGTGGGCCGACTACCACTACTACGGCGTCGGCGACATGGGCGGGGCCCCGCGCGAGGAGGACGTCGTCAACTACCTCGCTAGCGTCGGCAACCCTGACGGCGCCATCACCGTCGCCCTGACCTCATCGGACCAGATGTACCAGGACATCACCGACGCCCAGCGGAAACGACTGCCACGCTACAAGGGCGACCTGCTGCTGACCGAGCACTCGGCCGGCACGCTGACCTCGCAGAGCTACATGAAGCGCTGGAACCGCAAAAACGAAATCCTCGCCGACGCCGCCGAACGGGCCGCCGTCGCCGCCACCTGGCAGGGCGGGCTGCGCTATCCGCAGGACAAGATCGAACGGGCCTGGGTCCGCGTGCTCGCCAACCAGATGCACGACATCCTTCCCGGTACCAGCATCCCCCGCGCCTACACCTTCTCCTGGAACGATGAAATCGTCGCCAGCAACCTGCTCGCCGCCGTGCTGACCGACGCGGTCGGGGCCGTCACCACCAGCCTCGACACGGAACGCCCCGGCGTCCCGCTGGTGGTCTACAACCCGCTCGCACTCGCGCGCACCGAAGCCGTGCGGGCCACCGTCCAGTTCGACGCCGCACCACCCGAGCAGCTCGTCGTGCACGGACCCGACGGCCAGCCACTGCCGACCCAGGTCCTGGCCCGCGATCGCGAAAACAACACCGTCGACCTGCTCTTCTCCTGCGGCCTGCCGCCCGTCTCCTGGTCGGTCTGCGACGTGCGGGCCGGCACCGCCGCAGCCGAAAGCCCCCTGGCCGTCACGCCCCGCACGCTCGAGAACGAGCGCTACCTCGTGACGATCAACGAGGCCGGCGACATCGCCGGCATCCGCGACAAGCGGCACGGACGCGAAATCCTCCGCGAACCCGCCCGCCTGGTCTTCACCTACGAACGCCCGGTCGCCTGGCCGGCCTGGAACATGGACTGGGCCGATCGCCAGGAACCGCCGCTCGGCTTCGTCGACGGCCCGGCCGAGATTCGCATCGTCGAGGACGGCCCGGTCCGCGTCGCGCTCGAAGTCGTCCGCAGCGCCCGCGGTTCGCACTTCACGCAGCGCATCTCGCTGGCTCGCGGTGGAGAGCAGGTCCGGGTCGACAACCAGGTCGACTGGCAGTCGGCCGAGTGCGCCCTGCGGGCCAGTTTCCCGCTGACCGTCAGCAACCCCGACGCGACCTACAACTGGGGGCTCGGAACGATCCAGCGCGGCAACGTCGAGCCGACCCGCTACGAAGTTCCCTCGCACGAGTGGTTCGACCTGACCGACCCGACCGGCAGCTACGGCGTCACGATCCTCGAAGACTGCAAGTTCGGCTCCGACAAGCCCGGCGACGACGAACTGCGCCTGACCCTGCTCTACACGCCCGGCGTCCGCGGTGGCTACCTCGACCAGCACAGCCAGGACTGGGGCCGCCACGACTTCACCTACGCCCTCTACGGACACGGCGGCGACTGGCGCCAGGCCGACAGCCCCTGGCACGGACGCCGCCTGAACCAGCCCGTCCGCGTCTTCCAGGTGCAGCCCGCCCCGGGCCCGGCCGCGCAGTTCTCGCTGCTCGAACTGAACACCGACCAGGTCGACGTCCGGGCCGTCAAGAAAGCCGAAGACGACGACCGGATCATCGTCCGCCTCCAGGAACTGCACGGCAAACCGGCCGAGCGGGTCGAAGTCCGTCTGGCCGCGCCGATCACCGCGGCCGAGGAGGTCGACGGACAGGAGCACCGCGCCGGACCGGCCACGATCGAGAACGGGCGCCTGGTGCTCTCGATGACGCCCTACAGTCCGCGCAGCTTCGCGGTCACGCTCGCGGCCCCCGAGCGCGCCACGCCGCAGACCGAGAGCGCGGCGCTGCCGCTGCCGCTGGACCTCGACGTCTGCAGCATGGACGGCAACCGCGGCGATGGCGACTTCGCCAGCGGGCGCTCGCTGCCGGCCGAACTGCTGCCCGCCGTGCTGGTCGATCAGCAGGTCCGCTTCGAACTGGGCAGCACCGCCAGCGGGTCCGACAACGCCGTCGTCTGCCGCGGACAGGAGATCACGCTGCCGGAAGGGGACTGGGAGCGGGTTCACGTTCTCGCGGCCGCCCAGCAGGACGTCACCGCCACGTTCACGGTCGGCGACCGTTCGCACGGCGTCGAGGTTCCGTCCTGGACCGGCTTCGTCGGGCAGTGGGAGGATCGCATCTGGGACCGCAAGTTCGCCGCGGTCGACTTCACCTGCGAGGGCAAGGTCGTCGCGATCAAGCCCGGGTACATCAAGCGGGCCCCGATCGCCTGGTTCAGCACGCACATCCACGACGAACGCAAGGGCAACCTGCCGTACCAGTTCGGATACCTGTTCCGCTTCTCGTTCGACGTTCCCCCGGGCGCCACGAAGCTGACCCTGCCGCACGATCCGCGCGTCCGCGTCTTCGCCGCCACGGCCACGCGGGCGGCCCACGACCGGCTGCGACCCGCGGCGCCGCTCTACGACGACTTCGATGAGCGCGGACCGATCGAGTTCCGCTACCAGTACCCGCAGCCGCGCGTGGCGGTCTTCAAGCACCTTTCGCCGCAGGGCGTCGTGCAGATGGAACGGGCGGAGTCGTTCGACGCGCTCCAGCTCGAAGGTCCCTCCGACCAGGACCTGGTCGACGCCAGCCGCGGGGCCGACCGGCACTTCGAGTACTTCGACTTCCGCCGGAACTATCCCCCGCACGCCCGCTCCGGAGCCGTCGGCCGCACGCTGCCGCGCCTCAACGACGGAGACGTCGCCCGAAACCACGACGATACGCAGCGCTGCGTCTGGTTCGACAACGAGGGACGCTTCCACATCGACCTCGGCGGGCCGGTCACGGTTGATCGCATTCAGACCTACTCGTGGCACCGCAGCGACCGGGCCCCGCAGTACTTCTCGGTCTGGGGCGCGAGCGGATCGGAAATGCCGGACCCGAACTTCCGTCGCGGTGAGCAGGGCGCCTGGGAACTGCTCGGCGTGGTCGACAGCCGCCCCCTCGGTGAAGGCGGCGTGCACGCCTCGCGCATCGCCGGACGCGGCGAGCGCGAACTCGGCAGGTATCGCTGGCTGCTGTGGATCGCCGAGCCCGCCCGGCAGGGGACCTTCTTCACCGAGATCGACGTCTACAGCCGGACCTCCGAGTAGCCGGCCTCGCGCGGCGACGCCCGGACAGGCAGCACGATGCATCCCAGCCAGCCCATCGCCGGCCCGCGTCGCCGCACTCGCGGCGGTTGGCTGCCGGTGCTGCTGCTGTGCCTGCCGGCCCCGGCCATGGCGCATGCCCTGCACCTTGTCCGCGGCGAGGTTCACGTCACCACCGATGCGCTCGAGATCGCGCTGACGCTGCCGCGCGCCAGTCTGCGCCACATGGCAGCCCGCCGCGCGGATCGGCCCAGCCTCGAAGCGACGCTCGAGGACCTGCGCGATCGCGTCGCCGGCGGATTGATCGTGCGTGACGCCGCCGGACAGGTCCTGCCGCCACCGGAAACCGCGACGTCCTGGGATCCGGACGCCGGCCACGTGTCGCTTCGCTATCGCGCCTCCGGGCCGCTGCTCGTGCTGCGCTACGTGCCGCCCGAGCAGTCGGGCCTGCGCGAACAACTGCTGCTGACCTGCACGACGCCCGCGGCCGCGACGCGCGTGACGCTGCGCCTGACGAGCGGTGGCAACCCCGGCTACCTGCAGTTCGCCGCCGACCATCGAGCCCGTCGCCTGGTGCGTGATCGTTCGGCCCTGCGGACCTGCGCGGCCTTTGCGGCCGACCAGCCTGCCGGGCGAACACAGATCGTGCTGACCACCGACGCCGCCCGTCCGGGCGCGCTCGAAGTCACGCTGCCGCTGCACCTGCTGGATTCGTGGGACTGGCTGCCGCATGCCGATCCGGACTTCATCACGGCCGACGAGTTCGAACGCGCCCGCGAACGACTGCGACGCGAGTTGACCACCGCCCTCGGCTGTGACGGACCCGATGTCGCCGCCACGCTCACGCTGCCCGAACTGGAAGCCGATCGGCCGTGCGGCGTATGGACCGGTCGGCTGCACGTCCGAGTGCGGGCCGCCCCCGGCCGGACGGCGCGGATCGATCTGTTCAACGGACGGGTGCAGCAGGTCACGCTGGTCGCCCGACAGGCGGGGGACTGTCGCGTGCGGACGCTGAACAGCTACGCCCCCGAGGTGCGTCTGCCGGGCTGAGCGTCACGCCGGCCGCGCGGCTGGCCATCCCCGCGCGAGCGCAGCGCGTGGAAGTCCAGGGACTGTCGAAGCCGCGGGCGGCCGGTGGATGACGGACCATGCACGGGTCCGCTTTCCATCCGGCGGCCGCTTCCTTTCGGCTATCATCCTGGGACGGCTGCGTTGCCAGTCGGAACCGACGCACCCTGCGAGGATCACGCCCGTGTCCTGTCTGCTGCCCGCTCTGCTGATCGTGCTACAGTCCGCCGCCCCGGCCCCGGCCGCCCCGGCCCCGGCCGCCCCGGCCCCGGCCGCCACGCCCGAGTGCTGCGCGGCGCCGTCGCGTTTCGCCCACCTGGTGCAGGCCGCTGCCGCGACGCAGCCTGTCGCGCCCGAAGCCACCGGTCTGGCCGCTGCGCTGGGGCCGGCCGGGATGCGCTGGATCGAGGGCGGCACGTATCAGCGTGGCAGCGAGTTTCCCGATGCGCGTCTCGAGGAGCGTCCGGTGCACGCGGTGCGGGTCGACGGCTTCTTCATGGACGTCACCGAGGTGACCAACGCCCAGTTCCGCGCGTTCGTCGAAGCGACCGGCTACGTCACCACCGCCGAGCGGGTGCCGACGCTGGAAGAGATCATGAAGCAGGTCCCGCCCGGAACGCCGCCGCCGCCGGCCGAGGCCCTCGTGGCCGGTTCGCTGGTGTTCACGCCGCCGCCGCAGCCGGTGCCGCTGCACAACCCGGCCGCCTGGTGGCGTTGGGTGCCGGGGGCGGACTGGCGGCATCCGCAGGGTCCGGGCAGTTCGATCGACGGCATGGACGACTACCCGGTGGTGCATGTTTCGTGGTACGACGCGGCCGCGTACGCCGAGTGGTCCGGCAAGCGTCTGCCGACCGAGGCGGAGTGGGAGTACGCCGCCCGCGGCGGCCTGGTCGGCAAGCACTACGGGTGGGGCGATGCGCCGTACTCGGAGGAGTCGCCGCAGGCCAACATCTGGCAGGGGCGGTTTCCGAACGCCAACAGCGGGAAGGACGGGTACGTCGGGCTGGCGCCGGTCAAGTCGTTTCCGCCGAACGGCCTGGGGTTGTACGACCTGTCGGGCAATGCCTGGGAGTGGACGGCCGACTGGTACCGTCCGGACACCTACGTGCGGCAACTTCGCGCGTCCGAGGGAGGCGTGCTGGTCAATCCGCGCGGTCCCGAGCGCAGCTACAACCCGCGAGAGCCGCTGGCCCCGTCGCGCGCGACCCGCGGCGGCTCGTTCCTGTGTCACGACAGCTACTGCTCGGCCTACCGCCCCAGCGCCCGCCAGGGCACCGCGGTCGACACCAGCCTGTCCCACACCAGCTTCCGCTGCGTCGTCAGCAAAGAGCAGGCGACGAAAGTCAGGAAGTGATCAGAGGGAGCCAGGGAGCCAGGGAGCCAGGGAGCGAGGGAGCAAGGGAGCGAGAGTCGCTGCCGGGTGCCACTGCTCTTGAGCGCCGGGTGCCCTACCCATGAGCGCCGGGTGCCCTACCCTTGAGCGAGCGCAGCGAGCGGAAGGGTGGGGGACTGCGTTGGACCGCGACAAAGAAGAAGCACCACGACACGCAACTGCCACGCGGTGCGGCATCGACGCCTGGGGTTTCCGTCCGGCAATGATCGCGGACGGCCGCGTCGATGACGCACCCTACAACCAACGAGTGCGCGGCGTAGGGTGCGTCATCGACGCAGTAGCCCGCGCGTTCGTCCGACGCGGACACTTCAGGCGTCGATGCCGCACCGCGTGGCAACTCCGTTCGCCCTTTCTTCCTGGCCCCTCTTGATTCTCTCCCGGGACACCCGAACCCTGATCCTCGGAAGGAGGAGCACCAGGTGCCCGAATACCGACGACCGCCCGACTTCCTGACCATCCGACAGGTCGCCGACCGCTTCGGACGCTCCGTCAGTTGGGTCCGCCGCCAGCACCTGATCCGCGTCGGCCTCGGCCGACAGCCGCTCTACCACCGCCGCGCCTGCGAAGCCTTCGAGGTCGCCCGCCGCGATCACCAACCGCGCCTCCTGCGACAGGTCCAGACCGCCGCGGTCGCCGCCTACTACCGGCTCCCGTACGAACGATCCCCGGCCATCACGCTCGCGCTGCAGAAGATGCACGCGCTCTTCGACCGCGCACCGAAGCGCTACCGCCCGGTCTTCCGCGTCTGCACCGGCATGCGGGCCGCCGTCAGGTTCGCCCACCAGTCGATCACCCAGCTCACCCGCCGGTTCTGGTACGTCAACGACCGCTTCCCCAGCAGCATGCCCGAAGAACCACCGCCGATGCCCGTCCCCCAGTGCGTCGACCCCTCCCTCTGGCACGGCCTGCGCGAGATGGTCATCCGCTTTGCCCAGCGGCACTACGAAGCCGAACGAAAACAGGCCCTCGAACGCTTCGACAACCGCTTCGAGTCCGACGAGTACCACCGCGTCGCCTTCGACGATCCCCCGCGAGTCGAAGTCTGGACGTGAGCCCGATACACCGCCGCCGACAGGCGCACCGCGAAAGCAACGTCGCCGGCGGTACCGGACAACAACCCACGCGCGTGCCACGGCTCTTGAGCAGTGTCTTCTCCGCGCAGGTTGCTTTCGGCGACGGACGGAGT
>JAUIEC010000032.1 GCA_030428945.1 Phycisphaerae bacterium | reverse complement strand
CGAGTCGAAGTCTGGACGTGAGCTAGATCCACCGCCGCCGACAGGCGCACCGCGAAAGCAACGTCGCCGGCGGTACCGGACAACAACCCACGCGCGTGCCACGGCTCTTGAGCAGTGTCTTCTCCGCGCAGGTTGCTTTCGGCGACGGACGGAGTTGCCACGCGGTGCGGCATCGACGCCTGATGCGTCTGCGTCCGGATGAGATCGCGGACTGCCACGTCGATGATGCACCCTGCGGGGCCCGCCGCGGCGGCATTCCACCCTCTCTCACCCTTTCACGCCTTCACGTTTTCACCACGAGCCGTCAGGCCAGTTCCTTCGCCAGCCAGGCCTTGGCGAAGCGCCATTCGCGTTCGACGGTGCGGGTGGAACTCTGCAGGACTTCGGCGACTTCGTCGTTGTTGAGTCCGGCGAAATAGCGGAGCGAGACGATGCGGGCCTTGCGCTCGTCGTTGGCTTCCAGTTTCTTCAGGGCTTCGTCCAGGGCCAGGATTTCGGCGTCGCCGATGTCCATGCCGACGGACTGTTCGCCGAACTCGACCCGCTTGCGGTCGCCGCCGTGCTTGATGCGGCTGCGGCGGCGGGCGCGTTCGACCAGGATGTTCCGCATCGCCTGGGCCGCGGCCCCGAAGAAGTGCCCGCGACTGTCCCAGCCCGGGTCGCCCTTGCCGACCACCCGCATGTAGGCCTCGTGCACCAGGGCCGTCGCCTGCAGCGTCTGCCCGGGCGGAAGCCGCGACATGCGGTGCTGGGCCAGACGACGCAGTTCGTCGTAGACGGCCGGCAGGAGTTCCTCGCCGGGTTGCTTCCGGCCCGCGCGGACCGCTTCGATGATCTCGCTGAGTCGATTCGGGGTCTGTTCGTCGGGCTCGGTCACATCCATCTCCGGTCGATCGGTCGATTGTCAGGCGTGCGGCGGTCGAGACGCAAGCGAACGGCCGGTTTTCCGGGGCCGGCGTCCGGGAGGCTGGGCCCCGTTCGCCTGTCAACGCGGCGTTATTCCTCGGTCAGCGAGGCGAGGTCTTCGGGTTCGGCCAGTCCCTGGACGAAGCGGCGGACCTGGTCGACCTTGCTGACGAGAACTTCCTCGGGTGTGCCGTCGGCCAGGAAACGGGCGTCGTGCAGCATCAGGACGCGATCGCCGACCTCCCGGGCGCTCTTCATGTCGTGCGTAACGACCACGCTCGTGACGTGGTACTCGTGCTGCAGTTTGCGAATCAGCTTGTTGATCACGTCGGCCCGCTGCGGATCGAGACCGGCGGTCGGTTCGTCGTAGAGGATCACCTTCGGCGGCGGGTCGAGGGCGATCGCGCGGGCCAGGGCGACCCGTTTCTTCTCGCCGCCGGACAGGTCGGCCGGTCGCTTCGACTGGCTGCCTTCCATCCCGACCATCTCGAGGGCCTGGTCGGCCAGTTCGGCGATCTCCCGGCGGCTGCGGCGCCCGGACCAGAGTTCCTGCATCGGGAAGGCGACGTTCTCGGCCACGCTCATCGAGTCGAACAGGGCGTTGAGCTGGAAGACGAAGCTGACTTCGCGGCGGACGGCCTTGAAGTCGCGTTCGCTGAACTGATCGACGCGGCGGCCTTCGTAGTGGACTTCGCCCTCGTCCGGCCGCAGCAGTCCGACGATGTGCTTGAGCAGCACACTCTTGCCGGTGCCCGAGCGGCCGATGATGACCGTCACGCTGCCGCGCTGCACGGCCAGGTCGACGCGGTTCAGGACCACCTGGCTGCCGAAGCGTTTCGAGACGCCGCGGAGTTCGATGATCCGGTCGGGCTGTGCGCGGGTCTCGTTCATCAGATCAGCGAGCGCGGCCCGTACGCCTGCAGGTAGAACTGGTTGACGACCACGTTCAGGAAGTAGTCCAGGATCAGGATGGCGATGAAGCTGGCGACGAACGACTCGGTGCAGGCCCGCCCGACACCCTGGGCGCCGCCGCGGCAGTGGAAGCCCTTGTAGCAGGCGATCAGCCCGATCGCCGCGCCGAAGAAGGCGGCCTTGACCAGGCCCGTGCCCACGTCCCAGATCTGGACGACCTCCTGCGTGTACTTCCAGTAGGCCGTGCTGTCGCCGCCGTGCACGGCCGCGAAGACCAGCCAGGCCCCGAGGGCGCCCATCACGTCGGCGTAGCAGGTCAGGATCGGTGTCAGCAGCACGCACGCCAGGAAGCGGGGCGTGACCAGGTAGTGGACCGGGTCGGTGCCCATCGCCCGCAGGGCCAGCAACTGCTCGGTGACGTTCATCGTGCCGAGTTCGGCCGTCAGCGCCCCGCCGACGCGGCCGGCCAGCATGACGCCGGCGAGGACCGGGCCGAGTTCGGCCGCGACGCTGATGTTGACGATCGCGCCGAGGCGGTCGGAGAGGTTGGCGGCATCGAACTGCGACCAGCCCTGTTCGACCAGGACCATGCCGACGAACGCGCCGGTCAGCATGATGACCGGGACGGACTTGGTTCCGATGGCAAAGGCCTGCGGCACCAGGCGGGCCCACCCCCGGGGATGCCCGAGCGTGGCCGGCGCGTACAGCACGGCCGAGAGCGAGAACAGGCAGAAGCGTCCGAAGTTTCCGAGCAGATCGGTCACCTGCTGGCCGAGGGAAGCGACCGGTTGTAGGAGTCCGTGCTGCATGGCCGTCGGTTCTCGCGGTGGGCGCGTCTGGCTGCCGGTTGCCCGTTGTGTGGATAAGGTTATCGAAAGTTGTGGCGGTTGGCGATATACTCGCCCCGTCAACGTCTTGTCCGGGCTGATGTTCGGGCGGATCTTCAGCACACATGAACCGTTCAGGGTTGGGTCACGGATGACACGCCAAACGGAACCTCGCCGGGCCGCAGTGCGCTTCTGCCTGCTGGCGATCGGATTGTTCGCCTGCCTGTTCGCCTGGGTGGCGCTCCTGTCTCACAGCGTGGCCGATCTGCCGGCCCGGGTGGTCGCACCGCCGAATGATCCGCCGGCGAACTGGTGCGGTACGCTGGGGGCGTACGCCGCGCACTACCTGTTTCATTACTTCGGGCTGGGCAGCTATGTGCTGGTCGGCCTGCTGTCGGGCGGGGTCTACGCCGGCTACCGCGACTGGAACCCGAGCCACGCCTGGCTGCGACTGGTGGGCGTGCTGCTGACCGCGGCCGCGTGCAGCGCCCTGGCTTCGATCTTCCTGCCGCTGGGCGAAGCCTGGCCGATGCGCGGGCCGGGCGGCATGATCGGAACGGCGATCGAGATGATCCTGCTGCCGCCGCTGAGCCTGCCGGGCACGCTGCTGGTCATCGGAACCTCGATCCTGATCGGGCTGATCGTCGCCGCCGACGAGGCCTTCCTGCGACTCGTCCGCTGGTCGGCCGAGATCACGATCGCCTCCGGACCGGTCATGGCCCGGGCCGGACGCGACGCGCTCGCCAGCGCCGGTGCGGCCGCGGGGGCGGCCGTCGATGCCGTCGCCAGCGGCGTCACCCAGGCGACCGGTCGCCTCGCCCCGGCCACCGCGACGGCCGGCGCGGGTCGTCGCAAGCCGGCCGAACTCGACGAGGAAGAGGACGAGGACGAATACGAGTACGTCGACGTCGAAGAGGACGAAGAGCCCGAGGACGACGAGTACGAGTACGAATACGTCGACGTGGACGACGACGAGGGCGAGGAAGAAGACGAAGACGACGAGTACGAATACGAGTACGTCGACGAAGAGGAAGACGAGGAAGAGGAAGCCGAAGTGCCGGTCGCCAAGGCGCCGCCGGCAGCGCCTCCGCCGGTCGCGCGGCGCGAGGTCCCGGTCGAGCGGGTCCCGGATCCGCCGCGTCCCAAGCCGGTCCCGCGTCCGAAGCCGCCGGTGGGCGACTACGTCCTGCCGCCGATGTCGATCCTCGACGACCCGGAACCGATCGACAAGTCGGCGATCGAGATGCTCTGTCGCGAGAAGGCCCTGATCCTCGAGCAGACCCTCAACGAGTTCCGGCTCGAGGTCAAGGTCGCCAGCATCGAGACCGGCCCGGTCATCACCGTCTTCGAACTGCGGCTCTCGCCCGGCATCAAGGTCAGCCAGGTCCAGGCCCTGACCAACGACATGGCCCGGGCCCTGAAGGCGCCGGCCGTCCGCGTCGTCGCCCCGCTGCCCGGACGCAACACGATCGGAATCGAGGTGCCGAACCTGGACAAGGAAAAGGTCCGCATCAAGGACCTGATGCAGATGGCCGGCCGCAAGACCGAGACCTACGGCGTGCCGCTGTACCTGGGCAAGGATGCGTCCGGCCAGGCGCTGGTGAGCGACCTGACGCGGATGCCGCACCTGCTGATCGCGGGAACGACGGGTTCGGGCAAGAGCGTCTGCGTGTCGAGCATCATCCTGTCGATCCTGCTGGTCCGCAGTCCGGACGAGGTGCAGTTGATCCTGGTGGACCCGAAGGTCGTCGAGCTGAGCATGTTCAAGGACATTCCGCACCTGATGTGTCCGATCGTGACCGAGATGAGCAAGGCCGAGGGAATTCTCGACTGGGCCACGACCAAGATGGACGAGCGCTACGCGCTGCTGGCCGAGGCGGGCGTCAAGGACATCGTCTCGTACAACAAGCTGGGTCCGGACGGTCTGCGCGAGCGGATGGGGATCGAGGACGACGAGGAGTTCGCCAGGATCCCGGTGCACATGTCGTACATCGTGATCGTGATCGACGAACTGGCCGACCTGATGATGACCTCTGCCAAGGAGGTCGAGTTCCACCTGTGCCGGCTGGCGCAGAAGAGCCGGGCGGTCGGGATTCACCTGATCGTCAGCACGCAGCGTCCGCAGGCCAACGTGGTGACCGGCCTGATCAAGAGCAACCTGCCGAGCCGGATCGCCTTCCGCGTGTCCAGCAAGCTCGACTCGCGGATCGTGCTGGACCAGAACGGTGGCGAGGTGCTGATGGGGCAGGGCGACATGCTGTTCCTGCCGCCGGGACAGTCCAAGCTGGTCCGGGCCCAGGGCGCCTTCGTCGCCGACGACGAACTGCGCGGGATCGTCAAGCACACCAAGGGCCAGCGCGAACAGTCGTTCGACGCGCAACTGATGCGGATGCCCTCGGCCGGACAGTCGACCGGCGAACGCGACGAACTGTTCGACCAGGCCGTCGAGCACATCATCGCCAGCGGTCGCGGCTCGGTCAGCCTGCTGCAGCGCAAGCTGACGATCGGCTACGGCCGGGCGTCGCGGCTGATCGACCAGATGTACGAAGCCGGCATCGTCGGCGAGTACAAGGGCAGCCAGGCCCGCGAGGTCAACCTGACCCTCGAGGAATGGACCGCCCTTCGCGACGCCCGCGACCGCGAAGAAGAAGCGGCCGCCGACGAGTTCAACTGGGAAGGGTAGACGCGCTGCCGCGCGGTCAACGTCTTCGCCCGGACCGCGCTCAGTAGTACGGCCACAGGTACGTTCCGGCCTTCTCGGCCGCCTCGCTGCGGGTGCGCGTGAAGCGCAGGCTCTCGCCGCTGACCATCCAGGCTTCGACGGACCCGGCCGGGGTCAGGTAGTGGAAGCGCAGCGACCAGGTCGCGTCCTCGTTACTGCGAAGCAGCTCCGGACCCCGGCAATAGTGGTACAACCGTTCGGTCAGGGCCGCATCGTTGTCGGGAATCCACCAGCGCGGCCAGGGCCCGACCAGTTCGGTGCGGAACTGCGGCGTCAGCACGTGCCCGCGCGGATCGCCCGTCAGCGTTCGCACCGCGATCGCCAGGTCCTCGGCCTCCAGCCCGTCAAGCCGGCCGACGTGTGCGACGATCAGCCGCGTCAGGTTCGGCAGGCTCTGCGTCAGCAGTACCGGTTCCTGCCCGGCGACCGCCCAGAAGATCAGCCCGCGAAAGTCGCGGACGCGGACCCAGATCAGTTCGCCGGTCTGCACCCACGGGCACAGTTCGGTCAGGTCGGCAAAGATCAGGTCCGCCCGTCGGGCGTCCAGCAGCGCGCAACTCCGCTCGATGATCCGCTGCGAGGTGGATGTCGTTGTCTCGGTCATGTCCGTCGTCCTTCGAGAAGAGACTGCTCAAAAGCAGTGGCGCGAGTCTATTTCAGGGGGATCACGCTCGTGCCGCCGCCTTTGACGCGCTCGTTCCATTCGTCACCGCCGACCTCGATCTCGCGGCAGCCGGCCCCGCCCGGGTAGGCCGGGTCGCGGATCTGCACGTACTTCTTGCCGTCACGCTCGACCACGCCGTCGGCCACCACCGAGTGGCCGGGGTCCTTCAGGTTCAGGATCGTCGGCTTGCCGCCCGCGGTTGCGTTCTCGATCGTCTGCGGACCCGAGACCTCCTCGACGCCGCCGGCCGAGTTGTCGGTCGGCACGCCGTGCTGGTTCAGCATGCTCGGAATGTGCATCCCGGGCGTGCCGTTGGCCGGGTGATAGCCGCCCTGGGCGGCCGACTCCTTGCGTAACTGCTCCTCGCTCACGGTTCCGCGGCCGTGCTTCTCGTCGATGACCATCTTGGCCGACGCCTGCGAGCAGGACATGCCGCGCTCCTGTTCGTAGAGCGGCTTGCCGCGGCAGGTGTGCTGCCCGCCGCGGGTCAGGTCCTCGAGTTCCAGGAACGTGCTCGGCCCGCCGGTGCCGCCGAGGAACAGCAGGTCCCAGCGGTTCGTGACGTAGTTCGACTCGCCCGGTCCGGCATCGACGTTGACCTGCGCGTAGCCCTTCGTGATCTTGTTCATCCCGCCGGCCGCTTCGGCGATCGAGTCGCCCTCGCGGGCCAGCGGCAGTCCGTTGATCACGATCGTCGGGCTGCCGTAGACCGCGAAGCCCGGGCCGTGCGGAATCGGCGGGCTCGGCGTCGAACACAGGTGCATGTCCGGACCGCCGCCGCTCATCGACGAGAAGACCGCGGTGGCCGCCGCCGCCGCTGCCGCCTGCACACCCTGCGTGTAGGCCAGGTCCGCGGCCGGCTGACCGCCCGGAGCGGCCGAAGCGCTCGTCCAGGTGGCCGACAGGGCGGCGTTGGTGGTGTCGAACGCGCCACCGGCGCTGCCGGCCGCCGCGGCGACCTTCGGTCCGGTGGCGCCGCCCAGGTTCGTCATGTCCTGCTTCAGTGCGGCGATCTCGCCCGCGGCCGCGGCGGGGTTCAGGTTCGGTGCGGCCAGGATCCGTTCGACGGTTCGCGAGAGATTGACGACGGCCTGGTCCATCTCGGCCGGCATGGCCCGCCAGGCGGGCATGAAGCCGATCATGATGTTGCTGCTTCCGGGTCCGGGTGCCAGGAAGTTGGGCGTCGGATGGGCGCATTGATCCATGACGCGGGCGGGGTGCGGCATTGCTTCAGTCCTCCTCCTCGTCGTCCAGGTGCCAGGTCACCAGCCCTTCGGCACAGGCCAGCACCAGGCGGCGTCCGTCGGCGGTCCAGCAGGACCGACCCGGCGACCAGCCGCGCGGCAGCGTCGTGCTGTCGTAGCTTTCGCCGTACGCGCCGGCCACGCAGGCCGTCACCGTTCGCCGCCGGACACTCAGGTATCCGACGCTGCGCCGCGTCGGCCGCCAGGAAAACCCGTCGCAGAGTTCGCCCGCGATCCGTGTGCGGCCATCCCAGTGGACGCCACCGCTCGCGAGGGTGCCGTGCACCAGCAGCGGACCGTTCTCACCCGGCGCGGCCACCACCAGGGCGATCCAGGGCTGATCCGGATGCACGAGCAGGTCCAGCAGGTTGCCGTCCGCGTGATGCACCGCGAGCGACTCGGCCGGCTTGTTCGGTGTCCAGACGTGCAGGCGGTTGCCGTCCGGGGACAGCACGAGGAACGCCTGCTGCGAGGGCGACCAGCGTACGATCGGCTGAAATCGATCCGCACAGGAGCGGCTTGCCGGCGTGTCCGTCGCGGTCCCAGAGCCTGACCGAGAAGCGCGGCAGATCAAGCGGGCCGCCGTCGAGGGTCGTCAGCGCGAGGTGCCCGGCGCGCGTATCGGCCGCGATTCCGACGATCGGCAGGTTGGGGCGGATGGCGGGCAGGCGTCGGGGGGCATCGGTCGCGGCGCCGTCGCGAAGTTCGACCTGCCCGCCGCGCAGCCAGACGACGACCGAGCCGTCGCCGGAAACGGCCCAGGGTCCCTGGCAGTCCTCGGTCAGGGTCGTACAGACGGCGGGATCGGCGAGCGCCAGCGGCCCGTTGTCGTCGCGGTACGCGGCCAGGGCGTCCGCATGGATTCGAAGCAGCCGCGACCCGGCCCGCGCGACCAGCCCGCCTGGCACGGCATGCAGTTCATCGACCGTTTCGGCCGTATGCACGAAGCGTGTGTCTTCAACAGCGGTAGTCATGACAATTGCCTCTTCTCTGTTCCCTGTTCCCTGTTCCCGGTTCCCTTCACGTCACACCTCGCTCGAGTCCCAGGGATCGCTGGCGGTTCGGATCTGGAATCCGCCGGCGCCGTGGTAGTAGAGGACGTTGTCGCTGATGACGCCCATGCGATCGAGCGCGCCGTGGAACGGGTTCAGTCGCTTGCAGAGTTCCATCGGGTCGACGCTCTTGGGGTTCAGGAAGAAGTTCTTTCCGTAGTGCCGGACGGCCGGCAGGATGCGGGCGATCGAGTTGCTCTCGGTGCTGAGCGTGCCGACGATGACGGCGTTGGGAAAGTACTCGACCAGTCGCTGGCGGCAGTGCGTGTAGGTCAGGCTGTTGCAGCCGACCAGGAAGACGCCCTTGCACTCGCCGCGGACGCGGCCGTAAAGCGGGTTGTCGTGGCGGGTCGGCTCGTAGACTTCGTCCCAGACGTCCTCGCCCATCCGCATGTAGACTTCGCCCTCTTCTTCGGGCAGGTCTTCCCAGGTGCCGTGGTGATAGGGTTCGTTGAAGAAGCCGACGTCGCGGGACTGGTTGACGATGTCGACGTAGTCGTCGTGGGCCATGTCCGAGGCGTGCCGTCGCGAGTGGTGTCCGGACAGGTAGTACCAGTCGGCGTCGCAGTCCTGCATGGCCCACTGGAACTCGCTCCAGCGTGCGATGACGCTCATGTCGTTCCGGAAGGTCGGGACGCCGGGCTGGTCGCCCCACAGGGCCGAGACGTCGCGAAAGCCGTGCTGCAGCCAGAGCTGTTTCATCGCGTTGCTGTCGGCCGACATCAGGAACTCCATGAAGGCGACCTTGAGCGTCTTCTGGTTCAGCGTTCCGGTTTCGACCAGGTCCATCACACTGCGAGCGATCGCGGCACCGAGCATTGCGTTCTCCTTCCGAAGACAATCCGCCGAAAGGACCTGACGCCCGCCAGGTTTTTTGGCGGCCAGGGAACAGAGACAGGGAACTGGGAACAGGGCATGAGGAGGGAACAGGGAACAGGGAACAGGGAACAGAGGGCAGAGGACAGGGGACAGAGGACAGAGGACAGGGGACAGGGGATAGGGGATAGGGGACAGGGGACAGAGCACATAGAAGGAGATTTGTGGCACAGGCGTCTCGCCTGTGATCAGACACACCCATGGCACGGGGATGCGTCCCTGCCGTGTGGCACAGGCGTCTCGCCTGTGATCAGACACACCCATGGCACAGGGATGCGTCCCTGCCGTGTGGCACAGGCGTCCCGCCTGTGATCAGACACACCCATGGCACGGGGATGCGTCCCTGCCGTGTGGCACAGGCGTCCCGCCTGTGATCAGACACACCCATGGCACGGGGATGCGTCCCTGCCGTGTGGCACAGGCGTCTCGCCTGTGATCAGACACACCCATGGCACAGGGATGCGTCCCTGCCGTGTGGCACAG
>JAUIEC010000004.1 GCA_030428945.1 Phycisphaerae bacterium | reverse complement strand
GCGCGAGGGCCCCTTCGCGAGCATCGTTGGCACAGGCGATGCCGACCGGCCGCGGGATCTGTTCCCTGTTCCCGGTTCGCTGTTCCCCGCCCCCCGAAGGGGCGCAGTTTCCGCCCGTTTCCGATAAACTCTCCCCCGCAGGGAGGCCGTCTGGACGGGGCCCCGGCCCCGCTTCAGACTCGGGCGTGGAGGCGTCGAGCAACTGGCATGTGGTCATTCCGCAAGAAAACCGCCCGCCGGCAGGAGATCCGTCGCAACCGGACCGAGCGCGAAGGCGTCTGGTACCGTCGACTGCACGTCCCGCTCGGCATCCTCGGTGCCGGCACCACCCTCGCCACCGCCGTCCTCGCCGCCCTGATCGTCACCGGCGGCGGCCCCCAGCTCGGACTGCGACCCGGGCAGCGCATCGACCGCGGCCTGACCGCCCGGGTGGACCTTCGCATCGCCGATGACGTCCAGACCGCCAAGATGCGGATCCGCGCCAGCCAGACCTCGCCCAACTACTACAAGCTCGACACCACGCTCCTGGAAAACATCCGGGGACGGCTCCTGAACGCCCTTGTCCTCGCCCGCGCCAACGTCGAGGACGCCGAGAACCTCCGCCGCGAAGCCGACAAGACCGACGTCGTCCTCGACCAGGCCGGCGCCAATGAACTCATCCGCCAGGCCACCCTCGGCGACGACGCCGAATACGGCCGTTTCGTCGATTCGCTGATCCGCAAGCTGCGCGTCAAACCGCTCGTCGCGCCGCCCGAAGGAACCTCCGGCCTGCGACCGGCCGCCAGCCGATCCGCCCTGATCGATCCCGAAGCACCGCAGGACCGCTCCGAGCAACTCGTCTTCACCAACGACACCGAGAGCGTCGCCCGGATCATCAACGAGGTCACCCTCGTCTTTCCGGACGCCCTGCGCCCCAGCATGGCCGAGACCCTCCGCGGGCTCCTCACGCCGACCGTGCCCGAGGGCGAGACCCCGCGGGTGATCCCGCTCTACCTGTTCGATACCGCCCGGACCCTCAAGGCCGCCCAGGAGGCCGAGGACGAGGTCAAGCAGCAGTACCGCGAATACCCCCGCGGCGAACTGCTCGTCGCCGCCGGCACCCTGACCGCCGCCGATGTCGCCCTGCTGAAGATCGAGGACAGCGCCTACCGCGCCGCCCAGGTCAAGAGCGGCAGCAACACCGCGACGCTCGCCTCGCTCGGGCGCATCGGCCTGGTCCTCGCCGTCGTCCTCGGCTGCGTGATCTTTGTCTCGCGCTACCACCCCAAGGCGTTCTTCCGCAACCTGCGCTGGACGACCATGACGCTGGCGCTGCTCGCGATCCTGGCCGTCACCCGCTTCTTCTGGGTCGCCGGCGACACATCGCCGTACTTTGCCGTCGGCGCCCAGGCCTTCGCCGCCTGCCTGCTCGGACTGGCCTACGCCCACGTCGCGGTCTTCGCGGTCTGCGCCGCGCTCGCGATCCTGATGACCATGGTGGTCGAACAGGAGGTCGCCTTCCTGATCACCGCGCTGGCCGCCTCCGGCGCACTGGTCTTCGGTCTTCGCGAGGTCCGCGTCCGCGGCAAGATCGTCGCCGTCGGCGCGCTTGCCGGCGCCCTGGCCTTCGCCATCTCGATGGCCGCCGAACTGTTCCAGGGGCAATCGCTCGCGTTCGCGCTGCGCGAAAGCCTCTGGGGCGGGCTGACCACGCTGCTGGCCGCCTTCGTCATGGAGGGCATCCTGCCCGGCATGGAGCGCATCTTCGGGCTCGCCACCGGCATGACCCTGCTCGAATGGTCCGACCCGAACAAGAAACTGCTGCGAACCATGGCCGCCGAGGCCCCCGGGACCTTCAACCACAGCCTGATCGTCGCCACGCTCGCCGAGGCGGCCGCCGAGGCGATCGGCGCCAACGGCCTGCTGGCCCGCGCGGGTGCCTACTACCACGACATCGGGAAGATCAACAAGCCCGACTACTTCGTCGAGAACCAGACCCCCGGCATCAACGCCCACGACCGCCTTTCGCCGGCCATGTCGCTGCTGATCATCGTCGGACACGTCAAGGACGGCGTCGAGATGGCCAAGGAATACGCGCTGCCCAAGCCGCTGCACCCGTTCATCGCCGAACACCACGGCACCACCCTGGTCGAGTACTTCTACCACGCCGCCCGCAAGCAGCGCAAGGACGATGCCCAGGCCGTCTCCGAATCCGAGTTCCGCTATCCCGGCCCCAAGCCCCAGTCGCGCGAGACGGCCGTCGTCATGCTCTGCGACGGCGTCGAAGGCGCCGTCCGCGCCATGACCGAGCCGACCCCCAACCGCATCGAAACCGTCGTCAGCGACATCGTCCGCAAGCGCCTGATGGACGGCCAGCTCGACGAGTGCGACCTGACCTTCCGCGAACTGGCCGAAATCGAACGCACCCTCGTCAACCGCCTCTGCAGCATCTACCACGCCCGCATCGCCTACCCCGAGAAGGAAGAAATAGCCTGAGACAAGGGAGCGAGGGAGCCAGGGAGCGAGGGAGCGAGAAAAGGCGGCGCGGGAGCGAGAAAGGGGTGCCCGACCCTTGAGCGCAGCGGAAGGGTGGGGGACTGCCCGGGGCCGGCGACCCGGCGGACAACGCCCCGCCCGGCCTGTCCCGCCGGCGCGACCGACCTGGTGCCATGGCTCTTGAGCAGTGCATTCGCCGCGAGGAATCAGGCGTTCCGAGTCACCCCGGGGAATCCCATGATCGACCTGGCAATCACCAGCCGCGTCACCCGCTTCGGTGACCCGCGCAGCCTGATTACGAAAGCCGCCCGCCACGCCCTCGCGGCCGAGGGCTTCACGGCCGGGAATCTCTCGGTCGCGATCGTCGGTGCCCGGCGGATGGCCACGATCCACCAGCGGTTCCTCAACATTGCCGGCCCGACCGATGTGATCACGTTCGACCTCGACACCGATGTCGATCGCAACTGGATCGAGGGCGAGGTGATCGTCTGCGCCGATGTCGCCGCGCGGCAGGCAGGGGGGCAGGGGGCCAGCACCCGCGCCGTCCACCGCGAACTCGCCCTGTACGTCGTCCACGGCATCCTGCACCTGGCCGGCTACGACGACCACGATCCCGACGACTACGCGCGGATGCACGCCCGCGAAGACGAACTGTTGCGCGGCTGCGGCATCGGGGCCGTCTTCCATCGGCAGGCGCGTAACCAGGCAGGCAAGTGAGCAGGGAACCGCACCTGGTCCACCGTTGCTCACTTGCCTAACGTGCTTACCTGCTTACCCGCCCGTGCACGACGCACGTAGACTTCCACGAGGACGACGCCAATCAGCAGCAGGACGATTTGCAGGCCCGCCGAGATCTGATCCACGGTCAGCAGGGCCTCGTCCCCAATCGCGAACATCCAGAGCCCGCTCGCCCAGCGCTGCTTCTGACTGAAGAGCGCCTGGGTCAGGTTGGCGCCGACATGGAAGCCGATCGGGACGGCCAGCCCGCGGGACCAGTACGCCAGCGCGCCGTACAGCAGACCCCAGACCGCCGGCCCGGTCAGGCTGCCGATCGTCAGGCCGTGGTACAGACCGAAGGCGACAGAGGTCACGTAGATGGCGGCTCGGACGCCGATCGCCTGGTCCAGTTTCCGCATGAAGTAGCCGCGGAAGGCGATCTCCTCCATGGTGCCGAGCGCCAGCAGGGCGAAGAAGGAGGCGACGGTCGCGTTCAGGAAATCCGGTTGGTCGACCCACTCGATCGAAACCGGCCCGAGCCCCAGGTAGACCAGGTAGAGGCAACCGAAGAAGGCCATGCCGGCGGGCAGGCTGATCAGCAGGCGGGGAAGGGACCCGGTGGAGAGGGCCATGCCCAGGCTCGACATCTCCAGCCGTTCCTCGGACTTCAGGTAGAGCCGGGTGACAAGCACCATCACCAGGCTCATTCCGCCGCCGACGGTGATCGCGATCGCCCAGCCGGGCAGTCCGAACGAAGTCGTCCGCAGTCCGAACAGCAGCCCCTCGAACAGCAGCCAGAACGAGATGGCCCTGGCGACAATGGAAATGTTCCTGCGGGTCACGCACGCCTCCCGGCGATTCCCCGGCGTCCGGGCGGGTCCGTTAGAGTTCACCACGATAACGACGGGTGCCAGGAAAGCGAGCAGGAGCCAGCAGCGGCATCGGCGCCGTCTTCCATGAGTAGACAGGGATACAGGCAAGCATGTGAAGCAAGTAAGCAAGGCCAGGCCCCAAAGCCCAACCTTGCTTACCTGCTTACCTGCTTACGTGCTTACTTACTTCAGCAGGTGCGAGTCCGTCGCTCCGGCGGGACCCTCGTGCCCGGTGTAGTGCTGCACCTGGTCCAGCGTCCAGATGTTGTCGCCGCCGACCAGCGGGCTCGTCAGCCACTTCGTGCGACCGTCGAGCATCAGCACGTTCTGACCGGCCCCCCGGTGCGCCTGTGAGTTGCGCTCCGCCGTCCGGCGGAAACCGAGTGCGTCGACCGCCACGTCGAACAGCGGACGACCGTTGTCGAACAGCGGATTGTCGTCGCCGAGGATCACCAGGTCCGGGTTGTCCTGGCTCATCCGCGGCCGATACCCGGCCATGTTCTGGTATGCGTAGCTGACGTTCCGCGCCTCCAGGAACGTGTTCTGATCGCCCGTCGCGGCCACCATCGGTACATCGTTCGAAGACGGGCAGACGAACGCGTTCGGATTCGCGTGCCCGGTCCGGATCAGCGGAAAGACATGCTGGCGGTTCGGACGCACTTCCGTGTCCGGTCCGTTGCTCGGGCCCCACGAGTTGCGGTCCGACCAGCCCGCGAACGGCAGGCTGTTGCCGAAGATCGATGCGTACGCCTGCAGACCCTGTCCGATCTGCGCCAGGTTGGTCGCGCACAGCGTCCGCTGGCTGCGCTCCCGCACGTGCAGCAGGCTCGGCACTCCGATCCCGATCGCCAGCACGATCATTGCCGCGACCGCGATGATGTCCCGCAGACCGTGCAACTGGATCACACGCTCGTTGACCCGCTCGCCCGCGTCACGCGCCGAGCGCACCCGCAGGGCCGGCGCCTCCGACACCCGCTGCAGAATCCGGGCCTGCAGATCGTCCGGCGCGGCCGGCGCTTTCCAGCCGTCCAGGGCCGCCACCAGTCCGCCGAACGCCTCCGCCTGCCGGGCCAGTTCCGGCTCGGCCGCGATCCGGGCCCGCAGCGCCGCCGCCGCGTCGTCGTCCAGGCGACCCAGGTGCAGGTCGAGCAGGGCGTCCGTCATGTGCATTTCGTCTGACATTCGTACCTCGCCGTCGCGCGCCGCAGACCCCTCAGGCTTCGACACGCTGCTTCCATAGCTTTCCGAAATGGCTGACCGCCGAATGCAGCCGCGATTTGACCGTCCCCACCGGAATCTCCAGGATCTCCGCAATCTGGGCGTACGGAAGCTGCTGGAAATACCCCAGTACCAGGATCAGCCGCAGATGCTCCGGCATCTGATCCACCATCTCGCGGACGGCCGCATTCCGTTCGCGGTCATCCACCTCTTCCGCAACCGCACGATCGGCAGCCTCGAGATTCTGCCCGGGGGACGGTCCGTCCTCGTCCGCCGTCGCGGACCCCTCGAGCGAATACTCCTGCCGGCGACCCTTCGCCCGCAGATAATCACGGGCCTTGTTCGCCGCAATCGTGTACAGCCACGGCCGAAACGCCCGGCTCTGATCGAAACTCTCCGCCGCCACATGCACCTGGACGAAGGCGTCCTGGATGATGTCCTCGGCCGCGGTCGCGTTCCCGACGAACCGGCACAGAAACCCGTAGAGCTCGTCGGTATACCGACTTACCAGCTCTTCGAAGGCACCCGGCACACCGGCCAGATGACGCTGCAGCAGTTCAACATCAGCCTTGCGTTCCACGTTCCCTACTCATACGGAAGCCGCCCGCGGCCGGTTCGTCAGAATTCCGTACCCGGGCCGGATCACACCTCGTGCCCCTTGTCTGTTACTTTATCGGAATCCCGGACGCCGCGCCTCAGCTTGGCAGCCGGCGATGCACCGGCATAATACGAAAAACGGGGCCAGGCAGCCCGGGGCAGCCGAGGTCGAGCAGGTCCGGCATACCCGCCGTGCTCCCTCGCGCCCGCGCTCGCCCGCTCCCGTCCGGGAGTTCAGCAGATGTCCCTCTCCGTGCCCGGCTCGATTGACGAACGCACCCTCGCCGTCCTCGTCGAGGCCTCGGCCGCCATCAACGCGACCCTCGATCTCGACGAGGTCCTCCAGCAGATCGCCGCCTGCGCCGCCAACCTGCTCGGGGCCGAGGCCAGTTCCGTCCTGCTGGTCGACGCCCGCCGCGGCAAGCTGATCTTCCGGGCCGCCGTCGGACAGCAGGCCGCGACCCTGATCGGACAGGAGTTCGACGTCACCCTCGGCATCGCCGGGCGCGTCGTCGCCAGCGGCCGACCCGAACTCTCGATCAACGCCCGCAATCACCCCGACTTCTACCAGGGCATCGACGAGAAACTCTCGTTCGTCACCCGCAGCCTCGCGGCCGCGCCGCTGACGCATCGCGACGAGGTCATCGGTGTCGTCGAACTGATCAACAAGCGCAACGGCCAGGACTTCAGCGACCAGGATCTCGAGGTCCTGCAGCTTTTCGCCAACCTCGCGGCCGTCAGCGCCACCAACGCCCAGATGCACGAGTCGCTCAAGAAGGAGAACCAGGGCCATCGCCGGGCCGCGAGCAACGAAGACCCGATCATCGGCAACAGCGCCAGCCTGCAGGCCGCCCTCAAGCTGATCGATCGCGTCGCCGAAACCAACGCGACCGTGCTGCTGCTCGGCGAGACCGGCACCGGCAAGGAACTCAGCGCCCGCCGGGTCCACAACCACAGCCCGCGCGCCAGCAAGCCGTTCATCGCCATCAACTGCGCCGCGCTTCCCGAGACGCTGCTCGAGAGCGAACTGTTCGGACACGAGGCCGGCGCCTTCACCGGCGCCACCAGCACCAAGCTCGGCCGTTTCGAACTCGCCGACGGCGGCACGCTCTTCCTCGACGAGATCGGCGACGTCAGCCCCTCGACCCAGATCAAGCTGCTTCGCGTTCTCCAGGAACGCGAGTTCGTCCGCGTCGGCGGCAACGCCACGATCACCACCGACGTCCGGATCATCGCGGCCACCAACCGCGACCTGCCGAAGGCGATCGCCGACGGCGAGTTCCGCGAGGATCTCTACTACCGCCTGAACGTCTTCCCGGTGCAGTTGCCGCCGCTTCGCGAGCGCCGCGACGACATCCCGCTGCTGATCAACTACTTCGCCGAGAAGACCGCCGCCGATCTCGGCTGGATCAGGCCCACCGTCGGGCAGCGGGCCATGGAACTGTTCTGCGCCTACCGCTGGCCCGGCAACATCCGCGAGATGCGCAACGTCATCGAGCGCTCCGTCCTGATGTGCGACAGCGGCGAAATCGCACCCGATGTCCTCCCCCGCGAGATCGCCGGCACCCCCGAAGACGACCCGCCCGAAGAGCAGGGCGTCTCCGCCCTCGAAGGCTACGAAAAAGCCATGATCGTCAAAGCCCTCGAAGAAAACGACTGGAACCAGACCCGCGCCGCCCAGGCCCTCAGCATCAGCCGCGACAACCTCCGTTACCGACTGCGCAAATACGGCATCCGCAAACCCGACTGAAAGCACCAGCAGCGGCACAGCCCCCCGAGCCACGGTCCCGGAAACAGCCCGTCCGCGACCCGCTCACCTCCTTGCCACTTCTTGCCCCCTGGCT
Organism: Phycisphaerae bacterium; assembly: GCA_030428945.1. Taxonomy (GTDB): domain Bacteria; phylum Planctomycetota; class Phycisphaerae; order UBA1845; family Fen-1342; genus JAUIEC01. Next base: position 334,904 of record JAUIEC010000004.1, on the reverse strand, counting down.
CCGTCCGCTAAACTCCCCCCACCCCCGCCGCCGATGAACGTAAGGGTCTCCACGCGTTCTCCCCGGAGCCGAACCGTGCCCGCGCCGCCGCCGCCCAACACGCTGCTCAAAGCCGCACTCGCCTGCGGACTGGTCGGCTTCGTCGTCGCGCTGCTGCCCCTGGCCGTCTACCGCGAGCCTCCCATCTGGTGGGGCTGGATCGACCCGGCCGCCGTCGACCACGCCCCCCGCGAGACCGGCTTCCGCTTCCAGATCGGACGCCTCCTGGTCGACGCCCACAAGACCGAGGACCCCGAGATCATCGCCGCCCGCGAAGCCCGCAAGAAACGCCGCCAGAACATCTTCCTCTGCCGCGCCACCGCCACCATCCTCGGACTCGCCGGACTCACCCTCGTTCTCGGTACCTGGCGCGGCCAGCCCGACCCCAACCTGTTCCACGCGGCCGGCATCATCGCCACCCTCGCCGCCGCCTGGGAGTTCATCGTCCTCGCCATCGCCGCCGCCACGTTCCTGATCGCCGCCTCCGCCCTCGGCGCCGCCTGGGCCTGAGGGGGAGGGAGCCAGGGAGCAAGCAGGGGAACAGGGTCGGCTGCGTGGTGATCCGGGCTTCGCCCCTCAATCGCATCCGCGGGAGGGCTCTTTCCGCGCTCCCCGGCTCCCTTCCTCCCTCGCTCCCTCCTTTCCGCTATACTCCGCAGTTCACAAGACTTGCGTCCCATTTGGTTCGTCTCCCGCGAGGCCGGCATGCCGCTGCTCCTGGTTCTCTTCTTCCTCTCCGGCGCGACCGGCCTGGTCTACGAACTGATCTGGACGCGCGAGCTGATCTTCGTCTTCGGCGGAACCACCTACGCCATCACCACCGTCCTCGTCGCCTTCATGGGCGGGCTCGGACTCGGCAGTTACTTCGCCGGACGCGTCGCCGCACGCATGCGACAGCCCGGCCGCGTCTACGGACTGCTCGAACTCGTCATCGGCGGCTATGCGCTGCTCGTCCCGATTCTCCTCGGCCTGGCCGAACCGCTCTACCGGGCGATCTACCCCGGCCTGGCCGAGATCCCGTTCGTCCTTACCGCGCTCCGCTTCGTGCTCTGCGCCCTCGGCCTGCTGCTGCCCACCTTCTGCATGGGGGCAACCCTGCCGATCCTGATCCGCTACGTCTCGGCCCGCGGGGCCACCGTCGGCTACTCCGTCGGTCTGCTCTACGGCATCAACACGCTTGGTGCCGTGTTCGGCGTCGTCGCCACCGGTTTCTTCCTGATCCCCACGATCGGACTGGTCGCCACCACCTGGACCGCCGCGGCCGCCAACCTCGCCGTCGGCATCCTCGCCATCTTCGTCCTCCGCCTCGAAGCTGATCTGCCCGTCCGCCCGCCACCGGCCGACCGCACCGGCGCCGCCGACCTGCTCAGCCCCGAACTGCGTCGCGGCGTCCTGCTGACCTTCGCCATCTCAGGGTTCGCCGCGATGGTCTACCAGATCATGTGGACCCGCGCGCTGGTCATGTCGATCGGCTCCAGCACCTACTCGTTCACCGCCATCCTGGCCGCCTTCATCCTCGGCCTCGCCCTCGGCAGTCTCGTGCTCGCCCGGCGCATCGACCGGCTACGCGAACCGCTCGCCGTCCTCGGCTGGCTCCAGATCGCGATCGCCATCGCCGCCGTCATTGTCGTACCGGTCCTCGGCTACGTGCCGCTGCTGGTCGCCGAACTCGTCGAGAGCCTCCGCGGACAGTGGGGCCTGCTGCTGGCCACCGAGTTCGCCCTGGTCATCGCCCTGGTCTTCGTCCCGACCTTCCTGATCGGCGGCGTCTTCCCGCTCGTCACCCGGCTGATCGCCGGACACGAGGGCGATGCCAGCCAGGCCGCCGGACGCGCCTACCTCGTCAACACCGCCGGCACGATCGTCGGCTCGTTCCTCGCCGGGTTCATCCTCATCCGCAGCCAGTTCGGACTCGAAGGCTCCGTCTGGCTCGCCGCCGCACTGAACGGCGTCACCGGCCTCTGGCTGCTCACCCAGGCCCGCGCCCTGCGCCCCGCAACCCTCGCCCGCCCGGCCGTCGCCGCCGGCGCGCTGCTGCTGATCCCCGTCCTGGCCTTCGGCTTCGGAACCTGGGATCGCGCCCTGATCACCTCGGCCCCGTTCCTCGGCCGGCAGACCGCCGCCATCGAACGCGAGATCCTCTACTACGAGGACGGCGCCGACCTGACCGTCTGCGTCCAGCGCGAAGCCGCCAACCCCGAGTTCATCTCGATGAGCGTCAACGGAAAGACCGACGCCTCGACCACTCTGGCCGACATGCCGAACATGCTGATGCTCGGACACCTCGGCCCGATCCTCTCGGCGGCCGGCGGCGGCGACACCTGCCTGATCGGACTCGGCGGCGGACTGACCCTCGGGGCCCTCGCCTGCCACCCGGGCGTCACCACGATCGACTGCGTCGAGATCAGCGAGGAAGTCATCAACGGTGCCACCTGGTTCGAGGACTACACCGGCCAGGCCCTGCAGGACCCGCGCCTCGAGATCCACCGGGCCGACGGCCGCAACCACCTGCTGCTGACCGACCGCATGTACGACGTGATCATCTCGCAGCCGTCCAACCCGTGGGTCGCCGGCGTCGCCAATCTGTTCACCCACGAATACTTTCAGCTTGTCCGCCAGCGACTCAAGGCCGGCGGCGTGTTCGTCTGCTGGGTCCAGGCCTACAGCACCGGACTCGACGAGTTCCGCATGATCGTCCGCACGCTCGGAGAGTCGTTCGGCTACCTGACCGTCTGGGACACCGCCGGCGGCGACTACCTCTTCGTCTGCACCGCCGAACCCATCCAGGTGGACCTCGGCGCCGTCCTCCGCCGACTCGGCGCGCCGCGCGTCCGGGCCGACCTGCACCGTCTCGGAATCAACCACCCCGGACAGTTCCTCGGCGCGTTCATCGCATCCGACCAGGCCCTCCGCACCTGGGCCGCCGATGCGCCGCTGCACACCGATGACAACGCCCGCCTCGAGTTCTCGGCCCCGACCCGCTTGTTCGCCAGCGAGTCCTACGAGATCGCCGCCGCCCTGGCCGACCGCCAGCACTCGCCCTTCGACGACCTGCTCGCCTCGAATCCCGACGCACCGGCCCACCGGAACGTCCGCGATCGCGTCGAGCGGGCCGCCGCCGCCCGCCGACTCCGCGACCAGGCCCTCGCCGCCGAACGCAGCGGAGACGTCCTCGCGCAACTCAAGGCCTACGTCGACGCCTACCGCACCGACCCCGGCAACATCGGCGTCAGCTACAACTTCCACGCGCTGCTCAAACGCATCCAGACCGACGCCCCCGACCTGCAGCACAATCCCCAGGCGCGACCGTACCTCGAAGAACTCAACGGCTATCGCGGCCCGATGCTCGCGCCTCTCCAGGGCGGGACCCTCCCCGAGATCGCCCGCTTCAACACCGCCCTCGGACAACAGGCCGCCGGCCTCGACCTCTGGTACATGGCCAGCGAATACTTCGAGGCCGCGCTCGCCCTTCGCGACAGCCCCGAACTCGCCCAGGCCCTCGCCGTCAGCTACTCACGCTCCGGACGACTCGACCAGGCCATCGCGCTGCTCGAGGGCCTGCTTGCCCGCGACCCCGACCTCGCCAGCGCCCAGTTCCTTCGCGGGCAGTTCGCCGTCTTCGCCCAGGACTTCGACGAGGCCCTCAAGCGCTTCGCCTGGAGCCTCGAACACCAGGCCGTCTCCGCCCGCGAACTCGCCGAGAACGACTCGCTGGCCGGCATCCGCAACGACCCGCGCTTCCAGGCCCTGCTCGAGCGCTACGCCGACTGACCGGTTGAGGAGGCGCCTCCCGCCATGCTCCTGCTGATCCTGCTCTTCCTGACGTCCGGCGCCACCGGCCTGGTCTACGAACTGATCTGGACGCGCGAACTGGTCTTCGTCTTCGGCGGAACCACCTACGCCATCACCACCGTCCTCGTCGCCTTCATGGGCGGACTCGGACTCGGCAGCTATCTCGCCGGACGCTGGGCCGGCCGCGTCCGGCGCCCCGGCCTCGCCTACGGACTGCTCGAACTGTTCATCGGACTCTACGCCCTCGCCGTTCCGGCCATGCTCGACGCGGCCGAACCGCTCTATCGCCAGTTGTACCCGCTCGTCGCCGAAACACCCGGACTCCTGAATGCCGCCCGTTTCATCGTCGGCGCCGTTCTGCTCGTCCTGCCGACCACCGCGATGGGCGCCACCCTCCCGATCCTGGTCCGCTACATCAGCGCCACCGAATCCTCGCCCGGACGCGCGGTCGGCCTGCTCTACGGCATCAACACCCTCGGCGCCATGGTCGGCGTCCTCGCCAGCGGTTTCGTCCTGATCCCCGTCTTCGGACTCGCCCAGGCCACCCGCATCGCCGCCGCCAGCAACCTGCTGATCGGACTGATCGCCCTCGCCGCACTCCGCCGACAGGTCCCCGTCGCGACCCCCGCGCCGGCCACCGCCCGCAGCGCCGCCACCGGACGCGCCGTCCTGGTCACCTGCGCCGCCTCCGGCTTCGTCGCCATGGCCTACCAGATCGCCTGGACCCGCGCCCTGGTCATGTCCCTCGGGTCCAGCACCTACTCGTTCACCTGCATCCTGGCCGCCTTCATCCTCGGACTCGCCGTCGGCAGCCTCGTCGCCGCCCGCTTCGTCGATCGCCTCCGTCAGCCGCTGACCGCCATCGGCTGGGCCCAGACCGGCATCGGACTCGCGGCCGCGCTGGTCCTGCCGGTGACCGGCGCTGCGCCGATCCTCGTGTACTGGCTGGTCGAACGATTCGCCCAGAACTACGACCTGCTCCTGGCCGCCCAGTTCACGCTCGTCATCGCCGTCACCTTCGTCCCGACCTTCCTGCTCGGACTGCTCTTCCCGCTCTTCGCCCGCGTCCTCGCGACCGAGGCCGGCGACGATGCCAGCGCCGCGACCGGACGCCTCTACGGCGTCAACACGATCGGCACCATCCTCGGCTCGTTCCTGGCCGGGTTCGTCCTGATCCGCCTGCTCGGCGCCCAGCCGCTGATCGTCTTCGGCACTCTCGTCAACGCCGGACTCGGCGTCTGGCTCCTCCGGCGGACCCGCGCGCCGCGGGCCTCCCTCGCGATCGTCGCCGCCGTCGCCACGCTCGCGATCGGCCTGACCATCGGCCGCTGGGATCCCTACGTGCTGTCCTCCGGCCCCTTTATCGCCGGCTTCGATCCGCGCCGACTCGCCGACCGCGTCGAACTGCTCTCCTACCAGGAAGGCGTCGACATGACCGTCTCGGTCACCCGCGCCGAGGTTGACCCCGGCCTGATCTCGCTCCGCGTCAACGCCAAGACCGACGCATCCACCAGCCTGCCCGACATGACCACCCAGCTCGTCCTCGGCCACCTTCCGCTGCTGCTGCATCCCGACCCGCAGCAGGTCTGCGTCATCGGACTCGGCTCCGGCATGACCCTCGGGGCCGTCACCGAACACGTCGCCCCGACGCGGATCGACAGTGTCGAGATCAGCGCGATCGTCATCGACGCGGCCGAGCAGCACTTCAGCAGCTACAACAACAACGCCACCCGCGACCCGCGCGTCCGCATGCTGCGGGCCGACGGTCGCAACCACCTGCTGCTCACCGATGCCACCTACGACGTGATCATCTCGGTGCCGTCCAACCCCTGGATCGCCGGCGTCGCCAACCTGTTCACCCGCGAGTACTTTGAACTCTGTCGCGCGCACCTGGGCACGGACGGCATCCTCGCCTTCTGGATGCAGGGCTACATGATGCCGGTCGACAACTTCCGCACCGTCGTCCGCACGCTCCAGCAGGTCTTCCCGCACACCTCGCTCTGGGAAATGGGTGACAACGACTACCTCGTCCTCGCCTCCGCGGACATGCCGACCCCCGACTTCTCCGCACTCGGCGAACGCTGCGCCGGAAACGTTCAGGCCGACCTCTTCCGCATCGCCCTCGCCGAACCTGAGCAACTCCTCGGCCGCTTCGTGACCGGCACCGAGACGCTCCGCACCTGGGCGGGGCAGGGGATCCTGCACACCGACGACAACGCGCTGCTCGAGTTCTCCGCGCCGCGCTACATGTTCAGCGAACGCGGAACCGACCTGCGTCGCGCGCTTTACGGGCTGATGCAGTCACCTCTCGGACAGGTCTGCCGGCTCGACCGCCCCGATCCGGCCGCCGGCGAAGTCCGGGCCCGCATCGCCGGCATCCAGGACGCCCGCCGCGCGCTCGCCGAACTCGCCTACGATCCCGAGACCGCCAGCCTCACCCCGGATGAACTGCTCGACCGCCTGCTGGCCGCCCACGCCGCCGACCCCGACAGCGTGCACGCCTACCAGGCACTCAACACCCTCGCGTCGCGGGTCGCCGAGGACCCGTCCGCCATCGCCCGGATCCGCGCCGTCCGCCCGCCGTTCGTCGCACTCCGCGAGACGCAGACGCTCGAACAGGTCGTCCGGCAACTCCGCGATCGCGGCAACCGCTACGGGGCCGAGGCCCACTGGTCCGCGGCCGTCGCCGACTACGCTCTCGCCTACCGACTGGCTCCCGACCAGGCCCCGGTCGCGATCAACTACGCCGTCGCCCTGATGAACGCCGATCAGCCCGGGCAGGCCGTCCGCGTCCTCCAGCAGGGCGTCGCCCGCGACCTGTTCACCCCCGAGCAACTGGCCGCCTCGCAGACCTTCGCGCCGCTGCGCGAACACGAGGACTTCCGCCAACTGGTCGGCCCCTGACGCGCGCCCCGCGCGGACACCCGGGGCGCTTGACCCGGTTCCCAGGATTCTTACGGGTGGCAATCCGCGGGGTCCCGGACGGGAAGCCGCGAAGGTGGGCTGCGGGCGAGGCAGGTCAGCCGCGCCCCGAGGCGAGTCGGCTCACTCAGCCTCGGGCTGCGCCTCCGGCCAGCTCTGCCCGAGCCAGGATTCGTACACCTGGCGCTGCGCGGCCGTCGGTTCGTCGACGCGCTCGATCACGTAGGTATGCCGCGGCGCTTCGGCCAGAACGACTTCCAGCGTCCGCAGCCGATCGCGACGCAGCAGGCTCAGGGTCACGCCGGCGCCCGCTTCGTATCGCCGCAGGAGCGCCTTCAGGTCCCCGGCCCGCACGCGGTGTCCGTCGAGCGCCACCAGCAAGTCATCGACCTGCACACCGGCCGCGAAACTCGGCCCGTCGCTCGACACTTTCGTGACCCGCGCCAGCCCGCCGTCGGCCCGCAGCGTCACCCCCAGCGTCAGCGGCGCATCGTCCGACTCGTCGTCGTGATTCTCGTCGTCGTTCCCGGCGGACTCCGTCGCGTCGTCGTCTCCGGCCTCGTCCTTCAGCCGCAGCGTCAGCCCGGCCGTCAGCAGGGCGTCCTCCAGCGGCAGGGGGGCGACGCCATCGACAAAGTCGGCGAAGAAATCCCGCAGCGAGCCGCCGGCCTGGTCTTCGAGCAGCGCCCGGAAGCGACCGGCGTCGATCCCCGAACCGCCCAGCGGAAAACGGTGGAACGCCGACCGGAAGACGTCGTCGAGGCTGCGGTCGTTCCGCGTCGCCGCCCGGATCCGCATGTCCAGCAGCAGGTTCACCAGGGCGCCTTTGCGATAGAACGACACCGTCGCGTTGCCCGAATGATCGTGCGGCTGGTTGAACTTGATCCACGCGTCGTAGCTCGACATCGCCAGCGACTGCACCCGCCGCCCCGGGTTGCCCCGGAACCCGCTGATCCGCTCGGCCAGGTGCGCGAAGTACTGCTTCGGCGTCATCAGCCCGGCCCGCACCAGCAGCAGCCGGTCGTAGTAGCTCGTCGAACCCTCCGCGACCCACAGCAGGTCCGTGTAGTTCTCGCTCTGGTAGTCGTACGGGCTGATGCCCGCCGGACGCAGCCGTTTCACGTTCCAGGTGTGAAAGAACTCGTGCGAACAAAGCCCGAGGAATCCGCGGTACTCCTTGCCCGGTTCCAGTCGCGCGGGCGTCACATGCATGATCGTCGAGTTCAGGTGCTCGGTTCCGCCTCGCAGACCCGTCCCGACGTGCAGCAGCCAGACGTACCGCCCGTACGGGACCGCCCCCCAGAACGCGTGCTGCGTCGCGGCCAGCTTCTCCAGGTCCGCCACCAGTTGCCCGGCATCCGGCAGCGGCGCGCCCCAGACGATCAGCTCGTGCGGACGATCTTCGACCGTGAAGGCGTACCGCTCGTGCCGTCCGAGCTCCAGCGGCGCATCGACCAGCGTGTCGTAGCTGTCGGCCAGCAGCACGTCCGGTCGACTCGGATGCCGATCCAGCCCGCCCGCGATCCGCCAGTTGTCCGGCATCGTGATCTCGACCCGCTGCGGCTGCGCGCGACGACCGTCGACCAGCATGAACACGCTGCTGCCGCTCAGGAACGCGTGCGAGTCGTCGACGTGCCGCGTGCGCACGCCCAGTTCGTTGCAGTAGACCGTGTATCGCAGCGTGACCTGCCGGGCGCCCTCCGTCGCCACCGCCCAGGTCGCCTTGCTTGTCTTGCGGATCGGCAGTGCCCGTCCGGACTCGTTCCGCACCGAAACGTCCTGCACCGCTCCGGCGAAGTCCAGAACCGTGTACTTGCCCGGACGCCAGGTCGGCAGCGAGAAACGCAGCAGTTCCGAGGTGACGTCCGTCACGACCGTCTCGATCGTCACAAGCTGCGTCTGCGGCGCATCCAGCAGAACCCGGTGCGTCACCGTCGCCGACCGGTCCCAGTCCGCCCGCGTGCCGGCATCGACCCGGCCGAGGTCCAGCGGCGGCGCCGCCCGCGCGCTCCACGAGATCAGCAGCAACAGTACGACCGGCAACACGTTCCGCATGAATCAGCCTCGTCGGGTAAAGCAGGACCTGCCAGGCGTGGCAACGGACGCGACCGGGGAACCCGTGGCCGCGCGAACGCTGGTTTCCTCTCTCAGGCTACGCCGCGGTAGACGATCACGCTACCGAGATTCATCGCGAACGTCCGCACGTCGCCGAAGCCGGCCGCCTGCAGCGCGATGACCATCTCGCCCCGCCGGGCGAACGTGCGGATCGATTCGGGCAGGTAGCGATAGGCCCCGGTCCGGTCGCGGCTGAGCCACTGGCCGAGCCGAGGCAGCAGCACGTCGCAGTACAGGCTGTGCCCCCAGCGGACCAGCGGATTCTCCGGCGCGGCGAACTCGAGGATCACCACCCGGCCGCCCGTTCGCAGCACCCGCTTCATCTCGCGCAGACCATGCGGCAGGTCCTGGAAGTTGCGAACCCCGAACGCGCAACTGATCACGTCCGCGCTGGCATCCGCCAGCGGAAGCCGCAACGCATCGGCCCGGCACAACTGCACCGGCACGCGGGCCGCCGGGTAGCGCCCGCTGGCCAGCATCTGCGCCGAGAAGTCCAGCCCGAGCACCGCCCGCGGGGCCGGCGTCGCATCCGCGAACGCCCGCACCATGTCGCCGGTCCCGCAGCACAGGTCGACCACCATCTCGCCGCCGGTCAGCCCGGCCGCCGCGATCGCCCGTCGTCGCCAGCGGGCATCCATCCCGAGGCTCGCGAGCCGGTTGACTCGCTCGTAGGTCGGCGCGATCGCGTCGAACATCGATTCAACCCGGGCCGCCTTGTCCGGCTGCGCATGCGGGTCGCGCAGCCGCTCGGCATCCCAGACCGTCCGCTCTGCTGGTGCGTTTTCTGCCATCGAAGCATTCTAGTGCCGTCGCCCGGCAGGTTGTACCGCAAGGAACCAAGTGAGCAAGTAACCAAGTGAGCAAGTGAGCAAGTGAGCAAGTAAGCAGGTGAGCAAGTAAGCAGGTAAGCAGGTAAGCAGGTCCCGGGTGAGCAGCGGGGCATCAGCCGGATCGGCGCGCCATCCTGTTCCCTGTTCCCTGTTCCCTGTTCCCTGTGCCTAAGCCGCACCGCTTGGCTCTTTCGTACCCGGCCGCTCGTCTTAGTCGCCGTCGTCGGCATCCGCGGCCGGAATCACCGGCAGCAGCACGTGCGAGGGGTACGCCTCGCTGTGATGAATCACCTGCTCGGCCGTGACGAAATCCGTCTCCATTTCGTTGTGCCCGCCGGTGTTCAGATTTCGTGAAAACAGCGGAAACGACGCCGACGCGACCTCGACCCGCAGCCGCGACCCGGCCGGGATCTCGATTCCGGTCTGCCACAGGTCCAGGTCATAGGCAACCACCTCGCCCGGCGTCAGCAGTCGCGGTGCCCGGACCGATTCGCGGAATCGCGCCCGCAGCCGGCCTTCCACCAGCGGAAAGACCTTGCCGTCCGCGCCGACCTCGACCAGTCGCACGAACCAGTCCGTGTCCCGGGCGCTGCTGCTCGCGTAGAGCCGCGCCGAAACCGGGCCGCAGATCGTCAGCGGCGCATCCAGCACCGGCGAGGTGTACACCAGGATGTCCGCCCGCTCGTCGGTCACCCGCGTGTAGTGCGCCTCGGCCTCCGCCTTCTTTTCGGCGGCCGTGCGGACCGCGTCACTCCGGGCTTCCCCCTCGTCGTCATCGTCGGCCGGGAAGCCGGGATTGGGGGTCGGGTCACCGGGGTCGTAGGTGTAACGATCCTCGGCCGCGGTACAGCCGGGTCGGCCGCGGACCAGCAGGCCGTCTCCCTTCGATGTGTTCGCACTGCCGCCGGAAGCCAGGTGCCATTGCTCGAAGCGCGTCTGCGGCAGCGGATAGCTCGGCCCGTGCAGCCACCTGTTCGCGCCCATCACGAACAGGCTCACCAGCGGCTCGCGCTCGATACCGTTGTCGACGCCCTTCAGGAAGTGATCGAACCACCGCAGGTACGCTCGGTCCAGGTCCACGATCGCCGCCTCGCCGAAGTCGCGGTCGCCGATCATCCGCGCCGCCTGGTCCGTGTGACCCCACGGCCCCAGGATCAGCTTCTGCTGCGGGTGTCCGTGACTCCGCATCCGCGCGTAGTTCAGCTTCGATCCGATCCCGTCGCCGTCGAACCATCCGGACTGGTGAAAGACCGGCAGGCGGACCGCTTCCAGCTTGTCCAGGAACGAGGACGACTCCCAGTAGGCGTCCAGGTGGTTGTGCTCGATCCAGCGCCGCCAGTACGGGTTCCGGCGGCCCAGCACCTTCTCGTCAAGCTCGATCACCGGCAGATGCCTGAGCAGTTCGCCGTACTTCTTGTCGCCGATCTTCTGCATCGCCGCGCCGCTCAGGTCGGCGGTCGCCTCGCTCTCGACCACGTCCGCCCACCAGATCGAACCCCACAGGAAGAAGACCCCGTACTCGTACGGAATGTTGTAGAACGGACCCGGGGGCGCGACGTTCGGAATGATCGTCACCAGGTGCGGCGGCCGCTGCGAGGCCGCCCACCACTGCACCCAGCCCAGGTACGACGCCCCGATCATTCCGACCTTGCCCGACGACCACGGCCGGGCCGCGACCCACTCGACCGCGTCGTAGCCGTCCTCGGCCTCGTTGACGAACGGCTCCCATTCGCCTTCCGACGAGAACCGCCCGCGACAGTCCTGGATCGCCGCCACGTAGCCGCGCCGCGCGTAGTAGCGGCCCTCCAGTTCCTGCATCGTCTTCTGGTAGGGCGTGCGGATCAGGATCACCGGGTGTCGCCCCGGCGCGTCCGGGCGATAGATGTCGGTCGCCAGGCGCACCCCGTCCCGCATCGGCACCATCGTGTCCGACTCGACGATCACCTCGAACTCGGCCTTCGACAGCAGCGGGTCGTCCTCGGCCTGCTGCCGCAGCGTCTCGTACCCGGTTCGCACCATCGTCGCCGCCTGGGCCGGCACTTCGGCCAGCACCAGTTGCCCGTCCAGGCACCACAGGTGCACGTCGACGCCCGGCACGCCGTAGGTGTACCGCACCAGTTCGAGATCGCGACCCGCCACCGTCCGTGTTTCGGTCCCGGTCCGCTCCAGCCAGCCTTCCACCAGGCCCTGCGGCAGCAGCAGCAGCGGAAACTCCTGCCGCCCGCCGGCCTGCTCGTCGTAGCAGCGGACCGCGTGCGACCACAGCACCGGCGAGTAGTTCTCGAAGACGACCGTCCCCGGCTTCAGTTCGATGTCCAGGCGCGTGTCCTTCCCGCCCCGCGTCACCGTCCGCCGCAGCGTGCCGTCCAGCATCTCCAGCACGACCCTGCCGGTCGGCGCCTCCTGCGAGAAGCGCAGCAGACTGCCGTCTTCGTCCGTGTCCAGTTCGGTCTCGACCCGCAGCGTCTGACCTGCGACCGACATCGTCATCGTCCCGCGATAACTGCCGTCGGCCCGCCAGTCGTGTTCGATCCGACCCAGCCGCTCTTCGCGCTGCAGCAGCAGAAACACGCCCTGGTCGGCCGGTCCCTTCAGTGATCGCACATCAGACTCCACAGAGGCCCGGACGGGACCGCCGGTTGCACTCAGCAGCAGCAGACACAGCAGGGGGGTGCTCACGACGATCCGCATGGCGCGGCCTCCGGTGGGTTGACGCTGATCAGACCGACAGAATAGCACGACCGGCCGCGGCGGCCATTACGAATGACGTCGGGCTTTCAATCCTTGCCCGTCACGCGCACGCGGCCCCGGATCTCCTGCCGGAGATACACGCAGGCCCCGTCGGCGCCGCGGCATGCGTAGTACAGGGCATAGCCCTTCACCTCGTAGCCGCCCGCCGCGGTCCCTTCGGGGACGCGGAACTCGACGTCCGTCTGGCGTAACTCGTCGCTGACCGCCCGGCCGGCAGCGACCGGCAGATCGCTGAGCGGGCGTTCGACTTCCCAGCTCGGCGGCGCTTCGAGCCAGATCCGCGTCGGGCCCGCCTCGTTGTTCCAGTGCCCGCCGGCCTTCCCGTCCGGACGCAGCGCCAGGTGCAGCCGGCCATGCCCGCCGGCCGGGACCGTCGCCGGCACCACCGTCGCCTCGATCCGCACCAGCGGCCGCTCGTCCGGCGTCACCCGCCCGTCCGGATCGGGCGCGACCAGCACGCTGAGCGGGGCGAAGGCCGTTCGTTCGGCCCGCTCCGACTCCGTCAGCGGCACGACGGGTTCAACCGGCACTTCGCCTCGGGCCCGGACCTCGCGGATCGCCTGCGGCACCCAGTCGTAGAACGCGTACGGCTTCGACAGTTTCGGCCCGTACTGCTGAATCCGTCGCCGCCAGATGTACTGGTTCGGGTTCAGATCCAGGGCCGCCTGCCAGGCCGCGACCGCCGCCTGGAAATCGCCCGGTTGCCGCCGCTCGGATTCACACCGTTGCCGCAGCGCGACCCCGAGGGCGAAGTGCCCGCCCGCGTTCCGCGGGTAATGGCGAACGACGCTGGACAACTGCGCGACGAGCCGGTCCGGCCGGGTCGCCGCCGGACCCGTCTCCAGTTCCTGCCGCACGATCGTCCCGACCAGCGGGGCGGCCGCCGGATCCGCCGGCACGCCGGGGTAGGTCCGATCGAGAAAGGCGGCCACCGCGGCCGGGGAGCGCAGCGTTTCGCGGACGATCCCGTGTTCGTCGATTCCGATGGTCAGCGGAACGACCTGCACGCCGAGCAGGTTCCAGGCATCGACCAGCACCGGGAAATCAAGCCGCTGCCACTGCATGAACAGTCGGCAGCGGTGGGGGTGCTGCTCCTGGATGATGCCGACCTCGACCCAGTCGTCGCGCTGCTGCAGAGCGCGGTCTTCTCGCAGGCTGCGGTGCCACCCGGGCACCTGTTTGCGGCAGCCCGCTCACCACGAAGCGAAGACGTGCAGCACCACCCGCTTGCCGCGCCAGGCCGACAGCGACCGCAGCTCGCCCGTCTGCAGATCCGGAAACGAGAGGTGCGGAAACGCCCGGCCGGTCACGAGGTGCCCCGACCGCGCAGGCTGTGCCGCCGCCAGGCCGCAGCCCAGCAGACCGGCCGCCGCCAGGACCAGTGCTCGTCGCAGCATCGCATGTTTCTCCCCGAGCGTGAGACGCGGGCCCCCGGCCGGAACGGCCGGACCGGGTCGTTCCGAGGCAGGATGCCCGAAAAAAACAGCGGGCCCGATCCACGTGGAATCGTGCCCGCTGCAGGTGGCAGTAACATCCGCCTCTGCCGTTGAGGGCGGGTTTGCTCTGAAACCGAGACCGTAAAGGTGGGTGACCTGCGTCGGTTCCGCCCCAACGCTCGAAGGCGCCTCCGACGGAATGACGAGCCGCTGGGTCTCCCGGGTTTCAGCGCTTACGGTTCAGGCAAAACGATGCCCCCGTAGCGAACAGCACAGACGTTACGACCGTTTGTTGCTCAGCAACACCCATAGTATACAACGCGTTCCGGGAGTTTTCCTGCCGGATTCGATTCCACATCGAACGCGCACATCGGCAAAAGACCTTGACAAAAAAGTTCTCGCCGCAATCCGCCGAAATGCGCTTGATCCACCACGACGGTTCGGGAAGGGAACAGGGACAGGGAACAGGGAACAGGTGGCAGGTGGCAGGTGGCACGGAAGGGCGCCGCGTCCGCAGGCTCCCATGCTCACGTGCTTACTTGGTCACTTGCTTACTGCGGAATAGGGCTGCAAATCGCCGTGCTCGGAATCCGGAACCGCCCAGTGCGACAGCGTGTCCGTTGCGGGATCGAGCAGCGCGACGGTGTACGTTCGCGCCCGGTGCAGGGCCCCGGGGTTGATCAGCCGCACGCCGCCCAGGCGGCGATCGCTCGCCTCGTGCGTGTGGCCGCTGAAGACGTAGGCCGCGTCACACTCGCTGGCGAACAGCCGCGGGTCATCCTCGGCCAGTCGCAGCAGTCGTCCGAAATCGCGTTCGTGTCCGTGGTAGAGCAGGCAGCGGCGCCCGCCGATCGTCAGCCGGGCCGGCGGCTCGTCGGGGCAGGTCAGCCCCAGCCCCCGCGCGTACCGCACCAGGCTGGCATCGTGCAGGTCGGTGTTGCCCCAGACGAACGTCGCCGCGTAGGGGGCCATCTCGTCCAGCACCGCCGGGCCGCCGACGTCGCCGCAGTGGACGAACCGCGTCGCGCCCGCCGCGCGCAGCAGTCGCAGGGCCCGCGCCAGCCGGGCATGCTGCCCGTGCGTGTCCGAGACGATTCCCAGCATGGCCTCAGGACCGCAGACTGCCGAGGAATTCCGCCAGCGTCTTGTGGCGTTCCATCTTCTCGACCAGCGACGGGATCTGCTTGTTCATCGGCATGTTCAGCAACTGCCGCCGCAGCATGTGCGATTTGGTCAGCTCGTCCTCGGTCAGCAGTTTCTCTTCCTTTCGCGTCCCCGACTGCTGCAGGTCGATCGCCGGCCAGATGCGGTAGTCCGCCAGTTCCCGGTTCAGCACCAGTTCCATGTTCCCGGTGCCCTTGAACTCCTGGAAGATGAACTCGTCCGCCCGGCTGCCGGTGTCGACCAGGGCCGTCGCGATGATCGTCAGCGAGCCGCCGCCCTCGATGTTCCGCGCCGCGCCGAAGACCTGCTTCGGTTCCTGCAGGGCCTTGATGTCCAGCCCGCCGGTCATCGTCCGACCGCTGCCCTTGACGTAGTTGTTGAACGCCCGACCCAGCCGCGTGATCGAGTCCAGCAGGATCACGATCTGGTGCCCCGACTCGGTCAGCCGCCGGGCCCGTTCGATCGTCAGCCGCGCGACCCGCACGTGCGACTCGACGTCCAGGTCGTTGCTCGAGGCGATCACCTCGCCGTGCACGCTGCGGCGAATGTCGGTCACCTCTTCCGGCCGTTCGTCGATCAGCAGGACGATCATGTAGACATCGGGATGATTGGTGGTGATCCCGTGAGCCATCTGCTGCAGCAGGGTGGTCTTGCCGGTCCGCGGCGGCGCGACGATCAGCGCCCGCTGCCCGAAACCGACCGGCGTGAACAGCTCGACGATCTTCATCGACGGCGGACCACCCGGCGTGTCGAACCGGATCCGCTGATCGGGGTCGATCGCGATCGTGTCCTGCAGCGGAGCCGGCGCCTGCCATTCGTCGATCGGCACGCCGTTGACCTCGACCACGTCCGCGAGCCGCATCGTCCGCTGCCCGGAATGCTGCTTGCGCTGGTTCCGCTGATTCTGCCCGCGCCCACCGCGACGACGCCGGTTGTTGCCGCCGCCGCCGCCACCGCCGCCGCCGCCCGGCTTCTGCGGGCCCAGCAGCAGCTCGCCGCCCCGCAGCCCGAACTTGGCGATCAGGTCACGCGGCACCTCGGGATCCTCGCTTCGCGGGACCAGGTGACGCTTCATGCTCCGCAGGTAAGCCTTGCGATCCTCCTGGATCTCGAGGACGCCTTCGGCCAATTCCGTGCTGCCGGCCCCGCCGGGGGCCTTCTCGCTGCTCATCGTGTGTGGTCTCGGTGCACCGAACTGGCAGCCCTGCCGCGCGAGGACGCCGACGATGCCTGGGGAATGGAGCCGGCGCCGCCCCCCAGGACGTTGCCCGCAACTCCGAAAAAGATCTTCCTTCTCATCCAGAGAGTAACCGCCCGCGGGCTCCCGTGCCAGCCCCCCGGGTGCCCTAAACCCCGCCGACCACGGGATTCGCGAGCGTCCCGATCCCCTCGATCTCGACCTCGATCCGGTCGCCCGCCGACAGGAACACCGGCGGCGTCCGACCCGATCCGACGCCGGCCGGCGTACCCGTCAGGATCAGCGTCCCCGGCAGCAGCGTGAACTGGTGCGACAGGTAACTCACCAGCGCCGGAACGCTGTGGATCATCTGCCCCGTGTTCCCGTCCTGCATCCCGGCACCGTTCAGCCGGCTGACCACCCGCAGGTTGCCCGCATCCACCGAAGCGGCCGGCACGATCCACGGACCCAGCGGACAGAACGTGTCGAACCCCTTGCCACGCGTCCACTGCTTCTCGTTCCGCTGGCAGTCCCGGGCCGTGATGTCGTTCGCGCAGGTGTAGCCCAGGACGTACTCGTCCGCCTCGGCCGCGGAGACCCGTCGCGCGGTCCGCCCGATCACCACGGCCAGTTCCGCCTCGTAGTCGACCTGCTCCGGTGCGCCGGCCGGCAGTTCGATCGCCGCCCCGGGCCCGATCACCGTCGTGGTCGGCTTCTGAAAGACCAGCGGGATGGCCGGCGCCTCGTTGCCGAGCTCCGAGGCGTGCGCGGCGTAATTGCGCCCGATCGCGAAGATGTTCGGGGGGGCCAGCGGCGCCAGCAGTCGCGGCTCGTGAACCACCGCGCCCTCCGGTTCCCAGGCGCCGAACGGGCCGCCGGGCAGCGGACGGACCTGCCCGTTCTCGTCCAGCACGCCGTCCCGCGGCGGGCCGTCGTCCTGTTGAAAGCGGACCAGTCGCATCGCGTCACTCCTTCCGGGGGATTTCGCGAAGGATAGCGATTCGCGCCGTGCCGGCAAAGCGGCGCGGGCCGATGTTGTCCGGCCTGTGGGCCTGAGCTAAACTACCGGTTTGCAGGCCGGGAAGTTCGCGGAGAGGTCGCTCGCCTTGCTCAGTTTTGCATATTTCGCGGAGGCACTCCCGAACGGTCCTTTCGAGGTCGCGGGCGCGTATCTCGTCGGCGTCGACGGAGTCCCCGTCCGAGGCGAAATCCGCGTCGAAGACGGCTCGATCACCTGCCAGACCCGCACCAGCGATCCGATCGGACTGGCCGCTCTCTGGCCGGTCGAAGGTGTCGGGTGCGTGCAACTCGACACCACCCGCCTGCTGCAGCGCGACGAACCGTACAACCTGCACCTCGAGTTCGTCCGCAGCCGCCTGCTGCGGATCTCGGCCAAGTGTGAAGAGTGGGGCCTGTTCGACTATCCCGGGATGGAAGACACCGCCGCCCTGGTCGACCAGGCCCGCGACCGGTTCGTCGCCGCCCTGCAGGCCCAGGATGATCCGGCCGAGGTCGCCCGCATCGCCCAGGAAGCCCTGGCGATCGCCTGTCGCGCTTCCGACCTGATGACCCGCTTTCACGCCGCCGTCTTCCTCGGCCGGCGACGCAGCGCCGGCGGCTTTTCACGCGGGTTCCTCGGGGCGGCCCTGCCGGCCGACCTGAAGGGCTTCGAAATCCGAGCCGGCGCGACCGAGGTGTTCGACTTCGTCCGCGTTCCCTTCGTCTGGCGTGACATCCATCCGAAGGAAAAGGAAATCAGCTACGACCTGACCGACCGAATCGTCAAGTCGTGCAGCAAGGCCGGCCTGACCCTCCGCGGTGGCCCGCTGCTGAACTTCGGCGTTCGTTTCGTCCCGGACTGGCTGTACATCTGGGAAAACGACTACGAAGCCATCGCCGAGTTCGCCCGCGAACACATCCAGCGCACCGTCCAGCGCTACGCCGGACGCGTCTCGACCTGGGTCGTCGCCAGCGGACTGCACGCCGACGGCGTCTTCCCGTTCACGCTCGAACAGATCATGGACCTGACCCGCATGGCCGCGACGGTCACCAAGCAGACCGACCCGCGGGCCCAGGTCGTCCTCGACATCGTCCAGCCGTGGGGCGAGTACTACGCCAGCAACACCGCGACCGTCCCACCGCTCTACTACGCCGAAATGGCGGTCCAGAGCGGGATCCCCTTCGACGCGCTCGGCCTGCAGTTCCTGTTCGGCATCGACAGCGACGGCTTCCACCTGCGCGATCACCTGCAGATCAGCGCCCTGATCGACCGCCTGGCCAACTTCGGCAAGCCGCTGCAGGTGACCGCCGTCGGCGCACCGACGCAGCGCGGCCCGCGCGGCGAACTGGCCGACCCCTGGAACGAAGCCACCCAGGCGACCTGGCTGACCGACTTCACCCGCGTGGCGCTGTCCAAGCCCTACGTCGACAGCGTCTGCGCCTACGGACTGACCGACGCCGGCGCCGTCGGCATTCCCGGCGGCGGCGTGCTCCGCGACGACCAGAAACCGACCCCGACCCTGCAGGCCCTCCACAGCCTTCGCACCGAGTTGCGCGAGGGTTAGCCGATGCCCTCAGCCCCCGCCGCGGGTCGCGCTCCGGGACCGCTCGAACGCATGACCCTCGCCGGTGCCGCCGCGCTGCTCGTCGCCACCTTCGCCGTCAGCCTGCAACCAACGACCGCCGCCGCCACACCGCTGCCCGCGCATCGCATCAACCCCAACGCCGCCGCGCGGGCCGAACTGATGCTCCTCCCCGGCGTCGGACCGACACTGGCCGGCTACATCGTCCGGCACCGTGTTCGAGCCCCGTTCCGCAGCCCGACCGATCTCGACGACGTGCCGCGCATCGGGCCGCGCACCGTCGAGAAACTCGCCCCCTGGCTGACCTTCCCTCGCAACACCGCATCCGTGGAGCGCCCCTGATGGCCAGCCTGCCGCCGCAACCGGTCGTCCTCCGCCCGCTCTTCAAACCGAAGCCGTGGGGCGGCCGCCGCCTGGCGGAACTCTTCGGCAAGCCGCTGCCCGGGTCCGATCCGATCGGCGAGTCCTGGGAAGCGGTCAGCCTGCCCGGCCACGAGTCCGTCGTCGCCGCCGGCCCGCTCGAAGGCGTCACCCTCGCGGACCTGGTGTCGCAATGGGGACCCGATCTGCTCGGCACGGCCGCGCTCGCCGACGGGCGCTTCCCGCTGCTGATCAAGTTCCTCGACGCCCGCGAGAACCTGAGCCTGCAGGTGCATCCGAAACCCGCCGGCGACGACAGCGCCGCCTGGGCGCCGGGCATCAAGCACGAAGCCTGGTACGTCCTGCACGCCGACCCCGGGGCCGAAATGTACATCGGCCTCAACGAAGGCGTCGGCCCCGACGATCTGGCCGCCGCCGCCAACACGCCCGCGATGGCCGGCCTCCTCCGGGCCCGCGCCGTCACCGCCGGCGACTGCTTCTATCTGCCCAGCGGCACGCCGCACGCGCTCGGCGGCGGCATCGTCGTCGCCGAAGTGCAGACTCCGTCCGACGTGACCTATCGCCTGTACGACTGGGACCGCGTCGGGCTCGACGGCCGCCCGCGCGAACTGCACATCGAGCAGGGCCTCGCCAACATTCGCTACGACGTGCCGGAAGAGAGCATCGTGCAGCTTCGCCGCACGGCCACCTCGCCCTGGCAGGCGGATCGCATTACGACCTGCCCGCGTTTCCAGTTTGATCAATGCACCGCGGGCGTGGGCAGCCGCTACCAGGTGCATTCCGGGCACATGCGGGTCTGGATCGTGCTGTCGGGCGCGGCCACGCTCGACGCCTGCCCGCTGCGGGCCGGCGACGTCGCCGTTCTGCCGGCCGCCTGCGCGATGGAACTGCGCGTGACCGATGCACTGCACTGGCTCGATGTGACCGTGACTCGCGAGGCGCTCTGACGATGGACAACACCGCGCTGGCCACCGCCGGATTCGCCGTCCCGCCCGACGTCCACGCGCGGCTCGAACGGTTCCTGACCGTGCTGCTCGAAGAGAACAGCAAGGTCAACCTGACCGCGATCCGCACACTCGAACGGGCCTGGCCGCTGCACATCTGCGACAGCCTCGGCCTGCTGCCCCTGCTGCAGGCCGAACCACGACCCCGGACGATCCTGGATCTCGGCAGCGGGCCCGGCATCCCCGGCATCCCGCTCGCGATCGCCATGCCGGACGTCCAGGTCACGCTGCTCGACGCGACCCGCAAGAAGGTTGCCGCCGCCGAACGGATCATCGCCAGCCTGGAACTCCCGAACGTCACCGCCGTGTGGGGCCGGGCCGAAACGCGCGGGCACGAACCGGAACTGCGCGAGCGGTTTGACGTCGTCGTCTCGCGGGCCCTCGGCGCGCTGCCGTTCCTGTGCGAGTACGCGGCCGGCTTCGTCGCCGTCGGCGGGCAGTGCCTGTTCATGAAGAGCGTCGACGGGGCCCGCGGCGAAGTCGACCAGGCCACCCAGGCGGCCCGCGTCTGCTCGCTCGAGAGCATCGGCTATTCCGAGTACAGCCTGCCCGATCCGCACGGCGAGCGGGTCGTCGTCGTCTACCAGAAGACCGGGCCTCTCTCGCGCAGGCTGCCACGCTCGCCCGGGGCCGCCCGCAAACGCCCGCTGTAGAGGAACCGGCGGTGTCCGCTGCCTCGCTGGATCAGGTTCGCATCGTGCTCGTCCGCACCCAGGGACCGCTCAACCTCGGCGCCGCCTGCCGGGCGATGGCCAACATGGGACTCTCGCAACTGGTCCTGGTGGCCCCCGATTGCGATCCGGCCGATGAACAGGCCCGGGCCTTCGCGATGCGCGGCAAGCACCTGCTGACCCGGGCCCGCATCGTGCCGACCATCGAGGAGGCCCTCGACGGCTGCGTGCTGACCTACGCCGCGACGGGCAAGAAGGGCGCCCAGCGCGACCAGGCGGCCGAGTCCTCCCGGGCCGCCGCCCGCCGCGTCACGCAGGTGGCGGCCGGCGGGCCGGTCGCGATCGCGTTCGGCCCGGAAGATCGCGGATTGCTCAAGCATGAGGTACTCTGTTTCGACCGGGTCCTGGAAATCGAAGCCGCCGGAAGCTACCCGGTGCTGAACCTGGCCGCCGCGGTGCTGGTGGTCTGCTACGACCTGCACGGCGCATCCCGGGGTCCGACCGTGTCCGACGGGCCACCCGATCCGGCCCGCGACGAGCAGAAACGCGTCCTGTACGAGAAACTCTTCGATGCCCTCGATCGCATCGGGTTCTTCAGCCGCCAGCAGACTTCCGAGCACCTGCGTTTCGCCCTGCGGCGGATCTTCGGGCGGGTCGAAATGAGCGTCCGCGAACTCGACGTCCTGATCGGGGTCGCTTCGCAACTGCACTGGTACGCCGACCAGGCCAGACTGGAATTCCGGGCACCAGGCCCGGAGAGCGATACGGAGAAGCAGCCATGACACGCCAGGGCCCGCTGTTGTTCACGCTGATCGCGCTGCTGCCGGCGGCCGCGCTCGCGCAACCGGCCGTGATGACCGAAATGAAGCAGCGCTACCAGGAGTGCCTGGCGGATGGCTATGTGCTCGAGGCCGAGGCCGCCGAGCGCCTGCAGCGCAGTCTCGAGATCTGGAAGCTGAACCCCGACGACCTGCCCGACGCCGACCGCCGGCACCTGCTGACCCTGCACCTGTTCAGCGCGCTCGGACGCGGCCATGCCGCCGGCGCCCGGGTCGCCTGGGACGCGCTGGCCGCGAAGTTCCCGGACGAGGCCGCAACGCAGCGCCTCGGGTACCTGGTCGCCAGCGCCAACGGCGACGCCCCGCTCGCTGAGCAGACCCTCCGCGACCTCAGCCGGCAGCTTGACCGCGCGGCCCGCCGGAGCCTCTCGCGACCACGCCGCGCAGCCCGGCAGATCGGGCAGGAAGCACCGGACGTCCGCATTCGGACCAGCGACCTGGCCGAGTACAACCCCGCCCGTCCCGGAGCAGGCTGCCTGGTCCTGCACTTCTGGCGCCGGGCCGAAGCCGCCGAACAGGCGCCCGAGGACCTGGCCCGCTTCGCCGCCCGCATGGCCGAGCAGCGGAACGTGCAGATGATCGGCATCAACGCCGACCCCGAGGACGCGTACGAGCAGGCGGTCGCCTTTGCCCGCGACCGCGGCTACACCTGGCCGCAGCGGTACGAGGGCGCCGCGGTCAAGGCGCCGCTGACCGACGAGGCGTTCCACGTGCCGCGCCCGGGCTGGCTGGTGGTCGTCGATTCGTACGGCTACGTGCGGGCCATCGGCGATCCCGACGATCCGGCCGTCTCCTACGCCGTCCGCGCCGCGGCGGCGGAAGCGTCCGACACCGTTCCGCGTGTCCTGCCGACCGCCCGTGACGGCAGTCGTCCGACCGTTCGCACCGCGACGCCGAGCGCCCCGCCGGCACCCGCGGCCGGCGCGGGGCAGACCGAGCGGGACGACCCCGAGGCCGAAGCCAAGCTGCGGCGGGCCCGCCTGATGCTGCGGACCGGGCAGCGCAGCGCGGCGAAGGAACTGCTCCGCGAGATCGTCAGCACCGCCGCCGGCACGATCCAGGCCCGCAAAGCGAGCGAGATTCTCGATGGACTGCCGTGACCCCCGTCCGCCGGGCCGGACCGGCGGGAGGAACTAAGTGCGCCGCTCACGCCTGAGCCTGCTCCAGATGCGCGTCCTGATGGCCGCCCTCGGTTTCCTGTCGGTGATCGCGGTCGGCACGATCGGGTACGCGATCATGCTCGACTGGACGCTGCTCGATGCCATGTACATGTCGGTCATCACGATCAGCACGGTCGGGTACCGCGAGGTCTACGAACTGGACCACATCGGCAAGCTCTTCACGATCGTGCTGATCCTGACCGGGGTCGGGTCGTTCACCTACCTGATTTCCACCGTGCACAACCTGCTGATCGCCGGACAACTGTTCGGCCGCCTGGAGAGACGGGCCATGGAAAAACGGATCGAGTCAATCAACTCCCACGTGATCGTCTGCGGATACGGACGAATGGGAGCCGAGGTCGTGGCCGCACTGCTCAAGGAAGGCACGCCGGTGGTCGTTGTCGAGCGCGATCGCGAGAAGATCGAACTGGCGCACAAGACCGGGGCGGCCACGCTCGAGGGCGACGCCGAAGAGGACGGGATCCTGGCCAAGGCCGGCGTCGACCGCGCCCGGGCCCTGGTGACGGTGGTCGACGATGACGCGTCGAACCTGATGGTCACCCTGACGGCCCGCGGGCTGAACCCCGACCTCTACATCGTTTCGCGAATCAACCGGCAGGTCAGCGAGAAGAAACTCAAGCAGGCCGGCGCCGATCGCATTCTCTGGCCGTACGGGCTCGCGGGACGCCGCATCGCGCAACTGGCGCTCCGCCCGGGCGTGGTCGAGTTCTTCGACGTCGTGCAGAAGAGCGACACGATCGAACTCAAGCTCGAGGAAGCGGTCGTCGCGCCCGGCTCGCCGCTCGACGGGAAACGCCTGCACGAGGCCGGCATCCGCGAACGCACCGGCACGACCGTGATCGCCGTCCGCCGCAGCGACGGCCGCCTGGAAAGCGCGGTGCCGGAAACCCGCATGCGAAGCGGCGATCTCCTGCTGGCCGTCGGGAACGGGCAGCAGCTTGACGAACTGCGACAAATGGCCGGCGAGAGCGCCGAAGCGGTCGCGTCGGAATCCCGCGGGCACGCCGTCGACTGATCCGCGGGGCAGGGGGGCGTCACGATCCGACCGGTCCGCACCCGCAGCGCCCTGGCGCGCTGAACATTCGCCGCCGTGTTCCGAAACGCGCGCGTCAAAAAGAAAAAGCGAAAGAGCGCGGGCCGTCGGGCCGCCGCGCTCTTTCGCATTTTCGGTGCCGTCGTTCCGGCGTCGTTACTTCGCCAGTCCCGTCAGGCCGCGTTCGGCGGCGCTCTTCTCGGTCGGGGCCGAGCGGACGAGTTCGTTGTAGGCCTTCATCACCGTGCGGGTGATCGGGCCGACGGTTCCGTTGCCGACCTCGCGCTTGTCGATCGAGGTCACCGGGATCACCTGGGCCCCGGTTCCGGTCAGGAACATCTCGTCGGCCGAGTACAGGTCCATTCGTTCCAGGCTCTTTTCGGCGACTTCGATGCCGGCCTCGCGCGCGATCCGGATGACCGTGTTCCGCGTGATGCCTTCGAGGATCCCGGCGTGCGTCGGCGTGGTCTGCAGTTGCCCGCTGCGAACGATGAAGATGTTGTCGCCGGTCGCCTCGGCGACGTAGCCGAGGTGGTTCAGCATGATCGCCTCGCCGACACCGGCGTCGTGCGCTTCGAGCTTGGCCAGGATGTTGTTCAGGTAGTTCAGCGACTTGATCCGCGGCGGCATCGCGTTCGGGTGGTTTCGCGTGACCGAACTGATGATCACCGGCATGCCCTTCTCGTACATTTCGTCGGGGTACATGCTGATGGTCGCCGCGATCACGATCACCTGCGGCTTCCAGGTCCGCAGCGGCGAGATTCCGAGCACGCCGACGCCCCGCGTCGCCAGCAGGCGGATGTAGGCGTCCTTGTTCGGATCGAACAGCCCGTTGGCCTCGAGGGCCTCGTCCAGTGCGGTGCTGATCTCCTCCATCGTGTAGGGCAGGTTCAACCGCAGGCCCTTGGCCGAGTGGAAGAACCGCTGCAGGTGCAGTTCCCGTTCGAACACGCGACCGTTGTACGTCCGGATGCCCTCGAAAATGCCATCGCCATACAGCAGGCCGTGGTCGAAGACGCTCACCTTCGCTTCACCAACCGGAACGATTTTCCCGTCCAGCCAGATCTTCAGGTTCGGATCCGGATCGTAGTTCTCGCTGCCGTACCAGTCTTTTGCCATCGTCGGGAACCTCCGTTTGCGCGACCCTGGCGGATCGTCGATGTCCTCGGGCGGCCCGGCCGCGGTGGGCGGACGGATGCGTCGCGGCAACCGCTGCTGCCCGACGCGCCTCGGCTCGAAACTCAGCATACGCCCCGCGCCAACCGGTCGCAAGCGACCCGGACCGCCGCGCGAAACCCGCCGTATCGGTCGACCTCCCGTTTTGCTACAATCATAATTTCGGCCTTCAACGCCAGCAGTGCGGCAGGAAACGTGCATGCAGCCCGACGCCGGTATCCCGCTCCCGCAACCCGATCCGAACGCGCCGCAGCGCCTCCACCTGCTCGGACTTCAGCCGGACGAACTGCAGGCCTGGCTCGCCGACCGCGGCCAGCCCGCCTACCGGGCCCGCCAGATCCTGCACTGGCTCTACGAGCAGCGCGTCGCCCGGTTCGAACAGATGACCAACCTCTCGCGCGACCTGCGGGCCGAACTCCAGCACACCTGCCGGATCGCCGCCCTCGAGATCGAGGCCGAACGAACCTCCGATGACGGCACCCGCAAGCTCCTGCTTCGCGGGCGCGACCGGGCCCTGGTCGAAACCGTCTGGATCCCCAGCGGACAGCGCAACACCGTCTGCATCTCGTCGCAGGTCGGCTGCCCGGTCGGCTGCCGTTTCTGCGCCAGCGGCACCGACGGCCTCGAACGCAACCTCGGGGCCGGCGAAATCGTCGAACAGGCCCTGCACGTCCGCGACCTGATCCGCCGCGAGCAGGGCCCCGACGCCCGCCTGACCAACGTCGTCATGATGGGCATGGGCGAACCGCTCGCCAACTACCGCAACCTGATCGCCGCGCTCCGCATCCTCAACGCCGAGTGGGGCCTGCACATCGGCGCCCGCCGGATCACCGTCAGCACCGTCGGTTTGCCCAAGCAGATCCGTGCCCTCGCCGGCGAAGCCCTGCAGTTCAACCTCGCCCTCAGCCTGCACGCCGTCCGCGACGACCTGCGGACCGAACTGATCCCCTGGGGACGCGGCGTCCGTATCGCCGAACTGCTCGACGCCTGCCAGCACTACTTCCGCACCACCGGACGCGAAATCACCCTCGAGTACGTCCTGCTCGCCGGCGTCAACATGACCAGCCAGGATGCCGAAGGCCTCGCCACCATCGCCCGCAACCTGCGGGCCAACGTCAACCTGCTCCGCTACAACCCCGTCAGCGGACTGCCTTACGAACGACCCGGCAGCAACGCCTCGTTCGCCTTCCAGAAACAGCTCCGCGCCCGCGGCGTCAACGCCCACATCCGCACCTCCCGCGGCCGCGACGTCGCCGCCGCCTGCGGACAACTCCGCCGCGCCACCCGGCAGGCCGGCGCGTGAGCCGCCGCCCGGTCATCCTGCTCTCGCACCCGCTCGATGCCGCCGCCGAAGCGCGCCTCGCAGACTGCGCCGACGTCCGCCGCCCCGACGATGCGACCCCGGCCGGACTGCGGGCCGCGCTGCCCGGCTGTGACGCCCTGGTCGCCCGCACCCATGTCACGATCGATGGCGACCTGCTGGCCGCCGCCCCGCGGCTTCGCGTGATCGGCGTCGCCGGCGTCGGGCTCGACCGGGTCGACCTGCAGGCCACGGCGGCCGCCGGCGTCCGCGTCCTCAGCACCCCGGCCGCCGCGAGCGCCGCCGTCGCGGAACTGACCCTGGCCCTGATGCTGCAACTGCTCCGCCCGATCCCGCGCCTCGCCGCCCGCTACCGGGCCGGCGCGTTTCGTGCCGCGCGGGCCCACCCGCACGGTGATGAACTCGGCAGCCTGACCGTCGGTGTACTGGGATTCGGCCGGATCGGCAGTCGCGTCGGGCGCGCCTGCGCGTCCGGGCTTGGCGCCCGCGTGCTCTTTCACGACATCCGCACGATCGCCGAAGCGCCCGCCGGATGCCGACCCGTGGCGTTCGAAACGCTGCTGGCCGAGTCCGACCTGCTGACGCTGCACACGCCCCTGACCGAGGTGACCCGCGGCTGGTTCGACGCGGCCACGCTGGCCCGCTGCCGCTCCGGCAGTCGCCTGATCAACACCGCTCGCGGCGAGATCATCGTGACGTCCGATCTGGTCGCGGCGCTCGAGCGTGGCCACCTCGGCGGTGCCGCCCTCGACGTCACCGCGCCGGAACCGCTACCCGTCGGGCATCCGCTGCTGCTGCGCGAAGACTGCATCGTGACCCCGCACATCGCCGCCCGCACGCACGGCGGCCTGGCCCGCATGTTCGGCGTGGTGGACGACGTCCTGGCCGCGCTCGCGGAGTTTCCCGACCTGCTTGTTGATCTGCAGCCATCCGACCCAGGCGAAGAACGCTAGCGTGACGGCCAGCAGGGCATTGCTGCCCCAGCGACTGCGGTAGGCCTCCGGCAGGGCCCGGCTGTTGTTCAGCACCAGCAGCGTGGCCGCCAGCAGCGGCAGGAACAGCGCCCCGATGATCGCGTAGGCCAACTGCACGTGCACCAGCTTGTACCAGAGCAGCACCATCGGCGGGAATGCCAGGTACAGCACGTACCAGCGGTAGGCGCCCGAGCGCGTCAGCGCCGCGGCGTCCGGTTCGTCCGCGGCGCCCTGTCGGCGGGTCACCAGGTCGGCGAACAGGTAGGGGATGCCCTGCCAGACGCCCAGCATGCTCGAGAAGATCGCGCCCCACCCGCCGATGAGGAACAGCCAGCGCATGCCGACCCCGACCTGCGCCTCCAGTTGATCCGCCAGCTTGATCAGCAGACCGGCTCCGCTGCCCGACAGGTCCGGCGTGGCCGCCGCGATCAGCACCATCCCGATGCCGAACAGGGCGGTCATCCCGTATCCCACGGCCAGGTCGATCCGGCAACTGCGAACGCCCGCCTGTCCGCTGCGGCCTTCCTCGCGAATCCAGTAGCCGTACGACAGCAGCGTGACGGTCCCGCCGACGCCGCCGATCAACCCGACGATCCACTGCAGTTCCACACGCTGAAGCGCGAATGGATTGACCCATGCGACTTCGTGCCAGGCCACCCGCGGCGCCAGCAGCGCCCCGGCGCTGAGCACGGCGATGAACATCACGGCGATGAAGAACGACATGACCCGCTCGAACAGACGGAAGCCACCGGCATAGACCAGCGCGACCGCGACGACCGAGTGCACCATCCCCCAGAGGATCTTGTCGTGCTCGGGATCGCGCAGCGGAAACAGCGCGGCGCCGGCGATGCCGGTCGCGCTGATCAGCGCGCCGCCCGTGAAGAACGACCAGCACAACAGGTAGACCAGGAAGATCCAGTGCACGCGCAGGCGCGTCTTCCAGGCCGCCAGCAGGCTCGTGCCGCTGCCAAGCTGCCAGCGGGCGAGTCCCTCGTTCAGCCCCCACTTGAGCAGCGCGCCCAGCAGCACCGCCCAGAAGATGGTCGGCCCCAGCCGGTTGCCGGCCAGCCCGGCCGTGACCAGGTCGCCCGCACCGACGCCGGTGGCGGCGATCAGAATGCCGGGGCCGAGCGTCCGGAGCCAGTTGCCGCGCCCCATGCGTCAGGCACTCAGGTGGTTGAGGATGCGGGTCCGCGCGCCCGCGAGCGTCACGCCACAGGCGGCCAGCACGCGCGCCGCGGTGCTGTCCGTCTCGCGCAGCAGCGCCAGCAGCAGGTGTTCCGTGCCGATCCGACCCGCTTCCAGTTGCGTGGCCTCATCGATCGCGGTCGCCAGGACGTTGCGGTAGTGCGGAGAGCCGGGCAGACGACCGAAGACCCAGGTGTCCTCGAGGTCCTCGGCCCGCAGGTCGCGCAAGGCCGCTTCCACCCGGGGCGGGTCCAGGCCCATCTCGCGGAGCACCGCGCCGCCGAGACCGTCCGGGTGCTGCAGCAGCGCCAGCAGCACATGTTCGGTCCCGACGAACTCGAGTCCCTCGTCGCGCGCGATCCGCTGCGCCGTCTGCTGCAGGACGCGGGCGGCATCGGTGTCCAGGGTCGGGTAGGCAGGCATGCCGGTTACTCGCTGAAACAAAGGCTGCGGACCAGCGGCCAACGCGCCTTCGTTATAGCCCCCACCCGGGGCGGCAACAAGAACGGATTGCCGGACGGTCGCGGTCAGTCCGCCGCGAGCCCCTCGTACAGCGC
The DNA here is from genome assembly GCA_030428945.1 of Phycisphaerae bacterium. Lineage (GTDB taxonomy): Bacteria > Planctomycetota > Phycisphaerae > UBA1845 > Fen-1342 > JAUIEC01. The sequence goes on along the minus strand of JAUIEC010000004.1, from coordinate 305,771 downwards.
CGAGCCGACCCGCACGCAGGTCGCACCTTCCTCAACCGCCACCGGATAGTCGTTGCTCATACCCATCGACAGGCCGGCGCCGGCCGGGAGCAGCCCGCGGGCGCACATCTCGTCCCGCAGGCGGCGCAGTTGCGCGAAGTACGGCCGGGCGCCCTCGGCATCCGGCGTCTGCGGGGCCATCGTCATCAGTCCGACCAGTCGCAGCGCCGGCAGGGGGCCCGCCTGGGTCAGCAGCGCGGGAAGCTCGTCGGGCGGCAGCCCGTCCTTGGACAGTTCACCCGAGACGTTGACCTCGACGAACGCATCGACGTGACAGTCCGCCGCCGTCGCCCGCCGCGAAACCTCCTCGGCCAGGCGCAGCGAGTCCAGCGAGTGCAGGATCCGCACCCGCGGCACCAGCTTGCGGACCTTGTTCCGCTGCAGGTGCCCGATCATGTGCCAGCAGGGCCCGTCGCCGCCACGTTCCTCCAGCCCCGCTTCCGCCGAGCCGAGCGCATCGACCCGCTGCTCGAGTTGCTGGATGCGATTCTCGCCGAGGTCACGCACGCCACAGGCCAGCAGCGCCGAAATCACCTGCGGCGTGACGTACTTGGTCACCGCGACCAGTCGGACCGCGTCCGGCTGACGGCCACTTCGCGCGCTGGCCTCCGCGATTGTCGCGGCGACCCGCTCCAGGTTCCGCTGCAGCACCGACTGAATGGCTTCGCTCGTCATGCTCACCATGGCAGACCCCCTGGAAATATCTGCAAAGAGTTTCCCGGGCGCGGCTTAGCGCCATGGAGCCGACGCCCATTGCATTTTATACTCCCGGCGTGAACGTGCATATCCAGAACGTGATCGATCGCATCGCAAGCGGCGCGGACAACCCCCTGCAGGTCGTCGTCGAACTGCTGCTGATCGGCCTGGCCGTCAACTGGTGCGCGGGCGTCCTGCATGGAACCCGCGGAACACGGTTGCTGCGCGGCCTGCTGGTGCTGCTCGTGGTCGCCACGCTGGTCGTGCGGGTCCTGGCCACCTCTCAGGGCTGGGCCCGGCTCGAACTGCTGTACAACTACTTCCTGATCGGCCTGGCGTTCATCGCCCTGGTCGCCTTCCAGCCGGAACTGCGGCGGGCCCTGATCCGGGCCGGCGATGTCGGCTTCTTCCGACGCGTCACCCCGCAGCAGAAGGTCATCGCCGCCCTCGTCGAGACCGCCGGATACCTCTCCCGCAACAAGTACGGCGGCCTGATCGCCATCCAGCGCGAAATCGGACTGGCCAACTGGGCCGAAAACGGCACCACGATCAACGCCGAAGTCACCGCGGACCTGCTCAAGGCGATCTTCTTCCCCAACAACCCGCTGCACGATCTCGGCGTCATCGTCCGCGATACGCGCGTGCGGGCGGCCAACTGCCAGTTCCCCGTGGCCGAAAGCGGCGAGGTCGACGGCAGTCTCGGCAGCCGGCACCGGGCCGCGATCGGACTCAGCAGCGAATCCGACGCCCTCGTCCTGGTTGTCAGCGAAGAGACCGGCACGATCTCGCTGGCCGACAGCGGCCGACTGGTCCGCTTCCTTTCGCTGGATGACCTGGGCGAGGAACTGGTCCAGCGGCTGAGCGCGACCCGGCGACGGAACGGACCGCGGGCCAGCCTGTCGGATTTCTGGCGACACGCCCGCCGCTTCCTGGTCGTCGCGCCGCTGGCGGTCGTGATCTGGTTCCTCGCCGATCAGGCCAGCCTGACCCGCAGCGAGGACATCCGCGTCCAGGTCCGCATCCTGCACGACGCGGACCGCCATGTCGAAGTGCAGACTCCCCGCACCCGCACCCTGCGGCTGACCGTTCGCGGATCGAAGCGACAGGTCGACCAACTGGTCGCCCGCACCGCGATCGAAGCCCTCCCGGTCAACTGGCGCCTGGTCGAACCGTACAACCAGACCGGCAGCTACGCGCCCGAGGGCCCGGCCCTGCTCGAAATCCTGCGCAGCACCAGTGAACTGCAGGCCTTCGACGTCGTCATCGAAGAAGCCGCCCCGCCGACGCTCTCCTTCGTCGTCGAACAGGTGCTGACCTTCCCCGCGGTCCCGGTCGTCGTCACCGGACAGGGCCGCAGTGTCGAGGTCACCGAAATCTCCACGCCCCGGGTCAAGGCCCGCCTGCGCGCCTCCGAAGCCGCCAAGCTCGGCGATACCGAACCGACGCTGCAACTTGATCTGACCGACCGGTTGCAGTCGCTCGCCGCCGGCGCGGTGCAGCGCTTCTCCGGCATCCCGCTGCCGCTGCGGATCGGCGCCGCGGAACTGCTCGAGGTCGATCCCCGCATGGTCGACCTCGCCGTCCGCATCGTGGCCGAGCAGGCCCAGCGGCGGCTCGAACAGATTCCGGTCGAACTGCGCGTCTCGCCGCAGGTACTCGACCGGGTCACGATCGAACGGCAGGACAAGCTCGAATGGCTGCTCGCGGTGGAAGTGGAAGGCGACCGGCGGACGATTGCCGAACTCGATCCCGCCCGCATCCGCGGCGTCGTCCGCCTGGAGATCAGCGAGGTCATCCCGGGCAGCGAGTTCCGCACCTACGAAGTCGACCTGCCGCTGCCCGAAGGCGTCCGACTGGTCGGACCGCCACCGACCGTCCAGCTTCGTTTCAAGGCCCGCGAAGGAACCGGACCGTGAGCCGCCCGCGCCGCCAGAGACCGACCGTCCTGCACGTGGATACCGACGTGCTCGTGATCGACAAGCCGTCCGGCTACCTGGTCGGAACCGGCAACGCCGACTATCCCGGCGTTCCCGATGAGGTCCCCCGAACGCCGCCCCTGACCGATGAGGAACCGTTCCACCCCGTGCAGCGGATCGACCCGGACGCCAGCGGCGCCGTGCTCTATGCCCGGCACCCCGACGCCCGCCGGCACTTCGAACAGCACCCGCCCCGGATTCTCTACGAGGTGCTCGTCGAGGGCTTCCTCGAAGCCGACCAGGACATCGAACTGCCGATCTTCTTCGACAAGCGGCGCGGACGCTTCGAGTGCTCCACGCGTCGCGGGAACCCCGCCTGCACCCGCGTGACCGTTCTCGAACGCGTCGCCGGCAACACCTGGTGCCGCTGCGAAGTCCTCGCCGGACGGCACGACCAGATCCGCCCGCACCTGGCAGCTATTGCGCACCCGCTCGCCATCGACCCCCAGCATGGCAACGTCAGCCCGCTTCTGCTCAGCCGCTTCAAGTCGAGTTATCGCCCCAGCCGACGACATGAAGAACGCCCCCTGGTCGCCAGGCTGACCATGCACGTGGCCGCCATCGAAATGACGTGCCCCGGCGGAGAGCCACTGCAGGTCACAGCCCCGCTGGCCCGCGACCTGCGGACCACCCTCAACCAGTTGGGGCGCCTGACCTGAAACACCCGGCCGAAACGGGTGGTACAATCGCCAGCGAGATTGTCGTGCCCGAACACAAAGCAGCCACCATGAGCACGCCCGATTCGCCACCACCCAACCCGCCCGACAACGTCGATCCGGACCGCAAACCGGACGACTCGGTCGAACCCCTGCTGGACGAACTCAAACAGCGCGTCAGCGACCTGCACGCCGGCAGCGCCGGGCAGCCAGCCCCCGCCCACGAGGACCAGGACATCGCCCGCCGCCGGGCCGCCGCCGAACTGCTCTACCAGCAGGCCTCCGACACCCGGGCCAAGGCCCTTCGCGAACACGAACGCGCCACCGAACTGCGCGAACAACTCGGCCGCACCGAAGCCGAACAGCGCCAGGCCCGCCTGGACCTGGACTTCGAGCGCGAACGAATCGCCGGCGATCGGGCCGACCTCGATGCCCAGCGATCCCAACTGAACGAAGAACTCGAGCAGTTCGAGCAGCGCGTCGCCACCGAAGCCGCCCGGGTCTCGACCGAACGCCGCGGATCACGGACCTCCGCGCTCGGCGTCGCGCTGCGGGCCACCCTGGTCGCGGTCGTCGCCGGACTCGCCGCCGGCGCCTGCTGGTGGCTGCTTCAGCAGGAAAGCGTGCACATCAGCCAGATGACCGTCACCGTCGAGAACACACCGCTGGAAACGTCGGCCGCGGCGGCCCGCCTGATCGGACTTCCCGCCGGCGCCTTCGCCTCGCAGTCCCAGGCCCGCGCCTGGCAGCAGGCCGTCGGCGAAGGGCGCGTCCGGATCGAACCGCAGGCGGACGGGCAACTCGGTGTTGCTCTGCAGGGGCCCGGCCCGGTCGAGAACGAAGACCTGCTCTCCGCCGCCTTCGCGGCCTACCAGTCCGCCCTTGTCTCGGCCGCCGAGGACCGCACCCGCGACGTGGCGTGGCGCACCTGGGAAGCCCGCCGCGGCCTGCTGGCGACGCAACTCGACGCCTGGCAGCAGCGCCTCGGCGCCCTGCAGGTGCAGCGCCGCGAGATTCCCGGCGAGGACCAGTGGCGGGCCGCCCGGGCCCAGCTTGACACCCTCCGCGCCGAAACCCGCGCGCTGACCGATGAACTCGACCAGGCCCGCAGTGCACTGGTCGGCCTGCAGAGCCTCGACCTGCCGCGCGGCACGCTCAGCACCGAGACCTTCGCGGCCGCGCTGCTGGCCGACCCGGTCTACCAGCAGGACATGCAGGAACTCGAATCGCAGGCCCGCGCCTACCAGACCGAAGTGCTGCTCGGCAAGGTCCTCGTGGTCGACCCGCTCGAGGAACTCCGCAAGTCCGTCCGCGGACTCGCCGGCGCGGTCGAGAAGCAGGTCGAACTGCGCCCCAGCGTCGACGTGCAGGCCATCCTCGAGGATGCCGCCGCCGAACTCGACGACCTGAACCGCCTGCTGACCCAGTTCGCCGCCACCTGGAGCACCCGCCGCCAGGAGATGGAACTGCTGCGCCCGATCGACGACGCCGAGAAACTCATCGCCGCCCAGCAGGCCGCCTTCGATTCGCTCGCCCGCGTCACCGAAGAGGTCGAACGGGTCCTCGGTGTGCTCCGCGAGACCGTCCGCCGACTCGGCGAACTCCCCGGCGGAGGCACCCGCGAAAGCGTGGTGGCCGCCATGCTCCGCGGCGAACTGAGCCACCTGGCCGACAACCTGCGCGAGGTCCGCACGGCCGGCCGGCGACTCGACGCCGACGAGAACTTCAAGCTCGACGCCACCGACCGACAGGTCCGCAGCCTGCGCGGACGCATCCGCGCCCGGCAGGACCGCATCCAGGCCGAACTGCAGGCCACCGCCGACGAGGAAGCCCGCACCAGCTACGAGCGGACCGTGCAGGCTCGCCGCAGTGAGATCAGCGAACTGGACGAGCGCCGCGACCAGGCGATGGACGCCGTCGTCGCGCAACTCGAAGTCCTTCGCGAACTGGAGGGCAGCTCCCGGGCCCTGATCGGGCTTGACGCCGAAAAGACCGCTCTCGAACGCGAAGTCCGCAGCCTCGAACAGCGCCGCGACGAACTGCTGGCCGCCGAACCCGTCCCGCCGGTTCCGACCGTCACCCTCGCCAGCATGCAGCACGCCGCACGCGATTCCGAAGACCTGCTCCGCTCGACCGGCCTGGTTGCCGGCAGTGTCTTCGCGGCTACGTGGATGGCGGCCGGCCTGCTGATGGCGCGCTTCGCCGGCGGCAGGCCGACCGGTCCGCTCGAAGCCTGAATCGCCGGGCGGTCAATCGGCCTCGTCAGGTGTCGATCGTTCGCCGCCGGGCACCGGCAGCCGACCGGTGACCCGCACCCAGACCGCCTTCAGGTACGAGGACTCCGGGCAGTCGGGCATGACGGGATGGTCCGGACCGGGCCCGCTCTGCTCCAGCAACTGAAGCGTGACGCCCGCCGGCCGGGCCGCCTGCAGGACCAGCTTGCGGAATTCGTCCGCCTGCACGAGCCCGCTGCAACTGCAACTCAGCAGGATGCCGCCGACCCGCACGACCTGCAGCGCCAGCCGGTTCAGGTCGCGGTACTTGCGAATGCCGTCTTCCAGGTCGCCGCGGGTCGGGCAGAACTTGGGCGGATCGAGCACCACCACGTCGAACTGCCGGCCGTCGGCGATCAACTGTCGCAGGTAGATGAACGCGTCGGCCTGCACCGTCTGGATCCGGGCCTGGTTCAGGTTCGCGTTGTCCCGGGCGAGGGCGACCGCGTGCTCGTCCAGGTCCACGCTGGTCACCTTGCGGGCCTTGCCCAGGCAGTGGGCCGCCAGCCCGAACCCGCCCGAATAGCAGCACAGGTCCAGCACCTCGGCGTCGCGACAGTAGCGCGACAGGCGCAGCCGATTCTCCCGCTGGTCACAGAAGAAGCCCGTCTTGTGACCCGCCTGCACATCCACGCGATAGCGGATGCCGTGCTCGCGGATCACCAGCGGCCCCGGCGTTTCCTGCTCCGGCAGTCGGAAACGCTCGATCCGCATGATCTTTTCGTCCGCACGCAGGAACACCCGCCAGTTCTTCCCGACCTCGTGCGGGCGCTCCAGCCGCCGCGGCGGGCCCAGGCATTCGGCCAGCAGGGGGGCCAGCAGGTCGATCCGGCGCGCGATCCCCGCCGAGAAGATCTCACAGACGATGCAGTCGCCCAGCCGCTCGGCGATCAGGCCGCTCAGCCCGTCACCCTCGGCATGTACCAGGCGGTAGGCATCGCTGTCCGCCTCGATGTTCAGCCGCTCCCGCAGCGCCACCGCCGCGGCCAGCCGCTGCGTCCAGAAGCCTTCGTCAATCTCTTCGCGTTGGCGCGTCAGGATTCGCACCGCGATCTGCGACGTGGGATGAAACAGCCCCCGGGCCATGAACGCGCCCTGCTTGTCGAAGACGTCGACAATCTGCCCGGCCTGCACCCCGGGCGCCACGCAGCCGATCATTCGCCGGTAGACCAGCGCGTGCCAGGTCCAGGCCTGCAACTGAACCCACGGCCCGGAAGCATCCGCCGGAGCGGGACCAGTCGGCAGGGCGGTAACGGGGGGACGTCCGCGGGAAACTTTGGGAGGGCGCTTCATGCCTCGCATGTTCGCCGAATCCCCTCACGCGGGCCAGTGCCGGGCAGGTCAGCGGGTCGGCTGGTCTGCCGAATGGGAACCCCGGCAGGCTGAGACCTTCCGGCTACACCCCGGCCACGTCGGAAGCGGCCGGCGGCAGGACGCCGTAGATCGTGCCGACCAGGACGCCGAGGCCGGCCGAGAAGACCAGCAGGACGACGAGCATCGTGGGCAGGTCCATGCGGTCCTCGTCGTGTTCGATCTGGCTGGGATCGACGCTCATCGGACAGCCGCACTTCGCGCAGTGCCAGGCCTGCTCCTCGTTGGCGACACGACAGACGGGATTCGGGCAGCGAACGCTCACGGGATCTCCTCGGGCTTCCTATCGGCCACGAGCGGGAACATCTTCCGGCCGGGACGATTATTCGCGGCCGGCCCGCGGGCGTCCAGTCGTCAACATGCGGATGTGCACGAGCACTGCGCCGCGCCCGGGGCCGGCAGCGGGCGGGGCGCCAGGTCTCATCCCGGGATGTGCGGCGAAAAAGAAGAGCCCCGATCCGCCGCAGCAGCTCGGGGCTCTTCCCGGAGGAGAGAAAGAAGCTAGTCTGAAGGTGGCTGAAGCAAATCCCGTGCCATCCATGGCGGCCGGTGCCTCGCGTCCTTCATAACCCTATACGCCAGTCGGGCTTGGAGGTTCGCCTGGCCGGAAAAAAAGACGGCTGGCGTTACGGCAGGTGGGGAATCCGTCCGCGAACTGGGGGTTTTGCCACTCCGCCGGCTTCGTCCGTCAGGCGGCAACAGTCTGATAATCACAAGCCCGGACCTGCCCGAAACGGGGATCGCGCCTCCGGGCGGGGATCGCCCGCTGCCGCTACACTCGCCGATCCGGAATCAGGTTCACCCTTCCTTCAGACAGGAGCACGACATGAGCGTCGCCCGCGTAACCGAAATCACGGCCAATTCCACGAAGAGCTTCGAGGACGCCATCCAGGTCGGCGTCGCCCGGGCCTCCAAGACCCTCAAGAACGTCACCGGCGCCTGGGTCCAGGATCAGAAGGTCGACATCGAAGGCGGCAAGATCGTCGCCTATCGCGTCAACATGAAGGTCACCTTCATCCTGGAGGACTAGGTCTCCCGGGGGGGCGGGAAGAGACGGCAGGCGTGGTGGAGTGCAGGGACACAACCTGCACTCCGTCACGCCGCGTTCGACGCCCGCCTCACGGTCCGAACGTGTCCCCGTCCTCGATTCGGCCGGACTCCAGCCCGCGATAGAACCAGCGGACGCGCTGTTCCGAGGTGCCGTGCGTGAAGCTCTCCGGCACCACGTAGCCCTGCGACCGTTTCTGGATCGCGTCGTCGCCGATCGCGCTCGCCGCCTGCAGGGCCTCATCGACATCGCCGCTCTCCAGGATCTGCTTCATGCGGTGCGCGTGGTGCGCCCAGACCCCGGCCAGGAAGTCGGCCTGCAGTTCCAGCTTGACCGACAGGGCGTTGTACTCTTCCTGCGAGATCCGTCCGCGCTGGCTCTGGACCTGCCGCGAAATCCCGAGCAGGTTCTGGACATGGTGCCCGACCTCGTGCGCGACGACGTAGGCCTGGGCGAAGTCGCCGGGCGCTTCGAAACGGCGGGCCAGCTCGTCGAAGAAGCTCAGATCGATGTACACCTGGTAGTCGCCCGGGCAGTAGAACGGCCCCGATGCGGCGCTGCCGTACCCGCAGGCACTCGTCACCTGTCCGTCGAACAGCACCAGTTTCGGCTCCTGGTACCGCTGGCCCGCTTCCGCGAACAGCTTGTTCCAGACATCCTCGGTGTCGGCCAGCACGACCTTGATGAACGCGGCCCGCTCGTCGTCCACCGCCGAACTGCCGCCACGCTGCACCTGCGTCTGCTGCGGCGCGGCCGCCCGCTGCTGGGCGAGGAACGCCATCGGGTCGCCGCCCAGCACGGCGATGATGATCGCGATCACGATCACGCCGATGCCGCCACCCACCAGCGGCCGGGCCCGCCGCCCGCGCCGATCCTCCACATTGCTGCTCTCACGCCTGCCACGCCAACGCATGGTCCTGCTCCTGGAACGTATTCGATGATCGCAAGGGGGGGCCTTGCTCACCAGCTTACCTGCTCAGGTCCCCATTACACCGCCAACCGCCGGCCCGGAACACCACCCGGTCCGGGTAGTGGGTTGCAGAGCCACCCCGCTCGCCGGCTCTCTCGCTCCCTTCTCCGCGGTCAGTCTCTTCGCCAGAACGTCGGGCTGAACAGCACGATGATCGCGTAGACCTCGAGTCGGCCGAGGGCCATCAGCAGCGACATCAGCAGCAGGCTGGGCGACGTGAAGCCGCCGTAGTTTCCGGTCGGTCCGACCAGTCCCAGGCCCGGGCCGACGTTCGAAAGTGTCGCGATGCTGGCCGTCAGGGCGGTGATCGGATCGAGATCCTGCTGGCTGTTGAACTGCTCGAAGAACATCACCAGGAACGCGCCGCCGGCGAACAGCACCAGCACGCCCAGCAGGTAGATCGCCGTGCCCAGCCGCAGTTCCGGATCCAGGGTCGTGTTGCCCAGCCGCACCGGCCGGATCACCTGCGGGCGGAAGATGTGCTCGATTTCCGCCAGCAGCAGCTTGATCCCGACCCAGACGCGGATGACCTTCATGCCGCCGCCGGTCGAGCCGGAGCAGGGTCCGACGAACATGATCGTGACGATCAGGCCCTTGGCCAGGAACGGCCAGTTCTCGAAGTCCGGCGCGCAGAAGCCCGTCCCGGTCAGCGACGTGACCGTCGCGAAGGTCGAGTGCCAGAACGCCCCGAGCCAGCCCGGCGTTTCGTGCACGGTCGCGTCGGTCATCGTGATCGGGGTCTGGTTGACGATCAGCGTCAGCGCGATCAGCACGGTCCCGAGCGCCGTCAGGCCCAGGTACACGCGCAGTTCGGTGTCCGCGAAGATGTTCGTCAGCTTGCCGCGGCCGAGCTTGTAGTACAGCCCGAAGTTCACGCCCGCCAGCAGCATGAACGTGATGATGATCGGATAGACGAACAGGTTGCCTTCGAACGCGCCGATGCTGGCGTTCCGGGTGCTGAACCCGCCGGTCGACAGTGTCGCGAACGTGTGGTTCAGCGAATCGAACGAGTCCAGCCCGCCCAGCGTCCGCAGCAGCAGGAACTCCGCGACCGTCAGTCCGACGTAGATGTACCACAGCCAGCGGGCCGTCTCGCGGATCTGCGGCTGGAGACCCTCCTTGGCCGGGCCGCTCGCCTCGATGTTGAACAGCCGCTTGCCGCCGACGCCGAGCCCCGGCAGGACCGCGACGAACAGCACGACGATGCCCAGCCCGCCCAGCCAGTGCGTCAGCGAACGCCACAGCAGCAGCGACGGCGGCAGCGATTCGATGTCGATCGGCTGCTCGCCGCCCAGCACCGTCGCCCCGGTGGTCGTCAGCCCGCTCATCGCCTCGAAGTAGCAGTGCACCAGGCTCCGGAACGGATGCCCGGCCGGGCTGTCCCACAGCGCCCAGAGCCAGAACGGCAGGGCGGCCACCAGCGCGCCCCCGATCCAACTGGTCGCGACCAGCAGCAGCGCTTCCTTGCGACCGAGGAACTTGTCGCCCTTCCGCGACAGCAGAAACGCCACGCTTCCCAGCAGCAGGCTGGTCGTGCCGGTGATGATCATCGCCCCGACCGCCGAAGCATCGCCCGGCAACCCGCGAAACGCGGCCGCCACCGCCGGCGCGATCAGCATGAAGCCGCTCAGCAGCATGACCAGCAGGCCGAACTGATTGACGACCATCGCGTAGTTCAAAGAGCATCCTCGTGGTCCGCGTCCGGCGCGGGATCGGATTCTATGGCGGGCCCCGGTGGCTCACAAACGAGGTGAACCCGCCGCCGGTGTGATTCACTTGCCGAGGAACAACTCCTCGAGCTGCTGCTCCTCGCCGTGCTTTCCGATCAGCAGCACGATGTCGCCGCCCTGGACCACGTCGTCGGCACCCGGCACCCAGACTTCGTCGTTGCGGCGGATCGCGCCCAGCACCCAGTTCGGCGAGAGCTGAATCCGCCGCAGCACCTGGCCGTTGACCGGGGCCGTCGTCTGCACGCGGATCTGGTACGCGTCGATTCCCGTCGCCAGGGCCGCCAGCCTGCGGATCGGACTGTCGTCCAGCAGGTTCGTGATTTCGCGGGCCGCCACCATCCCCGGGCTGTAGGCATGATCGATGCCGATGTGATACAGCAGGTCCATGTAACGCGACTGCTGCACCACCGCGATCGACTCGCTCACCCCGCCCGCCTTGGCCATCACCGAACCGACGATGTTGTCCTCGTCGTCGTCCAGCAGGCCCACGAACACGTCCGCCAGGGCGATCCGCTCCTCGGCGAACACGCCCTTGTCGGTCGGGTCGGCGCTCAGCACCGTCACCCACGGAAGCCGCTCGGCCAGGTGCTCGGCCCGCGGCCGGTTCGTCTCGAAGACGCGGATCGACCAGACCCGCTCGCGGAGCGCCTCGCACAGCCAGACGCACATCGGCGTGCCGCCCAGCAGCACGACCGACTTGCGGGTCGGCTTCTCGGCCCGGAACATCGCCCGGGCCTCGTCGAACACGTCCCGGTTGGCAACCAGCACGACCCGGTCGCCCTTGCTCAGGACCGTCTCGCCATCCGGCAGGAACACGTCCGTCTTCCGCAGGACGGCCGCCAGCCGCGTCCGGGCCGGCATCTTCACCTCCGCCAGCGGGCGGCCTGTCGCGGGCGCCTCATCGCTGATCGGCAGTTCATGCATGTCGATCCGCCCGCCGGCGAACTCCTCGATCGCCAGCGCGGCCGGGTTCCGCAGCGTCCGCGCGATCGCCGACGCCGTGGTGAACTCCGGGCACAGCAGTTCGCTGATTCCGAAGTGCTTCTCGTAGTCAAACGACTTCTTGTTCAGGAACGTGCTGTGATGCACGCGTGCCAGTGACTTCGCCGCGCCCAGGGCCCGACCGACCGCCGACGCCACCAGGTTGACTTCGTCACTGTTCGTCGCCGCCACCAGCAGGTCCGCGTCGGCCGCCCCGGCCTCCCGCAGGATCTCCGCGCTGGCGGCGTTGCCGACCAGCGTGCGGACGTCCATCGTGTCGGTGATCGCGCGCAGCTTCTGCTCGTCCGCGTCGATCAGCGTGACCGCGCTGCCCGCCCTGGTCAGTTCCTCGGCCGCGTGGCTGCCAACCTCTCCGCCGCCGCAGATGACGATATTCATGCACCTCTCCCCGGCTTTCGCCAGCGGTCAAACCGGGTATGGTACCCGTGCACCGGGTCAGCGGCCATCCGGGCCGGGCCCGCCACGCAACTTTGCCGGAGTCGCCCGCGCATGAAATTCCTCGTTGTCGCAGTCATCGCGCTGAGTTCCCTGGTCGGCTGCATGCGGCCGGGCGTCGACCCCACGCTCGTCGGCCGGGCCGACCAGCGCCTCGAACTGTTCGAGGACCTGGTCGACAAGACCCTGCGCCGCGAGGCGTTCAGCCCGCCGAAGAACGCCGCCCTGAACCTCGATGTCGAGCAGGCCCTCCGCGCCTGCCGGCCCGATTTCGAAGCCGCCGCCGACGGCCACGAACTCTACCTGGCACTCGTCCGACTCTCGGCCGCCCGGCGCGACACGCACCTGCGGGTCTACGACCCCAACCCGCGACTGTTCGGCGACGAGGGTTTCTCCGGCCGCCTGCCGCTGCGCTTCGCGACCGACTTCGGCACGCCCGGGCAGGAACGGATCTTCGTCGCCGACCTGCCGCGTGACCCGGCGGCCTGTTTCCCCGATCAGCCGCTGCCCGCGCTGGGCGACGTCGTCACGGAAGTGCACGGCCAGCCCGTCGCCGAGTGGGTCGCGGCCGCGCGCCCGTACCTGCGTGCGTCGACCGAGGCCCGTCTCTGGTATGTCCTCGCCGCGCAGCTTGCCCAGCGCAGCAGTCAGCTTCCCCGGGCGCTCAATCCGCCGCAGGCCACGCTGACCCTGCAGCGTCCGGACGGAACGCGCTACACGCTCAGCAGTCCCTGGCTGGCGGCCGACTCGATCCGCTGGCAGGGCCTCGACCAGCCGCGTTACCCGGGCTTTCAGCAGCGCTGGTCGTGCGACACGTTCACGCTCTATGCGCATCCCGATCTGCCGGTCCTGCTGCTGGACTGGAACGGCTTCGGACGCACCTGCGTGGCCGACACGCGCCGCCTGGTGGCCGAGGCGGCCGAGCGGAACGAGCTCGACCACGCCGTGATCTTCGACGCGACCCGGGCCCGCGGCGGGGCCGGGGGGGCGGACGTGCTGCGGCAGTTGTCGCCGACGCCGTTCCGCACGACCTTCGGCAACCTTCGCATCAGTGACGTGACGCCGCTGTTCATCGCCGGCATCCGGGACGAGATGCGCCGCCGCCAGGTCGGCGCAAGCTGGCTGTCGCAGTGGCTCGACACCGACGTCACGGCCGCGATCGAGGCCGGCGACGCGTACTCCAACAACGTGCCGTTCAAGCTCGCCCACCTGCCGAAGGACGCCGACGGCATCATGCAGCCCGCCGAACTGCACTTCCGCGGCCCGCTGGTCTGCCTCTTCAGCCCGGCCGGCGGCTCGCACCTCGACCAGTTCGCCGCGATGGTGATCGACAACAAGCTGGCCCACACGCTCGGCATGCCGACCGGTGGCTACAGCAACACGTGGGAATGGACCGAGCCCGTCCGCCTGCCCGGCGGCCCGCCGCTCGCGAAGTTCATGTGGTCCATCGGCCAGACGATCCGTCCCAACGGCGAGGTCCTCGAAGGCAATCCGCCCGCAGTGTCCGAACTTCTGCCACCCACCCGGGGAAACTGGCCGCACTACTACGACCTGCTGCTCGAACGCGCCCTGCTCGCGATCGGAATGAAACAGAACCAGTGAACCGCGACGATGACGTGCCGGACGATGCGTCACCGGGGAAGCGTGAACATCTGGCTCCTCGCGCCCTGGTTCCTCAGCTTCCACTCCGGCCGTGCCACTGTTCGGCCAGTTGCACCGCGCGCAGGACGCCGCGGGCCTTGTTGATCGTTTCCTGGTATTCGCTGGCCGGGTGCGAGTCGGCCACGATGCCGGCCCCGGCCTGGATGTAGCCGGTGTCGCCGCGGACGACCATCGTGCGGATCGCGATGCACAGGTCCAGGTCGCCCAGCACGCTGAAGTAGCCGATCGCACCGCCGAAGACGCCGCGCTTGACCGGTTCCAGTTCCTCGATGATCTCCATCGCCCGAACCTTCGGCGCGCCGCTCAGCGTTCCGGCCGGGAAGACCGCCTGGAAGACGTCGAACGCGTCGCAGTCCGGACGCAGCCAGCCCTCGACGTTCGATACCAGGTGCATCACCTTCGAGTGCCGCTCGATCGCCAGCACGTCGGTCAGTTCGATCGACTGGTATTCGCAGACCCGTCCGAGGTCGTTTCGCCCGAGGTCGACCAGCATGACGTGCTCGGCCCGCTCCTTTTCGTCGGCCTGCAGTTCGGCCGCCAGAGCCTGGTCCTCCTCCTCGGTCGCGCCGCGCGGACGCGTGCCCGCCAGGGGCCGCGTGACCACCTTGCGGCCAAGCTTCTGGACGAGGATCTCCGGCGACGAACCGACGATCTGCAGGTCGCCGAGCCGCAGGTAGTACATGTACGGCGAGGGGTTCGTGATCCGCAGGGCCCGGTACAGTTCGACCGGCGGCACGCGGACCGGAAAGCTGAAGCGCTGCGACAGCACCACCTGGAAGATGTCGCCGGCCAGGATGTACTCCTTTGCCCGCCGGACCATCTCTTCGAATTGCGCGCGGGTCATGTTGCTGGTCAGCGGCAGCGGGTCGCCCTCCGCGGGCTGTTCGGCACCGTCCCGCAGGTTGGCCTCGACCCGCACGCTGGCATCGAGCACCGCCTGGATCTGCGCCAGACGCTGCTCGTGTCCCTCCTCGCGGTACAGCAGCACGTGCACGAGCTTGTCGCGGTGGTCGAAGCAGATCACCTCACCCGGCAGCAGGAAATGGGCTTCCGGCGCGCCGAGGTCATCGGGATTGCCGGCCGGGATGCGTTCGGTCCAGCGGACGGTGTCGTAGCCAAGGTAGCCGACCGCGCCGCCGCAGAAGGGAGCCACCGGCGGGGCGTCCTCCTGCAGGTGGTTCAGTCGCCGCAGCGCTTCGAGCGGGTCGCCCTCGGTTTCGTGCACGCGGCCGTTGACTTCGAGCGAGATGCCGCGTCCGCTGGCCCGCAGGATCGCCCGCGGGTGGGCGCCGAGGAACGAGTAGCGCCCGCGGCCGCCGTGGGCTTCGAGCGACTCGTACAGGAACGCCTGCGGCTGATCCGGGTAGAGAGCCTCGAAGACGGCCAGCGGCGCCGCCCGCGACGCGAGGCGCCGGTACCAGCAGCGAATCGGCTTCAGGTCCGGCAGGTTCACAGCGACACCGCGGACCTCTGCCGGATCAGCGGGCCAAGCTGCCGGACCTGGGTCATCAGTTCCTCGAACATGTCGAGCGTGATCGCCTGGGCACCGTCCGAGTAGGCCCGTTCCGGCTCGGGATGAACCTCGACCATCACCCCGTCGGCACCGGCCGCGACCGAGGCCCGCGTCATCGGAAGGACCAGGTCGCGCTGCCCGGTCGCGTGACTCGGATCGACGACGACCGGCAGGTGCGTGGCCCGCTTCAGGACCGGGACGATGCTCAGATCCAGCGTGAAGCGACAGTGCGTGCTGAACGTGCGAATGCCGCGCTCGCAGAGAATCACGCCGGGGTTGCCGCCGGCCATGATGTACTCGGCCGCCAGCAGGAATTCCTCGAGGGTGGCGGACAGGCCGCGCTTGAGGAAGACCGGCTTGCGGGTCTGGCCGAGGGCGCGGAGCAGGGCGTAGTTGTGCATGTTGCGGGCGCCGACCTGGATCACGTCGACGTGCTCGACGACCAGGTCGAGTTCGTCGGTCGAGAGCAGTTCAGAGACGATCGGCAGTCCGGTTTCGTTGCGGACGGCGCTGAGGATCTCGAGCCCTTCCTCGCCGAGACCCTGGAACGAGTACGGACTGGTCCGCGGTTTGAAGGCCCCGCCGCGCAGCAGGTGGGCCCCGCGGGCCTTCAGTTCGCGGGCGATCACGCTCATCTGCTCGTAGCTCTCGACCGAGCACGGCCCGGCGAAGACGACCACGTCCGGCCCGCCGATTTCGACGTCGCCGACGCGGATCACGCTGTCCTCGGGCTTCATCTCGCGGTTGGTCAGCTTGTGCGGCCGGGTGACGCGAATGACCTCCTTGACGCCGTCGACATTGCTGAGCTGGGCGGGGTCGACCGGGCCGACGTTTCCGGTGATGCCGATCGCGGTGCGGCTCTGTCCGGGGATCGGGTGGGCGGTCAGCCCGAGCGCCTCGATCGCGGAACAGACCCGCACGACGTCCTCGGCGGTCGCGTCGGCCTTCATGACTACGAGCATCGTTCTCTCCTTGTCGCGGCTTTCAGGTCGCGGGCCAGCTGCTGCCAGTCCTCGCCGCGACGCATCGCTTCGATCAATCGGCTCGCTACGACGACCCCGTCGGCCAGCCCGTGCAGGGCCCGCACGTGGTCCGGGTGCGAAATGCCGAAACCGACCACCACCGGGACGTCGGTCACCCCGCGGATCTGTTCCAGCAGCGGCGGCAGGCCTTCGTACAGTTCCGCCCGCGCCCCGGTCGTGCCGACCACGGCCACCGCGTAGATGAACCCGCGGCTGCGGGCGGCCACCAGTCGGACGCGCTCCGGGCTGCTGTTCGGGGCCAGCAGGTAGACCAGGTCGACGCCGCAGCGTTCGCCGGCCCGCTCCCATTCCTCGCCCAGTTCCGGCGGCAGGTCCGGCACGATCAGGCCCCGCACGTTCGCGTCGCGAAGCTGCCCGAACATCCGGTCCCGCGGCATCGCCAGCAGCGGGTTCAGGTACGACATCACCACGCCCGGCACCTCGGGCGGACGCGCGACCAGCGCATCGAGCGCTGCCTGCGGAGTGATGCCATTCTCCAACGCGACGTTCGAAGCATGCTGAATCGTCGGGCCGTCTGCGATCGGATCCGAAAACGGGAGCCCGATCTCGACCAGGTCGGCGCCCAGGCGGGTCAGCGCGTGCACGTTCGCCAGCGACTGGCGCAGCGTCGGAAAGCCGGCCGTCTGGTACGGCACAAACGCCAGTTCGCCCGCGGCGCGGGTGCCGGCGAAGACATCCGCCAGGCTCATACCAGGCCCTCCACGATTTCCAGGTCCTTGTCGCCCCGGCCGCTCAGGCTGACCAGGATCGTCTGGTCGCTGGGCAGTTCCCGGGCCCGCTCGATCGAGTACGCCAGTGCGTGGGCCGTCTCGAGCGCCGGCAGGATGCCCTCGGTCCGGCTCAGCAGCTTCAGCGCCTCGAGGGCCTGTTCGTCTCCGGCCCAACTGTACTCGACCCGGCCGCTGTCACGCAGGTACGCATGCTCCGGGCCCACGCCCGGGTAATCAAGTCCGGCCGAGACCGAATGCGTGCCGGAGACCTGCCCGTCCTTGTCCTGCAGCAGGTAGCTGCGTGCCCCGTGCAGCACGCCGATCGATCCGGCCGAGAGCGTGGCCGCGTGGCGCCGGCTGTCGGGTCCGTAGCCACCGCCCTCGATCCCGACCAGCCTGACGCCGGAGTCCGGGACGAAGGCGTGAAAGATGCCGATCGCGTTCGATCCGCCGCCGACGCAGGCGTGCACCTCGTCCGGCAGGCGGCCGGTCGCGGCCCGTATCTGTTCGCGGGCCTCGCGGCCGATGACGGCCTGGAAGTCGCGGACCATTTCGGGGTAGGGGGCCGGCCCGACGACCGAGCCGATCACGTAGTGGGTGGTCTCGACGTTGGTGACCCAGTCGCGAATCGCTTCGTTGATCGCGTCCTTGAGCGTGCGGGTGCCGCTGTCGACCGAGATCAGTTCCGCGCCGAGCAGTCGCATCCGCAGGGCGTTGGCCCGCTGGCGGCGGATGTCCTCGGCGCCCATGTAGACGTGGCATTCGAGCCCGCGCAGGGCGCAGGCCGCGGCGGTGGCGACGCCGTGCTGGCCGGCCCCGGTCTCGGCGATGATCCGCCGCTTGCCCATCCGCTCGGCCAGCAGCGCCTGGCCGACGGCGTTGTTGATCTTGTGGGCCCCGGTATGGGCGAGGTCCTCGCGCTTCAGGTAGATCCGGGCGCCGCCGAGTTGCTCGCTCAGCCGGCGGGCGAAGAAGAGGGGGGTGGACCGCCCGACGAAATCGCGCAGCAGGTCGGCCAGTTCCTGCTGGAACGCGGGCTCGGGCACGATCCGACGATAACTCTGTTCGAGCTGATCGAGCGCCGGCACCAGGGTCTCCGGTACGTACCGCCCGCCGAACGCGCCGAAGAACCCGGCGTCAGTGTCTGTCTGCGTCTGCATCTGCTGCCCTGACCCTCTCGATGAAACTGCGGACCAGTGCGTGGTCCTTGCTGCCCGGCGCCCGCTCGACACCCGAGGCGACGTCGACACCCTGCGGCCGCGCGGCCTGGATCGCGAGGTGCACATTGTGGACGGTAAGGCCGCCCGAGACCATCACGCGGCCCGGCAGATCACGTGCGATGCGCCAGTCAAAGGTCCGCCCGCTGCCCGCGCCGGGGTCGAGCAGGTGCCACGCCACCCCGGCGTAGTCCGCCAGTTGCCGCCGCAGCACCGCCGATCCGGCGTCGGGAATGTCGTGTCGCCGGATCACCGGCCGGACGCAACCGGCGCAGTAGTCCGGCGATTCGTCACCATGCAACTGTACCAGGTCCAGCCCGACCCGCTCGGCCGTCTCGTTGACCCGCTCGAGCGCCTCGTCGCGAAACACGCCGACCGCGAGCAGGCCGTCCGGCATGGCGGCCCGCAGGTCGCGCGCTTCGTCCACATCGATCCGTCGCGGCGAGGCCGCGAAGATCAGTCCGACGGCATCCGCGCCGGCCTGGCCGGCGGCCCGCATGTCCGCGATCGTGCGGAGGCCGCAGATCTTGACGAAGGTCTTCATGCTTCGATCCACGCACGGGCCTGACGCATGCTGTGGACGAACGCCTCCTGGTCGCCGGATTCGACCGCCTGGCAGAGACCCTGCAGTTCCGCCCGCAGCGCCTCGTACAACTGCGGGCGATAGGCGTTCAACGCCTGAATGCGGTAGTACAGTTCGGGCTGCTCGCGAATGACCGTGCCGGTGGTGTTCATCTGCGAATGAAAGGTGGTGCTGCCAATCCGGGCGAACCGCTGGTAGGGCAGTTCGCTGCGCCGCAGCGTGCCGGCGAACACGATGTTGATCAGGTGCGAGAGCCCCAGCACGTAGCTCGCGATCCGGTCGTGTTCGGACAGCGACAGCTCCACCAGCGTCACCGCCGTCTGCTCGAAGAACCGCCGCACCTCCGCGGTCGCCTCGGGATCGCCGCAGTCGCACAGCACCAGCACCTGGTCCGAGAGCGTCTGCACGCCCGGGCCGAACATTGGGTGCAGGCTGGTGTACCGCATCCCGGCCGCCCGGGCCGCCTCGATCGCCGGCACCAAGTGGCTCTTCAGGCTGGCCACGTCGCAGGCCATCCCGCGATACCCGCCGGCGGTCAGTTCCGCGAGCGCGTCCGGCACGACCTCCAGCGGCGTGGCCAGTACGACCATGTCGGCCACGCGGGCAGCCTCGGCCAGCGAGACATCGTCCGGGCCGGTGTCGACCTCGACGATCCGGACGCGGTGTCCCTGGTTGCGGAAGAAGTCCACCAGCCAGGCACCCATCCGGCCGCGACCGCCGACGACGGCGATGTCGCTGGCCTGCCCGGCGAACTCCGCGTAGCCGCTGCGCTCCTGGGTCGCCCGCGACTCGGCGATCACCTGCTGCATCAGGTTCCGCACGAACCCGCTCGGGAGGTTGTGCGTCGCGGCCCGCTCGGCGGCCCGGTCGAGCACGCGGCGCTCGACGTCCCAGTCGCGGAGCGGCACGCCGCCGGCCCGCTTGATCCGCCCGATGCGGCGGGCGACGTCCATCCGACGGGCCACGATGCGCAGCAGTTCGCCGTCCAGGTCGCGAATCTCCTCGCGCAGTCGTTCCAGTTCGCTCATGCCGGCTCTCCCGTCCCGAGCAGTTCCCGCAACCGACGACCGGGATCCGCCGCCGTCACGAGCGCTTCGCCGATCAGCATCGCGTCAAAACCGCCCGCCGCGACCTGGGCGACATCGTCCCGCGTGTGAATGCCGCTCTCGGCCACCGCGACGACGCCCTCCGGCAGATGGCTCCGCAAGGTCAGGCAGGTGTCGAGCGAAACCTCGAACGTGTCGAGATTGCGGTTGTTGATCCCGACCAGGTCGGCCCGCGCGGCCAGGGCCCGCTCGAGTTCGGGCTGGTCGTGAACCTCGACCAGGGCCGCCAGGCCCAGTTCGCGGGCTGCATGCAGCGCCTCGCCGAGGAACCCATCGTCGATCATCCGCACGATCAGCAGGATCGCCGACGCGCCGATCAGCCGGGCCTCGTGCACCTGGTACAGGTCCAGCGTGAAGTCCTTGCGCAACAGCGGCAGGTCGCAGGCCTCGGCCGCCGCCCGCAGGTCCGCGTCGCGGCCGGCGAAATGCAGCGTCTCGGTCAGCACCGACATGCAGGTCGCGCCGCTGGCGGCGTACGCGCGGGCCACCGCGCCGACGTCGCGCCCCTCGGCCAGCCAGCCGCGCGAGGGAGAACGCCGCTTGAATTCCGCGATCACGCCGAGTCCGTCCGCCTGCAGGGCCGCGCGAAAGTCACCTGGCGGCGGCGCCGCCTCGGCCGCCCGTCGCAACTCCGGCCACGGACGCGCCCGCTTCCGCTCGGCGACAACCGTGCGCGTGTCGGCCGCGATGCGATCCAGCACGCTCATGCCGAGGCCTCCCGCAGCCGGCGCAGTTTCTCGCGGGCGCTGCCGTCGGCCAGGCACGCGCGGGCCCGGGCGACACCGGCCGCGATGCTCTCCGCCCGGCCGCCGGCGTAGATCGCCGCGCCGGCGTTCAGCACGACCACGTCGCGTGCCGGTCCGGGCTGATCGTCCAGGACCTGCTCGATTCGGCGGGCATTCTCGGCCGGCTTACCACCTTCGAGCCCGGCCAGGTTCGGCCGGCGGGTGATCTCGAAATCCTCCGGACAAAGCTGGTAGGTCTGCATGTGGTTATCACGCAGTTCCGTGACGCGGGTCGCGCCCCGCAGTGTGATCTCGTCCAGTCCGTCCTCGCCGTGCACCACCAGGCAGTGCCGGGCACCGTGACGCCGGAGCACCTCGGCCATCGTTTCGGTCAGACCCGCCGCGTAGACGCCCAGCAGTTGCCGCTGGGCATTGCCCGGGTGCACCAGCGGTCCGACCGTGTTGAAGATCGTCCGCACGCCCAGCGCCCGCCGCGGACCGGCCGCATGCCGGGCGCCCGCGTGGTACTGCGGGGCGAACAGGAAACCGATGCCCAGGTCGCGGATCAGTTCGGCCGAGCGGGCCGGGGGCAGGTCGATCGCGATGCCGAGCGCTTCGAGCACGTCGGCGCTGCCGCACGGACTGGCGCTCGAACGGTTCCCGTGCTTGGCGACCCGGCACCCGGCCGCGGCGGCGACGAAGGCAGCCGCGGTCGAGATATTGAAGGTCCCGGCGTGGTCCCCGCCGGTCCCGCAGGTGTCGACCAGTTCGGCCGGATCGAGATCAAGCGGCGTGGCGCGTTTCCGCACGGCCCGGACGAAGCCGCTGATTTCATCGATCGATTCGCCGCGGGTCCGCAGGCCGATCAGCAGGCCGGCGATCTGCTCGGGTTCGGCCTGGCCGGAGATGATCTGGTCGGCGACGGCAGCGGCCTGCGTTTCGGACAGGCGACCGCCGTCGACGATCAGGCTGAGGGCCTCGCGGATTGTCATCGCAGGCGACTCCCGGGCTGGGTCTGGCCAATAAAAAAACCCTCGGCGACTTGACCGAGGGCTGTTGCTGTCTTTCCTGCCGATCGGCGTTTCAGCGGCTGGCAGGACGACGGCCCTCGACGGTGCGATCACCGTACCAGAACCACCGCCAGGACCCGTTCGAAACGCGTTGCATTCGTGTGACGATAGAGATTGCCCGTGGCAAAGTCAACCGGCTGCGCCGCGCGTGACGGGCGTCAGGTACTGCACGCTGAAGTACCGCTTCGGGTCACACCAGACGTGGCTGACCCGCAGGCCGGCCGAGCGGGCCAGGTCCGCGAACCGTTCGAGCGTGAACTTGTACGAGTATTCGGTGATGATCTTCTCACCCGCCCGAAGGTCAAACGCCTCGCCCGCGACATGCACGGTCTGGTCGACCCGGCTGACAAGGCCCATCTCGATGCGGTGGTGCTCGCTGTCGTACGGCGCCTCGTAGCGGAACTGGTCCGGGTCGAAGTCGCCGTCGAGTTCGCGGTTCAGCCGCTGCAGCACGTTCAGGGCGAACGCGGCCGAAACACCGGCGTCGTCATCGTATGCCGGCTCGACGATCGCGGGCGGCTTCTCGAGATCGACCCCGATCAGGATGCCGCCGTCGGGGCGGCAGAAGGCGGCGAAACGCCGCAGCAGGTCGCGGGCCTCGTCCGGTTCCATGTTGCCGATCGTCGAGCCGGGGAAGAAGACGCTCGTCTTGCGGACGCCTTCATCCGGCGGCAGGTCGAATTCGTCGTGGAAGTCCGCGCAGATCGGCTGCACGCGCAGGTCCGGGAAACTCTCGTTCAGGTGATGGGCGGCATCCTCGAGCTGGGCCCGCGAGATGTCGAGCGGGACGAAGACACGCGGGTCGGACAGCTTGGACAGCAGCAGCTTGGTCTTGATGCCTTCGCCGCTGCCGGGCTCGACGACGCGGGCGGCCGGCCCGATCACCGCGCTGATTTCGTCGGCGCAGGTTCGCAGGATGTCGAGTTCGGTATCGGTCGGGTAGTACTCGGGCTGCTCGCAGATCTTCTCGAACAGCACGGCTCCGCGTTTGTCGTAGAGCAGCTTGGCGGACATGCGCTTCGGGTCGCTTTGCAGACCGGCGAGGACTTCGGCACGCAGATCGGCTACGGCGGGGTGCAGGTCAATGACCTCGATGACTTTCTCCTGTGGCGTGGGGATCGCGGGCCAAGCGCAGGCCGCTGAACTGCCAGCGCGCGTCCGGACCGAAGAAGTTGCGATAGCTGAGACGGACGTGCGTCTGCGCGGTGGCGCAGCTTCCGCCCCGCAGCACGAACTGGTTGCACATGAACTTGCCGTTGTATTCGCCGAGCGCGCCGCCCGGCGCCTGGTAGCCCGGATACGGACTGTACTGGCTGCGGGTCCACTCCCAGACATCGCCGAAGAACTGCTGCGGGTCGGAACCGGGCGCCGCCGGCCGCGGATGCAGTACACCCTCTTCGACGAAATTGCCCGCCAGCGCCTGGCGGCTGGCCGCGACTTCCCACTCGGCCTCGGTCGCGAGTCGCGCGCCGGCCCAGCGGGCGTAGGCGTCGGCCTCGAAGTAGCTGATGTGGCAGACCGGTTCGTCGCCGCAGACCGGACGCGGGCCGCTGAGCGTGAACTGCTGCCAGATGCCGTCACGCTCGAACCAGTAGAGCGGGTGCCGCCAGGTGCGGGCCCGGACGGTGTCCCACCCGGCCGAGAGCCACAGCTCCGGACGCCGGTAGCCGTCGTCGAGCATGAACGCGCGGTACTCGTCGCAGGTCACCAGGCGGCTGGCGATCGCGAACGGTTCGAGGAACACGCGGTGCCGCGGCAGTTCGTTGTCGTAGCAGAAGCCGCCCGCGGCGCCGATCTCGTAAACGCCTTCGTCGAAGTCGCACCAGGCGAGCGGCGTGACCCGGCCGACTTCCGGGCGCGGCTGTTCGCGATAGACCGGCAGCAGCGGATTGCACGAGAAGGCGTGCTTCAGGTCGGTCAGCATCAGTTCCTGGTGCTGCTGTTCGTGGTTCAGGCCGACCTCGACCACGCCGGCCACCTCGCCCGACAGGTTCCGGTCGGCCAGCAACTGCCGCATCGCGCAGTCGACGTATTCGCGGTAGCCGAAGATCTCTCCGACGGTCGGTCGTGACAGCACGCCCCGTTGCGGGCGCGGGAACTGCTCGCCGAGCGTGTTGTAATACGAGTTGAACAGGTACAGAAAATCCGGGTTGTAGGGCTGATACCCGGGCAGGTGCGGCTTCAGGACGAGCGCTTCGAAGAACCAGGTCGTATGCGCCAGGTGCCAGCGGGCCGGGCTCGCGTCCGGCATCGACTGGATCACGAAGTCCTCGGTGACCAGCGGTTCGCACAGCGTGGCCGAGAAGGTTCGGACGGCGGCGAACCGGGCGGCCAGGCCGGTGCCGGACCGGACGGGAACGGTACCCGTGGATGTGTGTCGCGCGGTGGACATCGTCCTGATCCTCCGGCACCGCAGGGCGTTTCGGAACGGGCGCATGAAACCGGCGATTGCTTCGCCGAAAGACGGCCCGGATGTCAAAACACGGTAGTTTCCTGCGGACGGCGCTTTCCTGAATCCTAAGAGCCGCGCGCGCAGTGTCAACCGTCAATCGCGGAAACGGCCGAAATCATCAATACCGGCGCGAAAAAACGACGCAAACACCCCATCTGGCGTGAAAACGTGAAGGGTGGAGGTGTGAAAAGGGCGCCCTCCGGCGTTTGCCGGCCTGCGAACGTTTCACTTCCCGGTGTCTCGCGCGGCTGCGGCGCGGCGCAGGCCGGCCGGCACGAGGAATCGCTCGCTGATTTCGAACACGGCCTGCGCCAGCAGCGCCAGACCCGCGGCCGGCAGGGCGCCTTCGAGAATGATCCCGTAGTCGTCGAGGCGGATGCCGGTCAGGATCGGCTGGCCGTAACCGCCGGCCCCGATCAGCGCGCCCAGCGTCGCGAAGCCGATGTTGATCACCACCGCCGTCTTGACCCCCGAGAGAATCATCCGCGTCGCCAGCGGCAGTTCGACTCGCACCAGTTGTGCGGCCGGCGTCAGCCCGAGCGCCTCGGCCGACTCGCGCAGGTGCGGCGGAATCTCCTGCAAACCGGCGAACGTGCTGCGAACGATCGGCAGCAGGCTGTAGAGGAACAGCGCGACGATCGCCGGCGGCTCGCCGATCGCCGGCAGCCGCAGCCATCCCAGCGGCCCCATCAGCAGCACCAGCAGGGCCAGCGCGGGAATCGTCTGAATGACCCCGACCGCCCCGAGGATCAACTGCGACAGGTGACGCCGCTTGCCGGCCAGCAGTCCGAGCGGAATCGCCACCAGGATCGCCGGCAGCATCGAACAGACCACCAGCCAGAGATGCTCGCGCGTGTGCTTCAGCAGACGCCGGTACCACGTGTCCGCGACCACTTCCACGTCGATCGCGAAGGTCTCGGCCAGGAAGTCGCCCGCCACCTGCGCCGCGGGCACCTTGTCGAGCTTGGCCCGCGCATTCATCGCCACCATCGCCTCGGCCGGAATCCGACCCGCCAGGCGCTCGAGCGCGGCGGCCGCCCGCGGATGCCGCTCGGCGAGGTCGGCCCGGTAGAGGATCAGCGCGTCGTAACGCGGGAAGTGCGCGCGATCGTCCTCGAGCACCGCCAGGTCGTAGTAGTCGATCTCGGCGTCGGTCGTGTAGAGATCGATCAGGTCGACGTCGCCGGTCTGCAGCGCGCGGTAGGCGATGTCGTGGTCGAGTCCGCGCACCTGCTGCTGCGGCAGGGCGTAGGCCCGCTGCAGCGCCGGCCAGCCGTCCGCCCGGGCGATGAACTCGTTGCTGAACCCGAACCGCATCCCGGGGTGACGCGTCAGGTCCGACATCGTCCGCACACCCAGGTCGGCCGCGACGTCCTTGCGCATTCCCAGGGCGTACGTGTTGTTGAACCCCAGCGGGCCGGTGCTGCGGATCCCGTGCCGGGCGAGGGCGGCGGGAAGGTCGGCGTCCGCGGCGATCTCCTCGCCGGCCAGCACTTCGAAGCGCAGCGTGCCGGTGTACTCGGGGTAGATGTCGATGTCGCCGTTGACCAGCGCCTTCCACAGGATCTGCGTGCCGCCGAGCTGGGCCTGGTGCGCGCAGTCCGTTCCGGCCGACGAGACCAGGTGCCGGACCATCTCACCAAGCACGACCGATTCGGTGAACGTCTTCGACGCGACCCGAACCGGCTCCTCGGCCACGGCCACACCGGACAGCAGGCCCCACGACGCCAGCATCCATGCCAGGCGGCTCATGACGCGTCCGCCTGCAGGTCGACCAGGGCCCGCTGGGCCTGGACGAAGGAGGTGACGAACGTCTCGGCCGGCCGGGCGACCAGGTCCTGCATGCTGCCGACCTGCACGAGTTCGCCGGCTCGCAGCAGGGCGATCGTGTCGCCGAAGTAGCCGGCCTCGGCCAGGTCGTGCGTGACCAGCAGGACGGTCTTGCCCAACTGGCGGAAGATCTCGCGCAGTTCGGTCTGCAGTTTCCGCCGGATGATCGGGTCCAGCGCGCCGAGCGGTTCGTCCAGCAGCAGCACGTCGGGGTTCAGCAGCAGGGCCCGCATCAGGCTGACCCGCTGCCGCTGGCCGCCGGACAGTTCACGCGGGTAGCGCTCCAGCAGGGCCGGACGCAGGTGCACCAGTTCGGCCAGTTCCGCGACGCGGGCGGCAAGCTGCTCGGGCGGGCGTCCGAGGTGCCTGCCCAGCAGGCAGATGTTGGCCCGCGCGGTCAGGTGCGGGAACAGGCCGCCTTCCTGGATGACGTACCCCATCCGGTGACGGGTCGTCCGCAGGTTGTCCGGCTGCAGGGGGCGCCCGTCGATCAGCACCTGCCCGGCATCCGGCGCGATCAGCCCGTTGACCAGGCGCAGCAGTGTCGACTTGCCGCAGCCCGACTGCCCGATCAGGACCGTCGTCCGACCCTCCGGAACCGCCAGGCTCACGTCACGCAGAGCGTAGTTCTGTCCGTAGCGCTTGGACACGCCGACCAGTTCGATCATGCCGCCGCCTCTCCGTGGTCCGGTCCGGCCTGCTCGCGGTACTCAACGATCAGCCGCGACGAGCGACTCCAGGTCACGTAGTTCCAGGCCCATTGCAGCATGACCAGCACCCGGTTCTGGAACTCGATCAGGAAGAACAGGTGCACGAACAGCCACGCCAGCCAGGCCGGATAGCCGGTCAGGTGTCGCCCGTTCAGGTCGGCCACGGCGGCCGCGCGCCCGATCGTCGCCATCATGCCGCGATCGCGGTAGCGAAACGGATTGCGCGGCCGGTTGGGCCGGCGAATCAGATCGGCGACGTAGGCGCCCTGCTGCATCGCCACCGGCGCGATGCCCGGCAGCGGCGCACCGTCGGCACCGCTCAGGCGGGCCAGGTCACCGATGATGAACACGTTCGGGAAGCCCGGCAGGCTGCAGTCCGGCTCGACCGGAATCCGCCCGGCCCGGTCGACCCGGTGCCCGCAGGATGCCGCGATCCGCTCGGCCAGCGAGACCCCGCGCACGCCGGCGCCCCACAGCACCGTCCGCGTCTCGATCCGCTGGAAGCTGTTGACCCCGACCAGGCCGACACCGTCGGCATCGATCGCGCTGACCCGCAGGCCCGTCCGGACCGTCACGCCGAGGCGCTCCAGTTGCCGCACGGCGCTGGCCGACAGCGCCGCCGGAAAGCCCGACAGCACGGTCGGCAGGGCGTCGACCAGGATCACCTCGGCCGCGTGCGGGTCGATCCGGCGGAACTCGCGCCGCAGCGTGTGCCGGGCGATCTCGGCCAGCGTGCCGGCCAGTTCGACGCCGGTGGGGCCGCCGCCGATGACGACGAACCGCAGCAGGGCGGCCCGTTCGAACGGATCGTCGCAACGTTCGGCCCGCTCGAACGCCAGCAGGATCCGCCGCCGGATCTCGGTCGCGTCGGACAGCGTCTTGAGCCCCGGCGCGTGCGGGGCCCAGGCATCCCGCCCGAAGTAGTTGTTCCGCATCCCGGCCGCCACGACCAGCCAGTCGTAGGGCAGTTGCCCGTCCTGCAGGTGCAGGATCTGCCGGCGCGGGTCGAGGTCGCGGGCCTGTCCAAGCAGCACGCAGACGTTGGGGCTGCGCTTGAAGACCGTCCGCAGCGGGGTGGCGATGTTGGCCGGCGAGAGTCCGCCGGTCGCGACCTGGTACAGCAGCGGCTGGAACAGGTGGTGATTGCGGCGGTCCAGCAGCGTCACCTCGTGCGGCCCGCGTCGCAGTCGCTTCGCGCAGGCCAGGCCGCCGAAGCCGCCGCCGACGATCACCACGCGGGTCCCGGTAGCCTGCGGAGTGGGCACGGACAGGTCCGCTACATCCGCCGGCAGATCGCCTCGGCGAACTGCAGCGTGCCGGCCTGGCCGCCGATGTCGCGGGTGACCTCGTCCGGGCGCCCTTCGGCCAGAACCGCGTTGTAGGCCGCCTTGATTCGTTCGCCGCACTGCTCCTCGCCGATGTGGTTCAGCATCATCACGCCGGACATGATCAGGGCCAGCGGGTTGGCGATGCCCTTGCCGGCGATGTCGGGGGCACTGCCGTGGACCGCTTCGAAGATCGCGCAGTCGTGCCCGATGTTCGAGCCCGGCGTCACGCCGAGACCGCCGACCAGGCCGGCGCACAGGTCGCTGAGCACGTCCCCGACCAGGTTCTCGGCCATGATGATGTCGAACCGCGACGGGTCACGCACGATCTGCATGCAGCCGGCATCGACGATCATCTCTTCGTACTCGATGCCTTCGCCGTACTTCCGGTGCATCTCGCGGGCGCATTCAATGAACAGCCCGTCGGTCATCTTCATGATGTTGGCCTTGTGCAGCACGGTCAGCTTGCGCCGCCCGCGGCTGCGGGCGTACTCGAAGCCGAACCGGGCGATCCGCTCGCTGCCCTCGCGCGTGATGATCTTCAGGCATTCGACCACGCCGGGCACGACCTCGTGCTCCAGGCCCGAGTACATCCCCTCGGTGTTCTCGCGCAGCACGACCAGGTCGACGTCGTCGTAGCGCGTCTTGATCCCCTCCAGGCTGCGGATCGGGCGGACGGCCGCGAACAGGTCGAAGTGTTTCCGCAGGCGCACGTTGATGCTGCTGAAGCCGCCGCCGATCGGCGTGGTCAGCGGCCCCTTCAGCGCCAGGCGGTGCTCGGCGATCGCGTCCAGCGTCTTCTGCGGCAGCGTGTCGCCGTATTCGTCCACCGCGCCCGCTCCGGCCGGCAGTTCGATCCAGTCGATCTGCACGCCGCTGTGCGCCAGCACCAGCTTGGTCGCTTCGGTGATGTTCGGTCCAATTCCGTCGCCCGGGATCAGGCAGATCGTGTGCCCCATGTCGGTCCTTTCAAGAGTCAGCGCACTGCGAACAGGCATACCCCAGCCGGCTCGCGTTCTCATGGTACAGCTTGACCAGCACCTCGTCCGGAAGCTGCACCCCGGCCAGGCGCGGCGGATCCGCCCCGTCCGGGTCCTCGATCGGGGAACGCCCGTCGTAGTCGCTCTCCCACATCATCTGGTGACACCAGTAGCGACTGGCGTAGTGGTCGAAGTTGTCAAAGCGGTCATGCACCACCAGGTCACTGCCGAACAGCACCCGGTCGGCGTTGCGGACGATGAACGCGTGCACCGCCCGCGGCTGGCGGGCCACCTCGCGGACGATCCACTTGGTCGCGCTGCTGTCGACCGAGTAGTTCCCGTGCTGGTCCAGCAGCGACTGCAGGAAATCCAGGTCCTCGACCGTGCCGCCCATGTGGGCCCCGATCAGCGTCCGCGGGGCGATGTAGTCCGCCAGCCAGTGAACCTGGTCGTACTGGTCGCGCTTCGTGCCGTAGACGCCCGCGTCGGCGTACTTGTCCGCCCGGCTGAACCAGGCGGTCGGATCGCCCGCGTGAATCATGAAGTCAAACCCCAGGTCCAGGGCCGTGTCGATCACCGGACGCAGCACAGGATGCTCGGCCGTCAGACCGTGGTCCTTCCGCATCCGCGGCGCCATCCACAGCTTGCAGAGCCGGGCCCCGTGGTCGCGGAACGCCGCCAGGTCCTCCTGCCAGCGCCGCAGGAAGTCGCCCTCGTCGCTCATGTCCTTCCACCGCGGAATCGCGATGAACTCGATCCGCTCGCCCCACGCCTCACGCACGGCCGGAACGTCCTCCAGCGGCGTCATCGAGACGATCTTCGTGATTCCGTACAGGTCGGCGGCCTCTCGGAAGTACCGCTGCTGCCCGGTCGCGTAGACGTGGCTGTGAATGTCCACGATCGGACCGGGCACCCGGCGGGGGGGCACCGCGCGATAGTCCAGATCAATCAGGTTCGCGGGTGACGTCGGCATCCGCTCAAACTCCCGTTGGTAATCGACCGCACGCTGTGGGATACTGCATCCTACGATGTTACGCGGATTTCGTCACACTCTCTTCCTGGTGCTGCAACTGGGCATCCTCGCCAGCGGGGCCCTGGCGCTCGCCCTCTGGCCGGCCAGTTGGCCGGCGCTGCTGGTCGCCGTGCTCGGCGCCCTCGGAGCGGCCTTCGTCTGCGAGCGGATCGCCCGCCAGTACCTGCGGCGAACGCTCGGCAAGCTCCGCCGGGCGGCCGACGGGATCGCCCACGGCAACCCGAACGCGACCCTCAGCGCCCAGCCCGGCGACGATCTCTACAAGCTGGTCCAGGCGATCAACACGACCGCCGGCCGGATCGCGGAACTGAGCGAGGACCGGGCCAGGCTCGAGGAGCAGCTTCGCCGCCAGGAACGGCTGGCGTTTCTCGGCGAACTGGCCGCGACCGTCGCCCACGAGGTCAACAACCCGCTCGACGGCGTGCAGAACTGCGTCCGCATCCTCCGCCGCAGCGACGACAACCCCGCCCGGGCCGGGCAGATGCTCGACCTGATCGACGGCGGACTCGACCGGATCGCGATGATCGTCCGCCGGCTGCTGACCCTCGCCCGAACCGACACGATCCGACCCGAACCGGTCGACCTGCACGCGATCGTCCGCGGGGCCCTGCGCATGCAGGAGCAGCGCCTGGCCGGCGGCGGCGTGCGGGTCGCCTGCGACTTCGCCGGACAGACCGACGCGGCCTACGGCGATGCCCTCCTGCTGGAGCAGGTCTTCGTCAACCTGCTGGCCAACGCGGCCGACGCGATGCCCGAGGGCGGGGCCCTGGACCTGTCGATTCGCCGCGAGGACGCCTACGGATCGGACTGGCTGCGGATCGACGTGGCGGACGAGGGGGGCGGGATTCCCGAGCAGCAGCTCGGGCAGATCTTCGAACCGTTCTACACCACCAAGCAGGACGGCCGCGGGACCGGGCTCGGGCTGCCGATCGCGGCCCGCATCGTCCAGGCCCACGGCGGACGGATCGACGTGGCCCCGCGCGAAACCGGCGGCACGGTCTTCACCATTCGCCTGCCAAGCCGCCGCCCGAACCCCCGGACCACCGCCGCCGCCGTCGCGGGTGACGCTGCCGGGGACCGAGGCGCCGGGGCCGGGCTTCAGTCGTAGCGAATGACGATCGTCATCATGAAGGACTTGGAATCCCGCGACTGGGGCAGGGGGGTGATGTCCATCATCATGTCCTGCAGGCGGGCTTCGTTCTCGTGCAGCCAGGCGTTGACCTGGTCCTCGACGACCTCGAAGTCATCGCGATGATCGCCCGGGGCGGAAAAAACCTTGATCGGCATGCTGGTGGCTCCTCTGCGCGTGCCGGATCAGTATAGCGGGTTCCCGTGGACGTCCGCATCGCATTCGCAGACGAAGGCGCACTCGTCCGCCGCGCCGTTGCCGTCGAGGTCGAGACTGATGCCGTCGGCAGTCTCGCACGCAACACGGGGCCCGTTGTTGTTGGATGGTCCCTCCCGAAGCGCCCCACCGGCCGGCGTCTCCCTGTTGGGGGGGCGGCACTTTTTCTCCGCAAAAAACTGAATACCCGCCCGGCCTGCCGCGTCTGGACGGGCGAACTCAGCCAGGCACCCGGCCTGAAATCCGCGTGAGCAACGGAATGCCGCGCCAAACGTTGCGGAGGCACTCGTGTCCATGACCATATCGAAGCAGCAGACCGAGCCCGGCCCAGCACCCCAGCCGGATGACGAAGTCCTCGTGACTTCCACCTGCCAGGGCGACACGGCCGCCTTCGACCTGCTGGTCCAGCGTTACCAGGGCCGGGCCGTATCGGTCTCCCTGCGGCTGCTGGGGAATTCGCACGATGCCCTCGAGGTCGTGCAGGAAGCCTTTATCCGGGCTTATCGGAATATCGAGACCCTGCAGAACCGCAAGCGGTTCCGGTCGTGGCTGCTGCGAATCGTGACCAACCTGTCGCTCAACCAGCGGCGGGATCGGGCCGCCGCACAGCAGATGGCCAGGCTCGACGACGGCGATCAGGATCTGCCGGCCGAACGCGGCCGCGGCTACGGCGAGAGTCCGGCCGCCGGCCTGCAGATGTCGGAAACGCAGGCCCGGCTGACCGACGCGGTCTCGGGCCTGCCGGATCACCAGCGAACGGCGCTGGTGCTGTTCTGCCTGGAGCAGCTTCCGCAGAAGGAAGTCGCGGGAATCATGGGATGCAGCGTCGAAGCGGTGAAATGGCACGTGTTCCAGGCCCGCAAGACGCTGCGCCGCAATGTCGGAGACCTTCTCCGGGAGCCGTGATGACGATGACCGTCGAGGAGTTCGAGCGACTCGTCAGCGAATGGCTCGACGCCCCCCAGCACAGCGAACTGGCCGCCGCCGTCGAGGCCGCCGTCGCCGCCCGCCCGGCCTGGGCCCGCGTCCGCGACGAATGGCAGCACCTGGTCGCCAGCCTGCGACAACTCCCCGCCCACGGCCCGCCGACCGGCGACGACCTGCGGGCCGCGATCCGGGCCGCGATTGCCGGCTCGTCCTGAGCCGCTGAGGTTTCCCCGCCTGCGGGCCCGGCGTACCATGCCCGGCACGACCAGTGCGACCCCGGGAGACCAGATGATGTTCAAGAGGCCCTGGCTGCGAACGGCCCAGATGACCCTCGGCGGGGCGGTCCTGCTGCAGGTAACCGCCTGCTTCGGACCGGATCCGCAGCTTTTCTTCACCAGCACGATCGCCAACGCGGTCGTCTTCAACGTGATCAATTTGCTGTTCAATACGCTCAGTGCCGGCCTCGGCGCGGCATGATCCGCGGTTGAGCCACCCCGGCCCGACCGCCTAGAATGCCGTTTTGCCCGCACCGAGCCGTACCGACGGAGAACGAAATGAACCGGATCACCACGGTGATCAACCGCCGCACCGGCCTGGCGCCGCTGGTTGTCAGCTTCCTGCTGAGCGTCCCGGCCTGGGCCCAGAAGGCCGACGAGAAACTGCCGCCGTTCGACGTGCAGGGCCTCGAACACAAACGCGTCTGGGTCCCGTGGGTCTTCGCGTCCCTGTTCGTCCTGCTGACGGTCGCGATCGCCTTCAAGAACCCGCGCCGCTCCCACCAGGACTGAGCCCGCACCATCCCGGCCGGCGCCCGCGCCCGGCCCGCGAGGAACCGTCATGAAACGAAACCTGCTGCTGGCCGCCCTGGCGGTCGTCAACCTGGCCCTGCTGACCGGGCTTGTCTCGGCCACGACCGAGCCGAAGTCGGCCCTGGCCGCGAACCTGCAGAGCGCAGCGCCGGGCCTGAGCAACAACTACATGGTCGTGTCCGGCGAGATCCAGGACCAGTTCGACGCCGTCTACGTGCTGGACCTGACCACCCGCAACCTGTACGCGTTCGTCTACGACCAGGGGGCCCGGCAACTCAAGCTGGTGCAGGCCCGCGACCTGAAACGCGACTTCCGGAACGAGTAGGGGGGCTCGAATCATGCAGATGCAAGACCACAACCAGGCCGGCGTCCCGCTCGACGGCAAGAACTTCACGATCGGCATCCTGGCCGTGACCGCGACGATCCTGTTCGTCGGATTCCTGCTGGTCACCTCCACACCGCGTTCGGCTCAGGCGATCGGACACGTCGACCGCCAGGACGATTACATCATCCTGACGCACCAGATCAGCAATGCCCGCGAGAACCTGATGGTCGTCGACGCGGCCGTCAAGACCGCGATCGTCTACGAACTGCGCAACAAGCGCGACTTCAACATCCTGCAGCGCATCCCGCTCGATCGCCTGCCGCTTCCGCCCGGGAAGTAGGTGGAAAGGCGAGAATGTGAAGGAGTGAAAAGGGGGGGCATCAACTCCCTCTTTCACTCCTGCACCCTTTCACCCGCACAGGCGCAGCTTCTGCGCGTGTGAAACCACCCGCGGTACTTATTTCTCATTTGCGGCCACCCGATTCTATTCTTTGAGAGAGTCTCACCGATATCGGCAGCCCCTGGGCGGGGCCTGCGAGTTGTGATGCTGCGCAAAGTACCGATAGAAACGATCACCCTCGGCATGGAACTGCCGGGCAATGTCTGCGATCAGCAGGGGACCACCCTGTTGCCCGCCGGGCTGGTGATCAACGAACAACACCTCGCCAGCCTGGCCGGGCGGCGTTTCCGCGGACTGTTCGTCGGCGAAGAATGGCCCGCCGAACTCCTGCCCGAAGCGCCCGAGCGGACCGTGATCAAATCCGCCTCCGGTGGCGCCAGGCTGACGCTCGCCAGCAAGGCCTCAACCGCCGCAACCGCGCCGGTTGCCGCGGCCGACACCGTCCCCGTCCTCGGCGATGCCACCGAGCCCGAACCGGGCCTCGACGGTCAGCTTGTTCCGATCGACCAGTTGCGGGTCGGCAGCGTGCTGCAGCAGGACCTGTACGATCCGCGCGGCGCGCTGCTGCTGTCGGCCGGCCACGAGATCTCGGCCCGCTTCCTGTTCCTTCTGCGGCAGCGGGGCGCCCTGACGGTCCGCATGCACGCCGACGACATCGCGCAGGCCACCAAGGCCAGCCGGCCGCTGCGTGGCGGGGCGGTCGAGGGCGGCCTGAAGCTCCGCGACCTGCGGGCCGAGACCGCTCGCAGCCTCGAACGGCACGCCGATGCGGCCCACGAGCTTCAGGATCTGTGCGCGGCTCTCGCACGCGGGCGCTCGATGCACACCGACAAGGTCAAGACGCTGGTGGCCGACTTCTCGGACATGGTCGCGCTCGATCCGGATCTGCTGAGCCTGGCGGTCGCGACGCAGCGTTCGCTGGGCGAGTACCTGTTCGACCACTGCGTCAACGTCGCGATGCTGAGTGTCGCGACGCTGCACCAGCTTGGCATGGACCGCGAGCAGATTCAGCAGGTCGGGCTCGGGGCGATCTTCCAGGACATCGGCATGCTGCGACTGTCGCCGGAGATCCGCATGGCCGGGCGGGCCCTGACGCCGGCCGAGTGGCAGCAGATCCGCCGGCACCCGACCTACACCTGCGATCGGCTCGAGAATGCCCGCGGCGTTTCGCCGCTGACCGCCAACATCAGTTTCCAGGTGCACGAGCGGACCGACGGGAGCGGCTATCCGCGTGGCCGGCTGAACGCGTCGATTCATCCGGGTGCCCGGGTGGTGGCGATCGCCGACGCCTACGCGGCGATGACCCGTCCCCGGCCGTATCGCACGGCGCACCTGCCGCACCAGGCGATGCAGGAACTGCTGCGCGAGTGCCGCCGGAACCGCTTCGACCGGGCGGCGCTCAAGTCGTTCCTGGATGTCATGTCGCTGTACCCGATCGGCAGTTTCGTGCAACTCGGAAACGGCCAGCGGGCCCAGGTCATCCGGGCCCACGCCGGCGCCCCGATGACGCCGACGGTCGCGATCCTCGACCCGACCGGTCGGCCGTCCGACACGACGATCGACCTGCGTTACGCCGACCAGGTCGCGATCACGCGAGCCGTCGCCACGGCCGCGAACGAATAGGGCCGGCCAGGTCTCCCGAACGTCACGTTGAATGCTCTCGGTTTCGGAGAAGAGATCACTCCGGCGTGGCGACCAGGCAGTGGCCTTCGCCGTCGATGTGACCAACCGTCTGCACCAGTGCATCCATCAACGCCGCCAGGTCCGACGCCCGGGAGACCGTCGCGGCCGTCGCGAGTTCGTCGCGGGTGATCGTGCCGTCCGCGTCGCCGTCGGCCGCGGCAATCTCCGCGAAGCGGACGGCGGCGTGGTCGCGCAACTCGGCGTAGAACAGGTGATCGCCGTGGATCGTCAGTTCAACCGACGCGGCGCCCTGCTCGTCGAAATCGATCGTCGTGAAGCAACCGCTGTAGCGGGTCGCCGTCGTGAAGCCGAGGGTGACCTGGCGTGTCTCGGATCCGTCCGTCGCGGTCAGTTCGACATAGATCGAATACCCGTTGTCCTGCAACAAGGCCACATCGTCCGCGGTGGCGTTCCCGGCCGTCGCGTCCGCGGCGGGCGCGACGCGGTAGCGCAGACGGTGCAGTCCATCGGTCGCGTCCACGTCGAGCATCGCCAGTGCGAACCCCGATCCGCCCGACGAAGCCGCCAGGTCGAAGACGCGGTAACCGTCCGTCGTCGCGAGGGTCGTCCCGCCGCGCTCGATCTCGACCGCCCCGATGCAGATCAGGAAGCGATCGAAGGTGATCGTCCAGCCGTCGGTTTCGCTGGCGGGGATCTGCTCTTCGATGAACGCTTCG
Source organism: Phycisphaerae bacterium (assembly GCA_030428945.1). GTDB lineage: Bacteria > Planctomycetota > Phycisphaerae > UBA1845 > Fen-1342 > JAUIEC01. Next base: position 269,450 of record JAUIEC010000004.1, on the reverse strand, counting down.
CCGTAGACGCGAAGTGCAATCTGCTTTCCGGCCGATCCGCCGTCAGAGGTCGTCGGACAGCCACCAGACAGCAGCGTGAGCAGCGTTACGCCAAGCCAGATCTTGCGCATCAATCATGTTCCCAAGGAAGAGGTTTCGTGGCCCGGTCCGATCCGCGGCCCAGAATCCGCGAACGCCGGAGGGCGGGAAGTATACCGCGTCCTTTGCCTTGGCGGTGACACCTGCCGGCAACCGTCCCGGGGGGCGGACGCGGCCGATCTGGCCGAGGGCTCGGCAGTCCCTGTCTTTACCCTCTGGCCGGTGCCAGACCTGTTACGCAACATAATATATATTATCGGACGTTATTCATCTTTCGCGAATTGCGGGGGCAATGGCGGCAGATGCAGCCTCGATTCGCCCTGCTGGGCGGCCCCGGGAAGCGTCGCCGGCGCACACGGCAGATGCACCATCTCCGCGATGCCATGCTCGACGCACGTGTCCCAGACCGGTGACTTGTCCGGCAACGTCGTCTTCAGGCAGGCCAACTTCTGACCCACGGCCAGGAACAACAACTGCACCATGCCCACCTGCGAACGGACCCGGTGATCCAATCCGATTACCGGCGGCTTGGGAAAGCCCGCCAGTCCACGCATCGTCTGCAGAAGATCCACCGACAGCCGCGCACACGCGTTGTCATCGTACGGGATCGACGCCGGCCAGATGACGACGCCGGTCTCAAACCCGGCCGGCTTCTGTTTCATGTAGACGCCGCATACGAGGACGCCGGAACGCGGCTGCTGGATGTAGGTCGCGAGTCCCGCGGCGAGTCGCACGCTGTTGATGACCATCCAGCCCCTGGCTTCCCGCTCGGGCTGCTCGACCTGCTGGATCTTGAACAGCGGGACTTCGATCTCGCCGCGCTGCAGCCCCAACGCCACGACGCACTGCCCGTTCATCTCGCCGACCGCGTAGCCGAACGGCCAGGCGACCCGTAGGTCCCGAAGGAATTCGTCGTTCGGCGGAACCAGGGAGAGCACGCCGCTTTCGGTCTGCAGCATGGTGTGCCCGATCTGTGCCGTCCAGTCGCCCACCGCGATCACCGCTGCCATGGATTATGTTGCGTTGAGGTGCGTTCTCGCCAGCGTCAGTCGAGTTTCGGATCGGCGCAGAACGCATCCCAGTCGATCGTCCGCTGCGTGCCGCTGACGAGGTCCTTGATCACCACCTCGTTGCGGTCCTTCAGTTCGTCGCCGAGCACGATCGCGTGTCGCGCGCCGCGCTGGGTGGCCTGCTTGAACTGCTTGCCGACGCCGGTCCGCTTGTACGAGAAATCGACCCGCAGGCCTGCCGCCCGCAGGTGCCCGACCAGTTCCAGCGCCCGGGCGAACAGGTCCGCGTCGGCGTCGATCACGAACGCGTCCAGCGTCCGTTCCGGGCTCGGCAGTCGATCGAGTTCACGCAGGAACTCGAGCACCGGCACGTCACCCATCCCGAACCCGACCCCCGGCACGCGCGGGCCGTCGAGCAGACCCGTCAGGTCGTCGTAACGCCCCCCACCACACAACGCCCGCAGGCCCCCCTGCTTCGGGTGCGCCTCGAACACCGACCCCGTGTAGTACGCCAGGCCCCGCACGATCCGCAGATCGAACGTGCACATCCCGGCCACACCGAACGCCTCAAGTTGCCGCCACAACTGCGTGAACTGCTCGGCCTGCGCCGCGCCGTCCTCGCCCGACTGCGCCGCGAGGTCCAGGCAGCGCTCCAGCGTTGCTTCACCCAGGAACCCGCGAACCGCGTCGACCCCGCAGGCGGAGGCGAACGGCAGATCGTTCCAGGCGGCCGCGAACTTGTCGGCCGGCATCCGCTCGATCTTGTCGATCAGTCCGAAGGCCGCGACGACGCCGTCGGCCGGGACGCCGAGGGTCTGCAGGGCCGCGGCCGCGACGCGGCGATGATTGACCCGCACCGCGACATCGTCGGGCCCCAGCCCGACCGCCCGCAGGAACGCGACGACCACGGCGATCACCTCGGCGTCGGCGAGGGCATCCTCGGGTCCGAGCACGTCGGCGTTCCACTGGAAGAACTCGCGCAGGCGGCCGCGCTGCGGTCGTTCGGCCCGGCACATCCGCGGCAGGCTGAACCACTTGATCGGGCGCGGCAAAGCGTTGGCCCGGGCGGCGACCATCCGAGCCAGGCTCGGCGTCATCTCCGGGCGGATCGCGAAGTTGCGGCCACCGCGATCCTCGAAGCTGAAGACCTCCGAGACGATCTCGTCGCCGCTCTTGAGCCGGTACAGGTCGAGAAACTCGAAGATCGGGGCCTCGTACTCCTCGAACCCATGCGTCAGCGAAACCTGCCGCCAGTGCGTGAAGAGCCAGTTCTGCAGGCGCATGTCGTCGGGATAGAAATCCCGCATTCCAGGCGGTGTCTGAATCTTCACCCGTCTACAACCTCAACTGCGGGAGCGGCGTGCCGGTGATGTCCTTCTCAGCGGTCACGTAACCGGACGCAAGCTGGCGGGCCTTGCGGCGCAGACGCACCTTCAGCCCGGCCCGCATCTTCTGCTTGTGCTTGTCCTTGTCGCGGGTCTTGCGGGCGTCGCGCTTGGCGGCCGCCTTGAGGCGCTTCTCGGCCGCGTGCATCTGCATGTATTCGTCGAGATGCTCGGGCGCGGTGAAGTGCTGCTCCCAGCCGTAGTCGCCGGAGTGGTAGTCGCAGTTGTCGGTCGAGTAGTCGCGGCAGATCTGCGGCCGCGTCTCGTAGATGCCGCAGCGGTAATCGGGCTGCAGGTGGCGGCAGGTGGTCTGGATGTTGATGAACCACTCGCCGTCCTCGACGAAGACCGCGACGCCCTCGTGCAGCAGGTACCAGCGGATGTCGTCGAAGTCCTTCTTGCCGTCCGGCTCGTCAATCGGCAGCGCGATGTAGCGACAGCAGTAGCCCGTGCAGTGTTCGCAGAGAATCCCCGGCATCGTTGCTTCCTTGCTCCTGGAGCGATCGCGCCGGACATTTGCCAGACTGCCCGGCGGCCCCCCGCTCCCGGAACGATACGCACAGGCCGAACCGGACGCAACAATCGCCTGCGCCGGATTGCGCAGCCGCGGACTCCCGAGCGCCGGCACGCCCGGGAGTCCGCGACAGGATCAGAAGCCCGGCCGGGGTTTCGCGCTCAGTTCCGCGCACGTTCCTCCTTGCGCAGGGCCTGTTCGAACTTCTTCAGCGATTCGCGCACCGTCCGCCGGGACCGGTCCGAGTCGGCCCGTTCGAGCGCCTTGCGCTGCAGCGTGACCGCCTCTTCCAGGTTGCCCGAGCGGTACTCTGCCAGCGCCAGCGTGTCGAGATAGGCCCAGTTGTCGTAGCCGCTCAACTCGTTGCTGCGCCGGGCGAGCACCCACGCGGCCGAAACCGCGGCAGCGCCGTAGTCCTCGGTCAGCAGCGCCCAGGCCCGGTTGTTCAGTTCGTTCGCATCGTCCATCTCGTCGGCCAGCCGCCCCGCCAGGCGCTTGAGATCCTCGGCGTCGGCACCCGCACGGGCGGCCCGGGTCAGCGCCGACCAGGGATCCGGCTCGCCACGCTCACGCGGGGCCGCGATGCGCTCCGGACGTTCGGGACGCTCACGCCGATCGGACCGGTACGAGCGCCGCGGAGTCGCCCGGTGACGATGGCCGCGCTCCTCGGCGATCAACTGCGAGACCAGCCCGCCGACATCCGGCAGGCCCGTCACGCGGGCCACCAGCCGGAACGTGTCGCGGCCGTGCGTCACGGCCAGGCCGGCGACGGTGTCAGTCAGCATCGCCCGCACCGGGGCGACCTCTTCCATGTCGTGATCGCTCATGAACGGCTCGGCCACTTCCAGGCAGCGACCGGGATGCAGACCGGCCGCGATGGTCGTATCGCTGCCGATCTGGTCCAGCACGGCGGCAAAGCCGGGATCGCCCGCCAGGCTGTCGCGACCGTCACGCGTCGCCAGGGCGCGGCCGATCGCGTAGCGGCTGGGCGAGACGATCAGGTCGGTGCCGGTCGTGGCCAGGTACAGATCGAGTTCGTCCAGGTTGTAGCGGTAGGCCCGGACGCCGTCGATCGTCACCGCGCCGCTGTCGGCCCGACCGTCGTTGGCGGCCATGCTGGCCAGACCCAGCACGGTCGTCCAGAGGGCCTGCGAGCGGGCCGGATCGTTGACCGTGATGATCACGGCCGCATCGGGAATCGGCTCGCCGTCGATGGTCGCCTGCGGGCCGGGCCCCGGCGGCAGCACGAAGGCGGCCAGGCCGACGATGTTGCCGAAGATCTCGCGTCCGATGTCCATCCCGGAAATGGGGAGCGGCGCATCCGAGTCCGGCGGCAGCGGACTGCCGACGGTCCGCGGGTTCAGGGCCGCGGCGAAGAAGCCGGCGGCGCCGCGCGGAATGCGCTCCAGCGTGGTTGCGTCGAGCGGCGGCAACTGCAGGAAGTTGAAGACCAGGTTGCGATGCGAGTCGGCCAGTTCGAGCGTGACATCGAGGAACAGCCCGTCGTCGGCCACGCCGGCTTCGCCCGTCAGGCTCCGCAGACTGCGGGGATCGAGCAGCGCGTTGATCACCGCGATTTCCTCGCTGGCGGCCGCCCCGCCGGCCATGGCGGCTTCAAGCAGCGGCATGACCGGTTCGAAGTTGACGGCGAAGTAGACCAGCCCCCCCTGCCGGCGGGCCAGCAGCGGCTGCATGTGCGGGCTGTTGGCCAGCGATTCGGCGTCGGCATCGCCGAGGCGCTCGATCACGCCGGCGATCTCGTGCTGCTGCGGACTGACGATCACCAGGCGGTGGGTCAGCGTGACGAAGACTTCGCCCTCGATGTTGTACGTCGTGTAGCCGTCGATCTCGTCGACCGGATCGGCCGCGACCGGCAGCGCCGTTTCGAGCAGTCCCCGGACGAGTTCGAGGTCACCCGGATGCAGTACCAGGACGCCCGCGACGGTCTCGTTGGCCGGGTCGATCCCGGTGATCGCGCCGGCGATGCCTTTCAGGCCCGCGACGGCCCGGACCAGTGCCGGGCTGATCGCCAGTTCACCGGCATCCCGCTGCTGTCCCTCGTCGGCCAGCAGTCCGAGTTGCCGCAGCAGGCGTTCGGCCTGGTTGCCGGGCTGGTTCAGTTCGACGTAGGCCAGCGCGTTGGGCGGCATCAGCCGGGCGAGATCGCTGCCGAGGCGTTCCTCGCGCATGCTGTCGCGGCGAGCCCGGGCGGCCGTCCGCAGGGCGCCGTCGGCGCTGCGGGCGATTTCGGCGTAGATCTCCTCGGCCTCGGCATGGCGGTGCTCGGCGTGTTCGAGGTAGTACGCTCGGTAGAAGGCGGCCTGATCGGTCTCGGCCCCGGCCGGGGCAAAGGTCAGGGCGGTGACAACAAGCACCGCACAGCGAACGACTTGGCGCATTGGAAGTTCTCCCGTCTTGCGTGGCGGACCTGGCTCGCGGCGCTTGAAGAAACGCCTGCCGTCTTGGCATTCGCCCACGGGTGGGAGAGATTTTGGGAAACCTGCGATTTCGGCGATCCGGACTCAGTCGCCGAGGCAGGTGTCCAGCGCCCGGGCGGTGGCGATCAGCGGGTCATCGGCCTGCATCAGACGCTGCTGGTCGGCGACTTCCTCGATCGGAGCCATCCCCAGCCGCCCTTCTTCGATCACGGCCAGCTTGTTGATCCCGTCGGACATCGCCAGCATCTGGATCGCCTGGTGTCCGAAGCGGGTGGCCAGCACACGGTCGAAGGCGATCGGCGTGCCGCCCCGCTGCACGTGCCCGAGGTTCGTGGCCCGGCACTCCAGCCCGCTGCGGGCGGCGATCTCCTCGGCCAGGACCTTGGCGACGCCGCCCAGGCGAATCGGGTCAGGCGAATCGTGCACGACCTTGCTGACGACCTGCTGGCCGCCGTGCGGGCGGGCACCCTCGGAGACAGCGATGATCGTGTAGCGCTTGCCGCGCTTCGAGCGTCCTTCGCAGGTCTGGCAGATGCTGTCGAGGTCGTAGGGAATCTCGGGAATCAGGATCACGTCCGCGCCCGAAGCCAGTCCCGCCGACATCGTCAGCCATCCGGCGTTGCGGCCCATCAGTTCGACGATCATCACCCGGTGATGACTGGCCGCCGTCGTGCGGATGCGGTCGATGCACTCGGTCGCGGTCTGCACGGCGGTCGAGAAGCCGAAGGTCAGGTCGGTGTGCATCAGGTCGTTGTCGATCGTCTTCGGCACGCCGATGCAGGGGATGCCGTGGCGGACGAGGTTGGCGGCTCCGCTCATCGTGCCGTCGCCGCCGATGCAGATCAGGGCGTCGATCTCGCGCTCGTGGACGTGTTCGAGCACGCGATCGGTGACATCCTCGAAGACCGGCTTGCCGTCGGCATCCTTGCCGGTCGCGAAGTGGGCCGGGTTGGCCTTGTTGCTGGTGCCGAGGATCGTTCCGCCGAGGTGCAGGATGTTGGAGACATCGGGGATCGTCAGCGGGTGCATGCGATTGCGGATCAGGCCCAGGAAGCCGTCCTCGATGCCGAGCACCTCGAGGCCGAGCTTGTTGATCGCCGTCTTGGTGACGACCCGGATGACGGCGTTCAGTCCGGGACAGTCTCCGCCGCCGGTCAGAACGCCGATGCGCGCCAGTTTCTTCATTCCGCTTCCTCAGCCTGCGGGACGAGTTGCATCGCCGCAACCCGAACCCGGTTGTCCGTGACCGCCTCGACCCGCATCGTGCCCGGACGAGCCGCCAGGCACAAGCCGTCGGCCGCATGCGCATCGCCGTGATCGTCTATCCCACTTCCATCGACGAGATACCGCCGCCCGTTCCAGTCGACCGCCAGGACGCACTCCTCGATCCCTGGCATCTGATAGATGCACATCGCGCACCCGGCCTCGATTTCATGGGTCCCCCCCACCCCTGGTGAGGTCGGCGCCTCCGCCCGCGGCGCAGAACTTGCGCAGCCGATCAGGACAGACAACGCAGCCGGCACCAGCCACCCGGCGCGCAACCGACTGCTCCCGGTTCCCCGGTCCCGGTTCCCTCTCGACATCATTCCTCTCCCCAGGCCTCGGTCGGCAGCACCGACCCGTAGATCGCGTTGAACAGGAACTTGAACGTGCTCCACGGCTGCCCGCGGTGCTGCACGCGGAAGCCGAACAGGACGACCCGCCCGGTACCGAGCCGGACCTCGCAGATCGCGGCCTTGTCGCGGACGTGCTCCTCGCCCAGCAGGAAGCCGCTCATCAGCGTCAGGTTGTCCGCGTAGCGGGCGACGACCGTGACAGGCTGTTCCGCCAGCTTGCGCTTCCCGGCCTCGTCCAGTTTCCTGTCGTCGCCGGTCTTCAGGGCCTCTTCACCGACCGCGAAGGCCTGCGAGCGGGCGAAGTACGCGGCCGCCTCGTCCTCGAAGCCGTAACCCAGCGGGTGCGTGTTGTCGACGCGAATCCGCAGCAGCGACCCCGGACAGAAGAACGTGTCCTGCTTGAGATCCTTCAGCACGTTGCGGACCGGCAGGCGAAGCGTCTCGGTCGCGAACTGCGTGGCCGAGTCCATCAGCACCAGCGTGCCGCCGGCCCGGACGAAGCGTTCAAGCTGCATGGCGCCATCGGGTCCGATGCCGCCCGCGTATGGCGGCGGCACGACCGTCGCGTCCCGCCCGTTCAGCAGCGAGTCGGCCGACAGGTCGGGGATGATGATGCAGTCGTACCGGCTGCGCAGATCGCCGGCCCGGATCTCGGCGTTGTGCAGCGTGTCGTAGGCGAAGTTGAACTTCTCCAGTGCAAGCCGCGTCCAGCCCTCGTCCATGCTGGCCGTCCACGGCTGGTAGAGGCCGACCCGCGGGCGCTGCAGCAGGCCTTCGACCGGCTCGCCCATCATCCGCGGCCCGCCGGGTTTCCCGAAGATCTTCTGCTGGTCCGGGCGCCCCGTCATCTGTCCGCCCAGGTCACGCAACTGCTGTTTGTACCTTGAAGCCTGTTCCACGCTCATGACGACGCCACCTCCGCGCACCGCATGCAGCTCTTCACCCGCTTCGAGCATGGCATTCAGGGCCGCGAAGTCTCCGCACCCGCGAACGGGCAACCACGGCCCGTCGCCTCCGAAGACGTTCTGTCCACCCCCGCCAGCGCTCTTCCATTCACGGACGATGGCCGACGCCTGGACCCGGTCGACCGCGGCAAGCTGCGCCTCGAACGGGCGCACGACCGTCACCGTCTTGACGCCCATCTGCAGCGGCAGCGTCCAGCCGGCCACGTCGTACGGCGGCTCGGCCGGGCCGTCGGGGTACTGCCGCCGCTGCGGGTAAAGCTGCCGCTCCATCATGTCCTTCAGGTGCGGGCGGAACGGCTGTTCGGCCAGCAGGACATAGGTGCCGCCGGGATATTCGACGCCGTCGGCTTCGAACGCCGCCGTCGCGCGATGCACTTCGATGCCGCTGTTGCGAAGCGTTTCGAGCATGTGCGCCGTCGCGGCCGGGTCGCGCTGCTCGGATGGGACCAGCCAGGCGAACGGGGGCTCTTCGCGTCCAAGCCGCAGCGCCTTCTCGCTGAGCGTCAGGTGGTTCTTGACGAAACGGTCGCGATAGCGGGCCGCGAGCTGGAACAGGGCGAAGTTGGAACTCTTCTGGTACTCGACCGCATCCCGCAGGCGCCACCAGCCGCCCGGCCACGGGTCGGGGAAGTTGACGGCCGGGGCGTAGCTCGGGAAGCCGCGTCCGCCGCCGCGGAGTTGCCGGTGCTCCTGGAAGATCGGCGAGGCGTACTTGGCGCTGGCGCACTCGGTCAGGATGCCGACGATGTTGTGGCGGTACGGCGTCGTGCGGTTGCCCCCCTGCCACCAGTTGTCGAAGACGGCCTTGAAGACCACGCCGGTCCTGCCCTCCTCCTGCAGGCGGGTGGCCATGTGTCCGCCGATCAGCAGCAGCGACTGGTGGATCAGCGGGTCGACGTTCGGGTTGACCGGATCGAAGAACGGCGGCACGAAGAAGCGGGCGTGGCGGTTGCCCATCTGGTGCACGTCGTGCAGGATCGTCGGGTGCCAGTTGAAGTACAACTGCTCGGTCAGGATCTGCGTCTCGACCAGATTGAGCATGAACCAGTCGCGGTTGTTGTCGTGCCCGGCGTACTTCTGGTAGAGCCACGGCATCGGGGCGCCTTCGAACGGCGTGCCGAGGTTCGACTCGTACCAGTCGACGATCTTGTCGAGCCCGTCGGGGTTCACGCACGGGATCAGCACGATGATGCAGTGCTCGAGGATCTCGCGGACCTCGGCGTCGTCGCGGGTGGCCAGGTCGTAGGCCAGTTCCATCGACATCTGCGTGGCGGAGACTTCGCTGCTGTGCAGCCCGCACGAGACGAGGATCGTCGCCTTGGCGTTGTCGAGAATGTCCCGCCGCTCGGCGTCGCCGGCGATCTTGCGCGGATCAGAGAGGCGGGCCTGCATCGCCTTGTAGCGATCGATGTTCTTCAGGTTCTCGGGGCTGCTGATCGCGACGACGAGGAAGTCGCGACCCTCGGTCGTCCTGCGATCGGTGACGGTGACCTGCACGCGGTCGGAGGCCTTGCCGAGGGCATCGAAGTAGGCGCTGACCCTGTCCCACCTGGCGAGCTTGTAGTCGGCCCCGACCGGGTGTCCGATGACGGATTCCGGCGTCGGGACCTGGCCGAGTGCGCTGGTGGACAGGAGGATCAGGGCGCACAGGTTGCGAAGGCAGTTCATCGGCAGCGGCTCCCGGGGAAACGGTCAGGGCTCAGACTGCAGATGGTACTTGCGATGTCCGGCGCGGACCAGTTGGGACGACGATCGCCAGGATGCGAGGTGTGCCACTGCTCTTGAGCAGCGCCTTCCCTGCGCCCGACGACCACTGTTTCCGGGCCAGGTGCTCGCGACTGCGAGGTGTGCCACTGCGATCTTCGCAGTGGTATCGCCCGGTGCCCCACCGGTGGGGGCCTGTTGCACCAGGACGAGAGCAGCAGACGGGCTAGGACGGCGTCTGCCATCCAGCACACACGTGTTTTCAGCACGCTCCGGGCTCTTCCACCACGGTTCTGCCTCACCCGACATCGACGTCGCCGTCGTTGCCGTACTGGTGGCACCCGCCCGCCGCTCCGTGCGAATCATACTCGAACTGCGGGCTCAATCGTCCGGCAGGAACGGTAGCGCCTCGCTGAGGTCATCGCCGCCTCCGCTTTCCCACTGACCGTTGGGGCCGCTGGACATGACGGCGAGCCTTCCATCGGGCAGCCTGACCAGTCGGATCGGATTGCGCCAGCCATCACGGCAGTCCTGCTCGTGGTGCCTGAAGTCGAATTCGGTGCAGTTGGCGCTCAACTGTGTGTAGGGTGCGACTTGCCCACCACCTTCGTGGTAGTGCTGCAGCACGCGCGCCATGATCCTGAGGCTGATCAGCGTGCGGACTGTTCTGGCTTGGCCTTCTCCCTGTCGACAGCCTCGGGAGTTCGGCATCATCAGGGCGAGCAGCATCGCAACGATGCCCCAGAGACCCAAGCGTAACAGTGAATACGGCTTACCTTGTGCCAACGATGATCTCCGATCCGAAACGGAAAGTAACCGCTGGGGTGGCAGAGGGTCCGAATTGGGCGCGAAACCCGCCAGGCTCGGAGCTTGTTGGTGACGGGCCATACGCGTCTCTGTCGGGGGCCGGGGCTGGTGCGTACCGCATCAAACGTGGGAGGTAGCGAGAAGACACTGCCAGGATGGCAGTGGCACACGTGGTGGTTCGGTTGCGCGATGATGACGCACCCTGCGAGAACTCAGTCAGTCCCCCACCCCGAAGCTGGCGCTTAAGGGATGGGGCCCCGCCGCATTCCCTCGCTCCCTTGCTCCCTCGTTCCCTCGCTCCCTGAAAAGAAAACACCACCGCCCCATGAAGGACGGTGGCAACGTTTCCGAATGCGGAATCCCGATCTCGACCGACGCTACATGTGCAGGCCACCGTCGATCTCGATCACCTGCCCGGTGATGTAGCCGGCCTGCGGGCTGGCCAGGTAGCAGGTCAGCGAGGCGACCTCGTCGACCGTGCCGAAGCGCTGCAGCGGGACGACCTTGCGGATGTTGTCCTTCAGGCTGTCGGGCAGCGCATCGGTCATGTCCGTCTCGATGAAGCCCGGGGCGATCGCGTTGCAGGTCACGCCGCGCTTGCCGAGTTCCTTCGCGACGCTCTTGGTCATCGCGTTCAGGCCACCCTTGGCGGCCGCGTAGTTGCTCTGCCCCGGGTTGCCCATCACGCCGGTCAGGCTGCTGATGTTGATCATGCGACCCTTGCGGGCCCGGACCATGTGGCGGGCCGCAAAGCGCATCATCCAGAACGCGCCGCGCAGGTTCGTGTTGATCACCGCGTCGAAGTCGTCGTCCTCCATGCTCATCAGCAGGCCGTCACGCGTGATCCCGGCGTTGTTGACCAGGATGCCGAGGCTGCCGTGATCATTGACGACCTGCTCGACGACCGACTCGCACGACGCCCGACTGGTGACGTCGAGCGCCAGCGGGATGATCCGCTCGCTCACCGCTGAATCGGTCTTCCACGAGTGGACCGGGTCGGTGTTGCGGGCCGTGCCGACGACCGTGGCCCCCTGCTCGGCCAGCGCTTCGGCGATCCGCTTGCCGATCCCGCGCGAGGCGCCGGTTACCAGGGCAATCTGTCCGTCGAGGTTCACGCGTCTTCCTCCTTGCCAGTGAAGAGTGAAGGAGTGAAAGTGTGAAGGAGGATGCGACCGGAAGCCACTTTCACTCTTTCACGTTTTCACGCTTTCACTTCGCAGCAAGGCTCTCCGCCTTGCTGATATTGGTCGTCTTCACGCTGCGGTCGATCTTGCGGTTCAGGCCGGTCAGCACCCGCTTCGGCCCGACTTCCCAGAACTGCTGCACGCCGTCGGCGATCATCTTCTCGACGCAGGCCTGCCAGCGGACCGGGTTGACCACCTGCCGGACGAGCGTCTCGCGGATCCGGTCCGGATCCTCGTGCGGCTCGACGTCGACATTCGACACGACCCGGCAGCGCGGCGCCTCGATCGGCGTCGCCGCCAGCGCCTCGTGCAGGGCGTCGGCCGCCGGCTGCATCAGCGGACTGTGGAACGCACCCGCCACGTCCAGCAGGATCCCCTTGCAGTCAAAATCCGCCGCCCGGGCGGCCGCGACGGTGCAGGCCGGCTTGTCGCCCGAGATCACGATCTGCCCGGGACAGTTGAAGTTCGCCGGCGCGACCCGGCCATGCTCGGCCACCTTCTCGCAGAGCGCCAGGGCCCGCTCCTCGTCGGCGCCCATCAGCGACACCATCCCCCCGGCCGACGACTCGGAAGCCTGCTGCATCAACCGGCCGCGCTGGTGGACGAGCTTCAGGGCGTCGGCGAAGGACATCGCCCCGGCCAGGTGCAGGGCCGTGTATTCGCCAAGGCTGAGCCCGGCCATGTGGTCGAACTGATCGGCCTTGAACAACCCGGTGTCGCAGCCGGCCCGGAAGAGGGCGACGCTGGTGGTGAAGATCGCGGGCTGCTGGATGTCGGTGGCGTTCAGACGTTCGGCCGGGCCATCGAAGCACAGTTTCGACAGTTCGAATCCGAGCAGGCTGTCGGCTTCGGCGAAGGTGTCGGCGGCGACCTTGTGCTGGTCGGCGACGTCGCGGGCCATCCCGACTTCCTGGGCGCCCTGCCCGGGGAAAATCGCGGCGTGCATCAGATCAGATCCTTATCAGGGCCGAAGCCCAGGTGAGGCCGGCACCGAAGGCGACCAGCAGGATGTGGTCGCCCTGCTGGAACCGTCCGCTCGCGCGGGCTTCGTGCAGGCCGACCGCGACGGAGGCTCCGGAAGTGTTGCCGTAGCGGTCGATGTTAATCAGCACCTGTTCTTCGCGGAGGCCGAGTTTCTCGCAGGCGCTTTCGATGATCCGCAGGTTGGACTGGTGCGGGATGACCAGCTTGAGCTGGTCGGGGGTCATGCCGACATCCTCGAGGGTCTCGTGGATCAGCGACTGCATCTGCGTGACCGCGAACTTGTAGACTTCGCGACCCTGCATGCGGACGTAGTGCAGTCGTTCGTCGACGGTCTTCTGGCTGGCGGGCTCGGCCGTGCCCCCGGCGGGGATGTAGATCGTCTTGGCCCGTCCGCCGTCGGCCCCGCAGCGCATCGCCAGGATGCCGCGTTCGGGGTCCTGGGCCTTGCGGATGACGACGGCGGCGGCGGCGTCGCCGAAGAGGATCGCGGTGCCGCGGTCCTCGGGGTCGATGATCCGCGACATCGTGTCGACGCCGACGACCAGGGCGTTCTTCGCGGTCCCGAGGTGGACGTTCTGGGCGCCCTGCCCGAAGGCATAGACGAACCCGGAACAGGCGGCGACCAGGTCGTAGGCCTGGCACCAGTTGCAGCCGAGGGCCGCCTGCAGTTCGCAGGAGGTCGTCGGCAGTGTGTGCTCGGGCGTGATCGTGGCGACGATGATCAGGTCGATGTCGTCGGCCGTCATGCCGGCGTGCTCGAGCGCCCGCTGGCTGGCCTGGGTGGCGAGCGTCAGCGAGCCGATTTCCGGCGAGGCCCAGCGACGTTCGCGGATGCCGGTCCGCTTGACGATCCACTCGTCATTGGTGTCGAGACGGGCTTCGAAGTCCTTGTTGGTGACGACCCGCTCCGGGACCGCCATCCCGGTCCCGACAATCTCAACCGGCATCGAGATCTTCATTCGCTGTCCTCGAGACCGTCGTCCATGAATCGTTCGATTTCGGCGTTCAGGTTGACGCGCAGTTCCTCGCGCGCGACCCGGACGGCATTGCGGATCGCGCGGCGGTCACTGCGCCCATGGCAGATGATCGCCACGCTGTTGATACCCAGCAAGGGGGCACCGCCATATTCGGCAAAATCGTGCCGCTTCCAGATCCGCTCGACCACCGGTTCGAACGAGCGGGCCAGTTCCGCCGACTCGTCCGAGATCTCGCGGACGATCGTCTTGAACAGCCCCTCGGCCAGCCCCTCGGTAAGCTTCAGGATCACGTTGCCCACGAACCCGTCGGTGATGAAGACGTTCCCGGCCCCGGCGAAGATGTCGCGCCCCTCCGCGTTGCCCGCGAAGTTGATGTACTTGTCGCGCTTCATCAGGTCCGCCGCGACCTTGGTCAACTGGTTGCCCTTGCCGGCCTCCTCGCCGATTGACACCAGGCAGACCTTCGGATCGTCGACACCCAGCAGGTGCTTGCTGTACAGCACCGACATGCGGGCGTACTCGTACAGGTGCCGCGGCTTCGGTTCGACATTGGCACCGACATCACAGACCAGCGCCGGCCCGTGGAAGGTCGGCAGCACGACCGCGATGCCCGGCCGGGTGACCCCCGGGATCGGCTTGATCCGCAACTGGCAGGCCGCGGCGAACGCCCCGGTGTTGCCGGCCGAGATGATCGCGTCGACGTTGCCCTTGCCGGCGGCGCTGGCGAGCCGGACGATGCTGGAGTTGCGCTTCTGGCGGAGGGCTTCGACCGGGGTGTCGTGCATGTCGATCACCTGCGGGCAATCGATCAGTTCGATCCGGTCGGTGGCGATCCCGGCCTGGCGGACGATGGGTTCCATCCGCTCGGCGACACCGAACAGCGCGACCCGGTCCTCGCCGGGAAGTTCGCGCAGAGCCTCAGCGACGCCGAGGATGATCTCTTCCGGTGCGTGGTCGCCCCCCATCGCGTCCACGCCGATGGTGACAGCCATGCCGCTCAGGACTCCTCAGCCGTCTTGGCCTGGCGCGTGGTGTGGGCGTTGACGTAACCGCAGTTGCGGCACGCGACGTGCGGCATCCGGGCCTGTCCGCACTGCGGGCACGCCTGCAGATGGACGGCCTTCAAGGCGTGGTGCGAACGGCGGGTCCGCTTGCGCATCTTGCTCTTCTTCTTTACCGGTACCATTCGACCAAGCTCCTGCAGGTCCCCGCAGTCCGCAAAGCCGGAGCGGACCGGGTCTTGTCCCTGGACAAATTCGAAGACCGTGAGGCTACGGGCCCGGGCGGGCGATGTCAACCCGCCACCACCGACCGGTCGGCCGGCGGACGCGGGCGAAAAGCCTTGTGCGGGCGGGACTTGCGGCCGGGCGGCCGGGACGCGGGTCAGGCCTGGTCCGAGAGGGGGTTCTGGCGGCCTTTGCTGAGCTTGAACTCGCCGATCGGGGCCACCTTGCGGTACCCCAGGTACAGGATCAGGTCGAGCACCTCGGTCCAGGTCGGGAACGGGCGGGCGTTGACCCGCTTGTACTCGTCCATCGCCTTGATGAACTCGAGCTGTTCCTCGTTCATGTGCCCTTCTTCGGCATCGCGACGGTAGTCCGTGCGACGCCGCCCGGGCCCCCGCCGGCGGTCGAACTGCGAGACGGTCGTCTCGTCACGCCGGTCCGTGCCGCCCCGGCGGTCCACCACCGTCTTGCGACGCTCGCCTGCGCGGCGTTCCTGTTCCACGGGGACGTTGGAGTCCGATCCGTTCCGGGCGTTCGATTCCGAGTTGCTCATGGTCTCGGTATCGGCCGATCCGGCCCGGGACTCCATTGCCGCCCGGCAGACGAAGGCAGGTCTCATAAATCGGGGCCGCGCCGCGGACGCGCCCTCAGCGGCCCCCCCGGCGGGCAGCAGGTCGAGCGGCGGGAAGGGTCCGAGTCAGACGGTGGCGGGGCTACAGATCGTCGTCATCCAGATCGTCGTCGTCATCGACGTCGTCGCTGTCGTCGTCGAACTCGTCATCGTCGTCGAAGTCATCGTCGAGGTCGTCATCGAAATCGTCTTCTTCGTCCGATCCGAAGTCCTCGTACTCTTCGTCATCGTCGCCATAGTCGCAGCGCACCGCGTCCGCGTCGCTCTGCCCCCCCGGCCTGGCGTCCAGCAGGAATTCCCATTCCGGCCCGGACACGTCAGTTCGCACCAACAGTGCCATGGTTCGCTCCTTCTGGCGGCCCTCCGCCGCCCGCGCGGCAGATTAGCGGCGCCGGTCGTTTCGTCAACCCCTGTTCGGCAGTTTGTGACACTCGCGCCGGACAGGACCGCCGGGACCGCTATACTGCCCGCGGCCGAGTGGCCCCGAAATCGCGCGCCCTCCGGAGATTGCCTGATGCCCGCCCCCGATGACGGCCCGTGGTACCGCGACGGCCTCCGCTTCGGTTGCACCCAGTGCGGACGCTGCTGCGGCGGCGCCCCCGGCTTCGTCTGGGTCTCCGGCGACGAGGCCCGCGACATGGCCGCTTTCCTCGATCTGCCCCTCGACGTCTTCATGCGACAGCACACCCGCCGGGTCCGCGGCCGACGCAGCCTGAAAGAGTACGAGAACGGCGACTGCGAATTCCTCGACCACGACGACGACGGGCGGGCCCGCTGCACGATCCACCCGGTCCGCCCGCTGCAGTGCCGGACCTGGCCGTTCTGGGACTCGATCGTCCGCTCACCTCGGGCCTGGGAAGTCACCGCCCGCGACTGCCCCGGCATGAACGGCGGCACGCACCACCCCCTGCCGGTCATCACCGCGGCCCTCGAGAGCAACCGGGCCGGCAGGCTGGACCTCTGATGAAGCCCGACGACGAGATCTGCTACTGCTATCACGTCAGCCTGCGGAAACTGCGGAACTACGCCCGACGTGAACGCCCCCGACACGCCAGCCAGATGAGCGAGTGCCTCGGCGCCGGAACCGGGTGCGGCTGGTGCATTCCGTTCCTGCGACAGATTGCCGAACACGCCGCCGAGGCGGACTTCACGCTGGATCAGTCGCCGGAGGCGTATGCGGCCGCCCGGGCCGAGTACCGGGAGCGTCGCGCGGCGGAGAAGCAGGCTGGCGATCGGAAGGAAGGCGGGGAAGCGTAAGGGAGCGAGAACGGCCGGTCGCCCGGGCCGCGCTCACTCCCTCTGGATCGCCGGGTGTGGGGGGCAAATCAGGAGCGCTTCTTGCGGGCGCGGGCGTTTTTGGCGCGTCCACGCCCTTCAAGGGCGGCGAGTTCGGCTTCCTGGACGAACTTGCGGACTTCATCCTGGGTGGCGTCCTCGTACTCCTCCTCCCAGTCGCGCAGGCGGTTGACGGCCGCCTGCCGGACGACCGGGTCCTCGACCATCAGCAGCAGGCCTGCCGCACAAAAGCGGGAGACCCAGTGCCCGGAGGCCTTGGATTCGTCGTAGAGCATCTTCAGGCACTCGGGCACCTGGAAGTTGATCTGGGGTTTGCGCTTGCGGGACATGATGCACTCCTGCTGGTCGGGTCGGCCGGGCAACGGCCGGTTCGCCGGTCTTGTTCTTCCGAGAGGGTGGTCCGCGGCGGCCAGCGGGCACGGCCGGTGATCGCCAGACCGGCACCATCCTGCGGAGTATTCTAGGCTCCATAGCGAATCCGGGCAAGCCGAACGGCCGATTTTGTGTCGGACTTTCGCCCGCCGAGCCGTCCGCAGAGACGGGACCGCGGATCAGCGGGAACCGGCCCGAGCGCGAGTCGACAAAACGCGAAGACTCATGCAGCGAACAGGCACCGAGGGGCCTGACAGACTCTGTGCGCCGCATGTCCCGGCTCCGCGGCCCCGCGCGCCGGCTTTGCGAGGGTCGTCCGCCGGTTACAATGTCGACCGGTCCTGATCCACCGAGGCGCGCTGCTGACAACGGAATGAGGCATGCCGACCCACAAGCCCGGAGATCCCGCTGCGCCGGGTGGCCTCGGCCGCCCCGCTGCCGACCATGGCACCGGCTCGCACGCCGATGCCCCGACCCGCGTGTCGGAGTCGCCGGGCATCGTCGGCCCCCCGGTCGGCGCCGACGACTTCGAACGCCCCACCATCGACGGCTACGACCTGCACCAGGAACTGCACCGCGGCGGCCAGGGCGTCGTCTACCTGGCCACCCAGCGGGGCACCCGCCGGCAGGTCGCCCTCAAGGTCCTGCTGGAGGGCCCGTTCGCCAGCAAGACCGCCCGGATGCGGTTCGAGCGGGAGGTCGAACTCGCCGCCAGCCTGCGGCACCCCGGCATCGTCACGATCCTCGAGTCCGGGATCAGCAAAGGCCGCTACTTCTTCGCGATGGACTACATCGACGGGCAGCGGCTGGATGCGTACCTGCGCGAGGCCCGTCCGGGACTCCGCGAAACGCTGGTGCTGTTCTGCCGCATCGCCGATGCGATCAACTTCGCCCACCAGCGCGGCGTGATTCACCGTGACCTGAAGCCGTCCAACATCCTGATCACCGGCGACGGGCAGCCACACGTGCTCGACTTCGGGCTGGCCAAGAGCGCCACGTCCGACCCGGATCCGGACCGGACCACGCTGAAGGTCCTCTCGACGGCCGGACAGGTGGTCGGGACGCTGGCGTACATGTCCCCCGAACAGGCCCGCGGCGCCGAGGACCTCGACGTCCGCAGCGACGTGTACGCCCTCGGCGTGATTCTCTACGAGGCCCTGCTCGGGCGGATGCCCTACGACGTCAGCGGACCGCTCGGCGACATCCTCGGACGCATCGCGACCGACGAGCCCTGCCGCCCGCGCCTGGCGCAGACCGGCTCGCGCTTCGGGCGGGCGATCGACGACGAACTCGAGACCATCCTGCTGAAGGCCCTCGACAAGGAACCCGAGCGGCGCTACCAGACGGCCGGTTCGCTCGCCCGCGACCTGACCCGCTACCTGAACAACGAGCCGATCATCGCCAAGCCCGCCAGCGGGCTGTACATGCTTCGCAAGCTGCTGAAGCGCTACCGACTGCAGGCCATCGCGGCCGGGATCGTGCTGTCGACCCTGCTGATCTGCCTGGTCATCCTGGTCTTCCAGTACCGCAGCGAGGTCCGGCTGCGCCGCGATTACGAAGAAGCCGAGAAACGCGCCCAGGTGGCCGCCGAGCAGGCCCTCCGCAGCGCCCGCGTCGCCGAGGCCGCCGAGAGCCGCGAACGCCAGGCCCGCCGCCGGGCGGAGGACAACGAACGCGACACCCTGCTGGCCAACGATCGGCTGCGCGAAGCGCTCATCCAGCAGATGGTGCATCGCGGCGAACTGGCCCGCCTGAACGGAGACCTGGCGGTCGCCCGCGACAGCTACTGGGACGCGTTCCTGGCCGACAACGGACGGGCCATGTCGCAGTGGGCCCTGCGGCAGTACTACCTGGAAAGCGGAGACGATCTGGCGGTGCAACTGGCGCTGCAACCCGAGGCCCGCATCGCCCTGTCGCCGGACGGCACGCGGGCGGCGATCGCCGGACCCGGCCCGGGCATCGTCGTCTGCGACACCGGCAACGGAGCCGCCCTGCGCTGGCTGTCGACGGCCGGACCCGCCACCGTGCTCTCGATCGCCCGGGACGGCAGCGTCGCGGCCGCGGGCGAGCGCTGGATCGATCTGTGGGGGCCGCAGGGCGGCCTGCCGCTGGCGAGTTTCGACGTCGAGGGACGCCAGGCGATTCGCGACCTGATCGCCCTGCCGGATCTCACCGGCGTCTACGCGGTCACCGATCAGGCGGTGCAGTTCTTCGCCAGGGACGCCGGCGGCCGGGCCGGGCGCACGCGCCTGTCGGGCTCGCGAAACGGGGACGCCCTGCTGATGCCGGACGGTGCGGGTCTGCTCGTCCCGACGACCGCCGGCCTGGAGCACGTTCAGCCGCTGCAGACGGACGGGTTGCGCGGCACGACGGTCTGGTCGGGCGGCCCGGCCCGGGCGGTGGTTCGCAGCGGCGCGACGGTTCATCTGCTGGCTGACGGTCTGTACACGGCCCCGGCCGGATCGACGCTGGAATTCGCGCAGCGGGTCCGTCTGCGTGAGGACTTCGACCTGCTGGCGGCGAGTCCCGACGGTGAGCAGGTGGCCGTGGCGGGGCGTGACGGGCGCGTCGTGACGATCCAGGGCGGCCGCCAGGAGCGTTACTGGCGGATCACCCGGGACACCGTCCGGGCCCTGCGGTGGAGCGCAGACGGCGACCAGTTGCTGACGCTGGACGGCGGCGGCGCGCTGACCCGCTGGATCGCGCCGGAGCGGGCCGCCGAGCGGACGCGGATCAGCCCCCGCGGCCTGGACCGGTGGGACATTTCCGAGGACGGTTCGACCGCGATCCTGCTGGACAGCGACGGACGACTGCGGGCCTTCCGGCGAGGCGGCGAAGCCCCGACCGAGATCAAGCTGCCCAGCCTGCTCCAGCGACTGACGGGACGCAGTACCGAGGACCTGCTGTTCAGTACGGACGAGACCGGCGCCAGCGTGCTGGTGCTGGATGGTCGCCGCCTGTGGCACTACGACACGCAGCGGCAGCGCAGCACCCCCCTGCGGTGGCGGCTTCCGCGGCTCTCGCGCGTGACGCACCTGGACCTGTCGTGGGATGGCAAGCGGGCGGCGTTCTACACCCAGAGCGCCGCGGAGGATCGCCAGTACATCGCGATCCGGCAGTTCGAGCCGGGGGCCGGCAACGATCCCGGCGGCGGCTGGAGCTTCTACGACCTGGCCGGCAGTTCGGTCCTCAGCATGACCTTCCTGCCACGCTCGCACACACTGCTGGTGGCCCGGGCGAACGGGGCCCTGCTGCTGATCGATCCCGAGGAAGCCGGCAGCAACCCGCGCGAGGCCCCCGCCCCGTGGCTCGTCCTGGACGCCCCGGCTTCGGCCATCGCGTTCTCGCGCGACGCCACGCACGTCGCCCTGGCCTGCGACGACGGGCGGATCCGCGTGCTCGATCCCGCCACCGGCGAGGAGACCGGCTTTGTCCGCGACCCCCGGCCGGTGCGCTCGCTCGGCTTCGACCCGACCGGGACGGTGCTGATGATCCGCTTCGAGGACGGCACGCTGGACCTGTACGACTACCGGCAGATGGAGCGCATCCTGCGCTGGAACGCGGCCGCGGGCGAACGGGCGATGGCAAGCTGGTTCGGGACGGACGAACTGCTGCTGACCGATGCCGGCGGACTGCTGCTGCTCGGCTTCGGGGCGACCGACCGGCGGGTCACGGCCAACCAGGGGTTTGCCCTGCAGCGCGACATCGCGGCGGCCGCCGCCGAGAGCGATTTCGGCCGGGCCTGGTCACGGACGAGGGAACTGGCGGAGATCAACGCGGCGCTGGGCGGGCAGACGCGGATCGCGCTGCTCGAACTGATCCTGCGCGGGCGGCGGAACGAACTGCCGGCCGCGTGCGAGGAGGAACTGCGGCGGATCGGCGACCCGGTGCTGCAGCTTCGGCTGGGGCACGCGGCGTATCACGGCGGGCGGTTCGCGCTGGCCGACCGGTTGCTGGCGGCGGCGACCCTGCTGCCGGAGGTGGACCGGTACACGGCCTGGCGGATCGCCGAATGCGACTACCTGCTGGGCCGCTACGACGAGGCGGCCGCCGCGTTCGAGCGCCTGCTGCAGGACGAGGCGCTGCCGCCGGAGAACCTGGCCCGCATCCGGCTGGAACTGCTGGCGGCCCTGATGCTGGCCGAGCGGACCGAGCAGGCCCGCAGTCACTTCAACCTCTACCGCATCCGCCAGCCGAGCGGCGGCGCCCGACAGAGCGACACGATGGGGATGATGGCCACACTGGTGATCGGCGATCTGCTGCTGGGCAACGAAGCGGAGTCGCAAGTCAGCTCGTCTTTCCGTAACCTGCTCACTGTCTTCAAGACGCAGTGGCTGGACTACCGGGACGACATCGAGTTCTTCGCCGGAGAACTCGAACGGCAACGCGGCAAGAGCCGTGCCGCCGAGGCCCGCTACCAGCGCTGCCTGGAACTGGCGCGAGACGACTGGCCGGCCAACTGGGCCCGGCTGCGTCTGGTGCAACTGGCACAGAGCAGGACCGCCGAATGAACGTACTGGTACTTGGATCCGGGGGACGCGAGCACGCCCTGTGCGCCGCCCTCGCCCGCTCCGCCCGCCTGAAAAACCTCTTCTGCCTGCCCGGCAACCCCGGTACCGCCGAACTCGGCACGAACCTGCCGGGCGACCCGAACGACATCACCGCCGTCCTGGCGGCCGCCCGCCAGCACGCCATCGACCTGACCGTCGTCGGCCCGGAGGACCCGCTCGCGGCCGGGATCGTCGACGCCTTCCAGCGTGAGGGCCTGCGGATCTTCGGCCCGACCCGGGCGGCCGCCCGCCTGGAGGCCGACAAGTCGTACGCCAAGCAGGTCATGCGACAGCACGCGATCCCGACGGCCGAGTCGCGGACCTTCGACAACTTCGAACACGCCCGCGAGTACATCTCGACCCGCGACTCGGGCGTGGTCGTCAAGGCCGCCGGACTCGCGAAGGGCAAGGGCGTCTTCGTCTGTCCCGACCCGTCCGACGCGATCATCGCGGCCGAGCGCATGCTGTTCGACGGGATCTTCGGCGACGCCGGTCGGACGGTGGTGGTCGAGGAGATCCTGCGCGGTCGCGAGGTGTCGGTGCTGGCGATTGTCAGCGGGCGGACGATTTACGTGCTCGATCCGGCCCAGGACTACAAGCGACTGGGCGAGGGCGACACCGGTCCGAACACCGGCGGGATGGGATCCTACTCCCCTTCCGAGGCGCTCGACGAACGCACGATGGCGCAGGTCGAACGCGAGATCCTCGTCCCGACGGTCAACGGCCTGCTGGCGGACGGAATCCGGTACACCGGGGTGCTGTATGCCGGCCTGATGCTGACGCCGGCCGGCCCGAAGGTGCTGGAATTCAACTGCCGCTTCGGCGACCCCGAGACCCAGGCGCTGCTGCCGCGGCTGCAGACTGACCTGCTGGACGTGATCGAGGCGGCCGTCGACGGCACGCTGGACCGCGTCGCACTGCGGTGGGACCCGCGACACGCGGTCTGCGTGGTGCTCGCGTCGAACGGCTACCCGGGCGATTACGAGACCGGCAAATTGATCAGCGGCCTGCCGAAAACGACCGGGCGTGACGACCTGTTCGTCTTTCATGCGGGCACCGACCGGCGGCGGTCGAGCCTGGTGACCGGCGGCGGGCGGGTGCTGAGCGTGACGGCCCTCGCCGCGACGCGTGCGGAGGCCCGCGCGCAGGCGTATGCTTCCGTGGCGGAGATTGACTTCGCCGGAATGGTCTACCGCAAGGACCTGGCCGGCTGAGCGGCCCGCGAGGAGTGCGGCATGCTGGCGATTGGTGACCTGTACCTGTACGCGGACCCGTTCGGCCCGACCGTGCGGTTCTGGCACGAGGGTTTCGAACTGGAACTGATCGAGCGCGAGGACAGCGAGTCGGCCGCGTTCGCGGTGCTGGACTTTCCCGACGGCGGTCCGTCGCTGCGGATCCTGAGCGGGCCCGGCGCCCGGCCGGAGAGCGGGCCGCTGTTCGACCTGATGACCGACGACTTCGACGCCACGCTGGTCCGCGTGCTTGAGTTCGGCGGCACACGGCACGGCGAGATCGAGCAGTACAACGACCTGCGGGTCGTGACCGTCGCCGATCCGGCCGGCAACCAGTTCGACCTGCTCGAGCAGACCGAACTGCTCGACGACGCATCCGAAACCGGCTGAGCGCGGGCCGGTCACATTTCCGCGGCCCGCAACTCGTGCCGGGCGCCGCGCCGGCCTAGACTTTCCGAACGTCCCTTCAGACACCGCGAACCGCGCGAGCGCAACGATGAAACTGCACAACCTGATCTTTGTCGGCATGATCGCCGGGTTCCTGGTCGGATACGGGCTGTACGCCGCCCACAGTCCGACCGCCGCGACGGCCGCGCCGTGGTGGCACGCGACGTCGATCTGGACGCTGAACCTCCTGGGGCAGACGCTCTTCCTCAGCGCGCTGAAGATGATCATCGCCCCGCTGATCTTCGCCAGCATCGTCGCCGGCGTGACGACCCTGCCGGACCTGCGCGAACTCGGCGCCATCGGCTGGAAGACGATCGTCTACTACGCCCTGACCACCACCATCGCGGTCTCGATCGGACTGGCCGCCGTGCTGATGATCCAGCCGGGCAAATCGACCGCCGGCCAGGCCGAACGCGAAAAGCGTGTCGCCGCCCTCCAGGAACTGCGCGACAGCTACCAGCGTGACACCGGACAGCAGGCGGTCGACGCCGACGGTCGCGTCCGACCCGAGTACCGGGCCTGGATCGCCGAGACCGAGAGCGGCCGCGTCGGAGACGGCGGCAAGTTCGCGATGATGCAGCAGAACCAGGGCCGGACGGCCGGCGACATCTTCCGCGACGATATCCTCAAGAAGATGCTGATGAACCCGTTCGCGTCGCTGGCCGAGATGAACGCGCTCGGAATCATCTTCTTCGCGCTGCTGCTGGGCATCGCCTGCTCGTTCGTCGGCCCCCCGGCCGAGCATGTCGTCGCCTTCTTCCAGGGCCTCAACGAAGTGATCATGCAGATCACGCACTGGCTGATGGCCGTCTCGCCGGTCGCGATCGCCTGCATCGTCGCGGAACTGGTGGCCACCACCGGCCCGGAAGTCTTCGAGTCGCTCGGCTGGTACTGCCTGACGGTCATCGGCGGGATCCTCGTGCACGTGCTGGTCCTGCTGGCGATCTGCAAGCTGATCGGCGGCGTCGGTCCGCTGCAGCTCTGGAACGGTCTCCGCGAGGCTTGGATGATCGCGTTCACCACCCGCTCGAGTTCGGCCACCCTGCCGGTCACGATCGAGAACGTCACCGAGAACCTGGACGTCTCGCCAAAGGTCGCGAACTTCACTTTGCCGCTCGGGGCCACCATGAACATGGACGGCACCGCCCTGTACGAAGGCGTGGCCGTGATCTTCCTGATACAGATCTACGGCGGCCTCGAAGACGTGCCGTTCGTCCTCGACGCGGGCACCACGCTGGTGATCTTCGTCACCGCCGTGCTCGCCTCGGTCGGCGCGGCGGCCGTCCCGAACGCCGGGCTCGTGACGATGGTGCTGGTGGCCGGGGCGGTCGGGCTGCCGATCTACTACATCCCGTTCATCTTCGCGGTCGACGCGTTCCTGGACATGTTCCGGACCTCGACGAATGTGCTGGGCGACTCGGTCGGCGCGATCGTCGTCAACCGCCTCGAAGCCGGCCGCCTGGGCGAACCGCAGACTCAACCGGACTGAGGCCCGGTACGCCGCGGCGAAAAACCGGTTCCGTGAACGGGGCCCGTTTGGATCCCGGCCAAACGAATGCCATCCTGATCGAAGCTGCATTTTCACCTCGCACGCACGATTCAGGAGCCGCTTCCATGCGTACCGCCTTCGCCCTCCGCACGGCCTGCGTTACCGGACTGACCCTGGCGCTCTCGCTCGGCGGCTGCCCGACGGACGGGGCCGGCGGCGGAATCAACGGCGAGGCGCTCGGTCTCGGAGGCACGATCGGGGACGTGATTACCACGACCTTTGGCGACGCCGACCCGAACGGACTGTTCGGCGACCCGAACGACATCAACTTCGACCCGAACGATCTGCCCTTCGACCCCAACGAGTTCGACATCTTCGGCGCGCCCGGCGGCTCCGGCGAGGATGCCATCCAGGATCCGAACCTGGTCGACAACGGCGGGATCGAACCGGGCGATCCGACCCCGCCGCCGTCCGAGCAGGAATTCTCGCTGGCGCCCGACGATCATCCGGACGGGACCGACCTGACCGATCTGGGCGAGCACATCACCCTGTCGACGACGCTGAGCGACAACGAGCCGGTCGAACTGTTCTTCGTCTCGGCCAGCGATGACAACCAGGGCCTGGCCCCGAGTGGCGACCGGGTCTTCGGACACGCCAACGTTCCGTACTTCAACGACAACCGCCGGCTGCGGGTCGACTTCGACAGCCCGGCCCGGATCGTCAGCATCGAGTTCGCCGGCGGAACCCTGAACGGGACCGAAATCGGACGCCTGCAGGCCTTCGATCACACCGGCACCCTGCTCGCGGAATACGTCACCGCCCCGCTCGGACCGGGTGAAACCGAACGCATGCAGATCGAGCGTCCGCAGGCGGACATCGACTACATGATGGCCTACGTCGCGGACGGAGACGGCAACTTCGGACGCATGGACGACCTCCGCTACACGCTGATCCGTTAGCGGAGAAGCCAGCAGCGAGTGAGCCAGCGAGCCAGGATGAGGCGACCGCGGCCGCCTCGGCGGGTGAGAGGGTGAAGGGCCGGTGTCGGCGCTCTCCCTGTCACCCGGTCGCCTGATCCGACGAATCTTTCCCCGTTCGCGCCGGCAACGTTCCCGGCTTCGTTTCCCTGACGATGCGCGCAAGAAATGTCTTTCCGGAGGGGGTCGGTGCGGGTAGCTTGCGGGGGCACTTCGGACGGAGTCCACCGCCATGCAGCGCTCGATCCTGACAGCCGCTCTGCTTGTGTTCGCCTGTTCCGGCGGCGCGGCCGGACCGGCCGGTACACCCACCGTGCAGTTCCAGGAGCGGGCGGCCGCGGCCGGGATGACGCACCTGCACTGGGACGGAACGCTGCCGGGCGGTGGCGGAACGGCCGCGTTCCTCGCGAACCTGACGGCCGGGGTCGCGGTCGGCGACTACAACGGCGACGGACGTCCGGACCTGTACGTGACGCGCCTGTTCGCCCCGAACCTGCTGTACCACAACCGCGGGGACGGGACCTTTGACGAGCGCGGCGCGGCCCTCGGCCTGGACCTGTCGGCCTTCAGCACCGGCTGCCTGTGGACGGACATCAACAATGACGGGCGGCTCGACCTGTACGTGCTGACGGCCGAACTGTCGTCGCGGAACTACCTGTACGTGCAGCAGCCCGACGGCAAGTTCGAGGAAGAGGCCGTGCTGCGCGGGCTGGACCTGCCGGCCTGGCTGACGGCGACGCGGAACTTCACCAGCGCGTGCGCCGGCGACTACAACCTGGACGGCGCGCTCGACGTCGTCGTGACCGAGTGGTCCGGCAACTTCGCCCGCAACCTGCTGATGGAAAACGACGGGCGCGGTTTCTTCACCGACGTCTCCGAGGCCCGCGGGATTCAGTACGGGGCCAGCTTCGGCTTCTCGCCGGCCCTGATCGACATCGACCTGGACGACTGGCCGGAACTGGCGATCGCCGGCGACTACGGGACCAGCAAGCTCTACCACAACCAGGGCGGCAACTTCGTGCGGCGGACGATGGCGGCCGGGGTCGGGACCGACGAGAACGGGATGGGCAGCGCCTGGGGCGACTACGACGGCGACGGCTGGCAGGACTGGTTCGTCTCGTCGATCTACGATCCGAACGACACCTGCGCGACGACCGGGTGCAGTTGGGGCACGACCGGCAACCGGCTCTACCGCCGCGCGGGGCCCCTGCTGTTCACGGACGCGACCGACGCGGGCGGCGTCCGCGACGGCGGCTGGGGCTGGGGCAGCAGCTTCTTCGACTGCGAGAACGACGGCGACCTGGACCTGGTCCTGAACAACGGCGTGGTCTTCGCCGACACGACCCTCGAAGACGTCTACAACACCGATCGCGTCCGGATCTGGATCAACGACGGCAGCGGCGCCATGAGCGAACAGTCGGCCGCCCTCGGGGTCAACGAGACGCGCTCCGGCAAGGGCCTCGCGGTGCTCGACTACGACGGCGACGGCGACCTGGACATCTTCCTGGCGAACACGGCCGACACGCCGGCCTTCCTCGAAAACCAGACGACCGGCGGACACCACTGGCTGCGTCTGGCGCTTCGCGGGCATCGCAGCAACCGCCTGGGCATCGGGGCCCGGATCAGCGTGACGGCCACGCCCGGGGCCGCCCCGCAGGTGATCCACGCGCAACTGAACAGCAACTACATGTCGCACAACGAGCACACGCCGCACGTCGGACTGGGCGCTGTCACCAGCGTGCACGAGGTCAGCGTCTACTGGCCGGTGTCGGGCTTCACGCAGACGTTCGCCAATGTCGCGGCCGATCAGACGCTACCGGTCGAGGAACCCTGCGGCGGCGATGTCACGGGCGACGGCGCGGTCGACCTGAGCGACCTGGCGCTGCTGCTGGTGAACTTCGGAAAGACCTCGGCCGTGCGAAGCGAAGGCGATCTGAACTGGGACGCAAGCGTCGACCTCGGCGACCTGGCCCTGCTGCTGGCGACCTTTGGCGAAAACTGTCAGTAAGGCAAGTGAACAGGCAGGCAGGGCTTCGAAAGCACCGGCCGGTCCGGACCAGGGCAGCAACAGCGTCGTCGCGGCCCACCTTGCTTACGTGCTCACTTGCTCACTTGGTGACCAGGCGGCGTCAGCCGTTCTTGATTCGGCCGCGGAGTTTGAACAACTCGCGAAACGCCCGCAGGATCACCTTCAGGTTCGCCCCGCTCTGCTGGCCGGCGACGCGCGGGTAATGGTGCACGCCGCGCTGGCCGATCGAGAGGTTGTGACGGCGGGCCTTGGCGAGCATTTCCGTGTCGATCAGGGCCCCTTCGCTGTGCAGTTCGATCGCGTCGATGAACGGCTTGGGGTAAATCTTGAAGGCCCCGTCGATGTCACGCAGGTTGATCCCGAACAGCAGGTTGACCAGTGTGCCCCACGCCTTGGCGTTCAGCTTCCGCATCCACGGGTCCTTGCGGTCCATCCGGTAGCACGAGACCACGTCGTACTCTTCCAGCATCGGCAGGATCTCGGGCAGTTCACCGATGTCGAACTGACCGTCGCCGTCCGTGTAGAAGATCCAGTCCTTCGTCGCCGCCCGGAAGCCGCTCTGCAGCGCCCCGCCGTAACCGCGGTTCGGGTTGTTGTGCACCGCCCGCACCTCGGGAATCTCCTCCGCCAGGCGATCGGCGATCTCACCGGTGCGATCCTTGCTGCCGTCGTTGACGATGATCACTTCGAGATCGTCGGCCACCTGCCGGCCGACCTCGACCGCCTGACGGGTGACGCGCTCGACGTTCTCCTCCTCGTTGTGGCACGGGAAGAAGATCGTCAGCGCGAGCGGTTTGCGGGGTGGCTTGTTCACCGGGGTCACACTCCCAGGCGCAGACGCGGGTCCTGCGCGGTCACTCGAGCGGCAGGCGGTACGGGATCAGGACGGGCGTGCCGTGCAGATACACCTGTAGTTCGGATCTGCCGGCGGCGACTCTAACACCCGTCAAATCGACCCGCAAGCCGGCCACGCCCCCGCCCGGAACCACCAGGTCCGGACCGCTTCCGCGCGGAAACAGAACGGGCAGTCGCTGCCCCGCCAGCCGAACCTCGGGCTGCACCCGCTGCGGCGCGGCCCCCGGATTACGCACCGACAGATCCACCAGCATCCGATCCGCCGACGGAACGGCCGAGACCTGCAGCGGCTCCCAGGTGCGCGGACCGGTTCCGACCAGCCCACGCAGCAGCCCCCGGGCCGGCACGTCGCAGCGAACGCGACACTCCCAGAACCGCTCGTAGGCCGTCTGCTCGACGATCGTGCCGCCCAGGCACCACGGCGCGGTCCCCGTTCGCGCAACGCGCACGCGAACCTGCAGACCGTCGGCCGGAAAGGCGTGGCCGTTGCGAATCTCGAACGCGGCCTCGGTCCCGGCGCCGTCACCCCGCCCCGGCAGGTCGGCTGTCAGCAGGCCAACCGGCAGCGACGCCCGCCGCCGCGGATCACTTCCGTCTCCGATCAGCGTCGCGCCCTGCGGCGTCAGGTCCAGCACCCGGTAGTGGGGCCGGCCCGTGGCACCCCCGAGCGTCGCACTGCTGGCCTGGTGTGTCTGCAGGTACAGCAGCGGACGCGCGGCCGCCACCAGCCCCGCATGCGCCTGCCCGTCCCAGTCCGTGTGTCCGCCCGCCAGCCAGACGCCGATCCGCCCGGCCGCGATCCGTTCGGACAGCACGCCCCGCTCGTGCCAGATCCGCAGCAGGTCCGGCCGGGGCCGGTTGGCGAGGCAGAGGGTCAGGCTGTCCGGCGGCGTGGCCTGCACCTGGCGGTCAATCCAGGCCAACTGTCCGGCATCCGCCGCGAGCGGCGCGCCGTCGTGGTCATACAGCACAAGGCAGCGATAGCGGCCGATCTCGACGAGGCCGACCGGGCTGGGGCTGACCAGGCTGCTGTACTGCGCGATGTTGTCGCCCTGCCCCGCGGCCATGATCAGCGGCGCGTCGAACTGGCGCAGGTCGGCGATCAGTTGCTGCCAGGCGCGGCGATCGCCGCTGCGATCGGGTGACAGGTAGCCGCCGGTGCAGACGATCGCGGTCGGGGCCAGCAGGTTGACTTCGTCGACCAGTTGGCGATCGAACCGTGGCGCGGTCAGATCGCCCAGGTCCATGTCGGACAGGTGCACCAGCCGGATCGTCGACGGGAGCGGGCCGACCGCGACGCAGTGCGGAACACGCAGCGGTTCGCCGGCCACCCGGGCCTCGAGATCATAGGTGGCGCTCGGCACGCCCGCGGGCACCCGCAGGCGGACCGGGCCGGCCTCGGCGCCGGGGGCGACCTCGACCTGCAGGGGGATTCCGCCACCCGATCGCCCGGGCGGCACCAGGGCCCACCGCACGCCGGGCTCGGGACGGGTCGTGACCAGGTGCACCGGGAAAGCCGCACCCGGGGCGACGAACACGGGGCGGCCGAGGCTTGGCGCCAGGATCTGCCCCGGATCGGCGGCCGAGCGGCTCGCGAGCAGGCTCAGCAGCAGGAAGGCCAGCGCAGGAATTGCGCGGCGTCGCGCGGCCAGTCCGGCGCGAAGCTGCCGGATGAGCCCGGCGGGCGCCCGGGTTGTGGTGCAGGCAGAGGACATCTACTCTGTGCATCGAGATGAGTACCGATACGAGTTCAGTCCAAGCGGCAATTCTTGCCTGGTTGCGCAATGACCGCCGACTCGGCGTGCAGCACGTCGGGGTCGTCCCGGACCTGGCCGACGAGGCCCCACCCTCGGACGCGCTTCCCCCGGCCCGGCCGCATCCGGCTTCCGCCCCGAAACGGCCGACCGCGGCACCCGCGAAACCCGCGGCCGAGCAGCCTGTCGAGAGCGGGGCCGATTCGGTGGTGGCCACGCCGGAGGGCGAACTGGGCCCGCTGGTGGACCGGGCCCTGCCGCTGCCGGTCGTGCAGCAGGCGCTGCGGGAACTCGACCACGTCTTCGTGCGGCCGTGCACGCGCTGCGACCTGCACCGTCGCCGTCGGCAGACCGTCTTCGGGGTCGGGAATCCGCAGGCGGAACTGATGTTCGTCGGCGAAGGTCCGGGCGAGGACGAGGACCGCCAGGGCGAACCGTTCGTCGGCGTCTCGGGCCAGTTGCTGACCCGGATGATCTCGGCCATGACGCTGCCGCGCGGGCAGGTCTACATCGCCAACGTGGTCAAGTGTCGCCCGCCGGACAACCGGACGCCGACGCCGGAAGAGACGACCACGTGCGCGGGCTACCTGTGGCGACAGATCGCGCTGATCCGCCCGCGGGTGATCGTCGCCCTGGGGCGGCCCGCGGCCCAGACGCTGCTGGCGACGACCAATTCGATCGGCCGCCTGCGTGGCCAGTTCCACGCCTTCCCGCCGCCGGACCTGGCCGACCTCGGCCTGCCGTCGTGCAAGGTGATGCCGACCTATCACCCGGCCTACCTGCTGCGCAGCCCCGGCGAGAAGCGAAAGACCTGGGACGACCTGAAACAGGTGATGGAGTTCCTGGACATCCCCCTGCCGAGTAGATGAGGCGCAAGAAGGGGCGCGGGCAACACGATCCCCACCCTTGTGAGTCACCAGGTACCAGGTGAGCCAGTGGGCGGCGCAGGGTGCGTCATCGACGCGGTCGACCGCGCTCACTGCGACCCGGAAGGTGCAGGCGTCGATGCCGCAGTGGCACCAGGTCCCGTTCATCCTCGCTCCCTCGCTCCCTCGCTCCCTGGCTCCCTCCATCCGGAAGTGTCACGCCTCGAGGATCTGTTCGCGGATGGCGTAGCGTGACAGTTCGACCCGGTTGGTCACTCCGAGTTTGCGGAACAGCGTCGTGCGGTAGGTGTCGGCTGTCTTGTAGGCGACTTCCATGCGCTCGGCTGCCTGGCGGAGTTTCAGGCCCATCGCCAGCAGCGGCAGCAGTTCCCGCTCGCGGGGCGAAAGGCGCGGCTGGTCGGGGCCGGAGCGGGGATCGGGGTCGCCGGCCCCCCAGCGGGGATCGACGTAGCGGCCGCCGTGTGCGACGGTGTCGATCGCGGTGGCCAGTTCGGCGGGCCCGGCCGAGCGGCTGAGCGTGCCCTGGGGTCGCAGCAGGCTCCAGGCGCGGCGAAGGGCGTCATCGTCGGACCCACCAACGACCAGCAGGCGCGGCGCGGGGGTCCGGTCGCGCAGCAGCAGGCACAGATCGCGAACCGTCGGGGTGGGCCGATCGGCCACCAGCAGAACGACCCGCGGGTCGGCCCGCAGGATGCGACAGACCTCGGCGAACTGGAAGCCGGAAATGAAGCGAGGTGATCGCCCGACCGGCCCGCGCAGCAGCAACGCGTAGGCGTGACGATCGAGATCGGCCTCGGCCAGCAGATAGAGACCCCGCGCGACCATTCGTCCTTCCCCCCGAAAGGCGCGAATGGGCATAGCTCAGAAGACGGATCGACATCCATGCCGAGCTCGCTTCATGCCCTTTGCGACCTAGAAAGTAGAGGGATTCGCGAGTTGCGTCAAGAGGCTAGCGCTGAGAAGCGACGACCTCAAGTCACCAGCCCGTCTGGATGCTCTGCATCGCTAGCTGAGCTTGACATCCAACAAGCTCGCTAGACTAAGCGTTGTGCAGATAAGAGCGGCGTCGAACTGCGCGTGACGACGCCTAAGGTCATGACGAACGGCACGCTGGTGGGCGTCTGCTCTCTGCCTCGGATGCCCGTGGCAGCAATGGCGAACTTGTTCCGACCCGGGTGGGCCCGTTTGGATGGTGCTGGCCAGTCACCCACACTGCGTACCGAACGCGGCAATCAACGCGGCGAGATCAGTGAGATCAGTATCACCGTCCCCATCGGCATCTCCTGGGGCTTCCGGGCCAGGGTTGCCAAAGTCGCCCAAGAGACGTGTCAGGTCTGTTAGGTTTACGGTTCCGTCCGAGTTCAAGTCACTCAGGCAAGCTATCTCGCAGGCATCCGGCAGCCCATTGTCATTGAGGTCCAAAGCAATACCGGACGCAATGTCGCACTCGTCAGGTTGATCGTTCTGGTTGCAGTCTTGCCCGAGGTGGTACGTGAAAACAGCACCCGAGTCGACGCCGTTGACGCCATCGCCGACGGAGTTCGCGAGTAACCGCCCATCGGAAAGCCGGATACTGCTGCCGAAGCCCGCCGAGTCGGTTGCCTGAGGGGCGAACGTTGCCACATGGTTCCAGGTAACTCCATCGTAGCGAAATGCATACGCACGCCCGTTGTCCATAGCACCGCCCGAATCATGCGCACGTGCCCCGACAACAATCCAGTTTCGTTCTATAGCAACACCGCTTCCAAACCGGTCACCCGGCGCCCCGTCTGGCGCGACCAGCTTCCCTTCTTCAACCCAAGCTCCGTTGACGTACCGAAACACATACGCCGAGCCGGAGGCGTCTCCAAGATCATCGTCTCGCACCGCTCCGACAACGATCACATCGTGATCGATTGCAACTGACCACCCAAAGGAGTCGTATTGCACGGCGTCTGACGCAAACAGCATCTGTTCGGTGACCCACGAGCCGGCTTGCCGTGAGTACACGTATGCTACGCCGATACCGTCAAGTTCCGGCAGGTCGCCGCCGTATGCACCAACGACAATTCGCTCTGGCGAAACCGCGATGGCCTGACCAAAGAAGTTCCCGCCGACGCTGGCAAGACTTTGTTCAGGTGCCCAACCATCCCCCGCCCACCTGAATACGCGGACAGAAGAGCCGTTCGTTGATCCGATCGCGATGACATCGCGGGACATGCCCGCAGCATGTCCAAACTCGTGAAAGGTTCGGGGATTGGCGGGGTAGAGCTTGGCCTGCTGCACCCACTCAAGGCCGTTGTAGTGGAAAACGTATGCTGCCCCACATTCGGTTGCCAGTTCGCTGTCGCGACGTGCGGTGACGACCATCCGGTCGCCTGCCATCGCAGTGGCCCTGCCAAAGTGCTGGCTTGGACGTGGGTCGGCTGGCACTAGGCGGACACGTTCATTCCAGCTCCCCTCGGTGTGCCGAAAGACGTACGCAGCCCCGGCGTTTACCCCGTATTCGTCGTTGTAGTACGCGCCGACTACGGCCCAGTTTCCACTGATCGCGAGTCCCGCCCCGAAGAGGTCACGGAAACCGCCATCTGAAGCACGCAAGGTCGTGTTTCCGAACCAAGTTCCCGCCTCCGTTTGGTCCGGCACGCCGTTGGAGTTGCAGTCTTGTGCAACTAGCGGCTGTGGTACGCAAAAGGCGACTGCAGCGCAGGCCCATCGGGTAAGTGTCACGGCGTACTCCGAAGAAGACGATTGGGGATCGCGAACACGCTTGGCAGGATGAGCATTTTCGCTCCTTCACACTTTCACGTTTTCACCGTGTATTCACGGCGCGGATACGGCGCCTTCGAACAGGGCTCGTTCGCGGAGTTGGATCGCCCGCTGGACGACTTCGTCGGCCGGGGGTGAGACGAGCGGGGTCAGCGTGAAGGTCGGGGCGACGTGGTCGTCGTGGATGGTGCCCGGGACCAGGGTTTCGGAGACGAAATCGATCGGGGCGATCTGGTACCAGGGTGCATCGATGTGGTGGTGCGTCTTGAGGGTCTCGTAACCGTCCTTGCGAAGGACGATGTCGTAGTCGCCGTACCAGAGGAACGCGACCCGGACGGGACTGATCCCGACCTCTTCGTCATTCAGCAGCACCCGGGCCCCGGGCGGTTCGGTGTTGATCGTCAGGGTCCGTTCGACGCAGCCGGTCAGCCCCAGGGTCACCAGGCCGACTACCAGCACCTGCATCCGGTCCGAGTTTCTTCGCACGGTCAGACTCCTTCAGTCGCTGCCAAGCACAATCTGCTCAACCGTCTTCGTCGCCAGGTCGAGAATCGCAATCGTCGCCCGCCCGGTGACCCAGCCACAGCATTCTCCCGGGTTGATCTGCAGGCGGCCATCCACTTCGTGGCAACCGTACTCGTGCGTATGCCCGGTAATCACGATCTCCGCCCGCGCCAGGTCCGCGGGCTGGCACCACTCGATGAAGTGATGCACCAGCAGGCGCCGGCCCGCCAGTTCCACGAACAGCGGACCGTCCACGATCTGCGGCAGTACCTGCTTCAGGCCGGCCCGCTCGCCGTCGTTGTTGCCGTACGTGACCAGCACCTGCCCCTCGTAGTCCGCCAGCGGGCGGGCGGCGAAGGGCGCGATGATGTCGCCGGGGTGGATCAGCGTCGTGATCCCGCGGGCCTGGAACAGATCCAGGGCGGCCCGCAGGGTCGGGAGACGATCGTGGGTGTCTGAGATCAGGCCAATCCGCACACGCAGCTCCGCATTGCGGCTGCGAGTGTACCCGCCCGCCTGGCGACCGTCACCGCCCGGGCCGACAGGCGTTATCAGTGCCTGGCCGGTCGCGGCGACGCCGATCTCGCAAGTTGTCGCCGACCCGTCCGGCAGGCCCGGAAACACCTGCCCCGCTCGCCCGGCCCCCGGTCGGCGGCATCTTTCGGGACGCACGCACGAGCGAGGCCCGATAGGCGCTCGCGATGACGATGCCTTATCGGGGCCGGCCGACGCGCGGTCGCACGCCTGATCAAGTAGCCCGGACGGGGGGACGAACAAGGGAACGGGTACCGAACGTTCCTCCGAGTCCGGCTTCCGTGAAGGGGCCCCGTTGGCCGTACCGATTGATCATCGCTGGCGGACGCAGATCGCCCTGCTGCACGAGGCCTGTGCCCGTCGCACGCAGGTGCGGGTGGCGCCCTGCGGGCCGGGGCCGCGGCCGCACGCCACGGCCGCCCTGCTGCGGATCGAGGGCCGGCGGCTGTACCTGCTCGGCCGGCTCGAGGACGAGGTGCGAATCGCGGACGACGAGCGGGTCGAGATCGCCTTTGCCCACGAGGATGCCTGGGTCGCGTTCCGTACGGTGGTCCTGCCGGTTCCGCCGCGCCCGGATGATGTCTGGGCCGTGCAGGTGCCGTTGCGACTGGTGCGGCGCGACATGCGGCGCGAGGCACGGATCGAGATGCCGGACGGCCTGCCGGTCACGGTCCGGCTGACGAACATGTACGACCGCGGTGAGACCTTCGTGGCCAGGCTGCGGAATGTCTCGATCGGCGGGCTGGCGGTGCGCAGCCGGCGGAAGACGCCGCCCGGGTGTCGCGGCGGCCAGCCGCACTGGATCGAGTTCGCGCTGCCGGGTTCGCCCCGGCTCTTCGAGTTCGCGGCCCGTCTGGCGTATCTGCAGAACCTGCCGAACGGCGAGATCCTGCAGGGCTGGAGTTTCTACGCGACCGACGACAACGCCGCGTATTTGGAACAATTAGAGGAGATCGACCGCTGCCTGGGCGCCGCGTATGCGGACGACGGGGCGGCGCAGGAGAATCGCGGATGAGAGTTGCCCTGGAACTGCCCCATCGACAGGCGGCGCGAATCCTGGAACAGGCGCTGCGGCAGCAGCCCGAGTTCCTGCTCGAGATGGGCCGCGGCGACGACCTGGCCGAACTGCGGGCCCGCCTGGTCGAACGCGACGGCGACCTGCTGGCGGCCGAACTGATCGACGCCCCGGCGGACCTGCAGCCGGACACCCTGATCGGGCTGTACTTCGATGCCCGGGTGAACCTGTCGGATCAGCTTTACCTGTTCACCAGCACCCTGATCGAGTGCGGTGACGGGCCGCCGGCCCGGATCCTGTTCTCGGAGCCGGAGACGATCACGGTGGTCAACCGCCGCCGGTTTGAACGGACCAACGCGACGATCGCGGCCCAGGCCCGTTTCTTCTTCAACGACGAGGGACAGGGATTCCTCGGGCTGTTGTCGAGCATCAGCGGAAGCGGCCTGGCGGCCAACCTGCCGGACGACGCGTGCAACGCGGTCGCGCTGGTGGGGGACCGTGTGCGGGTGCGGTTCGAACTGCCGGGATTCGAGGGCGACTTCGAACTGCCGGGCGTGCTGTGTTCGAAGGACCTGGATCGCAAGAACGATCAGACCAGCCTGGGCGTCGAGTTCGACGTGCAGGGCGATGCGGGAGCGGCCGAGGATCTGCAGCGGCTGCGGGCGTGCCTGGCGGAAATGACGATCAACCTGACAGACTAGGACGGTGCACGATGAGACCACGAAGGATTCTGGACGGGCCGGAAGCTGGGGAGATCCTCGCGAACGCCGTGGCCGAGCGGGCCCTGGCGGTGATTTCGGTCCGGCTGGACGACGCCTGGTACACGTTCAAGAGTCGTTTCCTTGAGCGGGACGCGGACCACCGCTTCTTCGTGCTCGACTTCCAGGAGACGCACGGGACCGAGCCTCCGCCGATCGAACCCGGGCAGCATGTCGGGATCAGCTTTCGTCACAAGAGCCGCAAGCTGATGTTCGCGTCGGTGATCGAGGCCAAGGGTCGCTTCTGCATCAACGGGGGCGAGAACATCCCGGCGATCCGCTACCGCTGGCCGGAGTCGCTGATCGAACTGCAGCGGCGGGCGTATTACCGCACGGTCATTCCGTCGGGGACGAACGTGCGGGCGACGCTCTGGCCGGGCGGGGTCAACGCCCGGATCGAAGCGCAGACGCAGGCGCTCAGTGTCTGGGGCGGTGACTGCCTGGACCTCTCGTGCGGGGGCACGCTGATCCGGCTGGGTGACGCGACCGCGCCGGACTGGCCGGCCGACCAGGTCGTGGGTCTTGAACTGCATCTGCCGGACGGGCGTCCGCCGGTGATGCTCGATGCCTACTATCGTGGCGCGCGGCGTGACGAGAGCGGTCTGCAGTGCCTGGCGACGCAGTTCGTCGGGCTCGAGGTGACGCAGGAAGGCCGCAGCGTGCTGGGTCGCCTGGCGCGCTGCGTGCAGCGTTTCCACCGCAGCAGCGCCAACCATCGCAGCGGCAGCCGCGAACGCACGCACTGACTTTGGGAGCGAGGGAGCCAGGAAGCGTGGACACCGGGCGGGATCGCCCTGCTCCACGCTTCCGCCCTTTTTTCTCCGCCAGCCGATCCGTCGCCAAGGAGCCTGTGCCGGTGTCCCGGTTCACGCGACGAAGTACGGTTCCGAGGTTTCCAGCGAGACCTCGATGTCGCCGAGTTCGCGGACGTTCGACGGGCAATTCGCGGGAACGCGGCGGTTCCGGCCCCGCGCAACCCGCGCATTCCATCGCACCGGCCGGTCAGGTTTCGCGTGCGCGGACGGCGTTTGTCCCCGGGGTCCCCCCCACCCAAGTTCATTTTCCGTGCCAGGCCGGAACCGCGTAAGCGGGTAAACACCTGAAGTTGCGGTAAACCCAATCCATCAAGGGATTTGGACGCGGGATTTTCGGACTCGACCGGCGTCGAGGCCCACCGGCCCCACCCGTCGCGGCGGATACACGAGGTCGGCGGAGGCGATCCACAACGATCGATCACCCGAAGAAACGGCCGCGCACCGCCAGCGAAACCGCCTAGATCACGACCCCCGCGGCACACGTGACATGCGTCTCCGCCAGACGATCGACCGCCTGGTGATACCGGAGAATCCGGCACTCGGCCTCCGGCAGCACGCGCAGCAGCGCGTACAGGTTGCCGACGCTGCAGATCCGGGTCGGGTTGTGCGCCTCACCCACCCGACGGACGAATTCCTCCTCGCGCCGGGCGGCCAGCAGGTCCAGATGCGCCCGGTCACTCCGGCCGACCTCGGCCAGGAACTCGTCGGTCGTCGGGCGCGGATCGCCGAACGACTGCCCGACATGGCTCAGGTCTGCGCTCGCGATCACCACCGTCGGCTTGCCGTCGGCCGCCAGTTCCGCCCGCAGCGCCTCCAGCACATCCGCCAGGTCGGGCCCGTCCTCAAGCGGCGGCAGCGTCCCGCCGGGGCCCGACGGATCGGGAATCAACAACCCCAGCATCTCGAACGGCCCCGGACAGACATGCTGCAGCAGGTGCACCTGCAGTTCGATCGAATGCTCGCGATCGTGA
The DNA here is from genome assembly GCA_030428945.1 of Phycisphaerae bacterium. Lineage (GTDB taxonomy): Bacteria > Planctomycetota > Phycisphaerae > UBA1845 > Fen-1342 > JAUIEC01. The sequence goes on along the minus strand of JAUIEC010000004.1, from coordinate 230,698 downwards.
TCGAACTCGTTGACGCACAAATCACCCACGCGGGCTTCGATCCGCTGCAGCAGGTCGCGGTCGCTCGGCACCAGCCCCAGCGGCGTGCGGAAGTCCTTGCCCGTCGCGACGGTCGCGGAACCCTGACCAAAGTGGTTCGTGCCCAGAATCACGTACCGGACGGCCGGGCAGCCGCGCAGCGCCGCATACGCCGCCGCATAGCACGGCTTGCCACGCTCATAGTCCAGGTGCGGCGCGATCAGGCCGCGCAGCCCCGGCACCGGTTCTCCGTCGGCCGCCGCCAGCGCGGCATCGATCTCGACCCGCAGCGCCTCGGGCGACGGCCAGCGGGCGCAATTGTCGCGGGCCTCGGCCGCGCGATAGTCGCTCGTCAGCCGCGCGAGTTGCCCGCGGAAGCGGTCGTTGTCCAGGAACATCGCATCGTCGAGCACCTGCACCAGTTCCAGCACCTGGTCGACCGGCACCCGGGCGTTGAAGAACTCCTGGAAGGCCTCCTCGATGTCCGCCAGCGTGTGCTGCCCGTCCAGGTGCATCACGATGAAGTACCCCGGACCGGTCAGGGCCAACTGCACCTCGGAAATCAGGCTCGGATCATAGAAGACGAACCGCTGCTGCCCGTCCTCGTCGGGCGGCATCGGACGGGCGTCGATCCTTCGCACGGCCGGAAGCGGCCGGGACGCATCATTCACCTTCGGCCCCTGGTGGCAGCAGCACATCGATCGGGGCCGCCCAGCGCGTCCGGGATCCCCAGAACAAGTGTACGCCTGAACGCCCCGGCGGTTGATCAAAACGGAACCGCAGCGCCGCGATCCCGTCCGCATCGGCCTCGACCAGTTCGACGGTGAAGTCCGCCGTCCGCCAGGGCTGCGCGAGCAGATCCGGCAGGCCCCGCCCGTGCGCCTCGGCCACGAGCCGGCCGACCGGACCGGCGAAGTACCGTTCGGGTTCAACCCGGCAGATGATCGTCCGCGGGTCGACCCACTCCAGTTCCGCGCCCCCGCGGACGCCCAGCAGGCTCGGCGACCAGGTCAGGGCCACCACCCGCAGGTTGCGGCGTCCGGTCGCCTGCTCCACCCCCAGCCGCGCGTAGTGCGCAATCAGCGGCAGATTGGCTACCAGCAGCGTGTCTCCATCCTCGATCCGCTCCGGGTGCGCGGCCATCTCGGCAATCACGCGATCCTCGACCCGCCCGGCCGCCTCGATCGCCAGCCCCGAGAAATGCGTCAGCGTGACGAAGACCACCAGCGTCAGCCCGATGACCAGCGGCGCGACCCCGCGTCGCAGACGGCCGCTCTCCGGCCGGGGGATCAGCAGGCTGCCGATGATCAGGATGGCACCAATGCCCGGCAGGTACAGGTGGTGCGGGCTCTCGAAGGCCGGCAGCACCGGGGCGACGAAACCCAGCAGGCTGGCGGCGCCGAGCGTGAAGAGCGGCTGACCACGACGACGCCAGCCACCCCAGGCCAGCAGCAGCACCAGTCCGGCCGCCGCCCCGTAGAACGCCAGCGGATGGGCCCGCAGGTACGGCAGCCCGCCGATCGGCACGCACGGCACGGCCAGGAACTCGCCCAGCAGGTAGTAGCAGAACTTGTCGAAGACGTAGGCGATGAAGTCGGGCTCGCTCGGCGCGACGACATACGGACGCGGCGGCAGACTGAGCCCGCCCAGGTAGCTGTCCCGCAGCACGAGGTAACCGGCGGCCAGCGCCCCCAGGCCCAGGTATACCGGCCAGGCCCGCAGCAGCGTCGCCCGGCGATGGAGCAGGTCGACCGCCAGCACGACGCCCGGCAGCAGGATCGCATTCTCGCGGCAGCCAAGCGCCAGGGCGTAACACACCAGCGCGACCAGCACCCACGGCCAGCGTCGGGCGGCCGGCGGACGGCTCCAGCCGCGCACGCGATCCATCGCCAGCAGGGCTGCCAGCAGGAAGGCGGTCACGATCAGTTCGGTCTGGGAAGCGATCCACTGCACGGTGCCGACGTGGGCGGGGTGGATGGCGAACAGCGCGACGACGAACCAGCTCAGCCGGTCGCGTCCCGTGCAGCGGGCCAGCAGACACCAGAGCAGCCAGCAGACCACGGTATGCCAGAGCAGCGAAGCGACGTGCCCGGCGACCGGCGACCACCCTCCGAGCAGGTACGCCACCTTCATCAGCCCGAACGCGACCGGGCGGAAGAACCGCAGCGTCGTCTCCGGCAGCCACCACAGTTCGACCGCCCCGCCGACCAGTTCCAGCCGGCAGGCGTCGACCAGCCCGCGCAGCGACCAGTCGGCCGCCCGCAGTTGCTCGTAATGTGCCAGGTCATCGAGGAACAGGCCGTAGTCGAGACTGCGGCCGTGGCTGACCAGGATCAGCAGTCCGAAGAAGAAGGCCGCGGCGAGCGCATCGCGAGGGACCTGCCGCGGGGCGTCGGTGTTCACGCGTCGGGCTCGGAGATCGGTGCCTCGGCCGGCGCCGCCAGGTCCTCCGGCAGCGTCTCATCCGGCGCTTCGAGGGCGGCCAGTTCCTCCTTGGTCGGCGTGTGGGCGCCGAGCAGCGGGACCAGCACGCCCGGGATCGCCCAGAACAACTGGATCACGCGGACGGCCAGCGCGAAGGTCACGGCCCGCGATTCGGAGTTGAGCCCGTCCTGCGCGAAGAACCCGATGTAGGCGGCCTCCATCACGCCGAAGGCCTGGGGCGGCGAGATCGGAATGGCCGCGATCAGGAAGCCGATCGGCACGCAGATGAAGTACAACTGGAACGGTCCGGCCATGCCGAGCGCGCGGGCCATGAAGTAGGCGCTGATCAGCACGCACAACTGCAGGACGATCGTGATCGCCAGCGACGCGGCGATCAGGCCGCGATGCTCGCGGATCTTGACGGTCGCCCGCCCAATGCGGAGCAACTGCCCACCGGCCGGAAGTCTGGCGGCCAGGGACGGCAGCCGGATCATGTGTCGCAGGCGCTTGCTGAAGACGAAGACCGCGCCGACGGCGAGTCCGCCCCAGATGATCGCGAGCATGCCGCCCATGTAGCCGCGCCGCTCGGGGTCCCAGTCGATGGTGTTCCACGAGTACAGGAACATCAGCGAGGCAAGGAACATCAGCCCGAGCAGCCCGACGACGCGATCGAGGAAGATGGTCGTGACCGCCTCGGTCTTGTGCTGCGTGAAGCGGGTGACGTAGTAGGCCTTGATCAGGTCGCCGCCGGTGGTTCCCGGCAGGGCGAAATTGAAGAAGTTGCCGGCGAAGGTCAGCTTGATCGCGTTCCACAGCCGCAACCGCACGTCCTGCATGCCGAGCATCCAGACCAGCCGCATGCCCGACAGGAACGGCACCGGCAGGAACATCAGGATCGCCAGCGCCGCCTTCCACCGGTCGATCTGCGTCACGACCGATTTGATTCCGTACTTGATGTTCGGAAGCCGGCGGTCCTCGACCGTCAGGTACGCGACCTGGTCGGCCGGGATGACGACCTCGTTGTCCTCGATCAGCACGCGAAAACCGGCCGGGGTCTGCTCGAGCAGGCGGACCTCGTTGCCGTTGTGCAGGATGATGTAGTCGTGCCAGGAGACCATGTTGTACAGAAACACCAGCGCCACAAGGCACAGGCCGTATCGCACGATCGGCAGGAGCCAGCGCAGCAGCGGGTGTTTCATCGCGGGTCGGACTCCGTCAGGGGTCGCCACGGGCCGGCGTCCGGCCGCGTGGGAGCGGGAAGTGTAGCCAGTTTCCGGTCCTTTTCCAAACCGCCCGACCGGCCCCTACCCGGGCAGTTCCCAGACGGTGTAGCCGCCCCGCCGCGCCTCGGGCAGCACCGGCACGAGCCCGGCCCGGCGTTGCAGTTCGTCGAAGAACGCCGGGGTGACCCGTTCCGAAAAGCCGTAGGTCTGCCGCAGTCGCTCCACCTCGGGCCACTGCACCGCGACATGCGTCCAGCCGCGCTCACGCAGCCAGGCCACGAGCGCCTGCGGCGCCTGGTCTTCCCGCTCCGCCTGCTCCAGCCAGGGATCCCGACCGAACACAACGGTGTAATGCAGCGGGCGATCGATGTAGAAGACGGCCGCGTCTCCGATCAGCCAGAGCCGCGACCCGGGCGGCAACTGGTTCAGTACGTGCGCGTCCCGGAAGAGTTCGGGCTGACCGGCCAGTTCGTGGCCGACATCGATCTGCTGCCGCTGCCAGTAGCCGGCACTCTCGCGCAGCAGGCGAGTGCTGACCAGGCCCCCGATCGCCGCGCTGGTCAGCACCAGCAGACCGAGTGCGACGCCGAGCACCCGCTCCACGCGGTGCCCGGCTGAGAGCGCCCGACCGAGCGCTTCTCCCAGCAGGCCGGCCAGCGGCGCCAGCGCGACGATCGCGAAACGACCGGGCAGATGGGTGACGCTCCCCCAGACCAGCAGGATCATCACCAGCCACAGCAGCCAGAACAGACCGCGGCGCGTCCGCGTCAGCAGCAGCGCCAATCCGCCGACCGCGAACAGACCCCCGAAGGCGGCGAACTGCCAGCCGGCGGACGTCTGTCGTCCGAGCAGTTCCCGGAATGCCAGGCCGACCCGGTCCGCAACCGACATCTGCACGCGGTGCCCGCTGGCCCACTGGGCATCCTGCAGCGGGCTCCAGGCCGCCCCGCCGAACCACTCGTACGCGAACGGATAGACCGGGTTGCCCGTCCAGGCCGCGTTCCGCAGGGCCCACGGCGCGAACACCACCGCGGCCGCCAGCGCGAACAGCGCCACGCCGCGCAACCGGACCCGCAGGCGCCCCGTCCCCGCCAGCAGCCACGACACTGGCAGCGCCGCCGCGACCAGCGCCAGCGCGGTGTACTTGCAGCCCCCGGCCAGCCCGGCGCAGGCCCCGGCCGCCAGCATGACGGCGGTGCCGCCCGACTCGGTTCGCAGCAGCAGGCCGCCCGCGACAACGGCGTAGAACAGCAGCGCCCCCTCGACGTATGCCAGCGAACCCACCACCACCAGCCACGGCACCGTTCCGACCGCCAGCAGCACCACGCGGCGTGGCCAGCCGGCCGGCGCGAACGCGGCCGCCGCGGCGACCCCCGCGATGGTCAGCAGCGCATGCAGGATCTGGCTCGGGACCGCGGCCGCCCAGGCGTCACCCACCAGGTGCATCAGGAGCAGGTACAGGACCTCCGCCTGTTGGGGGAAGACGGTGTAGACGTTGTGGGGCAGGAACTGCATCCGGCCGCCCAGGAACCACTCGCGCGGTCCCTGCAGGTGGTATTCGAGCACGTCGTAGCCGCGGGCCTCGCCAAGCCAGAACGTCCCGGGTGGCAGCGTGGCCGCGAACAGGATCATCCCGAGGGGCACCGCCAGCGCGATCGCCAGGATCGGATCGACCACGCGAAACGCCGGCGCGGGTGGCTCAGGCGGCAGGGCCGGTGCGGTGCCGCGAAGCACCGCGATGCCGGCCACGGCGCCACCGGCCGCGAGCAGCGCCGCGCTCAACTGGTTCAGCAGCCCGGCGAGGGCCAGGCCGAGGCTCAGATGCCCGAGCAGTCCGGTGCCGAGGGCGGCGGCGACGAGGCCGGCCTGCCACGGGCAGGTCAGCCGCAGCCAGCGGAGCGACAGCGTGCCGTACCCCGCCCCGGCGGCCAGTACGAGCAGCGCGGGGATCCCGCTCAGCATCAGCGTGGTGGCCGCGGGCCAGGCGACGATCAGCAGGCCGAGCAGCGGCAGCGTGATTCCGATGATCCAGGGGAGGCGTCGGGACATGGGCGGCATGTTAGCTCGGCCCGCGTGCGAGGGCGCGGCGCGGGTGGTCATTTCCCGCGGCGGAAAGGGTTTGCGGTTGACCTGCCGGGCCGGGGCAAGTAGCGTTTCCGGCAGTTATCGCACCGTTGGCGCGGTTGGATTTCAAGCATGCACGCACCCATCTGGAGAGCCGGTCTCGAGCGTCTGCGCGGACTCGCCTCCCGCGACCGCTACCGGGTCGCCCGGGAGCGGCTGGCGACCGAGCCGCGCTGCCCGGTGTCGGGTTACCTGGCGGCCTGCCACGAGTTCGACAGCGGACGTCCGGCGATGGCGGTGCGCCGAATGATGGTTGTCCATCACGCGGAGCCGGGCCTGGAATCGGCGGCGCTGCTGGTCTTCGCCGGGTTGAACTGGTCGGGGCTGCGCGAGCGTCCGCTGCTCGAAGTGCTGGTCAGCACCTGGGAGGAGTTCCGCCGGCCGGAGTTCGACCGGACGGTCCGCGAGCAGGAACTGCTGGACGCCTTCGCGGAGGCCGGGCAGGGCCTGGACCAGGTCTCGCCGCTGGCCCGCCGATTGTGGCGGCTGCCGCTGGAAACGGTCCGGGTGCAACTGCGCGAAGTCGCGGCCGAGCAGAATCGCGGGGCCTACCCGCTGCTGCTGGCGACGGCCTGAGAGTAGTCCCGCGGAAGAGAAGCGAGCCAGGATGCTGCTGTCGGTCGTCATTCCCGTCTACAACGAGAAAGAGACGCTCTTCACGATTATCGAGCGGGTCCTGCGGGCCCCGATCGAGCTTGAGCGTGAACTGGTGCTGGTCGACGACTTCTCGACCGACGGGACCCGCGACCTGTATGCCGAACTGCCGACGCGTTTTCCCGACGCCAGCATCCGCGTGTTCCGGCACGAGCGCAACCAGGGCAAGGGCGCGGCCCTGCGGACGGGGTTCGCCGAAGTGACCGGCGACATCGTGCTGATCCAGGACGCCGACCTCGAGTACAGCCCCGAGGACTACCCGCGCCTGCTGGGGCCGATCCTCGACGGGCGGGCGGACGTGGTCTATGGCTCGCGGTTCGCCGGCGGACAGGAACACCGCGTGCTGTACTTCTGGCACAGCGTCGGCAACCGCTTCCTGACGCTGTTCAGCAACATGATGACCGACCTGAACCTGACCGACATGGAAACCTGCTACAAGGTCTTCCGGGCCGAAGTGATCCGCGGCATCCGCATTCGCAGCGACCGCTTCGGCGTCGAACCCGAGATGACCGCCAAGATCGCACGCGGCCGCTGGCGGATCTACGAGGTCGGCATCAGCTACTCGGGACGCTCCTACGAGGAAGGCAAGAAGATCACCTGGAAGGACGGCGTCAAGGCGATCTTCTCGATCATCCGCTTCGCGCTGGCCGACTGACGTGCCAGCCCCGAGCGACCCGCCCCGCCCCGCCGCGCGTCCGGCCGTCCCCGCCTGGCTGGTTGCCGCGATCGCTTTCGCGGTGGTCATGTCGGTGATCGTCGTACTGCGGGCCGAACGCTCGACCGACTTCCGCGACTTCTGGCGCACGGCGCTGAACTTCCGGCTGACGGGCTCGATCAGCGCCGAACTGGGGGTGCACAACTATCCGCCGATCTTCCCGATCCTCTGCACGCCGCTGAGCCTGCTGCCGCTCGAAGTCGCGATCGTGCTGTTCACCTGGCTGTCGATCGCGGCCTTCGCCTGGACCGTCTTCCGGGTGGCCGACCTGTGCGGCCTGGAGCGGACACGGGCCCCGACGGTCATCTTCCTGGTGCTGCTGATGGGACCCTACGTCGTCTCGTGCACCACATTGGGTGCGTTCGGCCTGGTCCTGCTGGCGCTGACGGTCGAAGCGCTGTGGCTGCTGCGGCGCGGAGCCGACGTGCGGGCCGGCGTGCTGCTGGCGCTGGCGACGATGCTCAAGCTGCTGCCCGGCGCGCTGTTCGTGTTCCTGCTGCTGCGCGGCCGCTGGCGGGCGCTCGTGGCCGGCGGGGCGATGCTGGTGGTGGTCGGACTGGGACTGCCGACGCTGCTGCTGGGCTACGAGGAGAGCATCGCGCAGCATCGCGGCTTCTACGAGCGCGCGGTCCGCGGGCATTCGGCCTGGGAGACGATTCACGCCGAGAAGCCGGTCAAGGCGAACTATTCGAACAACGCCCTGCCGATGGTGCTGCGGCGCCTGCTGTCGCCGCTGGACGGCAGCAAGCGGCGCGAGGATGAGGCCGGCTGGACGGTCAACCTGCTCGACCTGTCCGGCCCGACGATCTGGTTTGTGTACCTGGCGCTGTTCGGATCGATCCTGCTGGTCAGCGCGTGGGCCGCCCGGCCGGGGACCGACCTGGTGCGCGGCTACGCGATCTGGTCGGCGGTGATGCTGCTGGCCTCGCCGCTGGTCTGGACGCACTACCTGCCGCTCGCGCTGCTGCCGCTGGCGTGGCTGCTGCCCCGGGCGGATCGCGGGCGACGCGTCGCGCTGGCGGCCCTGCTGGTCTGGACCCTGGGCGCCCTGGCGCTGGCGATTCCGCAGGCCCGCGGCGCCGGCGCCCAACTCGGCTCGGTCCTGGCCACCTGGCTGGCCGTCGTCCTGCTGGACGCCAGGAGTCAAGACGTGGAGGCGTGATAGGGTGAAGAGCACCAAGCAAGTCAACACAGTCCCCCACCCTTCCGCTCGCTGCGCTCGCTAAAGGATGGGGCACCCGGCGCAGTAAGCACGTGAACAAGTAAGCACGTAAGCAAGTAAGCACGTAAGCAAGTAAGCACGTGAGCAAGTGAGCACGTCAGCAAGTGAGCGGGCCCTGCAGGGTGCGTCATCGACGCGGCCGTCCGCGCTCGCGTCGGACGCGGATGTGCCAGGCGTCGATGCCGCACCGCCCGGCTCCCTCGCTCCCTCGCTCCCTGGCTCCCTGGCTCCCTCGCTCCCTTGCTCCCTCGCCCGTCCTCAGTCTCGTTCGCGCAGCAGGTCGAGCAGGTCGCGGAGTTCCTCGGCCGGGTGGGCGGTGTTCAGAAGCTGGTAGCCAAGCTGTTCGGCCGGGCGGTCGCTTTCGCCGGACTCCAGGGCGATCCGCAGCAGACGCTGCACGGCCGTGGTGACCACCTCGGGATGCTGTCCGCCGTCGCCGGCCACCTGCCAGGCCCACCTGCGGGCCTGGGCGAAATCCCCGACTCGCTGGGCGGCCAGGGCCCCGTTCAGCAGGGCGTCCGGGGCGTCCGGTTCGACCCGCAGGACGGCCCGGAAGTCGGTCAGCGCCGCCGGCCAGTTCTCGCTGCGAAGATGCAGTTGCCCGCGCTGCGCCCGTCCGTCGATGTTGCCCGGCGCCAGGTCCAGGGCCTGGTCCCACGCGCCGATGGCTTCGCCGATGGCACCGAACTCCTGCAGGGCCAGCGCCAGGTTGTGCCAGCCGTACGGATTGCTCGGGTCGCGGTTGACCACCGCCCGCCACTCATCGGCCGCCTGGCTCCAGAGGCGGGCGCGCATCAGGGCGGCCGCGTACTCCACCCGGGCGCGGATCGATTCCGGATCGGCCCGCACGCCGGCGGCCAGCAGTGCCAACTGGGCATCCCCCTGCCCGGCCCGGGCGAACTGATCCGCGAGTTGGCCGCGACTCTCCGGGGGGCCATCTTCGGGAAGCCGGGCCGCGGCCTCGCGCAGTTCGCGCAACTGCTGGCGAGTCAGGCGGGCGCGAACCTCATCAGCCCAGACCACCTGCCCGGACGGCGGGGCCGGTTGCGGATCGGCGGGAGCGGCTGCGGGGGGCGCGGGGGCCGGGTCCGGGGCCGGCAGCGGCGGCGGGGCGACGGCGACCGGCGCGATCGTCGCCGGCGGCGTGTCCTGTTCGGCGGGTCGCGCGGGTTGCTGATCGACCACGGCCCGCGCGGGTGGCGGGGTCGGCGCTGCGAGCATCGGCTGCACCGCCGGGGGCGTCGCAGGCGGCGCCGGGGCCGGCCGGCGCAGATCCAGCACCAGCAGGACCAGGAAGAACAGTCCGAAGCCGAAAAAAGCCACGATCAACCGCATGCCCGGCCTCCTCTCGTCAGTGAGCAAGTAAGCAGGTCAGCACGCAAGCAAGTCCGGAACCGCAACGCCGCTGGAATCGTGAAACCTGGAGGGCACGGAACCAGGCGGATCTGCCTCATTCGCTCAGCGCTGCCGGGTCGCCAGGCAAGCAGCGCTTCGCCACCTCCTTGCTCACGTGCTCACTTGCTTACCTGCTTACTGTACTGTCAGGGAACGTGCAGCGCCTCGACCACGTTCGTGCGACTCGCCCAGCGGGCCGGGATGATGCCGGCCAGCAGGCACAGCAGGATCGTCACGGCGACCGAGAATCCGATCAGCGGCCACGGCATCGCGACGGCGACCCGGAAGCCCCACATCCGTTCGACCAGCAGCGTGATGTTGCCGGCCAGGTGAATGCCGAGCGCCAGCCCGAGTCCGCTGCCGAGCAGGCCCAGGACCAGCGCTTCGCCGATCACCAGTCGCAGCACCAGCCCGCGGGTCGCGCCGACCGCGCGCATGATCGCCAGTTGCCGGCTGCGGGCGAAGACGTTGGCCATCATCAGGTTCGCGACGCCGACCGCGGCCACCAGCAGCGCGATGCCGGGAATGGCCGAGAACAGGCGGGTCAGCCCGGACAGTTCGGCGTCGATGGTGTCCTTCAGTTCGCGGACGGTTCCGGCGAAGACCTGCGGCGCGCCGATGCGGGCCCGGATTTCGTCGAGAATGTCCTGCTCCTTCTGCCGCTGCCAGCGACGCTCGAGCGGAACCCGCTCGTCGTAGACGCTGCGGCGGAGGATGCGTCCTTCGGGCGAGTCGGCCGGCGGCGGCCAGTTCTCGGGGATCGCGGTCTCGGGCAGATCGAAGTTCAGCAGGACCAGCTTGGTGCCGTTGACGTTGAAGATCCGCCGGACGTCCTCGTTGGTGCCCAGCACCGAGCCCGACGCGACCACGCTGTATTCCGAATGCATCTGGAAGAAACCGGCCGCGATGTCGATCGACGGCGAACGCACGACACCGGCGACGGTGAACAGGTGCGGGCGGGCGGCGCCCTTGTCCCAGATCTTGACCGTATCGCCCAGGTGCTTGTCGCGCGACCGCATGAAGTCGTCGGCGATGATCACGTGGTTGCCCTGCTTGAGCTTGGCGACCGCGTCGGCGGCCTCGCCCTCGATGAAGTCCAGCTTGACCAGTTCGAGGAAGCTGTCCGGATCGCACCCCATGAACCAGGTGACCGACATCAGCAGGTCCTCGGCGAACCCGCCGCGCTCCTCGACGATCACGTTCAGCGAATTCGCGACCGTGTACGCGCGGATGCCGTCGATCTCGGCGATCAGTTCACCGGCCTTCGGCGTGAACTGCGAGAAGCTCCACAGGTACGCCTCGGGGAACTCCTTGGGAAACTGCCAGCCGCGCGTCACGCTCGAATTCACGACGTTGACCGCGATGATCAGGCTCAGCCCGACCATCACGCCGCAGCAGACCCCGGCCGCCCGCCAGACCGCGTGCCCGACCTGGTCCTGCAGCAGACGCACGCGGAGCCCCAGCAGCCTGGCCACCAGGTGCACGGCCGCCGAACCGATCAGCCAGACCGCCAGCGGCGCCAGCAGCGCGTAGGCCACGTACAGGGCGATGATCGAACCGGCCGCGTACTCGGCGAACTCGAGCGAACGCCGCACCATCGGCAGCAGACCGAAGTGCTGCCCGGCCAGCAGCAGCAGGGCCAGTCCGGCCGCGATCAGCAGTCCGCCGCGCGACGCGACGCGGGCCCGCGGGCGCGACGCTTCCAGCGGCGAGACGCGAAAGGCCGCGGTGGCCGGCAGCAGCGCCGCGAGCGCGGTGGTCAGCAGGCCGGCCAGAGCGCCGAGGGCGAGTCCGCGCCAACTGACGGCGAAACTGCCGACGTACTGGGGCGCGACCGCGACGGTCAGGAGCGTGAAGGCCAGTCCGATCGGGATGCCGAGGGCGACGCCGAGCAGGCCGATCGGCATGACTTCGAGGACCAGCAGCCAGGCCAGTTGCCAGCGGGTCACACCGACGCAGCGCATCAGGCCAAGCTGGCTGATGCGTTCGACCAGGCCCATGCTGAGCGTCGTCAGGATGATGAACAGCGCGGTCAGCATCGCCACGCAACTGAGCAGCAGCACGACGAACTGCTGCTGGCTCTCGGCCGCGCGAATCTGCTTCATGCGGCCTTCGGCCGTGCGGACGGTGACATTGCCGGCCACCTGGCGGGCAGTGCGGCGGATGCGGGAGGCGGCCTTCTTGACGGCCTGCTCCTCGTCGTCGCCGATCGCGTCGGCGGTCAGGACGACGTCGGCGGTGGTGATCAGGGCGAACTTGGCCCGCATCCGCTGCAGGGCGGTCAGGTTCATCAGCGCGACCGGTTTCTGGAAGCGGGCGATGCGGCGTCGTTCGAACGTTCCGATGATCTCGATCTCGAACGGCTTTTCCTGGGTCTCGGTCCAGACCAGCAGGTAGTCGCCGATTTCCAGTTCGGCCTCCTCGGCGGCGCTGGATTCGAGCACGCAGCGATACTGGTCGTCAGGCTCCAGCATGCGTCCGCGGACGATGTCGTAGGTGCGGATCTTGAATTCGTTGGCCAGGTCGAGTCCGTGCAGGTCGACCTGCGGGGTGCCGGGTCCGTAGCGGACGGGCTTGATGTCGTCGCGGTCCTTCCAGGCGGCCGGCCAGGGGGCGGCCCGCAGGCGCTGCAGCAGGCGCGGCGCGACGGCCTCGATGCCGTCCATGTCGCGCAGGCGGCGGACGATCCGCTGCGGAATCTGGTCGTACTTGCCGATCGCGGAACTGACCGTGATGTGCGCGTTGCCGACGTACTTGGTGGCCGCCCAGGTGCCGAGCGTCTGGCGGACGGATTCATAGCAGCAGGTCACCCAGACCACCGAGGCGGTGCCGAGGGCGATCGCGAGGACGGCGCCGAGCGTGCGGGCCCAGCTAGCGCGCCAGTTCCTGATAGCCAGTTGCGACCAATGCCGCATCCGCACTGCCTTTCGGTTCGAGGGTGCCGATCACCTGGCCGTCCTTGAAGACGACGACCTCGTCGGCATGGGCGGCGCCGAGCGCTTCGTGGGTGACCATCAGGATCGTCTTGCCCTGCTCGCGGGCGACCCGCCGCATCAGTTCCCAGATCTCCCGCGACTGCTGCGAGTCGAGGTTCCCGGTCGGTTCGTCGGCCAGGATGATGGCCGGATCGTTCAGCAGGGCCCGGGCGATCGCGACCCGCTGCTGCTCGCCGCCGGAGAGCGCGTCGGGGCGGTGGTCCATGCGATGCCCGAGGTGCACGGCGTCGAGCAGGCTCTCGACCTTGTCGCGCACGGTGCTGAAGGCGCTGCCGTCGACCAGGCTCGGCAGCGCGACGTTCTCGCGGGCCGTCAGGGTCGGCAGCAGGTTGAAGTCCTGGAAGATCACGCCGATCCGGCGGCGGCGGAAGATCGTCCGGGCCCGGTCCGACATCGTCCCGAGATCCTGCCCCTCGACCAGCACCCGCCCGGAAGTCGGCGGCGTCAGACCGCCGATCACGTGCAGCAGCGTGCTCTTGCCCGATCCGCTCGAACCCATGATCGCGGTGAAACGCCCGGCCGCCACGTCGAGATCGACATCCGCCAGCGCCACCACGGCGCGGCCCGTGCTCGCGTACTCCTTGCGGAGTTGCTGCACGGCGACGACAAGCTCGGTGGTGGCACCGGCCGGGGGCGGGTTGGCTGGGGTTTCCATCGGGCAGAGTGTAGGCGGCGCGGGCGGGCCGCTCAACTCGCCGCGCCCGGCTCCGGCCCCTATCATGCCGGCGGAATCACCAACGCGGCCACGGAGGGACGGCATGCAGCAGGGTGTGATCTTCGACATGGACGGCGTCCTGGTGGCGTCCGGGCCGGCCCATCTGGCGAGCTGGAAACTGGTCGCCCGCAAGTCCGGCCTGGACTTCTCCGACCAGCAGTTCGCCGCCTCGTTCGGCCAGACCAGCCGCGACATCATCCGCACGTTCTGGGGCCCCGACCTGACCGACGAGCAGATCCGGGCGATCGACGACCGGAAGGAGGCCGTCTACCGGGACCTGATCGAGGACATCGTGCCGCTGACCATCGGTGTACGCGAGACGCTTCGCGGACTGGCCGCCGACGGGCTGATCCTCTCGGTCGCCACCTCCGGGCCGCCCGAGAACCTGGCCGCGGTGATCGACGCGACCGGACTGGACCAGCACTTCCAGGCCCAGGTGCACGGACGCGACGTGGCCCGCGGCAAGCCCGCCCCCGACGTGTTCCTGCTGGCGGCCGAACGCTGCGGCCTGCGACCGGCCGACTGCGTGGTGGTCGAGGACGCCCCCGCCGGCGTCGAAGCCGGCGTGGCGGCCGGGATGCCGGTGATCGGCCTGGTCGGCACGCACCCGGCCGAACCGCTCGCGGCCGCGGGCGCCATCCGCACGGTCGACACGCTGCCGGCGATCACCCCGGACCTGGTCCGCCGCCTGCTTGCGGATGGGTGACGGGGAGGGAGCAAGGGAGCGAGGGAGCGAGGGAGCGAGTAGAGACGGTCATCGACGCGGCGGACCGCGATCACATCCGACCCGGCCGTCGCGGGCGTCGAGGCCGCACCGCGTGGCAGCCCCATCGGTCGTCGAGGCCGCACTGCGTGGCAGCCCCATCGGTCGTTGGATCGGCCGCGCTGAGAAAACACTGCGAAGATCGCAGTGGCACACGCCGTGACCGATCCGCCCCACCGCGTGGCCCCGGAAGATTCCGGTCGCAGCATGCGGAACATCACGCAGTCCCCCACCCTTCCGTTCGCTGCGCTCACTCAAGGATGGGGCACCCCCGCGGGTCGCAGGGTGCGTCATCGACGCGGCGGGCCGCGATCACGTCCGACCCGGCCGTCGCGGGCGTCGAGACCGCACCGCGTGGCAGCCCCATCTGTCGCCGAGACCGCACCGCGTGGCAGCCCCATCTGTCGCCGAGAGCGCGCCCCCGGACCCGCGGGCCCACGCCGGTCCAAACGGGAGCCGGTTTTCTAGCGGGCCGGGCGCGGGTGCCGAAGGTATACTTCACGCGACCGTACCGCGTTTGGTGCCAACAGTTCCCCCAGCGGAAGCACGCTAATGATCCTGGTCAACACCGAGACGATTCCCGGCATGCAGATCCTGGAAGTGAAGGGACTCGTGCAGGGCAACACGATTCGCGCCAAGCACTTCGGACGTGACATCGCGGCCGGGTTCAAGAACCTGGTCGGCGGCGAACTGAAGGGCTATACCGAACTGCTGACCGAGGCCCGCCGGGAGGCGATCGAGCGGATGATCGCGCAGGCCCAGCAACTCGAGGCCAACGCGATCGTCAACGTCCGGTTTACAACCAGCGCCGTGACCCAGGGGGCGGCCGAACTGTACGCCTACGGCACCGCCGTCGTGGCGCAGTAGGAGGCGCCGCGATGCCGTTCCTGACGGAAGCGATCGTCATCGTGTTCCTGCTCGGCCTGGGATTCCTGGTTGGCGGGTTCCGCGAACGGGCCCATTTCAAGAGCCTGGACCGCCGCGAGGCCGAGTACGACGACATCGGCATCGCGAACCTGAAGACCGTCAACGACCCGCAGTCGGTCGAGTACGCCGGACTGGTCGTGGCCGACTGCGTCATCGCCACCGACTACTTCAAGGGCTTCGCCTCGGCCTTCCGGAACATCCTCGGCGGAGAAATGCGCTCGTACCAGACGCTGATGGAACGGGCCCGCCGCGAGGCCGTTCTGCGACTGCTCGAACGCGCCCGCCAGATGGGCGCCAACGAGTTGTGGAACCTGCGACTCGAAACCTCCAACATCATGAGCGGCGTCCAGCAGCGCTCCCCCGCCGTCGCCGTCGAGGTGACCGCCTCGGCCACCGCCGTCAAACGACGCACCTGAGTGCCGCCGCCATGGGTCGCGACGACGAACACTCGATCTTCAACGAACCGCACCTGCACGGGCGCGGCCAGGTCGATCCGTCCGAGGCCCGCGTCGATGCGGCCGCCGCGAAACGCCGGGCCCGAGCGGCCGACGCGGAGAGCATCTACGACGAACCCGACATCCTCCCGGGCCGCGCTCCGGAGCGCATCGAGGGCGACTGGACCTGCAGCGGGTGCGGCTACAACCTGCGCGGACTGATGACCGGGCAGGCCTGCCCCGAATGCGGGCACATCGAGTTGTACCGCCCCGCTCCCTCCGAGGCCCCCGGCTACGCCAGGTGGCTGCGCGAGCGGATCGCCGCCACCTCGACCGCCCGGACCTGGCGGGTGACGTTCCTGCTGCTGCTGCTGGGCGGGCCGTGGGCCGTCATCGCGGCCATGATGGGCGCCGAACCGGCCGGCATCGCCGGCATTCCCCTGACGCTGGTGGTCCTGTTCGGTCCCGCCACCGAGGAAGTGATGAAACTCGGGGCGACGCTGGTCGTGGCCGAGACGCGGCCGTACCTGTTCAAGCGTCGCGAACAACTGCAGATCGCGGTAATCGGCTCGGCCCTCGCGTTCGCGGTGATCGAGAACCTGCTGTACCTGCGGATCTACATTCCGAACCCGAGCACGATGGTGGTGCTGTGGCGCTGGACGGTGTGTGTCGCCCTGCACGTCGGCTGCACCCTGATCGCCAGTCGCGGACTGATCGCGACCTGGGAAACGACCATCCGCGAGGGCCGCCCGCCGCAACTCGCCCGCGCGTTCCCGATGCTGATCACCGCGATCATCGTGCACGGGGCCTACAACTTCAGCATGGTCGTGCTGCAGATGGCCGGCTATCTGCGGTAGGCGGCACGCCGGGAACCGCTCGCCTGCACGTGTTCAGCCAATTGCCTCCGCACCCTCAGGCGGATCGAAGACGGAAGGACCGGCCGGGGGTGTCGGCTGAAGGCGGCGGAGGATCACCACGCCGATCAGGAATCCGGCCACGGCCAGTCCCAGCACCGTGTACGAAACATCCACGTAGGTCGCCGTGCTGACCAGGCCCTGCTGGCCGACGAACGCCCAGGCGTTGACCCAGGCATTGAACGCGACGTGACAGATGATGGCCGGCCAGATCGACCCCGTCCGCCAGGCGATCACTCCGAGCCAGATGCCGACCGGAATCACCGAGACGCCCTGGTACAGGTCCAGGTGCAGGATCGCGAAAATCACCGTCGACCAGCCGATCGCCCAGAACGGCCGCAGGCGGCGCAGCAGGCGCCGCTGCAGGTACCCGCGAAAGAGGATCTCTTCGACGAAACCCGGGACCAGCGAGACGCACGGCAGGAACGCGGCGAAGGTCAGCAGGCTCATTTCGCCGCGCGACTCGACCACCGCGGTTACGCCGGTCGAGAAATACTGCAGCAGCGGGGCCGCAAGAAGCTGCCCGACCATCCCGAGCAACACGGTCCCGAACACCAGGGCGAGACAGCCCAACGGGCCGACATGGGGGCGCCGCAATCCGTACTGCTCCAGGCGGCTGTGCGGGTGCCGGCTCGCCCCGTTCCAGGCGGCGATCAGCAGCGCCGACTGCGTCGCCAGAATCGTCAGGGTCAGCCCGAGTGTCGAACCGAGGATCCCCGCCAGGGTCTCTTCACCCGCCTGCGGGCTGCTGCTGATCGAGAACGCGATCACGCCCAGCACCATGCCCAGCAGGAACTGGAGGACGAACACCAGGACCAGCGCCAGCAGCGCGACCGACAGCACCCCCGACAGAGTCGGCGGCCGGGGCGGCGGGTCGAGATCCTCTGCTGAAACGTCCGCCTCCGCGTCGGACAACGGCTGGTCGGTGGATTCCATCCAGGGGACTCCCTTGGCGCACGGTGGAACTGCGTTCCGGGGATCATACCTCGCGACCGCCGGTGCATGTTGGTTTCAGACCGACGGACCTGTAGGTTTTGCGTTTCCGGCCGGCGGCGTTTCGCGTGTCCGCGCCGGCCAGGGTCGTTACCATGTAGCGCGCGGAAGGGCGCGGTGGAGACCGGGCCCGTCAAGCCGGAGAGGAGTGCACGCCATGCCACGATGGCTCGCGTTCCTGACGCTCGCTCAAGCCGTTTTCGTGACCACCACCGCTGCCGAACCGCCGGTGACCGAAATCGTCGATCTCGGCGGGGGCGCCTTCGACATTCATGTGGCCGATCTGGGCGATGGCAGCGTCTGGACCGTCGGGTTCCTGTGCGGCAATACCGACAACGGAGCCAGGCTGGTCTACTCCACCGATCCCAACACCGGACGAAACCTGCTGGTGCAGAACGTGCCCATCGGCACCGGGCGGACGGACGTCACGTTCGTCAGCCTGCCGCGTGGCCAGGAGGTTGCCAGGCGATTCGATCGGCGTTCGGAACCGCTGATCGCCGGCGCGGCGTGTGGCAGCCACCACCAGCAGCCGGAGGCGGCCCCGAACCGGATCGACGTGGCATGGTTCCAACGGCCGCTCGGGACGCTCGGTACGGGCTACGTGGCCCGGGTCGTGCTCGACCTGACGGATGTGACGGTTCCGCTCGGCACGGTGTACGCGTCCGTGGGCACGCCGCCGGTCGGCACCGCGCTGCTCGCCACGGGCTGGCTTGCCACGACGACGGACACGTTCACCGACGCCTCGGCCACGACGTTGCCATGGTATGTGGCGGTTCCGGAACCGTCCGGACTTGCACTGCTGCTGCTGTGCGGACTGGCGGCCACCCGGCGTTGACCGGCCTGGTCCGGCCATTACCACCGGGCAGCCTTTGCCTGGCTGCCGGTGGCAGACCTCGGTCCCTTCCGAACCCTGAACGCGGCGGCTGACCAGCCTCGGGCCCCGGAAGTTCGAACGCGGCGCGGCGGTTTACAGACACCCGGGGGGCGAGGATCATGGCTGCAGGAAGGAGCCGAGTCCCCGCATGCTGCGCCAGCACAGCCAACTGATCATCGTCGCCCGAATGATTGCCGATGCCGTCGCCGTGGCCGTCTGCTGGCTGGCGGCCTACTGGATCCGGTTCAACTTCCTGGATGCCCCCAAGGGCGTGCCGGACCTGGGTGACCGGTTCCTGCCGCTGCTGCCGGTCATCGTCATCAGCCACATCCTGATCTTCAACTGGATCAAGCTCTACCACCCGCGGCGGGTCGGACGCGTGCGGCGCGAGGCGCAGGACATCATCAAGGCCGTCGCCGTCGCGGTCGTCACCGTCATCGTGATCGACTACGCCCTGCCCGATTCCAACAAGATCTCGCGCAAGTTCCTCGGGATCTACGCGATCGTCAGCATTACCTGCTTCGTCCTGTTCCGCGTCTCCGTGCGGGTGCTGCTGCGCTCCGCCCGCCGCCACGGCTGGAACCAGCGGCATGCCGCCATCATCGGCAGCGGTCGGGCGGCCCAGCGTCTGCTGCACGCCCTGCGGCGGAACACCTGGACCGGGCTGGCGGTCCGCTACTTCATCGACGACGAACACCCGGAGGATCCCGAGGCCGCCAAGGAAGTCCGCGGCCTGCCGGTCCGCACGCCACTCGCCAACGCGGCCGGGATCATCGAGGCCGACCCGGTCGACTCGGTCTTCATCGCGCTGTCGCCCCACGAGGCCGGGCGCCTGCCGGAGATCCTCGAAGCGCTGCAGACCTCGATGGCCGACGTGCGGATCGTTCCGTTCGTCAGCCCGACCTTCGCGATGCGTCCGAACATCAGTTCGCTCGACGGCGTCCCGATCCTGTCGCTGCGGCAGACTCCGCTGTACGGCTGGAACGCGATCCTCAAGCGGGCCTTCGATCTGACCGTTGGCAGCGTCTGCCTGCTGGTCGCGGCCGTTCCGATGCTGGCGATCGCGCTGGCGATCAAGCTCAGCAGTCGCGGGCCGGTGTTCTATCGCCAGCGGCGGATGGGCCTGGACGGGCGCGAGTTCAACATGTGCAAGTTCCGGACGATGACGATCGATGCCGAGGCCGACGGACCGGTCTGGACCCAGACGCGCCCCGGCGTGCGGACCAGGATCGGCGGCTTCCTGCGACGGACCAGCCTGGACGAACTGCCGAACCTGTTCAACGTGCTGGCCGGCGAGATGTCGCTGGTCGGACCGCGTCCGGAGCGCCCGGAATTCATCGCCCAGTTCAAGGAAGAGATTCCGGGCTACATGCTGCGGCACAAGATGAAGGCCGGGATGACCGGCATCGCCCAGGTCCGCGGCTACCGCGGCGACACGTCCCTGAAAAAGCGGATCCAGCACGACGTGCACTACATCCGCAACTGGAGCCTCGGGCTGGATCTGCGGATCTTCCTGCAGACCGTCTTCGGGGTCTGGTTCCACCGGCACGAAGCCTGACCAAACGCCGAATCCGGATTGCGGATTGCGGATCGTTTCCGCCTCGCGGTAGGCTCCCGTCTTGCAATCCGCACCTGCCTCGGGAGATTCCTCGTGCCCCTTACGCTCCTGTGCCTGCTCATCCTGCAGACGGCGACCTCGCCGGGCGTTTCGTTCCAGGTCTACCAGGTCGAGGGCGAACTCTGGCAGGTTCCGCAACTCGTCCCGGAGCAGACGCCGAACTTCGATCAACTGCGTTCGACGATCCGATTTGAATCGGATGCCTTCGGCGGCGTCCCCGCTCCGCTGGTCACGCGGGTCCACGGCCAGATCGAGGCGCCGCAGACCGGACGCTACGGGTTCCGACTGCTCTGCGACGATGGTGCCCGCCTGCACATCGACGGGCGGCGAATGCTCGACAACGACGGGCGACACGCGACCACGGCCGAGGCGATCACGCTGGAACTTGCGGCCGGTTGGCACGACCTGCGGATCGAGCACTTCGACGCCGGCGGTGGCCGCTACCTGGAACTGCAATGGCGCCCGCCGGGCGTGTCCGACTTCGAAGCGATCCCGACGCGGCACCTGCGAACGGAAGCCGACCCGACCCGCGTCACATCGCCCGGACCGAAGCGCCTGCTGGACGAGGCCGGGCGCCCGGGAGATCGACGCCCGCTCGAAAGTGTGCACCCGGGCTGGGCGGTCGAGGACATTCGCCCGGCGGGTTTCGAGCCGAAGGTCGGCGCGCTGGCGTTTCTGCCGGACGGGCGCCTGCTGGTCGGCACGTTCGATCCGCTGCAGCGCGACGAGGAGAAACTGCCGGACATCGAATCGAAGGAACCCGACAAGCTCTACGCCCTGTCGAATCTCGACGGTCCGGTAGAAGACATCACCGTCGATGTCGTCGCGGATGACCTGTACGAACCGAGCGGCCTGTGCGTCGTCGATGGCGTCGTCTACGTCGCCCACCGCAAGGCGATCACGCGGCTGCTCGACCGCGACGGCGACGGGTTCTACGAAACGCATGAGGATGTGGCCGGCGACTGGGAAGGCTGGAACTACCACCAGTTCACGTTCGGGCTGGTGCATCGCGCTGGCAAGCTGTACGCGGGGCTTTCGACGGCGATGGCGCCGCCGGCCTGGGAAGGGATGATCCACAACGCCGCGCCGAACGGCCCGATGCGTGGCACGATCATCGAAGTGGATCTCGAAACCGGCCTGACGCATGTGATTGCCGGCGGCGTGCGGACACCGAACGGGCTGGGACTCGGGCCGAACGGTTCGCTCTGGTACGCCGACAATCAGGGCACATGGATGCCGTCGAACCAGTTGAGCGCAGTGATCCCCGGCCGATTCTACGGGCACTACAACAACACCAACGTCGTTCCGAAGCTGCCGCGGTTTCCGGATGGCGGACACCCGAGCGCCTGGTGCGATCGGCCGCGGACGCCGGCCAGCATCCTGATGCCGCAGGGCGAGTGCTCGAACTCTCCGACGCAGCCGCTGCTGATTCCGAGCGGTCCGTTCGCCGGGCAGATGCTGGTGGGCGAACTGACCGGCGGCGGCATCCGGCGGGTGTCGTTCGATCGCGTCAACGGGCAGTGGCAGGGCGCGGTGTATCGCTTCACGCAGGGGCTGGAATGCGGCGTGAACCGGATGGCGTGGGGGCCGGATGGTTGCCTGTACGTCGGCGGAATCGGTGCGGGCGGGAACTGGAACTGGCGCGGAACGCAGTTCGGGCTGCAGCGCCTGCGGCCAACCGGGCGCGAGACGCTGGAGATTGCGGCGATCATGGCAACGGAAGGTGGGTTGATGGTCAACTTAACCGGCCCGATCCGCCGCGACTGGCTGCGTGATCCCGGGAATTACGAAGTCCGGCAATGGCGGTATGCACCAACGGCTGACTACGGCGGACCGAAGGTCGAGCAGGAGCGCCTCCGCGTCACGGCCGCTGCGCCGGGACCGCATGACTACAGTGTGCGCCTGACGATTCCGGGACTGCGGGCCGGGTCGTGCGTCTACCTGCGGAGCGACCCGATCAGCATCAACGACCACTTCATGCACGCGACCGAGGCGTGGTACACGCTGAACCAGATCCCGCAGCGCCCGTCGCCGCGCACCGGCCTGAACCGGCCCCGCGACACGGACGGGATCGGCGTCGGTGTTCTGCCGCCAGCAGACGCCGCCCCGTTGATCGGACGCAGCGCCGGCAACACGATGCATCCCGCGAAGGAAGCGCAGGCTCCACGCACCGGCGGACGAACGCAGGCGGAATTGCTGGCGGATCCGGGATACATCACGGTTGGTGACGGCTCCGGCGACCTGGTCAGCAACACGGTCTTCGGCGATGCCCGTATTCACGTCGAGTGGTACGCCCCGCCCGGCGGTGAAGGCCAGCAGGCCGGTAACAGCGGCGTCTACATCCATGACCGCTACGAACTGCAGGTGCTGGGGACGCTGCCGGGCGACGAACCGCTGGCGACCAACGAGGCGGGCGCGATCTACGAACGTGCCGCGCCGCTGGTGAACGCATCGACCGGACCCGGCACGTGGCAGGCCTACGACATCTGGTTCACCGCTCCGCGCTTCGACGGTGAGAAAAAGGTGGCGGACGCCCGGGCGACGATCTTCTGGAACGGTCGCCTGATCCACAACGATATCGCCCTGCTGCCGACCGGCAGTCGCAGCGAGAGACCTGAGCAACCCGTCGGCCCCCTGCTGCTGCAGGACCACTCGTCCGATGCCGAGGGGCCCGTGCGATATCGCAACGTCTGGATCGCCCCGCTCGAAAGGAAGGAATACGAACCGGGGCCGTGGCGGGAACTCGTCCCGGCCGACGCCACCGAAATGCCGGCACACTGGACCCCGGTCGGCGGCGCGGCCGCGTATCGCGTCGAGCGCGGGACGATCATCGGCGAGACGCGCCCCAACACGGGCAACACGTTCCTGGCGACGCGGGCGACCTACGACGACTTCGAACTGACGCTCGAAGCGTGGCAGCATCCTGAACTGAACAGCGGCATCCAGATTCGCAGCGCGGTCGACGGCGGTGTCGACAACCGCAGCGGCGTGATGCGCGGCTACCAGGTCGAACTGGACCCGACCGAGCGGGCGTACTCGGCCGGAATCTACGACGAAGCCCGCCGCGGCTGGCTGCACCCGCTGATCGACAGCCCCTACGCACGCCGGGCGTACCGAAAAGACGACTGGAATCGCATCCGGATCGTGGCCCGGGGACCGCTGATTCAGACCTGGATCAACGGTGTTCCGGCCGCGACGATGTTCGACGCGCTGACGCCGGGCGGCCACATCGGCCTGCAGGTGCACGACGTCGGCGGCCGCGAAGACCCGCTGACCGTGCGGTTCCGGAACGTGCGGATCCGGGAACTCACTGGGTCAGGCGAAGACGTGAAAGAGTGAAGGAGTGAAAGAGGCCTGCTTTTCGGCCACCTCTTTCACTCCCTCAGGATTCAATCACTCACGATCTTCAGGCCGGCGATTTGCCGTTCAGCGGGAACAGGCTGCCGAAGACCGCGTGCAGGCGACCGCTCCAGTTGGCCCAGTCGCTGCCGATCGGCACCTCGCCGCCCTTCGGGCTGAAGCCGTGCTTCCGGAAGGTGTCGGCCATGTCGCGGTTGACCTGTGCCAGGTCCCAGGCCTCGTGCGGGTTGCGCAGGTCGTACTTGCTCCATTCCAGGTAGATCTCGACCGGCTTGCCGGCCGCTCCGGCGATGACCTCGTCGGTGCTGCCGGGCGTGCCGAAGGCGAACCCGGACTGCACGCCGAGCTTGCTGAACACGTCGGTGTGCGTCAGGCCGGTCATGATCGCGTCCATGCCCGCGAAGCCCTGGCCGACGTTCGCGCGGGCCTCCTTGCGGGGGTCGGTCTGGTAGGTCTTGTCGATGAACGGGACCAGTTCGGTCGCGACCATCTCGCCGTAGGCTTCGCTGCGGCCACGCGACTGGGCGTTGATCATCACCACGATCAGCGGGGCGACCGAATCGCCGCAGAGATTGTCGAGCGCGTTGGTCAGGTTGCCCATCGCCCGGGCCCCCCGTCCGCCGTGCAGGTAGGCGACCGGGTAGCGGACGCCGCTCTGCGGATACCCGGCCGGCAGGTAGACCTCGAACGGCGCCTTGCCGGCGAGTTTCTCGCTGTCGAGTTCGTGCGACTCGACCTTGCCGCGCTTCGCCTCGGCCGCCTCGGCCAGGTAGGTCGGCTCGTTCCAGTCGGGCATCGCGAACCAGGACATGTCGAAGGGCTGGCGGAAGTTCATTTCCATCTCCGGCCCGTAGAGGATCGACTTGCAGGTGCGGTCGTT
This sequence comes from Phycisphaerae bacterium, assembly GCA_030428945.1. Classification (GTDB taxonomy): domain Bacteria; phylum Planctomycetota; class Phycisphaerae; order UBA1845; family Fen-1342; genus JAUIEC01. Next base: position 206,449 of record JAUIEC010000004.1, on the reverse strand, counting down.
GCGCGGGTCGACGCCGGTCTCGAAGTCGGTCAGCAGCACGTAGTTGACCCGCGCGTCGGGTTCGATCGGAACACTCAGGTACCAGAGATCGGTGCCGGCCACGTGCGTCATCGCCCGTTCCTGCCGGGCGCCGAAGAGTTCGCTGCCGACGGCGACGTCCCTGGCCGGACCCTTGTAGAGGAAGTGCACCAGGCTGTTGCCCTCGATCAGCGGGAACTGCTTGACGCTGGCGATGAACTGGTCGACCTGCTGCTGCTTGTTCTCGGCTTCGGCGACCTGGTTCAGGAAGGCGGCGAACTGTGTCCGCGGGTCGCCGGATTCACGCGCGGCCATCGCGGGCGCGGCCCCGGTCACATCGATGCGGGCCAGTTCATCCAGGCTGCGGATGTAGATCGAGCCGTTCGCGATCGCGACCGAATTCCAGCACAGGTTCTCGAACAGTTCGACGCCGGCGACATGCTCGTAGGCGTCGGGCGTGGCCTTGACCACGTGCAGGCCGCCGTCCTTGGTCGCCAGGACCAGGTGCCCGTCCGCCAGCGACATGAAGCCGTCGCCCGGTTCGCGCGAACGCCACATGGTCTCGCCGGTGGCCGCGTCGACGCAGGTCAGGAAGCGGCTGCTGTAGGCGTACAGGTAGCCTTCGTAGTGGATCGGCACGTTGTAGCTCTTGCGGATCGCGCGGTTCTCCCAGAGCGTCTCGACCTTGACGCCTTCCTCGCCGCTGGTGAACTTCAGCGCGCAGCAGCCGTCCTCCTTGTGCGCCAGGAAGATCGTGTCCGGGCCGGTCACGACCGGCACGATGCTCATCATTCCGGTTCCGCCGTTGCCCTCGTGCGGATGCTCCCAGAACAGTTCGCCCGACCTGGCGTCCACCGCGTACAGCTTCGTGCGACAGGCCGCCACGATCTGTTCCCTGCCGCCGAACCGGAACGGAACCGGCGACTGGTAGTCGACCGGCTCGCCGCCCGCCGTCCACAGGCGCTTGCCGGTCTCGGGGTCGAACCCGGCGACGGCCGCATCATCGGCGCCCAGTTGCATCACCAGCACGCCGTCGCGAACCACGGGCGAACTCGTGTAACCGTAGTGCGGCTTGTTGGACTGGTACTGCTCCGTCAGGTCCGCTTCCCACAGCAGCCTGCCGCTGGCGAGATCGGCGGCGACGAAGCGCCCGCGGGCCCCGAGTGCGAACACGCGGTTGCCTGCGATCGTCGGCGTCATCAGCGGACCGTCGTGCGAGCCGTCGTGTCCGACGTAGGTCTCCTCGAGCGTCAGCCGCCAGCGCTCCTTGCCCGTGCCGGCGTCAAAGGCGGCCAGCACGTCATGCTCGCCGGACTTGAACGCCGTCACGGCCGTGTCTCCCTGGACGACGACGCCGGCGTAGCCACTGCCGATCGAAGTTCGCCAGGCTTCCTTCAGGCCGACGTTGGCCTTGCCGGAAAAGAGGGTTCCGGTGGCCACGCCGGTCACGTCCGGACCACGGAAGTTGGCCCAGTCGCGATCACCGGCGAGGGTCGCGATGGCCAGGGCCGGCAGCATCAAGATCAGGGTGCAGGTACGCATGGGGGAGCTCCATTTGCAGGCTGACCCGGCGACCCGGTCGGGAGCCGCACTGGGCGTTTGGCGGCGGAGATTATAGCCAACCCGCCCCCGCCTCGCTGCAGTCGTCTGGGGCCGCCGGCCGGAAACGGGTATTCTGCCGCGATCGGGGTGCATTCGCTGGTCGCCCCCCGGAAGCCCGAAGGCGCCGGCCGCAACCAGCCCGGGGAATCCGCCATGCCGTGCCGCAAGCTCTTTCGAACGATGATGTGCTGCGGGCTGCTGCTCGCCGGGGAAGCCGCGATGGGACAGAACGAACAGACCTGCCTGCTGGAAGACCTCGACCTGGCGAAGATGTCGATCGGCTGGGGCAGCGTGCAGGCCGGCCGCTCCGTCGACGGCAATCCGCTGACGATCGCCGGCCGCGTGTTCCCGCGCGGGGTCGGCACGCACGCCAGCAGCAGCATGCACATCGACCTGCACGGAACGGCGCAGGTCTTTCACGCCTGGGTCGGCATCGATGACGAAATCGCCGGCGCTCCGGCCGCCAGCGTCGAGTTCCGCGTCTATGCCGACGGGATCGGCGCCTGGCGCAGCGGGATCATGCGGGCCGGGCAGCCCGCACAGCAGATCAGGCTCGACGTCTCCGGCGTCCGCCGCCTGATCCTCGCCGTCCGCCCCGGCTCCGATGGCATCAACTACGACCACGCCGACTGGGCCGATGCGAAATTCACCTACCGCGGCAAGCGGCCGGTCGCGGTGACGCCCGCGGTCGAACCGGCCGTGATCCTGACGCCCAGGCCACCGGTCACGCCCCGGATCAACGGGCCGCGCGTCTTCGGCGTGCGACCGGGCAGTCCGCTGCTGTTCACCATTGCGGCCACGGGGGCGCGACCGATGACATTCGCGGCCGAAGACCTGCCGCCGGGTGTCACGCTCGATGGCGCGACCGGTCGCCTGCGCGGCACGATCGCGAAGGCCGGCACGTACAGGCTGCGGCTGAGCGCCCGCAACGAGCACGGCGCCGCCGAGCGGACGCTGCGCGTCGAGGTCGGTGAGCGCATCGCCCTGACCCCGCCGATGGGCTGGAACAGTTGGAACTGCTTCGCCCATGCGGTGACGGCCGACAAGATCCGGGCGGCGGCGGATGCGATGGTTTCGAGCGGACTGGCGAATCACGGCTGGAGCTACATCAACATCGACGACTTCTGGCAGGTCTGTCCGGATCACGAGGACACCACGCTGCACGGTCCGGGACGGGCGGCGGACGGGACGATCGTGCCGAACCCGCGCTTCCCGGACATGGCCGGCCTGGCGGACTACGTGCACGAGCGCGGGCTGAAGATCGGGCTGTACTCGTCGCCGGGCCCGCGGACCTGCGGCGGATGTCTCGGCAGCGAGGGGCACGAGGAGCGCGACGCGGCCACCTACGCCGCGTGGGGTTTCGATTACCTGACGTACGACCTGTGTTCGTACATGCACGGCATGCGTGACACCGCTGACCGGGCCGAGAACATCGCGCCGTACCGCACGATGCAGGCCGCCCTGCGGGCCCAGCGGCGCGACATCGTCTACAGCCTGTGCCAGTACGGACTGGCGGATGTTTCGCAATGGGGCGGCCAGGTCGACGGCAACTGCTGGCGAACGACCGGCGACATTGTCGACACCTGGGGCAGCATGTCCGGCATCGGGTTCAGCCAGGCCGGCCTCGAGCGGTACGCCGAACCGGGGCGCTGGAACGACCCCGACATGCTGGTCGTCGGACAGGTCGGCTGGGGGCCGGATCTGCATCCGACGCGCCTGACACCCAACGAGCAGTACACGCACATCAGCCTGTGGAGCCTGCTGGCCGCTCCGCTGCTGCTCGGCTGCGACCTGACCGCGCTCGACGAATTCACGCGCAGCCTGCTGACCAACGACGAAGTCCTGGCGGTCAACCAGGATCCGCTCGGGCGACAGGCGTCCCGCCTCCGTCGCGACGATGTGCGCGAAGTCGAGGTCTGGGCCCGCCCGCTCGAAGACGGAACGCAGGCGGTCGGCCTGTTCAACCTCGGCGAAGCCGCGGCCGAGGTGGAGGTCTTCTGGTCCGAACTCGGACGTTCGGGCCGGCAGACGGTCCGCGACCTGTGGCGACAGAAGGATCTCGGCGCATTCGAGCGTTCCTTCCGCGCGTCCGTTCCCCGCCATGGGGTGGTCCTGGTCCGGATCGGGACGCCGCGGGAGCAGGCGGAAACGGATCGAGCGAAAGAGTGACGGAATGCCGGGAATACGGGGGAATTCGCGGCGTTCGGCGGAGGCTGTTCCCCGGTCGCGGCTCTGCTGTTCCGGCGGACTGGCTGACGGTTTCCCGTCACTTGCGCGAAATCGGTTCGGCGTGCTTGGCACGTGTCTGCCAGAGAGCTACTCTCCTCTTGGAAAACCTCGGGTGGCTTCCCGGCGACCGGCGCGGTAGCTCGGGATCGAAGTTGACCCGCGGCTTTCCAGAGAGACCCTTAACTGTGCCTAAGCTTCCAACCTGGGGATTCGTGCGTGGCGACTGACAGTCTGACTTGCGGCCGATCGACGGTGCCCGTCGGGCCCGCAACCCAACCCGTTTCGCAACCAACCACCGAGAAACCCGCCAACGAGGCACCGGTTGACGAGGATGCGCGCAACCGCGCGGCCGTCGACGAGGACAACAACGACTGGGCTGTACTGGTCGCGGTTGTCCTTCCGTTTGCCGGCCTGATTGCGGCGATCGTCCTGAGCTGGGGCTGGGGTGTGAACCTGACGGCGCTCGGCATCATGCTGGGCATGTACCTGTTCAGCGGCCTCGGCATCACGGTCGGCTTCCACCGCTACTTCACGCACCGCTCGTTCGAGACGGTGCGTCCGATTCAGTACCTGCTGGCGATCGCGGGCTCGACCGCGATGCAGGGTTCGATGCTGCGCTGGGTGGCGATTCATCGCCGGCATCACCAGCACAGCGACGAAGAGAACGATCCGCACTCGCCGCACATGTTCGGAACCAGCTTCTGGGCCGTGATGCGCGGCTGGTTCCACGCCCACATGGGCTGGATGTGGGTGCACGACGGCGTGCCGATGGCTCGCTACGTGACCGACCTGCTCAAGGACAAGACCATGACGCGGGTCAGCAACGCGTTCCCCTGGTGGGTGCTGATCGGCATCCTCGTTCCGACCGCGGCCGGTTGGCTGCTGACCGGGACGCTGTGGGGCGCCCTGCTCGGCTTTGTCTGGGGCGGGCTCGTTCGGCTGTTCCTGGTTCAGCACGTGACCTGGAGCATCAACTCGGTCTGCCACATCTGGGGTGCCCGCCCGTACGTCAGCAAGGACGAATCGCGGAACAACCCGATCTTCGGGATCCTGGCGTTCGGCGAAGGCTGGCACAACAACCATCACGCGTTCCCGACCAGCGCCCGCCACGGCCTGGCCTGGTGGCAGATCGACACCAGCTACATGCTGATCCGCACGCTCGAGCTGCTCGGACTCGCCTGGAAGGTCCGCCTGCCGCGGCCGACCGCCCTGGCCAACAAACGGGTCCACTGATCCGCCTGCGACGCCCGCAGCCTGCGGGCGTGCGTGGGGCTCGCTGTTCTTCGGGTGTCCGCCCCTTTCGGGGTGCGGTTTCCGGAGATCTCCTTGCTCCGGACACTCCCGCCCGGATAGAATCCGGTGCAATGTCTCGCTCCTGGCCCAATCTGCGCGCTGTTCTGCTGGCGATCCTGCTCGGCCCGACGCTGCTCGTGCCGACCGCGTTCGCCCATGAGCACGAGGATCACGCCGATCACGAGGGCTCGGGCGACTGCCACGTCTGTATCGTGCTGGCCAAGATGGCCGGCACCGACACTCCCGCGGCCGCGACGGTCAGCTTCGTTCAGCCGAGCGTGCCCGTCCGCCGGGCGTTCATTCCGCCCGTACGGCCGCTGCATCGCGATCTCGAGACGCACTCCCAGCGGGGCCCGCCGGCCTGCTCCTGATTTCCGACGTTGATCTGTGCCTGAACAACGGGAATCCGTGGACCAATTGTGTTCACACGGAGCATGCGCATGTTTTGTGGACCTGCGCGCGCGAATCGACGCGCGTTCACCCTGATCGAGTTGCTGGTCGTTGTCGCGATCATCGCGCTGCTGATCAGTATCCTGCTTCCGAGCCTTCGTTCCGCTCGGCAGCAGGCCCGCGTGACGGTTGACCTGAGCAATTTCCGCAGCCTGAGCATGGCGCACTGGATGTACATCACCGACAACAACGGCTGGTTCGTTGATGTCGGGCTGAGCCATGGCGGCAGCGGCGGTCTCGACGCCGACGTGTCCTGGATCCGGACCCTTGAATCCACCTACGGGAAGGCGCTCCTGCGGAAGAGTCCGCTCGATGACAGCCCGCACTGGGCCCCCGGCAACGCCCTGATCGAGGCCGGGATGGACAAGGCCCTCGCCGGTGAAGGTGTCCCGGTTCCCGGACTGGCGGCCAACGAGTTCCCCTGGCGGCGCAGCAGTTACGGAATGAACAACCTGCTGACCCGCTCGGCCCCGGCCTTCAACTCCGCGGCCGGTCGGAACTACGAGTACGACCGTCTGAACCGGATCAAGCGTCCCTCGGACACGGTCGTGTTCCTGTTCATGGCCAAGGAAGGCGAGTTCGCCGGTGCGGACCACACGCACGTGGAGGACTGGCAGATCCTGAACCTGTTCCAGGTGGTTCCACGGAATGCCGCCAGCGAAGTGCAGATCAACTCGGTCAGCGGCCCCGCCGCGGACTGGACGTCGGTATCGAACTGGGCGTTCGTCGACGGGCACGCCGAGACGCGGCGTTTCGACCGTGTCTACCGGCAACGCGACGACAACAACTTCTGGCCGGACGCCGCGCGCTAGCGGCGACCTCGGCTTGACAACGTAAGAGGAGGGAGAGCATGCAAAAGCGTGCGATCACCCTGATTCTGTTCTTCTGCGGTGCCGCCTTCGGGCAGCACGCTGACATCCTGGTCGAAGTATCAGGTGGACAACTGGTTACCCTGGCGGACGGCGCTTCGGGCGATCCGAACGCCGCGTCCTGCATCTTCGAAACCGAACTCGGTGAATTGGGTGTGCCGGGCTTCAGCGATGATCCCGGTTTCAACAGCTCCACGCTGGCGGGCGGCTCGCTGCTCGGCTTCAACGTGGTCGGCCCGCTGCGGTTCTGGGACGGCGTCGGCTTCGTCAGTCCTCCGGACGGCGAAGGCATCCAGATTTCCGACGCGGGACTGTCGATCTTCGCGGACGGCGGCAGTTCGTTCGTGGCCGGTTTCGACTTCGCCCAGGCGTCCGGTTCGGGGTCGGTGCACCAGCACATCAACTTCTGGGTACAGCATCCCAGCTTTGACGAGGGTGACCCGTTCACCAACCCGATCACGTCGGGGGCCTACCTGCTGCCGCTCGAACTGACCTCGAGCGTCCACGCAACCTCGGATCCGTTCTACCTGCTGCTCGACGGCGGCGCCGACCCGAACAGTCTGGCGCTGGCCCTGACGGCGGCGGATGCAGCGTTCTGCGAAGGAACGGTCTGCCCGGGGGACGTGGATGGCAACCTGACGGTCGACCTGACGGACCTGGCGATCATCCTGGCCAACTTCGGGGCCAGCGGCGTCGGGCTTTCGGACGGCGACCTGAACGGCGACGGCCTGGTCGATCTGTCGGACCTCGCGGCCCTGCTGGCCGTGTTCGGACAGAGTTGCTGAGGCCCGCATTCTGATTCCGTTTGAATTGTCGTAAGGACTGAACTCAATCTCCAACATTGGAGCACAGCTATGTTTCGCGCTTTTCTGATTCTGACCGTTCTGGGTAGCACCGTCACCGCGCTGGCGGACGAGGAGCACTCTGATATCGAAGTCGCCATCGAAGGCGGCAGCCTGGTGGTCGAACCCTCGCCCGAGGGCTTTGTCTTCGAAGGCGAGTTCGGCGAAGGCGTCAACCCGGGCAACTTCGCCGCCGAGCCTGGATTCGAGGTCGATGACGGCCTGATGCAGCCCGGCGATGCGCTCGGCTTCAACATCGCCGAGGACCTGCTGTACTGGAACGGAACCAGCTTCGCGCCGGTCCCGGGCGGCCAGTCGCTGTCGATCACCAAGTCGATCTTCTCGGCCACGCTGGATGGTGCCGGCGACGCCGGTCCCGGGTTCGTGTTCGCCAATGCCGACGCGGGCGGCGGAATTCACGAGGACCTGGACTTCACGCTGCTGGGCCCCGGTGCCCCGGACAGTCTCGTGCCGGGCGCGTACGGCCTGTGGCTGGAACTGACCTCGCCGCAGTACGGCACCTCGAACGAGTTCATCATCATGCTGAACTACCAGCTTGATGAGACCGCGTTCGAGGCCGGTGTCGAGGCCGCCGCCGCGCTCGTGCCGGAACCGGGCAGCCTGCTGCTGTTGACCGCCGGCCTGCTCGCCCTTCGCCGCCGCCCGTAGGACGGCGATCCCGGCTGTCGTGCGGCTGTGGGCGCTTCGCGGTTACACTGGCTGCGGCCAGATACCGCTCCGAATGCCCGCAGCCGCATCGACACCGGCCGGACGCGGCGGATCTCGGCCGAACCGGCAGCGAGGAACCGCCATGTGCCGCAACATCCGCACCCTGCACAACTTTGCCCCGCCCGCGACCGAAGAGGAAATCCACGCGGCCGCCCTGCAATACATCCGCAAGATCAGCGGCAGCACGAAGCCGTCGCAGGCCAACACGGCCGCGTTCGATCGGGCGGTCGCCGACGTGGCCCGCGTGACGACCCGCCTGCTCGACAGCCTGGTGACCAGCGCCCCGCCCCGCGATCGCGAGGTCGAGGCCGAGAAGGCCCGCGCACGGAACCGCAAGCGTTTCGGCTAGCCCGCCGCACCGGTGAAAACGCGGATGTGTGAAAGGGCAGCCTCCCCATTGACATCTGGTATTACGCAATAATACAGTCTTGCGGGAGGTTCCCCGGATGTCCGATAAAAGCCGCGCTGAAGTCGTGACCTTCAAGGCCGATCCTTCGCTGGTCGAGGCCCTGAAGGGCGTCTCGAACCGTTCCGAGTTCATCCGCAACGCCGTTCTGGCCGCGCTCGAGCATGTCTGCCCGCTCTGCAAGGGGGCCGGGATCCTGACGCCGAACCAGCAGCGGCACTGGCGGGCGTTTGCCGAGCAGCATCCGCTGGCGGAATGCGACGACTGTGCCGCCCTGCACCCGGTCTGCACCGGCCAGGAGGAACCGAATGTTCACGGCGGCTAATGTGTCGAGTCGGATGGGCACTTGCGTGGCCGCCCTGCTGCTGGCGGCCTGCGCCGGGTGCGGAGATCAACCGGCCGCGGCCTCGCGGGACGAACTGGCGGTCTTCGTCAGCATTCCGCCGCAGGTCTACTTTGCCGAACGGATCGGCGGCGACCTGGTCCGGGCCGAGTCGCTGGTCGGTCCCGGGGCCAACCCGCACACGTTCACCCCGACGCCGCGGCAGATGACCCGCATGGCGCAGGCCGACCTGTTCCTGGCGATCGGGGTCGAGTTCGAAGTCGCCCTGCTCGACAAGATCCGCAGCGCCTACCCCAACCTGAAGGTGATCCCCTGCCAGGCCGGCGTCCCGCCGCGCGAAGGGGCCGACGAACCGAACCCGCACGCAGACGCCGACGCGGAAGCGCACGACACGCACGACGACCACGACCATGACCATGATCACGGCCACGACGAACCGCACGGCGGCCACGCCCACGGCAGCGACACGCACATCTGGCTGGATCCACTGCGGGCAAAGCGGATCGCCAACAACGTCTGTGCCGCGCTGCAGAGTGCCCGGCCGGAGCACTCCGCCCGGTTCGCCGCGAACCTGGCCGCCCTGCTGCTGGAACTGGATGCCACGCACGCGGACCTGGCCAGGCGCCTGGAGCCGTACCGGGACCGGTCGGTCTTCGTCTATCACCCGGCCTACGGCTACTTCCTGGACCGGTACGGTCTGCGTCAGGTCGCCGTCGAAGTGCAGGGGCGCAGCCCGACCGCCAGCGAACTGGCCGCGCTGATCAAAGCCATGGGTGCGGCCGGCGCCGAGGTGCTGTACTTCGACCCGCGTTTCGATCGTTCGAACGCCGAGCAGATCGCCAGCCAGCTTGACCTGCGGATTGCGCCGCTGGATCCGCTGGCGGCCGACTACCTGGCCAACCTGCGGCGAATCGCCGACGCGCTGCTGCGCGGCTGGAGCAAACCGTCATGAGTGCGCTGCCGGTGGTCATGCAGGGCGTCAGTTTCCGGTATCCCGGGGCCGACCGGCCGGCGCTGGAGGACATCTCGGTCGAAGTCGGCGAGGGCGAGCTGGCCTGCGTGATCGGCCCGAACGGCGGCGGCAAGACCACCTTCATCCGGCTGGTGCTGGGCCTGCTGCATCCGCAGCACGGCTCGATCCGCGTGTTCGGCGAGAATCCCGACGCGGTCCGGACGCGCATCGGGTACCTGCCGCAGCGCCTGGAGTTCGACCCGCAGTTCCCGGTCTCGGTCCGTGACGTGGTCCTGATGGGACGCCTGCATCCACGCGGACTGCTGGGCTTCTTCTCCCGACGCGATCACGAGCGGGCCGGACAGGCGCTGGCGGAGGTCGGTCTGCCGGACCTGGCCGAGCGACCGTTCGGGTCGCTCTCGGGCGGGCAGCGCCAGCGGGTGCTGATCGCGCGGGCGCTGGCCTGCGACCCCGATCTGCTGGTGCTCGACGAACCGACCGCCAGCCTGGACATCGCGGCCGAGGAACAGATCTATGAACTGCTGGGCCGGCTGAATGAACGGCTGACGGTGCTGGTCGTTTCGCACGACGTCAGCTTCGTATCCAGTCGCGTCACGAAGGCGATCTGCGTCAACCGCCACGTGCATGTGCACGCCCACGACCAGTTGAGCGACGAGATCATCGAGGGACTCTACGGCCGGCAGATTCGCACGCTGCACCACACCGCGGCCGACTGCTGCGACGACGAGAGCCACTGTTCGAGTGCTGACGGATGAGCGAGTTCTTCCGGATCGTGCAAGCCAATCCGTTCCTGCAGTACGCCGTCCTGGCGGGCCTGCTGGCGAGCGTGGCCGTGGGCGTGGTCGGTTCGTACGTCGTCGTGCGGCGGATCACCTACATCGCGGGCAGCATCGCGCACTGCGTGCTGGGCGGGCTGGGCGCCGCGCGTTACCTGCAGGTGGCCTGGGGACTGGAGTGGTGCGAGCCGTTCTACGGCGCGATCGTGGCCGCCCTGCTGGCGGCGATCGTGATCGGCCTGGTCAGCATCCGGGCCCGCCAGCGGGAAGACACGGTGATCGGAGCGCTGTGGGCGATCGGCATGGCGGTCGGCATCCTGTTCATCCACAAGACGCCGGGCTACAGCAGCGACCTGATGAACTACCTGTTCGGCAACCTGCTGTTCGTCTCGCGGGCGGAACTCGGCCTGATCCTGGGACTGGACGTGCTCGTGGTCGGGCTCGGCCTGCTGTTCTACAAGCCGTTCCTGGCCGTCTGTTTCGACCAGGAGTTCGCCCGCCTGCGCGGTGTGCCGGTCGAGGCGTTCTACATCCTGCTGCTGTGCGTGACGGCCCTGACGGTGGTCGTGCTGGTCAAGGTGGTTGGCATCGTGCTGGTGATCGCCTTGCTGACCCTGCCGGTGGCGATCTCGGGCCGCTTCATGGTCTCGCTGCGGCAGTTGATGCTCGGCGCGATCCTGTTCAGCGCCACGTTCACGACCGGCGGACTGGCTCTCAGCTACGAGTTCGACCTGCCCCCCGGCGCGACCATCATCCTGCTGTCCGGCTCGATCTACCTGCTCAGCCTGACCTGGCCGGAGCCGTGAATCGGCGGGCGCGTCTGCCGGTTCGACTCACGCGTGCGCCCCGACACCTTCACCCGGGCACCAGTCCTCGATAGATCGCGAACGTCGCGGCCGTCATCTCCTCGGCCGTCGTCACCCGGGCCGGCGTGGGCCAGGTTTCGGACCGCCACCAGTTGTCCAGTTGCCGGGCCAGGTCGACGGGGTCGTCCGGACGGAAGCGGGCTTCGGGCGGGACGAGTTCCACCACGCCCTCGATGTCACTGCACAACAGCGGCGTACCGACCGCGGCCGCTTCCAGCGTGATGATCGGCAGGTTCTCGGGCCACAGGCTCGGCATGACCAGCAGGTCCAGGTCCGCCAGCCAGGCGGGCATCTCATCGGTCGGCACCCTCCCGCAGAACGTGACGTTCAGTCCGCGGGCGCGTTGGTGCAGCGACTCGAGATAGTCCGCCGGGCCGGCGCCGGCGATGCGAATCTCGACATCGTGCCAGCCCGCCCGATCGGCGGCCGCCAGCAGCGTGTGCACGCCCTTGTGCCGATCGAGCGCGCCGGCGTAGCCGATTCGCAGGTCCGCCCGCTGCGCGGGTCGCGGCCGGCGCCCGGCGTCACCAAACCAGCGAGGCTCCAGTCCGTACGGAATCCGGTACGTCCGCGGTCCCGAAAGCAGCGGCGCGATCCGCTCGTGCGTCGCCTGCGACGGGAAGATCACCGCGCCGGCCAGGTTCATCTGCTCGGCGATCACCGCGCCGCGTCGCGGCCAGTCCGCGCACTCCTCGGCGGGAAGGCCGCGCCGGCGCCAGGTGGCCAGGTAGGACGGTGGGACCAGGCGGTGCCCGAGCACCGGCAACTGCCCGAGCCGCGCCCGCCAGCTTCCGGGGCGTTCGTTGGCGATGCAGCACAGGCAGGTGCGCCAGTCGACGGCGCCTCGGCAGGTCTCGGCCACGTCGCCGCCCGGCCGGCGCAGCAGCGTCTGCTTCGGACAGACCCACCAGAAATCCATCGTGGTCAGCACGACGGGCAGGTCCAGATCGGTCGCCGCGCGCACCAGGTTCAGGCCGATGTGGGCCGGATTCGCGATGTGCACCAGGTCCGGTGACAGCCGGCGGAGCGTCGCCCGCAGTTCCTCGACCGGCCGGCCGTGGATCGCCATCCAGCCGAACGACGGCAGGCTGTGCACGCTGTCGTCGAAGTCGCGCGGCGCTGCGGTTTCCGCGGCCGGAAAGCGGTTCTCGGGGTCGCCGGCCAGGACCAGCGTGCTGCAACCGTGCTGCGGCAGGAGCGTGCGGAGGATCGAGAGGTAGCGTTCGGTGCCCTGCCCGTAGCCGGGTCCGTACTGCATGGTGGCGAGCAGGATGCGCATCACGACTCCGAAGCGGGTCGGGCGTCGAAGTCCTCGCCGTAGCGGCGGCGGGCGTACCAGCGATAGAGCGCCGAGCGCTTCAGGGCCTGGATCAGGCGATACGTCCGGGCGCGCTTGATCTGCTGCAGGCGGGCCCGCGGGTCCTCGCCGGCCGGTCGCCGCTGCCAGTCGGGGCCGAATCGCCAGCGGTTGATCCAGCCCAGCGGCGGCAGCGCGAGCAGGCGGCGACTGGTCCGCCACAGACGCGAGTTCTCGATGTGATCCAGTTCGGCCTGGGCCAGCAGCGCCTGGTAAAGCTCGTCATCGACCGTCGTCGCCGGCAGGTCGGGCGTCATGGCGTTGCCGGCCGCGACCTGCTGCCGCAGTCGCCAGGCGTCCATGTGGGCCTGGAAGAACTGCCCGTCCTTGCCGGCGAAGGCGACCTCCAGCGTGGCGGCGAACAGTTCGCGGTGATGTTCGATCATCTGCCGGATCATCTCGGGGCGATGCTTCTGCGTGTTGCTGAGCATCGAACCGCCCGCGTGCTTGCGATAGAAGAACAGCGGTTCGGCGATCCGCCGCCCGTGATAGCCGACGGCCAGCAGCGCCAGCCAGAAATCCCAGTCCTCGAAGCCGTAGATCATGTCGGGGCTGTAGCCGCCGGCCTCGTCGAACGCCCGACGCCGGACGACCGCGGTCGCGACGCTGAGGTTCTCGATCAGCAGGCGGCGCGGGTCGTACGCCGGGCACTCCCAGCCGCCGCGTTCGGCCCCGAAGAACGTCACCTGTCCGTAGCAGTAGCCCAGCGACGGATCTTCCCGCAGCGGTTCGATCAGACGCTCGATGAAGTTGCCGGCGATGCGGTCATCGGCATCGAGCGCGACGAAGAACGGCGCGTCGCTCGCCCGCACCCCGGCATTTCGCGCGGCGGACAGGCCGGCGTTCTGCTGGCGGATCAGGCGCAGGTCGTCGAGAGCCGCGAGCCTGTCCAGCACGTCGAGCGTGTCGGGATCGGTCGAGCCATCGTCGACGATGATCGTCTCGACCTCGGGCCAGGTCTGGGCGCGGACGCTCGCCAGCGTCTCCTCGAGGAACGCACCGTGGTTGTAGCACGGAATCACCACCGCCACGCGCGGGCGGTCCGCGGCGGACTCGATCCGGATCGGCTTGCGGGGTCGATCGCCGAGCAGCCGGTTGTAAAGCCCGCTCACCTCGGCGGCGATCGTTTCGGGGGCGTAGCGCTGCTCGATCGTCGCGCGGGCCGCGCGTTCCATCGCCGCCCGCTGCGAGTCGGGCAGGGTCCACAGTTCGACCATCTTCGCGGCCAGCGCGTCGGGATCGGCGGCCGGTACGATCGCGCCATCAACCCCGGGCGTGATCATCTCGGCCATGCCGGAGTTGTCGGTGCCGATCACGATACGGCGGAGCGCCATCGCTTCGAGGCAGGTGTTCGGGAAGTTCTCGAAGTGCGACGGAAACACGCAGAAGCGGGCCTGCTGGTAGTGCCGCAGCAGTTCGTCGCGCGGAATGCGATCGATCAGTTCCACCCGTCCGCGAACACGCCGCCCGATCAGGCCCGCGACGTGCTGCTTCATGCTGGTCTGTCCCGGCCCGCGTTCGGTATCGCCGCCGATCATCACGATGCGGGCGTCCGGGCAGCGCTCGAGAAACGCCTCGGCCGCCCGGGCCAGCGTCTCGACACCCTTGCGCTGCTCGAACCGGCCGACGTACAGCACGCTGTCGCGCGGCCCGTCCTCCTCCGGCGGCGCGGCCAGGAAGCGCGGATCCACCGGGTGCGGCGAAATCTCGGCCGTGAACGGCGTCGCCACCAGGTCCGCGAGTTCGTCCGCCAGCGCCCGTGAGGGCGACACGACCCCGTCGGCCAGTCGCAGCGATTCGTGTTCGAACGCTTCCAGCACCGGCTGCCGGGTCTGGGAGGAGTTGTACTTGTAGAGCACCGAAAGCGGCGTATGCAGGCGCACGAGGCACAGCGGTCGCGCCTGCCCGGAAGTCTGGGCCAGGTAGCTGACGCCTTCGCCGCGGTAGTCGCTGAACTCGATCAGATCGGGCGGGCTGCTGCCGCAGAGCCGTGTCAGCGTCTGCGCCACCGCGTCGGCGCGATGCTGCCAACTGCGAAGCGTCTCGACCGGGCCGGTGCCGTGCACGACCTGCTGGGGAATGCGGATGACGTGAACGCCCTGCTCGCACGCGCGGCTCGGCAGATTGTCGCCGCTGCTGGTCAGCACCGTCACATCGTGCCCGCAGGAAGCGAGCCCCCGCGCGGCCGCATGCACGTAGGTGCCGATGCCACCACCGAACTGCGGCGGGTATTCGCTCGAAACGAAGACGATGCGAAACGGTTGCGCGTCTGCCATGAGGCTCCCACGAAGCTGGTTGCCGACCCCGTGCCGCGGATTCTACACGCCCGGGGTGCCGACCCGAAACCACTCCGGCCGGTGGGATTCCACCGCGCGCCGCACGCCTTCCGGGCCAAGCGTTCGAGCCGCGGACGCCGACCACGCCAGTCCCGCCTGCGGATCACTGTCGAGCGTCCGCAGAATCGTCGCGTACAGGTCGAGTTCCTGCTTGGCCAGTGGTCCGTCCGGTGGCGAACCCAGCCCGGCCAGCACCCGGCGGAGCGGCGGCCGCTCCAGCGCCAGGCGCTGCATCCGCGGAATCGGAGATCGCAGAATCACCGCGGCCACACAGCCCGGCGCGCCGGCCGGCAGCAGCAGCAGGCCGCCGCGGAGTTCCAGCGCGCGGCGATGCAGGCGTCCGGTGTCGAACGCCAGACGCAGCGTCTCGGCCCGCCGGCGTGCCTGCCGCTCGACGGGATCGGCCTGCTCCGGCGGCGTCTCGGGCAGCGATGCTTCCGCCGCCAACACGAGCGCTTCGGCCTCGGGCGCGCCGTGCAGCAGTGCCCGCCTGGTCTCGATCCGCGCGGCGTAGTCGGCCGACGTGATCCGACCCGCACAGGGCCCGCCGCACTGCCGATCGTAGAACCGCTGGCAGAGCATGCCGGCCGCCATGCCGTTCAGCAGCGGCAGGCCGGGCTGTTCGGCCGGGCACGCGGCCAGTTGCAGCGATTCCGCCAGTTCCCGGGCAATCGCCTCGGCCGACCAGCGACTGCGGAACGGTCCGTGACAGACGAGCCGGTCCGGGGCGCGATCGCGACAGACCTGCAGTTGCCGGAAGCGCTCGGGATCCTCGGTCAGGTAGCAGTAGCGCGACCACATCCGCATCTGCCGGTTGAACGCCGGGCGGAGGTGCGCCACCAGGATCGCCTCGGCCAGCAGGGCTTCCAGTTCGCCCGCGGCCGGGCGGACGAGCGCGGCCTGGATCTTGTCGGTCCACCCGGTGTAGAGGTTGCTGCCGGACGACGGACGCAGGTGCCCGCGAATCCGGGTCCGAACGCGTTTGGACTTGCCGACGTAGATCACCGTGCCGCGCGCGTCACGCAGCAGGTAGGTCCCGCACTGGTCCGGCAGGTCGCGCAGATCATCGCGGGCGACCTCGACCGGCGGACCGACCACCGCAGGCAGAGTCGCCAGCGGATCACCATCGGCAACCGTCGGTCCGCGTTCGGCGGCCCGCATTTCGACATGCTGCATCGAGATGCGCACGAGCAGGTCAGGCCGCACGGCCGCGATCCGCTGGGCGAGTCGCAGGCGGGCCAGTGTCCGCGGCCGCGCGGATCCGCTCAGGCGGATGGCCACCGTGGCCTGATCGGGAAGTTGCGCGACGCCCTCGTGAACCGCGGCGATGATCCCGTCGCGGGTCAGGTCGGTCACATCGATCGGCACGACGCACATGGCCCGGACCGGATGCTCGAGGAAGGTCGGCACGAGTCGCCCGCCCCGCTCGCGGATCAGCACGCAGCCCTTCGGCTCGTCGCGTTCGGCAAAGCTGATTCGATCGGTCGATCCGGCATAGACCAGCGGCAGCCCGGCGTTCGACGGGGGCGCGAGCATCTGATGGCGATGAATGTGGCCGAGCGCGACGTAGTCGAAGCCGCCCGGGACCTGGTCGCGATCGAGCACGTCGACGCCGCTTCGAAAGCGGTACCCGATCGGCCCGCAGGTGGCCGAGTCGAGCGTCTGGTGCAGCACCAGCAGGTGGCAGTCGCCGCGGTTGCGCCGCCAGTCACTCTCCGCCAGGCGCTCGGCGAAGCAGTTCGCCACGCCGCGCCGCACGCACGGCAGGCCGGTCACGCTGACCCGCTGCCCGCGAATCTTCAGCGACAGCGTCCGCGGCCGATCGAGCACGTGAATCCGCGGATGCTGCAGCAGCAGCGACGCCGGCAGGACCGAGCGCTCGTGGTTCCCCGGAATCACGACCACCGGAATCCCGCGACTGGCCAGGTCCAGCAGCGGCGCCGTCGCGGCCGCCAGGGCGGGCCCGCTCGGATCGGGACGATCGAAGACATCGCCGGCGTGCAGGACCAGGTCGACCTCGTGCTCGTCGGCGCGATCCAGCGCCGCCCGATAGCTGGCGATCAGGTCATCCCCCCGCCGGGCACGATCCACCCGCGGCCGACTGGGCAGCGCCGCACCAATGTGCGTATCCGCCAGATGCAGAATGCGAAGTTCGCGCGACATGGGGGACACCGTCAGCAGCCAACCAGGACTTGCACCAGAATCGCTCCGCAGTCTTATTCGGGCTTTGTTAGGATGTCAAGCGGCGCGAGGGGAACGGGGCCCCTGCCCTTGCTCACGTGCCAGGTTGCTCGCTCCCGCAGCCGCCGCCACCGGGGGTTTCGATCCGCAGCCGATCACCGGCCGCGACCTGCACCTCGGCGAACCAGTCCAGCTCCACCGGTTCGCCTCCGCCGCGAATCAGCAGGTTGCGCCCGGGCGCCCCCGGCCCGCCCCCGGCCAGTCCGTACGGGGCCGTCCGGCGGCGCTGCGTCAGCAGCGTCAGATCGAGCGGACGCAGGAACTCGAACGTGCGAATCATGCCGTCGCCGCCGCGGTGCCGGCCGGTGCCGCCGGACCCCGTCCGCACGGCGAACTCGATCAGGCGCACGGGAAAGCGCCGTTCGAGCGTTTCCGGATCGGTCAGGCGTGTGTTGGTCATGTGGCTGTGCCGTGCCGACGCGCCCGCCCGGTTGGGCCCCGCGCCGACCCCGCCCCCGATCGTCTCGTAGTAACCGAACCGCCCGTCGCCGAACGTCAGGTTGTTCATCGTCCCCTGGCTGGCGGCCACGACCTGCAGCGCCCCCAGCACGCAGTCGACGATTCGCTGCGAGGTCTCGACGTTCCCGCCGGCGACACCGGGACAGGCCCGCGGGTCGGGGTCGGCCGGCGGATGCAGCAGGCCGGGCGGAATCCGCAGCGTCACGCGCCGCAGGAGACCCTCATTGAGCGGAATCTCGTCCTCGACCAGGCACCGCAGGCAATACAGCACGGCACTGCGGACGATGGCCGGCGTCGCGTTCAGGCTGGTCGGCGAAACCGGACCGCTGCCGGCGAAGTCGACCACGATCCCGTCCGCCGAGACCTCGAGCGACACCGCGATCGGCGTGCCGTCGTCAAGCTGATCGCGGAACGCGCCTCGAAACGTGCCGCGCGGTGCCAGCACCTGTTGCAGGTGTTCGTCGGCCGCGGCCTGAATGTGCTCCATGTAGGCCGTGGTGGCCGCGACACCATGCCGCTCCCGCAGCGTCCGCAGGCCGGCCAGGCCGCGCCGGTTGGCCGCCACCTGGGCCCGCAGGTCGGCCAGGTTCTGCTCCGGATCTCGGCTGGGATGCGGCCCCGTCGTGAGCAGCTTGCGCAGATCGCCTTCGAGCAGGGCGCCGGTTGCGGGATCAACACAACGGACCCAGCGCAGCAGGACGCCCTCTTCCGCCAGGCTCGCGGCCCGCGGCGGCATCGACCCGGGCGTGATGCCGCCGATCTCGGCATGATGCGCCCGGTTGGCCACGAAGCCGACCAGGCAGCCGTCCTCAAGCAGCGGCGCGATCACCGTCACATCCGGCAGGTGACTGCCGCCCGTGTACGGATCGTTGCACAGCAGCATGTCGCCCGTCGTCAGCGGCGACACACGACCAGCGGCGATCTCGGCCAGCATGTGTCGAACACACGCCCCGATCGCGCCCAGGTGCACCGGCACGTGCGGCGCGTGGGCGACCAGGTAACCGTCCGGATCGCAGACCGCACACGAGAAGTCGCAGCGCTCGCGGATGTTCGTCGACAGCGCCGCCCGCTGCAGCGTCGCCCCCATCTCCTCGGCCACGCCCGAGAAGCGATTGTGGAACAACTCGAGTTCGATCGCGTCGCGGGCATCGCCCGCCGTAGGCGCCTGCGCGGCGGTCAGGTGCTGAAGGACGAGCGTGCTGCCGCTGCGGGTCGCCGTCCATCCGGGCTCGAGCACGATCGTGCCGAACGGGTCGCAGATCAGGGCCGGACCGTCCAGGCTGTCCCAGCCGTCACGACTGACGACCGGCACCGGGACGACGCCGTCGGTCGTCCACGCCTGCTGCTGCGACGCCGCCTCCGGCGGAGTGCGCTCGTCCCAGTCCTCCGGCGGGCTGGCCTGCGTCCCCTCGACCCGCAACGCGACCAGTTCCAGCGAACGGTCCGGAAGCGTGTAGCCATACAGGTTGCGGTACGCGTGCGCGAACGTGTCCGCCGTCGCGGCTCCCTCGAACGGGACGCTGAGCGTTTCCTCCTGGCCGGCGTATCGGAGTTCGGCGACGACTTCGAGCGTCGTCTTGATGTCCGCGCCCGCCGGCAGGCCGGCCCGGACTTCGCCCTGCAGTTCGCGCACCAGTTCGTCGTAGTGCGGCAGGTGCCGCGGTTCGAAGACGCGACCGACCTCGCGCTGCATGATGCGCTGTCGCGGCGCCATGCCGATGCCGTACGCGCTCAGCAGCCCCGCCAGCGGGTGACACAGCACCGTGCGCACCCCGAGCAGTTCCGCCACCGCGCAGGCGTGCTGCCCGCCGGCACCGCCGAACGCGACCAGCGCGAAGTCGCGCACGTCCACGCCCCGCTGCAGCGAGATCCGCCGAATCGCGGCCGCCATGTGCTCGTTGGCGATCCGCAGGTAGCCGGCCGCCAGTTCCTGTTCCGCATAGGCCCGCCCGGTGGCCGTGCGGATCACGTCGATCTGTTCTTCGATCCGCCGCCGCGCGGCGCCGCGCTCCAGCGGCAGGCTGAAGCGTCGCTCCGGCAGGCGGCCAAGCAGCAGGTTGACGTCGGTCAGGCACAGCGGTCCGCCGGCACCGTAGCAGGCCGGGCCCGGGTCGGCGCCGGCACTGGCCGGTCCGACGGTCGGCTTGACGCCGTCGAAGCCGCAGATCGAACCGCCGCCGGCCGCGACGGTCTCGATTTCCAGTTGCGGCGCGACGATCTCCAGTTCCGCGCCCGTTTCCGGATCGCGGATCGCCAGCACGCCGCGCTGCGCGAAGCCGCCGTCGTAGCGGCTGACGTCCGTGCTGGTCCCCCCCATGTCGAACGCGATGATCCGCTCGCGCGTCGCCGTCCTGCCGACCGACGCCGCCCCGACGACACCCGCCGCCGGCCCGGACAGGATGCTGTCCTTCGGAGCGAAATCACCGGCCGGCAGCAGGCCGCCGGCGCTGCTCATCAGCAGGACCTCGGCCTCCGGCAGTTCCGCCTGAAGCTGCGCCAGGTAGTCGGCCACGACCGGCTGCAGGTAGGCATTGACCACCGCCGTCTCGGCCCTTCGGAGATACCCCGACAACGGCGACAGCGCGTGCGAGGTGGACACGTGCCGGAAGCCGGCCTCGCGGGCGAGGTTCGCCGCCATCTGCTCGTGCACCGGGTTGCGATAGCTGTTCAGGCAGGCGACCGCGACGCTCTCGATCCCCTCCGCCCGCCAGGCCGCCAGGCTGGCCGCGACCGGCGTAGCGTCAAGCGCACGCAGCACCTGCCCGTCGGCGGCAATCCGCTCGGGGAGTTCGGCCACCCGGTCGTAGAGCGGCCGCGTCTGCGGTGCTTCGAGTTCGAACAGGTGCGGGCGGCGCTGATCGCGAATCCGAAGCAGGTCGGCAAAGCCGGACGTGATCAGCAGACCGACCCGGGCCCCCTTTCGTTCGAGCAGGGCGTTGGTGCCGCGGGTGGTGCCCAGCCGCAGTTCAAGCGGGCCGACCGGCGCGGAGGCTGCCAGGCCCAGCAGGTAGCGAATGCCGCTGGCCGGCGCGGGGCGCTGGTGGTGCAGCAGGTAATGGCACCCGGCACTGCCGGCGTGCAGAGGCTCGGCCAGGTGCAGCCCGCCCGCGTCGTTGCCGCGGACGCGTGTGCGCATCGTGGCGACGCCATCCGCGTCGAGAACCGCGAGTTGCCAGTCGGCGAAGAAGTCGTGCGGGTCCCCGCCGCGGCGCGGGTCGATCAATCGGTCGCCGTTGCAGTCGGCGATCTGTCCGCGATAGGTCCCGTCGCTGAGCAGCTTGTGCGTTCGCAGGCCGCCGGCCGGAGCCCGCAGCAGACAGTCGGTGAAGGTGCCGCCGACATCGATCCAGAATGCGTTGCGTGTGTTCATCGTGCTCCCGGCCGGGAGCGATTATAGCTCAACCGGCTGGAGCGTCGTGTCGGCGGCCGGCTCGGGCTGCCCGAGTGCGTCGAGGAAGCCGCGTCGGAAGGCGAGACGCTTGAGCGGCAGATGCGTGTCGTACAGCACGTTGATCAGGTCGACCATCTGGACCGGGTTGTCGTCGTACGCCTCGGTCGGACAGCCGGAGACACGCGCGAACCGTTCCAGCCGCGACGCGTGCCCGCGCGACTCAAGTTGAACATAGTGCTCGTACGGCGCCCGCAATTCGTCAGGGCGCGCCCGATAGACGTCCTGGAAGCATTCCGGGTTGGCCTGCCACAACCGCAGCGCGGCCCGGCCGAGCGCCTCTTCACGCTCCAGGTAACCGGCCAGCGTGTATTGATGCACGTGCAGAGCATGGGCCTCGGGGGCGAACCAGACGCGGGCGCCGTGGTTGCGTTCGAGGCGAAAGGCCAGTTCGAGATCCTCGAAGAAGAACGGGCCGAGCCGCTCGTTGAAGCGTTCGGACTGCAGCAGCCGCCGCGAGATCGACAGGTTCAGGTTCCAGGCGTGCCGGTAGTTGTAGAAACAGTGCGGCCGCAACTGGTCGTAGAAGAAGATCATCGAAGTCGTGCAGATCATCCGGTCGAACAGCGTCTCGCCGGCCGGCCGCTGCCACTGGGCCAGTCCGAGCACCTGGCACGGCTGATCGCGGTGCGCGTGGGCCGCCAGGTGCCGCCGCAGGAAGTCCGCGCGCGGGCGGACGTCATCGTTCAGCAGGACGATCGTCTCGCCCCGGGCGTGATCGAGGGCCAGGTTCTTGGCCATCCCGATGTGGGCCTCGGGGTGGTGCAGCACGACCAGCCGGAACGGCCAGTCCCCGCGGTTCCAGTGCTCGGCCGGCACGCCGTTGAAGCAGACGATCACCTCGAAACTTTCGGCGGGCAGGTCCTGCCGGGCAAGCGCCTGCAGGCAGGGTTCCAGCACGCCGCGCGGGCGGTTGGTCGGAATGATCACGGAAACGAGCACCGGGCGTCCTCACATCGAAGAGACAGACGCCCGGTGCTATCGGCAGGTGTGCGGCCGGTGGTGTCGGCCGCTACTTGCGAGGCGCAGAATCGGCCGATCCGCGGATGACGCTCAGGCGGGCCGGGCGAAAACTGCGCAGGCGATCGTCAAGCTGGATCATGTCGCGGCGCAGGTCACGGAGTCGTTCGTTGAGCACGTCCTGCTGCATGCGGATCTCGTTCTCGAACTCGTTGGCGAGTTCCAGCACGCGGTTCTGCTCGGCCTGTGCCAGGGTCTGTTCGAGCCTGACCAGCTCGGCCTCGCTGGTGGTCGCCTCGACCGTGATGTGCCGCAGGCGTTCGTTCAGGGCCGCCAGTTCGCCGTGTCCGGTCTCGTTGCGGATCTGCTCCTGCCGGGCCAGCACCTCGGTCCGGGCCCGGGCCAGTTGCTCCATCGCCGCGATCAGTTCGGCCTCCGCCAGGTTGCCGGCCTCGAACAGGTGGCGACTCTGCGCCAGGGCCTTCTCGCGATAGCCGACCACCTGTCGCAGTTCCTCGGTGATCTCATCCCCCGCGACGCGCTGCTCAACCCGCTCGGCCATCTCCGCGATCTGCCGGGCGAGCAACTGCTTCTGAATCGTGGCGTGCTCGACCTCGAGCTGCAGGTCCGTGCGCCGCCCGCGCCACTCCTCCATCTGGTTCTGCACGTCGGCACGGAACAGGTTGACCCGCCCGGCCCGCTTCTGCAGTTCACGCTCACGGACGGCAAGCTGCTCAAGCCGCTGCTCGGTACCGTCGATCTCGCGCTGAATCATCGCCAGTTGCTCGGTGATCAGCCGGTGGTCTTCCCCGCTGGCGCCTTCCAGCGCATCGGCCAGCCCGGCGACGATGTTCTCCAGCGATTCCGTCGCGGTCGGAACGTCGCCGTCGAGCCCCATGATCCAGATCCGCCCGAGTTCAGCGGTCGGTTCGCCCGCCCGTCGCCCACCGCGGTCTCGACCAAGTGCCTCGTAGCCGAAGTCGACCTGGCCACGCCTGGCGGGATAGGCCGATCCGAGCGCCGCCTGCAACGCCACCTCGCCGATCGCCGTGCTGCGGATCATCGCGTTGAGCGATTCCTCCGAGATTGGCATCACCTCCGGGATGTAGGTCACGCGAACGACCAGTGACGCGTCGAAGTCGCCGAACGACTCGGGCGCCCGCATCATCTGCCGCGCCGACAGCCGCTGCCGCAACGCATCCGCTCTCTGACGATCGCCGTCGTCGTCCTGCGCCGCCGCGAGACTGACCAGCAGACCCGCCATACAGATCGAAAGCACACCTCGCATCGCTCTTCTCCTTCAGGATCCGGGACAGTCCGCGAGCCGCCGTCGGGCAAGCTGGGCCCAGGCCGTCTCGGGATAAACTTCAATCACCGCCTGGTACTGCCGACAGCCGGCCGAGGCGGTCCGCAACTCGTTGCGAACCCGCTCGCCCGCCCGAAACAGCGTGGCGGCCGCGAGTTCAACCTGGGTCCTTGTCGAGACCCGCAGGTCCGGCAGCGGCCGGGCCAGTTCCGCCTCCAGTTCGCGGATCCGCGCCGCGGCCCGCTCACCCGCAATCATCCGCTGAACCAGCGCCGCCCGCAGGTCGGCCTCGGCCGCGTAGTCGGGCAGTTCCTTCCCATCCATCGTCACCGCCGCGGGGCGATCCGTCTGCACGACGCGCGGACCGACCGGCTCGAGCCGTTGACTGACCACCAGCGTCGAGACCAGCAGAATCGTGGCCGCGACCGTCACGCCGGCCTGCCTCTGTGTCCGTCGTCGCAGACGCAGCCGGACACCTTCCAGCAGGTCAGCCGTGGCCGGTGGCCGGGTGTCGTCCTCGCCGGACCGCAGCAGTGCGCGCAGCCGTTGCTCATTCATGGCGATCTCCCAGAACGTCCCCGAGGCGCCGGCGGGCCCGGCTCAGGCGGGCATCCACGGCCGCCCGCGAAAGCCCCAGCAGGCCGGCCACATCGTCCGTCGAAAGTTCTTCGAGATACCGCAGCACCAGCACTTCGCGATCCGCATGGCCCAGCCCGGCCAGGGCCGCCCGCACGCGGGCCGGATCGTCGCGGGCGTCAGTGCGGGTCGCGGCGGCCGGGCGCGTCTGTCGGAACCACAGCCGCCAGAGGCGTTGTCGCCGCATGCGGGCCCGGCAGGCGTTGATCGCTACCCGCGACAGCCAGGCCCCGGGCGCGTCGAGTTGCCGCACGCGGTCCCAGTTCAGCCAGGCTCGTGTGAAGACATCCTGCAGCACGTCGTCGACCTCTCCGCCGGCACCCAGCAGGCGCCGGACCAGGCGATGGACGTGAACCCGTTCGGACTCGACCAGTGCGGTGAATCGCGCAGCGGCGTCGGCGGCCCCGGCATCGCCGGGACGGGCCGAATCCACTCGATCTGCCACGGGCTGCCGCACGAGCGTTCCCAGAAACCACGGGGGTCACGTCGTTCTACAAGGTTCGATGCGCACCGGCCGCGGATCTGACGGGGAATCTCAGTTTTTTCGCCGCGGGGCTTCCAGCAGCAGGTGCAGCACGTTGTCGCTGAAGCCCGGGTCGCGGGTCATCCCGAGATGGTCGTTGAACAGGAAGTGCGTCGCGTGCCAGCCGACCGGCGTCCGGACCCGCGGCTGCCAGTCCGTCGCCACCCGTTCGTCGGCCAGGGCACTGCTGCGCAGGACCGTGCCATCGCCCGGGCCCCGGTCGGCCTCGGTCAGTCGTCCGTCCTCGTCGACCGCCAGCGTCGCCAGCGTCGCGACCGAGTCGCCGGCGAACAGGTGCAGTTCCACGCCCGCGGGCGGATCGGCCGGGACGTCGAGGGCGGCATGAAACCGCCGGGCGCGGTCCAGGCACCGCTCGAGGTGCGCCGCTGCGATCCGACGTCGCGCGTCCTCGTCGGCCACTTCCGGCAACAGGGCGGCCAGGTCGGCCCGCGGGCTCGCCAGCCCCCACCCGAACCGCCGCCAGGTGGCCGAATCGAGCAGATCGATCGGACCGTCCGAACCGTGCAGGGCCGCGTGTCGCGCCCGCGGCAGCAACTGGTAGATCGACGGCATCGTCCCCAGAATCGCGGCGTCGTAGCTCGGCAGGATCGACGAGAAGTGCGCGCCCTCGACCAGTTGCAGCAGCGCCCGGGCGGATCCCAGGTTCGGCGTCCCGACGATCACGACGCGCTCGACATCGGCCGCGCCGGCCCAGGTCAGTTCCGGCAACCCGTCGTCCGGCAGGTCCGCGTCACCGTAGCGCAGGAAGTAACGGGTCAGCAGACCGCCCATCGAATGCGCGACGATGTCAAAGCGAATCTCCGCATCAGCGGCCCGGCCGGACTCCGCGACCCGTCGCTTGCGGACGTAGGCTTTCTTCTCGGCGATGAATTCGGCCAGGCGGGCCGCGTTCTCGACATTGTCACGCCGCCAGTCGTAGTCAAACTGGAAGCAGGTGTAGTGCCCTTCCCCGTAGTCGATCGCCCCCGCTTCGCCCAGCAGTTCGTCGCGGTAACCGCCCGCCCCGAGCGTGGCCAGGATCTGCACGTAGGCGTTCAGTTCGATCGGCAGACCGAGCAGGCTGATCCGCGTGCGGTCCAGCACGCCGTCGGGCCGCACCTGGTCACGCAACGATCGCAGAGGCTGATCCGGATCGATCGGCAGCGCGATCAGCCGCGCGCCGGCCGGCGTCTCGGGATCGGCCGCCCCACCGCCGAACGCGCCCCAGACGACCTGCCCGCCGTCCGTTCGCAGACGGGTTCCCAGGATGCCCGGGATGACGATGACCGGGTTGCGTTCACCGCCGCCCGCCTGCGCGGTGCGGTTGTAGATCGCGCCCAGGTCCGGCGGGTGCAGCCGTGTGCTGCAGCCTGCGAAGGTCACGGACGCCAGCAGGAGGAACGCGGCCAGGCGCGGGCTGCACATCTCGGGCTCTCCGGTGCGGGGCTGGGGAACGCTGCTTCGCGTACGATACGCCCTTCCCGCTTCGCACCCAACAATTCGGACGAGGCGGGAATTATTCCGCGGCCGTGCGGCTTCCCGCTGACCGAAGGACGAGCAACCGCATGAACATCCTCGCACGCTACACCCGCTGGCTGCACACCCGCTGGCCGTCCGGCACGGTCGAGAAACTGCCGCAGGTCAACGATGACGGCTCCACCAGCGTCCCCGGCCTGTACATCGTCGGAGACCTGACCGGCATCCCGCTGCTGAGATTCTCGGCCGACACCGGCGCCCGGGCCGTCCGGACCATCACCGCCGACTCGGCCTTCCAGCGGCAACGCCAGCGCGACGACGCGACCCTCGACCTGGTCATCATCGGTGGCGGCGTGTCGGGCATGTCGGCCGCCCTCGAAGCCCGCGCGGCCGGCCTGCGGTTCGAACTGCTCGAAGCCACCGAGCCGTTCGCGACGATCGTCAACTTCCCGAAGGGCAAGCCGATCTACACCTACCCGAGCGACATGACGCCGGCCGGGCAGATGCACTTCCGCGCCGATGTGAAAGAGGACCTCGTCCGCGAACTGCGCGACCAGACGCTCGCGACCGGCATCCAGACCCGGGCCGCGCGGGCCGAGCGGGTTGTCCGCGACGGAGACCTGCTGCGGATCGACCTGGCCGGCGACGAACCGTTGCGGGCCCGCCGGGTGGTCGTCGCGATCGGACGCAGCGGCAACTTTCGCCGACTCGGCGCTGCGGGCGAGGACCTCGACAAGGTCTACAACCGGCTGCACGATCCCCGGGACTTCCGCCGCGCGCGGGCCCTGGTGGTCGGCGGCGGCGACAGTGCCCTCGAATCCGCGATCGCCCTCGCCGAGTGCGGCGCCACGGTCACGCTGAGCTACCGCAAGGCCGGATTCTCACGCCCGAAGCCCGACAACATCGCGCGCATCGAGCGACTGCGGGCCGATCCCTCCTCCGCCGACGGAACGCTGACGCTCGCAATGAACAGCACCGTCACGCGGATCGAGCCCGACCGGGTCACGCTGAAGACCCCCGACGGTGAGCGGACGATCGACAACGATGTCGTCTTCGCGATGATCGGCCGCGAAGCGCCGCTCGACTTCTTCCGACGCAGCGGCGTGCGGATCGCAGGTGAAATGACCGGCCGCGACTGGACGCTGTTCGGCGCGTTCCTCGCGTTCTGCGTGTTCCTCTATCACTGGAAGAAGGATCGGCCGGAACTGCCGGTCTATCGCTGGTTCCGCGACAACGGCTGGTTCCCGTTCAATCTGCCCGGCCTGGTCGATGCGCTCGGCGGCGGCCTCGCCACGGCCGCCGCGACCGAGGGGCACCTGCTGCACGTGCTGCTGGGCGCGATGAAGGGCCCGTCGTTCTACTACACGCTGGCCTACAGCCTGTGCGTGCTGATCTTCGGATTGCGACGGATCCGCCGCAGGCGAACGCCCTACGTCAAACTGCAGACCTGGACACTGATCGCGATCCAGTGCCTGCCGCTGTTCCTTCTGCCGGAGATCATCCTGCCGTGGGCCGGGCAGAACGGCTGGTTCGACAGCGGCGTCATGGGCTGGATCGGCGACCAGTTGTTCCCGGGCGGCTCGTACTGGCGGGCGTACGGGCTGGTGCTGGCCTGGCCGCTGTTCGTCTTCAACGTCTTCACCGACCAGCCGTTGTGGGGCTGGCTGCTGATCAGCGTCGTGCAGACCTTCGTGCTGATCCCGACGCTGATCTACTTCTACGGCAAGGGCGCCTACTGCGGCTGGATCTGTTCCTGCGGCGCCCTGGCCGAGACGCTCGGCGATGCCCACCGCCACAAGATGCCGCACGGTCCCTTCTGGAACCGGCTGAACATGGTCGGGCAGGTCATTCTCGGACTGGCCGTGCTGCTGCTCGGGCTGCGCGTGCTGAGCTGGATTCGGCCGGGCGGCTGGCTCGAACGGACCTACGCCCTGCTGCTGGGCGAGATCCCGTTCCTCAACTACACCTGGAGCGTCGACCTGCTGCTGGCCGGCGTTCTCGGGGTCGGCTGCTACTTCTGGTTCAGCGGGCGGGTCTGGTGCCGGTTCGCCTGTCCGCTGGCGGCCCTGATGCACATCTACGCCCGCTTCAGCCGCTTCCGGATCCTGGCCGACAAGAAGAAGTGCATCTCGTGCAACGTCTGCACGAGCGTCTGCCATCAGGGCATCGACGTGATGAACTTCGCCAACAAGGGCCTGCCCATGGAAGACCCCGAATGCGTCCGCTGCAGCGCCTGCGTACAGAGTTGCCCGACCGGCGTGCTCGCCTTCGGCCAGGTCGACCCGCGGACGGGGGCCGAACGCGGCCGGGACCGGCTGGCGGCCTCGCTGGTGCAACTGACCGAGAACGGCCGGGCGGTGTGACCGCCGCCGCGCCGGGTGCATCCCCGGACTGCCTGCACGGTAAGTACAAACGGGAGCGCGACTTGCCGTGTCTGCAATGGCGGCGGGTTTGCCGCCCTGCCGGCTTTGGGCTATCGTGCCCTGTCGAGCAAAACATCAGGCAACATGGAGCTAAACGCATGCGATTGAGCGCATCCCTGGCCGGCATCCTGCTGGCATGTGCCGTGGCCTCGGCGGCCGTGGCGGGCGAGATGAAACCGAAGGTCAAGCTGAGCACGACGCTGGGCGACATCGTCCTCGAACTCGATGCCGGGAAGGCCCCGGTGACGGTCGACAACTTCATCAAGTACGTGCAGGCCGGCCACTACAACGGGCTGATCTTCCACCGCGTGATCGCGAACTTCATGATCCAGGGCGGTGGCTACACCGAGGAGATGGACGAGCGCAAGGAAGGTCTTCGCAAGCCGATCAAGAACGAGTGGGAGAACGGGCTGACCAACGAGATCGGCACGATCGCGATGGCTCGCACGCAGGCTCCCGACTCGGCCACGGCCCAGTTCTTCATCAACGTGGCCGACAACGACCGGCTGGATCAGCCGATCAGCGGCGGAGCCGGCTACTGCGTCTTCGGCAAGGTGGTCGAGGGCATGGACGTGGTCGAGAAGATCCGCGACACGGAAGTGACCACGAACCCCAAGCTGCCGATGGGCCCGGTCGTCCCGACCACGCCGGTCGTGATCAAGTCCGCCACCGTGCTCGGTGACTTCGACGCCTCCAAGCTGGGCGACCTGATCAAGCAGCGCGATGCGGCCAGGGCGGCCGAGTGGCGTGAGAAGTGGCCGGATGACGTCAAGGCGTTCGTCGCGGCACAGGAGAAGGAACTGGGTACCGAGGCGACGCTGACCCCGAGCGGGCTGGCGTACTTCGTGCTGAAGGAAGGCAGCGGCGAGACCCCCAAGCCGACCAGCCGGGTGCTGACGCACTACACCGGCACGCTGGTCGACGGCACCAAGTTCGACAGTTCCTTCGATCACCCGGGCGCCAAGCCGTACCCGGTCAACATGCGGGGCGGCGTGATCAAGGGCTGGCTCGAAGCCCTGGCGACGATGAAGACCGGCGAGAAGCGTAAGATCATCCTGCCGCCGAAGCTGGCCTACGGCCGCCGCGGCTCGCCGCCGAAGATCGGCCCGAACGCGTACCTGGTCTTCGACGTCGAGATCGTCGAGATCAAGTAACCGCGGATACCGCGATCCAACGCGACGGGGCGCCGGATTCCAGTCCGGTGCCCCGTTTTCTTTTTGCATCGATCACCTTTTGCATCGATCGCCTCTTGCACTGATCGCCGGAAGGCGTGGCGATTCCGAGGCCCTCGTGCAACGCTCTTGAGTCTCTTGAGCAGTGTCTTCTGGGCGCGAGTTGCCGGCGTAGGTCGGTATGATCGGTGCCGAATGCCCCGTCCTTGACCGAGCGCAGCGAGCGGATGGATGGGAGACTTTCCGGTTTTCGCCTGTGTCGGCTGGCGGAACTGCCAAGCGGTGCGGCATCGACGCCTGAAGTGTCCACGTCGGACGAACGCGCGGGCGCCCGCGTCGATGACGCACCCTACGGTCCTGCTCTGGTGCTACTGCGCTTGAGCAGTGTCTTCTCGCCGCGAACCGCGCTGCTTGGGAGCCCCCGGCGTTCGGGAGCCCTCGGCGCTGGGGGGGGCGGGGACCGCCGCGCGACGACCGCTATTCCGCGGCCGCTTCCTTCTCGGCTTCCTTGCCCTCGTCGGCCTTCTTCTCCGCCTCCTTCGCCTTCTTGCGGGCGGCGGGATCGGTCGTGGCGAGGTCCTCGGCCGACCACTCCAGCGAGCGCGGCCACTGGTCGTCGAAGTCGGTTTCGATCGGGCCGCCGGCCGGGCGGATGTGGCGGTAGAGCGAACTGTCGGCCTTGGCGTAGGCGACCCGTCCGTTCACGATCGTGTGGTGCACCTGCGTCATGTAGCTGAGGATGTCGCCGTCGCAGATCACCAGGTCCGCGTCCTTGCCGACTTCCAGCGAGCCGACCCGGTCGTCGATCCGCATGATCCGGGCCGCGTCGATCGTGATCGTCCGCAGGGCTTCGTCGTTGCGCATCCCGCCGCGAACCGCGAACGCCGCTTCCATGTTCAGGTGCAGCAGGTCGCGACCGGCCAGGCCCCAGAGCGTGATCGAGGTCGAGGCCGGCAGCACCGCCACCGGCACGCCGTGCCGGGCGAGGATCGCGGCATTCTCGATCGACGCACCCGACGGCCGGTTCAGCCGTTCATCGGGCGAAGTCGAGTTCCGCGGCGTGACGATCGCCGAGACCTTCGCCCGTCCGGGTTCTTCCGCGATCGACCACGCCTCGGTCGCACCGCGAATGACAAGCTCGAACCCGAACTGCTCGGCCAGCCCGACCAGGGCCCGGATGTCGCCAACCTCGTTGGCCGAGGCGATCGCGACCCGCTCGCCCTTCAGCAGCTTGAGGTACTCGTCGAGCTTGCCCTTGATTTCGCTCTTGTCAGGCTCTTCCGCGTCCTCGTCCCGTTCCTTGATCAGCGTGTAGCGCTGCACGGCCCGCAGGTAGTCGCGGACCTTCTCGAGATCCTCGCGCAGCCGGGCCCGCTCCAGCGGTCGGTTGGCGCTGTACCGCAGGCTGGCGAACACGTTCTTGCGAACCAGCAGCCCGTCGGTCGTACCGTACGTCAGCTTGGCCGCGTCGTTGCCCGACAGGGTCGTCGTGATTCCGCCCGCCAGCGCGATCTCCATGTTCAGCCCGAAGACGTTGGTCGTGTCGCGCTTGTCACCCCCGCCGTGAATGCCGCCCGCACCGCAGGCAACCAGCCCCGGGTAGACGTCGAAACCGGCCGCGTCGATCACCTCGGCCTCGTCCGGCACCCGGACCCCGCCGCCGATCGCCTCGATCACGCCGTCCTTGCAGAGAATCGTCGCACCGATCAGCGTGCCGTCGGTGATCGTGTGCACCCGGCCGTTGATCACCGCCAGGTATGCAGGCCGCTCCTCTTCCTCGCTTTCGGCCGAAGTCGTCGAAGTCGAAGTCGAGGTCGAAGTGGTCGTCGAGGTCGTGGTCGGCTGCGATGCCTGGGTGGTCGGCTGCGAGCGGGCCCGCCGGCCGCGCTTGCCGCGTCGCCGCCCGTCTTCATCCTGGGCCAGGGCGGGCAGCGCCAGCAGGACGGCGAGCGTCAGCCCGACGAGGACCTGCCAGTTGAACGGACGAATCAGGTGACGGTTCATTATTGCTCGTCCTCCACTTCGTGGACGATTTCGCCCGCGATCATCACCTTGCGGACCCGGGCGCCCGGCGCCAGCGGATCAGCGTCCAGGAAGATCAGGTCGGCGACCTTGTCCTTCTTGATCGAGCCGCGCGTCTCGTCGATCCCCAGCAGCCGGGCCGGGTGCAGCGTCACCGACGCGAGCGCCGTGTCGCGGTCCCAGCCTTCACGCACCAGTTCGGCCACCCGCGCCAGCAGGTTGCCGTACTCGTAGGCGTTGTCCCGGTACGGAACCAGGCTGACCTCGCAGCCGGCCGCGGCGATCATCTGGATCAGCGGCAGGCGCTCGGCCGAATACGGCACACGGTGCCGGCCGGCCCGCAGAACGACGCGGGTCTCGTCGGTCCGGGCGATCTCCTCGGCGACCTTGAACAGGTCACTCTGGCGGTTGTTGCGAAGCGTCCAGTGCGGGTCGATCTCGAATTCGTCGAGGACCTCGTTCAGGTGCAGGATCTCGGCGGCCTGCGAAGCCTCCAGCAGGATCGGCACCGAGGTCTTGTCCTTCAGCAGGTCGACCAGCGGCTGGTAGGCCGGGTCGATCTTCGGCGGCTCGAACTTGGCCGGCTGCGTGGTCGGCTGGCTGGTCGGCTGCGAGGCCGGTGCGGGCCTGGCCTCCGGCTGGCCGTCCTTCTTCTCGGCCTCCTTGCGGGCGGCTTCCTGCTTGGCCTTGGCGGCTTCGGCCTTCTGCTTCTCGTCGAACTCCTTGCGGGCCTTCTCGACCTTTTCGATCTCGGCCTTGGCCTTCTTGAGGGCCTCGCGCAGTTCGGACTTCGACGAGGTGACGTACAGGTACCCCTCGCGCTGCAGGAACCGTTCGTCTTCGTCGCCGGCCGTCTGCATGATCGCGGCCCGTCCGGGGATGCCGGCCCCGGTCGGCAGCAGGCCGATGGTCGTCACGCCGGCGTCGAGCAGGTCGTCGAACTGTCCGGCCCGCGGGTGGTACTCGTCGGCCGCCAGCAGGTCCCCGTGCACGCCGCGTCGCGACGGGCTGGGCAGCCCGGCCCGCGTTTCGGCGTAGATCAGCCCGGGCATCACGTACATCCCCTCCGCGTCGATGACCCGCGCGTTGCGCGGATACTCGATGCTCGGTCCGATGTTGGTGATCTTGCCTTCGCTGATGATGATCGTGGCTTTCTTCTGCAGTTTGCCCTCGACCGGGACGATCGTCGCGTTGCGGACAACGACGAAGCGCTCGTCGTCAGCCGCCACCACGGCGGTCGCCGCAGCCGGGAGCAGCAGCGCCGGCAGCAGTCCGGCCAGCGTGGCACGAAGCAGGCGATGGATGAGCATGGGTCTTCCTAGAAGCGACGGATGGACTTGGCGGCGTCGTAGACCACCTTGCCATCGACAATGGTTTTCAGGCACGCCGAACGCGGATCCAGCGGGTTGCCGGTCCAGATGCCGAAGTCGGCGTCCTTGCCGGCCTCGATACTGCCGACCCGGTCGTAGACGCCGAGCGCTTCGGCCGGAATGCTGGTGACGCCCTTCAAAGCCGGGTACGGCTGCCAGCCGTACCAGCACGCCATCGTGGCCTGGTAGCTCAGCTCACGCTGCGGCACGACCGGCGCGTCGGTGTTGATCCCCAGCTTGCGGACGCCGTTCTTCCACCATCCGCTGGCGTTGCCGATCATCCGGGCGGCCGTGCGGTCGAACTGGTACTGCCGCGGGCCGTTGATCGTCCAGCAGTCGCTGGCCGCGACGATCGGGCCGACCTTCCAGGCGTCGAAGGTGCAGTGGTCGAGCACGGTCCAGATGCCGAGTTGCAGCGAGAGCATGTCGACCGTCGTCAGCAGGACCTGGTACGCCTGCGTGTGGACCGAGGCCGGGTATTCCTTGCGGAACAGACCGCGGAAGTCCTCGAAGATCGGGTTGTGGGCCGGTTCGACGGTGGTCTCGCCCTGCTCGAACGCCTCCCACGCCTCGTGATACGCCTTGGCCTTCAGCAGCGTCTGCCGCGTGTTCCAGTTCATGAACCGCCGCGAGTTGCCGCCGAAGTACCACTCGGGGTTGCCCGACTGGGCGATCTTCAGCGAGCCCGGCGAACGGACGATGACTTCGTCCGGCGTCTTGCCGCCGGTCTTGCTGATCGTCCCGAAGCCGCTCATGTTCGTGCCGCTGCCCGGGATCAGCAGCACCGACGTCACGCCTCCGGTCCGGGCTTCCTTGATGTTGTCGTTCTCGGGCTCGATCGCCGCCCGCGTGTTCAGACCCGGGTTGGTCTGGTAGATCATGTCGTTCAGGTCGCTGAGCGTGCCGGCCGTGTGGTTGTGGCAGTCGATCAGCCCCGGCACCAGCCACGCCTCCGGATGCTCGTGCCGCGTGAAGCCCTCCGGAATCGTGACCTCGCCCGGCTTGCCGATCTGCGTGATCCGCCCGCCCTGCACCAGTACGATCGCGTCGTTGTGGACCGTTTCGCTGCGATCCATGCTGACGACCTTGGCCACGCGGAAGGCCATCCCGGCCGGTTCGTCGGCGACGGCCGCGGCCGACAGGCCGGCCAGCAGGAGCCCGAGCAGCGCGTTTCTAGCGTTCATGGCGGGGTACCTCGTTACCACCGACGAAGACCCGCTCCAGCCGCGAGCCGGCATCGAACGGGTGTCCGGTGTGAATCAGAATGTCAGCCTGCTTGCCGGGTTCGAGCGTCCCGACCTGGTCCTGCATGCCGAACATGCGGGCCGCCTCGATCGTCAGGGCCCGCAGCGCGGCATCGCCACCGAGACCCTCGCGGACCGCGTAGAGCCCCATCAGCGGCAGGTTGCGGGCACCGTCCTCGGCATCACTCTGCAAGGCGATCCGGACCCCCTTGCGACCCAGGTCCACGGCCTGCACGTACGGGCGGTCGTCGCGCGTCGTCCGCAGACGCGTCTCGACGATCACGCCGACCTTGTCCTTCCGCTCCAGAAGCTGCTCCGACGCGTCCGTCGCGTCCGACGCGTTCAGCAGCACCACCGGAACCTTGTACTCGTCGACGAACAGTTCCACCGCCGCGATGATCTCGCCCACCGTGGTCGCATCGACGACCGCCGGAATCTCGCCGGCCAGCAGCGGCCGCAGGGGCTCGAGATTCTCGTCGACCTTGGGCGGAGTCGGACGCCCGTCCTTGTTGCGCGACTTGCGGCGCTTGACCTTGAACTCGACGTCGGACTTGTCGGTGCGGGTCGCTTCGAACTCCAGCGAGAGCACGTCGCCGATGCTCAGCGCGCCGGACATGTAGTCGTCGCGCTCGAGCGTGGCGACCAGCTTCGGATTGCCGAACGGCGTCTCCTGGTCGATTTCCATCTCGACCTGCTTGCCGTTCAACGTGCCGGTGACGACCGCCTCCTCGCCGCTGCCCTGCGGATCGAGCAGGCGTCCCTCGATCTGCGCGCCGGTCAGCTTCAGCAGCATCGTCGACGTGACCGGCTCCGGAATCGGGCCGCCGCTGATGGTGTACTCCCAGGTCCCCGTGATCGGGTCGATCGCGACGGCCTCGACGTCGGCCACCTCCTCGACCTTCTTCTTGGTCTGCTTGCCGGCCGCCCGGTCCTCTTTCCACTTCTTGAGTTCTTCGTCGTATTTCTGCCACGTCTCGGCGTACTTCTTGCCGCGTTCCAGCAGGCTCTTGATCGACTTGGTCCCCAGCAGCGGGTCCTTGCCGGTCATCGAGAACCGAACGCCCGCGATCGGCTTGCCGATCATCTCGTCCGGACGTTGCCCGTAGGTCTTGATCGCCGTCACCCGCGATCCGCTGCCGCCGATGCGATAACCGCTCAGCATCACCGTCGTCACGCCGGCGCCCGCGACCCGCAGAAACTCCTCCGACGCCCGGCCGACGATCCGGTGCAGCAGGATGTTGGCCGCGACCGTCCCCTGGTCCCCCTCCAGGCCGAGGTGCCCGTGGGCGTCGATGAAACCGGGCGAGACGAACGCGTCGGCCCCGGCATCGATCAGGCGGGCCTGCGGCGGGTGCGGGACCCGCTGCCCGACCGCCCGGATCTTTCCATCCTCGACCAGCAGCGAGCCGTCACGCACGATCTCGCCGTTGCCGACCCAGATCGTTCCGGCCCGGATCACCACCGCGTCGCTGCCTTCGGCCTCGTAAGCGAGTTCTCCATCGACGTAGGTCCGCAGCACGTGCGTGGTGACGTCCAGCGGCGGGCCGCTCAGCACCAGCAGGTCCGCGTCACGCCCCGGCGCCAGCGAACCGACCCGGTCCGCCACCCCGAGAATCTCCGCCGGAATCCGCGTGATCGCCTGCAGCGCCTTCTCGGCCGAGAGACCGCCACGCCGCGCCAGCAGCGCCACCATCCGCAGATCCGCCACCTCGCCGTCCCGCCCGGCCAGGGCCAGCGGAACCCGCTCGGCCAGTCTCGCGGCCGTCACCAGGCGGGCGGCCAGCGGATCGAGCGTCGCGCCGATTTCGTAGGTCGGTCGGTTGTACGGATCCTCGACCCGCAGCACGACCGGAAGGTCGGCCGTCGCCAGCGCGTCGCGCAGCCAGTCCCCTTCGGCCGCCCCGACCAGGTACGCCGGGCGTTTGTGCTGTGCGGCGAAGCGGACGGCGCCTTCCAGGTCCGCGGCCCGTCGCGCCTGGATCCGCAGCGGCAGGCCGTGCTCCCAGAACTGCTGGAACCCGCGCTGGTGAAAATCGAGACGCCCGTCGGACGGCCCGGCCGTGATCCGCTGGTTCAGTTCCAGGAACTGCCCCAGTCGCGAGGTCGGTCGCTGCCGCTCGGCCGGCTCGATGGCGACGTCGGACGACGCGTAGAACGGCGGGCGGATGATATCCGGCGGCTGGAACTGGCCGAGGTTGATGCTGACATCGGCCAGCGGGCGCAGGACGCGCTCGTCGGCGGGTCCGGCCAGTTTGACGACCGCGCCACTGCCCGCGACAAGGCGATGCCCGCCGGGGCTCAGGTGCGCGGTGGTCGTGCCCCACGCCAGGTGCTGGCGGTAGTCGGCATACGTGTCAAAGCTGTCGGCCGCGCGATAGGCCCCGACCGTGTGCGGCCCGGTGTGACGCCCCACGACATAGCTGGCGGCCGAAACGAAGCCGGGGACGATGACCGCATCGGGCCAGTGCCGGACGGACGTTCCGGGGGGCAGATCCAGTCCGCGCCCGACGGCCACGATCCGGCCGTCCTCGATCAGGACCATCCCGTCGACGATCGGGCCCGGCTGCGCTTCGGTCAGCGGGTAGACGGCGCCGGCCCGGATGGCGAAGCGCTCAGCCCCGGCCAGGCCGGTGGCGAGCAGGCACAGGCCGAGCGCGGCGGCCCGGCGTATGGTGCGGAGGCGGTTCATTCGGGGGTCTCTTCGGCGTTGGTTTCCTGGAACGACAGCAGCCGCTGGAGCCGGACGTCGCGGGCCCGGTCATAGGCCGGGATCCCGTCGATGAAGAC
This sequence comes from Phycisphaerae bacterium, assembly GCA_030428945.1. Taxonomy (GTDB): domain Bacteria; phylum Planctomycetota; class Phycisphaerae; order UBA1845; family Fen-1342; genus JAUIEC01. The sequence goes on along the minus strand of JAUIEC010000004.1, from coordinate 169,293 downwards.
GCGTTCCACGACGCTGTTGAAATCAAGCGGATCGCCGGTGAAGACCACCAGGTGCGCGGCCCGCCCGACTTCGATCGAACCAAGCTGGTCACCCAGGCCGAGCGTCTCGGCCGGATGGCTGGTGATCGCCCGCAGCGCCACGTCGCGACCGACCCCGCCCCGCACGCAACGGGCGGCCTGGTAGGTCAGCATTCGTTCCGGCAGCGAACTGCTCGGTCCGGGCAGCAGCGAGAACATCAGTCCGGCATCGGCGTACTTGCGCGGCACGAACGTCTCGCGGACCTTGCCGGTCAGCGGATCGGTTTCGCGGTGCGTCAGGTCGCCGACCAGCACGACCGGGCGGGCGGCCTTCTTCAGTTCCGGGATGGCCTTGAAGCATTCCGGTCCGAGCACCAGCACCAGTCGATCGAAGAAGCCGTTGTCGCGCGCGATCTGGATGGCCGGGGCGACATCCATCGCCCGGGCGCAATGCACGAACGCCCCAAGCGGATCGAGCAGCGGTTCGCCGGTCTCGTCGCCGACCGTCACCGCACCGCCGGTCAGCCGCAGCAGGTTGCGGGTTTCGTCGGTCAGATCCTCGACGCGGATCAGCTTCACGCCACGCTTGCGGGCCTCGTCCGGGACGACATCGACCGGCTCGTCCTTCTCCTTGCGATCCTCTTCGTAGCGCGCTTCGGCCAGCTTGCCGAGCTCATCGGACAGCTTGGCGAACGCCTCGCGCAATGTCGACATCTGCATCATCCGGTCGAAGCCGCCCTTCGGCGCGACCGCCAGTTTCAGGAACGACCCCGGCGCGATCGTCATCTCACCCAGCGTGCGCCCGATCGGACGCACCACCCGGCCGAGACCGCCGACCACGGTGTTGTCGCCCGGCATGACGTGGATCGCGGTGACGCCCAGGCGCAGGCTGTCCTCGAAGAACAACTGCGACGGGTCGATCGCGTCGTAGACATCCAGTTGCGGTGTGACCGGCCGCGTCTCGTTCGGCTGATCCATGCCGCGCCAGGTATGCACGTCGATCAGGCCCGGCATGACCGTCCGCCCGTCAAGCTCGAAGACGCGGGCATCGAACGGAACCTCGACGTCTTCCCCGACGGCCGCGATCCGCCCGCGCTCGATCAGAATCGTGCCCTTGTCGATGGCCGGCCCGGAGATCGGCAGAATTCGTACCCCGGTCAGGGCGACCCGTTCCGGCGCGACCTGTCCGACGGCCGGCAGCGCGGCCGCCAGCAGCGCCACTCCCAGTGTCAGCATGCGTGTCATTTATTTGTCTTCCTGGTAAACCACCTGACCATCGATCATCACCAGCACCGCCCGACCCTCGGCCGAGAACGGCTCACCCCGCCACAGCACCAGGTCGGCGTCGAGCCCGCTCCGCAGGTCTCCGATCCGCTCTTCCAGGCCCATCAGCCGGGCCGGCACCTGCGTGACGGCCGCGAAGGCCGCCGCGTGCGGCAGACCGTACCGGATCGCGAGCATCGCCTGCCGGGCAAGTCCTTCCTCGCCCCGGAACTCCTGGGCGGTCAGCGCGAACGGAATCCCGGCCTGGTGCAGTTGTCGCGGCGTCGTCAGGCGCGGATCGCGCGCCTCGCCGTTGGTTCGCCGAAAGCCGGTCGCGTCCATGTACACCGGCCCGAAGACCAGCGACAGGTTGGCCTGCTTGAGCGCCTCGAGGCACTGGTACGCCTCGGTCGCCTCCTCCAGCAGGAACGGCAGCCCGAACTCGCCGGCCACCCGAATCGCCGAGAAGATGTCATGCTGCATCCGGGCCTGGATCCGCAGCGGAATCTCCTGCCGCAGGATCCCGTTGAGGGCCGCCATCGCCTCGGCCGGCGGCGCGTCCGCCCCCGACACCGGCAGTCCGGCCTGCGCCCGTCGGGCGTCGTAGAACGCCTTGCGGAAGACCCAGTCGACGCCCATCCGCGTCGTCGGCCGCCGCGTGTGAATGCTCGCCCGTCCGCCGAACGGCATCACGTTCGAACGCCCCCGCCGGGCCGGATCGCCACCCATCGACGCCTTGGCCGCGTCTTCGGCCCGCACGATCCGCTGGCCGACCCTGCCGGCCGTCTTGACGATCGCGCCGCGACTGCCGATCACGCTGGCACTGTCCGGCGAGACGAAGACGGTCGTGACGCCCTCGCGACACAACCGCTCGAAGTCGTTCGACCACAGGTTGACCGCGTCGATCACCGCCGTGTGCGGCACGACCTCCGACGAGTGTTCCGCCCAGGTCGTCCGCGGGCGGATCGCGCTCGCCAGCGGGGTGGCCGCCGCCTGGCTGCCCGGCAGACTGCCGGCACAGACGCACTCGAAGTGGTTCGGATCATCCTCGTGCACATCGGCCGCCACGCGGCTCCAGAAGTCCTGCGGGCCGAGCAGTTCGCCATCGACCGAGCGGGCGTCGTGAATCCGGCAGATCGCTTCCGGCGTGGCCGTCTCGGGGGCCGCGGCGGTCGCTTCGAACAGTCGTCCCCGAAAGGCGGACTGCTGCACCTCGAAATCCAGCACGCACATCGCGTCGATCAGGCCCGGCGTCAGCACCGTGTCCGGCAGTTCGATCACGTCCGCGCCGTCCGGCACCGCCAGCCCGGCACCGACCGCCTGGATCCTGCCGTCGACGATGATCACCACAGCGTTCTCGATCACCTCGCCGCTGCCGGTGTAGGCCCTGCCGGCCTTCACGACCGTGTCCGCCAGACCGGTCGCCGCCAGTCCGCACGCCAGCACGACGCCGAACGCCAGTCGCCTCGTCCAGCCCGCTCGCCGTTCCATGTTTCCAGGTTCCCGCGTCACCCTGGCACCCCCCGGGCTGTGCATGTCAGTCATGTGCCTGTTCCTCCAGCCGGCGCCCGGCCGAATAGACGGCCAGCACCCGGCTCCGCAGATCAAGCGGATCACCGGAGAAGACCACCAGGTCGGCCTGCCTGCCCACCTCGATCGCGCCCAGTCGATCCGCAACCCCCAGCACCTCGGCCGGCACCAGGCTGACCGCCCGGCGGGCCGCGTCCAGGCCGAGACCGCCGCGGACGGCCATCGCGGCCGACAGGCGAAGCGCGTCCGGCCCGGCGTTCGGGTAGCCGCCGACCAGGGCAATCCGAACCCCGGCCCGCTGCAGCGCGCCGGCCGAGTGCCGGTCGCGATCACTCGCGTAATTGCTCAGCGGACCCACCACGACCCGCATGTCCCGCAGGCCCGGAAGGCCCGCCACGTCACGCCCGTCGACCGTGTGCCGCAGGCTGACCTCGAGGTTCATCTGGTCGGCCAGACGCAGCGTCGCGAGCACGTCGGCCGCGGTCGGCGCCGTCACCAGGCCGGCCAGTTCCCCGGCCGCGAAGGCCCGCAGCGGTTCGGGCTGGTCCCCGGCCGTCGCCGCCCGCAGCGTGCGCCGCAGAAGGCCGAGCGCGCCGGTGCGCGAGGTCGGCTCGCGGTCGACGCGATAAACGCTCGCACTGAGCGAAACATGCAGCGGTCCGGCGCCGAGCAGTGCCGGTCGCCCGTCCGGCCCCACGCTGTGGACCGCCGCCAGTCGACCGCCGATCAGGGTGGTGTCGTCGGGACAGATCGCGAACGCGGTCACGCCGGCATGGGCGAGACGATGGGCGTAGTCCTGGTAACGATCGAGCGCGTCAGCGGCCCGGGCGGCCGGTTCCATCGCGTTCGCGTCTTCGCTGCGATCGCCCAGCGCGGCCAGCCCGCCGCTCAGGTCGATCATGCCCGGGGCCAGGATGCCGCCTTCGAAGCGCTGAACCGCGGCACCCTGCGGCGCCGTGCCGCTGACCTCCGCCACCTGCCCGTCACGGACCGTGACGTAGACAGCCTCGCGGGCCAGCGATCCGTCCGGCTTGACCCAGCCGTCGGCCTGGATGACCGTCTGGGCCGCGGCCGCACCGCTGACCAGCAGCACGGCCAGCACGGCAGCCGAACGCAGACTATTCCTCTTCCGCAACGTACACCTCCTTGCCGGCGACGAAGACGCGCTCGACGCGTGCACCGGGCGCCAGCGGGTGATCGCTCCAGATGACGACATCGGCCGGGCGCCCCGGGCCGAGCAGACCGGCCTGGTCCGCGACGCCGAGCAGTTCCGCCGCGTCGGACATCAGCCGCTTCAGCACGACCTCCTGGTCCATCCCGGCCGCGATCGCCTGGGCCGCCCGCAGGGCGAGTTGCGGCGTCGCGGTGGTCGGGCCGGAGCCGAGGAAGACCTGCACGCCGGCCTCCTGGAGGGTCTCGAGCGGATGCGGATGCGCATCGCGACGGGCCCCGCGAACCGGCGGCCCGCTCGACGAGACCACGACCGGCACCTCGCGTTCGGCCAGTTGATCGGCGAGCCAGGCGGCCCCGTCGGCTCCTTCCAGCACGAGCGCCAGGCTGTAGTCCTGCGCGACTTCGAGAGCGCTGGCGATATCGGCAACCCGCTCGGTCTCGACCCGCCAGAGCAGTTCCCCGTCCATCGCTTCCAGCAGGATGTCCTTGTCGGGCGCCCGCGGCGGACGGGCCGGCTTCTTCGGACCGTCGTCCTTCTTGTCGCCCTCGCCGTCCTTCTTGTCGTCAGTCTTCTTCGCCCGGGCGGGTGGCGCACCGGGACGGCGGCGACGGCGTGGCCGGGGATCGTCGGCCGCGATCAGCGCGGAATCGCCGCCCTCTTCGGCATCGTCGCCGTCCTTCTTGTCACCGTTCGCCTGGTCGTCCTGGTCGCCCTTGTCAGGCTGCTTGTCCGTCTTGTCGCCGTCGCCCTTCTCGTCCTTGCTCTTCTCGCGCTTCTCGAGCCACTCCTTGAGTTCCTTCTCGTATTCCTCGAGGTCTTCCTCGTAGGTCTCGACGGCCTCGCGGTGCTCGCGGGCTTCGCGGAAGGCATCGTTCATCGCGGTGTAGTTCTTGGATCGCTGCGTGCCGCCGTTCCCGCCCAGGGCCGCACACAACGCCGCCCGCTCACTGAGGAAGACCTGCTCGCGGGTGCCGCCCGGCAGCAGGCGGACGACCGCCCCCAGACCGCCGAAGCCGGCCTGCGTCCGGGCCGGGACATACAGCGTCGTCACCCCGCCACGATGCGCGGCCGCCATCCAGTCGCGGTTGAAGCGGTCGACATGATCCGCCGCGCTGCCCTGCGGGGACCCGACCGTGGGCGGGTTCAGGCTCGGGGAACTCCACACGTCGATCAGGCCGGGCGTGACGTACTTGCCGGTCGCGTCGATCTTCGTCGGACGACTGAAGAGACCGCCGGCCCGGACCTGGCGGCCGATCGATCCGATCGTATCGCCGCTGATCACCAGCGAGCCTTCCTCGAGCGTCCGCCCGTCGCCGATCAGCAGCGTGGCGTTTTCGATCACGGTGGTCTGGGCCCGGGCGGGAAGTGCGCCCAGGACGGGCAGCAGCGCGGCGAGGGCCGTCACTGCCAGAAGTCTGCCGCAGAGGTCACGCATGGTTCAGGAGCCCTGTTGCGAGTGGATGTCGTTCCGCCAGCCGGCGCAAACTACTGCAAGCGCATCGGCCGGGCAATCATTCCGGCAGTTCGAGCGCCAGAATCTTCCGCATGTCGCGGGCATACAGCCGCGTTCCGACCAGCGTCGGGACCGTCCAGGCCCGGCTGCCGAGGATCTCGCGCTCGCCCAGCACCTCGAAACCCTCGCGGTCGGCCCGCACCAGGTGCAGCGTGCCGTCCTCGCCCAGGACCACCAGTTGCGGACCGGCCTGCACCATCGTCGCCTTCGCGATCCCGCGCTGCTTCCAGAGGATCTCGCCGCTGGGCAGATCGACGGCCGCGAAGATCGCCGGGCCCTGCATGCCGACCGAGCAGTAGACCGTGGTTCCGTCGAGGATCATCACGCCGTGCTGGACGCCGACCCGCCGCTGCGCCCAGGCCTCGGACACGGAGGTCTTCCCGTCCGCCCGGGTCAGCTTCAGCCCGCGGGCCCCGCTGCCGTAGGCCGACGAGATCATCAGGATGCCCGTCTCGGGACTCCAGACCGGCATGGTCGCGTTGATGTTCCACGAGGTCGTGTGCGGGTGCGACCAGAGCTGCTGCCCGCTCTTCGGATCCAGCCCGACCACTTCCTCGGCCAGGAAGATCACGACCTGGTCCTGTCCCGACACGTTGATCAGCATCGGCGAGGAGTACGAGTTCTCCAGTTCGCCGGCCTTCCAGGCCTCGCTGCCGTCCTTCTTGTTGAACGCGATCACGCTGCCCTGGCCGCCGCAGGCGACCAGCACCAGGTCCCCGTACACCAGCGGACTCGACGAGTAGCCCCAGTTCGGCATCGTCGCTCCGTACTCGCCCTTGAGGTCGTGGCTCCAGACCGACTTGCGACTCTCGATGTCGATGCAGTGCACGATCCCGCCGATGCCGGCCGTGTACAGGTGCTTGCCCTCCAGCGTCGGCGTGCCGCGCGGACCGATCCCGTAGCTCTTGTCGATCTCGGGCAGCGGCGCATCGTAGGAAAGCTCCCAGCGGGTCTTGCCGGTGTCGGCCTCGAGCGCGACAACCACTTCCTCGCCCCCGCGGCGCGTCATCGTGTACAGCACATCGCCCTTCGCGAGGATCGCCGAATACCCGTCGCCGAGGTCACGCTCCCAGAGCGTCTTCGGCTCGCCCGGAGCCCAGCGGGCCGCCAGGCCGGTCGTGTCGCTGACGAAGTTCCCGTGCGGACCGCCCCAGCGGAGCCAGTCGCCGTCGGCGGCCCACCCCGTCATCGTGCCCAGCAGAGTGACCGCCACGGCGGCCGATCGCATGCAGTGCTGCACCGTCGTTCCCCTTTTCACGCCGTGCGGCGCGCGTGTCCGTCCGATTCTATTGCAGGTCGAGAGCCGCGAGCGTTTCCGTGTCGCGCACGAACAGGCGCGTGCCGATCAGCGTCGGCACCGTCCAGGCCTTGTTCTTCAGCACCTGCGCCTGGCACAGCACTTCGAGCTTGTCGCCGCTCGAACGCGCCAGGGCCAGCATGCCGTCCTCGTCCAGGATGATCAGCTTGCCGTCGGCGGCCAGCAGGTTGGCCTTGGCGAAGCCCCGCTCCTTGAAGCCGATCTCGCCGCTCTTCAGGTCGATCGAGGTCAGGAACATCGCCCGGTCACCGCTCGAGCCGAAGACGTTGTCGCCGACCCGGACGACGTTGGTGTGCCCGATCTTCATCTTGTCGGTGAACCAGAGTTCCTCGACCTCGGTCTTGCCGCCGGACCGGGTCAGCTTCAGGCCGCGACTGCCCGCCTCACCGCCGGACGAGATGTACAGGATGCCGCCGTGCCAGATCGGCGTGACGATGTTGGTCTTCCACTGGTTCTCGTGCGGGTGGCTCCAGAGCAGCGATCCGTCCTCGGGACTGACCCCGATCACGTGCGACGCGCAGAAGTTGACCACCTGCTGCTGCCCGTCCACCTCGATCAGGATCGGCGACGAATAGCTGTTGTCGAAGTCCTGCGCCGACCACGCGACCGAACCGTCCGACATGTTCAGCGCCACCAGCGTCTGCCCCGCACCGCCGACCGCGACGATCACCTTGTCCTTGTACGCCAGCGGGCTCGACGAGTAACCGAAGACCTGGGCGTTGCCCTTCATCTCGGTGACCAGTTCCCTGCTCCACCGCGGCTTGCCGTCCTTCAGCGACAAGCACGCCAGGTGCCCGCCGAAACCGACCGTCACGATCTGATCCTTCATGATCAGCGGCGTCGCGTTCGGCCCCTTGCCGAAACGAAGTTGGGCGCCTTCCGGAATCGGCGCGGGGTAGCGGTGCTCCCAGATCGTCTCGCCCGTCTCCGGGTTCAACGCCAGCACCTGTTCCTCTTCGCCGTCGCGGGCCATCGTGTAGAGACGTCCGCCGTGCGCCAGCACGCACGAGTAGCCGCCCGCCAGCGAACGCGTCCAGACCTGCTTCGGTCCCTCCGCCGGCCATGACGTCGACAGGCTGCCCGCATCCACGACGAAGTCGCGGGCCGGTCCGCCCCACTGTTCCCATTGCGCCGCGGCCGAGGATACCAGGCCGGCCGACAGACCGACCGCCACGATCGTCCCCAGGGCGCGGGAGCGCGTGCGCAGATTCTTCACGGGGTTACTCCTGAAAGTGAAACGGGCCGAATGAGCGCCGCCTGTTTGTCAGTCCGCTGCGGCTTGGGAGGCCGACTTGCCTGGCTCGCTGCCGAAACAGTACAGCAGACCGTCCAACGTGCCAACAACCAGTCGACCCGCCGCCACCGCCGGCGTGGCCGAAATCGGCGAACCCGTCTCGTATCGCCAGCTTTCCTTCCCGTCCGCGACCCGCAGGCCGTAGACGTTCCCGTCCGAACTGCCGAAGAAAACCCGCTCGCCGACCAGCACCCCCGACGAGTCGTTCCGCCCCCGCGTCCGGTATTCCCACTGCTCCTGACCCGTGGCGGCCGACAACGCCCGGTAGCGCTTGTCACGCCCCCCGATCAGGATCCGCTCGCCGGCCAGCACCGCCGAAGCCATGAACGGGAACTTCCGCTCCGCGTCCTCGAAGGTCCACAGGTCCTTCCCGGCCTTCCAGTCGATTCCCAGAACCTGGTTTCCGTAGGTCCCGACATAGACCCGGTCGCCCGCACAGGCCGGGGCCGCCCCGCAGGCCGAACGCAGGTCGACCTTGCGAACCGGCTTGCCGTCGGCCGCGTCCAGCACGTGCAGGTACGCGTCGCAACCCGAGAACAGCACCCGCCCGCCCGCCAGCGTCGGCGAGGCGTGCACCCGGTCTTCGCTTTCGTACTTCCAGATCAGCCTGCCGGTTCTGACGTCCAGGCAGTACAACAGGCCGTCGTAGGATCCGAAGTAGACCCGCCCGTCGGCGACGTTGGCGGCCGAGTAGATCGCGTCATCGGTGGCGAACTTCCATTGCTCGGCGCCGGTCCGCCGGTCGAGGGCGCGGAACACGCCGGCCTCGTCTCCGACCAGGACCAGGTCCGCGACGACCGTCGGGGGCGCCTTGACCGGCGCGTGGAGCTTGCGCTTCCAGGCGATCTTCCCGTCCGACAGTTGCAGGGCGTAGAGGTGCTCGTCGTTGCAGCCGACATAGACGTGCCCGTCGACGATCACGGCCGATGACTCGATCGCCCGGTCGGCCCCGCCGTTCTCGGCGTCGGTCTCGGGAATCTCGATCCGCCAGGCGACCCGCGGCCGATCCGGCAGCGTGCTGACCGCGACACCGCTGTGGGCGGCGTCACCGCGGTAGATCGGCCAGCTTTCGGCCGTCGCGGCCACCTGGGCCGATGCGTACGAAAGCGGCAGCAGCACCAGCGTCAGCAGCACGGCGCGCATCGCGGACCCTCAGGAGGCGGGCTTGTTGACCAGCACCATCGCGGCCCCGCCGGCCGTGACCAGGATGCCCACGAAGAACAGCAGGCTCGGCGTCTTCGAGGGCGGGTGCAGCGCCATCGTCACGAACGTGTTGACCAGCGGCGCCCCGGCGAAGACCAGCGGCGCAACGTACAGCGGCTTGCCGCCGTACATCATCGACAGGATCAGGCACAGCGCCCCGAGCGCCCCCAGGACCCCCGCCCCGGTCGAGATCGAAATCCCCTTCATCGACGGCAGGTTCCCGAGTTCGCCCTGGGCCGCCAGGATCCCGGCCGGTATCAGTACGGCCACCAGGAAGTACGCCACGCCGACCCACAGGAACGACCAGAGGGCCTGGCTCTTGCCGCCGATCGCCTTCTGCCCCATGTGAATCGTGACGACGTACATGCCCCAGCAGAGGACGACGCCGAGAACGAACATGATCCAGACTTTCATTCCTGCTCCCCCGCCGCCACGCCGGCGGCCAGTGCCTCACGAATCTCGGTGGGAATCTCGACGGCCGCGAACCGGCCGGCCTGCAACCGGCAGCAGACGGTGGTCATCTCTCCGGACGCGACGACCTGTCCGTCCTTGTGGAAGTCGATCGCGAAGCCGACCGACCTGCCGCCCAGGCGGGTGACCCGCAGGGTCAGTTCGACCTCGTCCTCGAAACGGACCGGACGGTGGTAGTCGCAGCGGCAACTGACCCGCGGCCAACTGATCTCGCCGCGGACCACGCTGGTGCCGAGCGAACGCCAGAAGGCGTGCTCGATGTCTTCCATCCAGCGGTAATAGTTCGAAAAATGCATCACGCCGGCCATGTCGGTTTCGGCGAACCGCACCGCGCGGCGGACGCGGAACTCAGCCGGCATGCTTCGGGTTCCCGAAGAACTTCGCCAGGGTCGCCGCGCTCGGCCGCGGCGTGACCAGCGACACCAGCACCAGCGCCAGCGTCGAACAGGCGATCATCGTCGCCACCGGCATCATGCCGAGAAACAGGAAGTCGACGTTGCGATCCGCGTGGGCCGGATCGGCGTAGTTCGACCAGCCGAACAGGAAGTGCCCGGGCGCGCCGTAGTTCGACAGGTAGAACAGGTAGCCACCGACGACCGCGACCGTCAGCACGCAGGCATAGGCCCCCAGCCGGGTCGTCCCGCGCCAGTACAGGGCCGCGAACGCCAGCGGACTGAGCGCCGCGAAGCCGCTGAAGCACCAGACCCCGAGCGTGAACACGTTCTTGGCCGGAACCGCCAGGGCGATCGCGTAGGTCAGCGCCACGATCAGGATCACGAAGATCCGCCCGTACGCCACGCGAGCCTGGTCCGAAATGCGGTCGTGCCCGAAGTAATGGGCGACGATGTCGTTGCTGAAGATGCTGCTGATGCAGAGGAACTGCGAGTCGAGGCTCGACATGATCGCGGCCAGGATGCCCGCCGTGATCAGTCCGCCGAGCACCGGCGAACCAATCTCCTTGACCATCTTCCCGAGCACCTGGTTCGGGCGCACCACCTCGTTCTGCGGAAGCAGCGCGACGCCGTCGATCATCGCCGAGGTCGCCCACACGCCGATCAGCACGCACGGGACCCAGACCAGCGCCATCAGCAGCGGGTGCACGATCACCGGCAGCTTGAAACTGCTGGCACTGCGGGCCGTCAGCCAGTGCTGGAACAGGTGCGGGAACATCCCGACGCTCAGCGGAATGAACATGTAGGTCAGGAACGCCAGCGGCGGAATCGCCTCACGCGGCTTCGGCTTGATCGGCGCCGTGCCCGCCTCGAACGCCGCCTGCTGGGTCGCCGCGACCGCCCGCGTCTCGTCGGTGATCGACAATTGCAGGTGGGCCGGGTTGTACCGGGCGACCGACTCGCTCGCGGCCTCCATCCCGCCCAGCTTGTCGGCGATCAGCGTGAAGGTGATCAGCCCGAGGACGATGAACACGCCCGTCTGGAACGCGTTCGCCCAGGTCGTCCCGCGCACACCGCCGAAGAACACGTAGACCAGCACGACGATGCAGATCACCCCGGCCCCGAGCCACATCGGGATGCCACCCTTCGCGGCCGGGAACACGTCGGGAAACGCCCCGCCCGTGATCGCGGTGATCGTCGTGCCGCCGCCGATGATCCCGATCAGCAGGTACGGGATCACCAGCCCGACCAGCAGCGGAAACAGGAACAGGCCGAGCCCGTCCGACTCGAACCGGTCGCGGAAGAACTGGATCTGCGTCACGTACCCGTAGCGGGCCCCGAACGACCACAGCTTGATGCCCAGCAGGAAGAAGCAGAACGAGTGGATCAGCCCCGACCACGAGACCATCTTGCCGTACACGCCGATCCCGCTCGCGTACGCCTCGCCGGTGCTGCCGATCAGCGCGAACGCCGTCATCGTCGTCCCGAAGAGCGTCAGCAGCAGCAGGAACGACCCGATCCCGCGCGAGGCGAGAAAATAGTCCGCCGCGGTGCCGCGGAAGAAACGGCTGCTGAACAGGCCCAGCGCCAGCAGCAGCGCCAGGTAGATGACGATAACGGTGACCGCAACCTGCCCGGGATTCATTCAGCGCGTCTCCTGCTCTGCGGTCGGCTCGGATACCGGAAGCTCTTCCAGCAGGTCGACATCTTTGGGCCACGCGAAACAGACCGCAAGGCCCCACAGCACGGCCGCGCTCAGCGAAATGCCGACATGATGTGCCAGTCCGACCGGCAGGAAGCCGAACACGAGGTCGTGCCGCTGCCAGTTCCAGACATCGTGGTGCACCGCGAGCAGAAGCACGAAGATCACGTAGACGACGGTTTTCATGTTGCGGCAGCCCGGGCATCCTGTGTGTGCGGCGGCGCAGGAAGCTCGGTCCACGCGCCCATCTGGTCGAAGATCTTACCAACTTCGTCGTTGAATACATCCCCGATCAGCAGACGAACCAGATTGTCCTTGTGCTGCGGGTGCTCCTTCAGGAACGCCCCGAAGCTGAACTGCTTGTCGTAGAAGGCATACACCAGTTGCTTCAGCAGGTGCATCGACCGCTGGAATTCCTCGGTCTTCCCGTTCAACGCCGCCGCCGAACTGTCCCCCCGGACCAGCGCCGCGTGGGCCGCGTCGGCCGCGAACTCGCCGCTCTTCAACGCCAGCAGCACCCCCGAACTGTAGACCGGATCCAGGAAACCGAACGCGTCGCCCACCAGCATCCAGCCGTCGCCCGCCATCCGCGTCGACGTGTAGGTGAAGTCGCTGCAGACCCGCACCTCGTCGACCCGCTCCGCCTGCTCCAGCCGCGCCCGGATCCCCGGACACCGGTCGATCTCCTCCTCCAGCGTCGCCGCCGGATCGCCCCCCCGCCCGGTCGTCAGCACCGCCGGCGGCGCCACCACCCCGACGCTCGTGATCCCGTCCGGCAGCGGAATGAACCAGAACCAGCCCGCCCGACCCGGCGTGTGAATCACGATCGTCGCGCCCGCGTTACGCCCCTCGTCGACCTGCGCGCCGCGGAAGTACGAATAGATCGCAGCGTTCCGCAGCTTCGGATCACTCTTCCGCAGACCAAGCTGACGCGCGATCAGCGAACTCTGCCCCGAGGCGTCGATGATGATCTCGGCCGAAATCGTCTCGCTGCCGTCCGCCGTCTGCAGTTCGACCCCCGTCGCCCGCTCCCCCTCGAACCGCACCCGCCGGACGCGGGCACCAAAGCGAACCTCGCAGCCCTTCTCGGCCGCGTTGTCGCACATCATCTGGTCGAAGCGGTCACGCGGCACCTGCCAGGTGGTCGACCACTCGCTCGGATCACGGTCGGTGAAGTAGTACGGCTCGCTCGTCCGGCCGTCCTCGCCGACGAACTGCACGCTCTCCTTGCGGACGAAGTCGCTCCGCTTCAGCTTGTCGAGCATCCCCAGACGCTTGAACGTCCAGTAGGTCTGCGGCATCAGCGACTCGCCGATCTTGTGCCGCGGAAAATGCGACCGCTCCAGCAGCAGTGTCCGATGGCCGTACGCGGCCAGCAGCGCCGCCGCCGTCGCGCCACTAGGGCCCCCTCCAATCACGATGCAATCGTAATCCCTGCCCATGCTGAACCTTACCTCTCGTTTTGAATGTCATGCCCGCGAATCGGCCAGCTCGCTCCGGCGGTCCATGACGACCTCCAGCAGCTCAATCGCCGGCTCGTTGTGGAAGTATATCGTTCCCACCCGGCCGTGGGCCGGCTGATCCGCGCCGAAGTATCGGACCAGGCTGCCGGCCGGCGCCCGCAGGAACCACAGCGGACGAATCGTCCGCAGCACCTGGTGCGCGATCAGGATGTCCCCCAGCGGCGTCCGCTTCTCCAGAATCGCGTCCCGGACCGCCTCGGGCGCGAACGCCAGGTTGACCCGCGCGATCCCGAACTCGACCACCGGACCGTCCGGCCCGGCCGTCAGCAGGATCTGGCGACAGTAGTCGTCCGCCGAACGCCGCTCGCTCAGCACCCGCAGGCAGACCGGCACGCCGAAGAACCCGCCCAGCGTCGTCGTCATGTGGTTGCTGTGACACAGCAACTGGTCGAACGGCGCCGGCATCGACTGCGCGGTCTCCTCCACCGCCGCCGCCAGGCTCGCGCCCACGTCGTCGAACCCCGCGCAGACCCGCCTCAGGGCGGCCGCCAGGGACGGTTCGCATTCGATCGACTGATGACTCATGTGTACCGGATACTGCGATGTTCGGGTTGAAAGAACAGCGGCAGCAGGCCGTCGACCCGCAGCAGCCCCGCCCGCTTCAGCGTGCAGCCGTCGGGCGTCATCTCGACGAAATCCCACGCCACCAGTTGCCGGAACGCGTCGGCGAACTCGGTGGCCGGATCGCAGCCGAACTTCTCGCGGAAGTAGCCGAAGTCGAGCCGGCCGAGTTTCATCTGCAGGGCCAGTTCGCGGATCAGGGCCTGCCGGCGGTCGATCGGCAGGGCCCGCCCGATCGGCAGGCGGCCGTCCTCGATCGCGGCGAGGTACTGGTCCCACTTGTCGACGTTCTGGAAGTGCACGCCGCCGACGTGCGAGATGCTGGCCACCCCGGTCCCGACCATGTCCGCGCCGCGCCAGAGCGAGTCGCGATAGACGAAGCCGCTGTGCTCGGACGGTTTGACGACGGTGTAGCCGCTGGAGATCCGGTATCCGGCCGCTTCGAACTGCTCGAAGGCGTACTGCACCCAGGCCCGCTTGGTGGGCCAGTCGGCGACGTAGACGTCCTCGCCGCCGTCCTTGATCTGCTGGCTGAAGACCGCGTTGTGCGGCAGTTCCATCTGGTAGATCGTCAGGCTGTCGGGCTGCAGAGCGAGGGTCCGCGCGACGGTCTCCTTCCAGGTCGTCTCGGTGTCGCCGACCATGCCGGCGATCAGGTCAACGTTGATCTGGTTGAAGCCGATCTCGCGTGCCCAGCCGTAGGCCCGCAGGATTTCCTTCGACAGGTGCGCCCGTCCGTTCAGTTCGAGGATGCGGTCGTCGAAGTGTTCGATCCCGAGGCTCAGGCGGGTGACGCCGATCGCCTTGATCGCCTTGAGCTTGCTCTCGCGAAGCGTGCCGGGTTCGCACTCGAAGGTCACCTCGCGGGCCGCGTCCCAGCGCCAGTGCCGGTTGATCCGTTCGATCAGCCGCTGCAACTGGTCGGCGCTCAGGAACGACGGTGTTCCGCCGCCGAAGTAGACGAACTCGAACTGCCGGTCGGCGAACTGCGGCTGGCGACTGTAGAGGGCGATCTCGTCGGCCAGGGCCTGCATGTAGGTATCGACGTCGCGGCTGTTCTTGTCGGTGTAGACCCGGAAATAGCAGAACTTGCAGCGCTTGCGGCAGAACGGAATGTGCAGGTAGAGCCCCAGCGGCGGCGGCTCCGCCGGCCGTCCCGCCAGCACCGCCAGCGCATCCGGAACGCGATCCCTGTCCCAGACCGAGTACGGTGGATAGTTCGAAATGAAGTAGCTGCCGACCTCGGTGTCAGCCTTGTTCCCCAGAACCTCAAGTTCCATGCACACATCCACCTGTTCGGTTCGGCAGCACCACCATGCAGGGAGTATACCCGATCCACGCCCCCACCGGCGCACCAAGTTCGCCGGTTGCCCCACAGCCGCGGCCGCGTCGTCGACGCACCCTACCAGACTGCGCGGTACAGACGCAGCAGGTCCGCGGCCTGGACCGGGCGCGGGTTGAACTGGGCCGTCCACTGCTGGCTCGCCAGTTCCGCCAGCTCCGGCAGGTCCGCTTCCGGAATGTCCGTGTCGCGCAGAATCTCCGGCAGGCCGGCCAGGGCGCGCAGTTCGATGAACCGCTCGATCAGCTCGTCGGCCGTCAGCCCGAGCGCTTCGTACGGGTGCTTGCCGCCTTCCGTGTTGAACTGCATGACCGGCGGCAGCATCAGGCCGACCGCGTGCCCGTGCGTCATGCCGTAGCGGGCCGTCAGCGGATTCGCCATCGCGTGGGCCGCCCCCAGCATCGACTGCTCGATCGCCGCCCCCGCCAGGTGCGCCCCAAGCTGCATTCCCGCCCGCGCTTCCGCGTCGCCCTCCAGGCTCGCCGGCAGCAACTGCGACAACAGGTCCCACGCCTCGCGCGACAACGCCGCGCTGATCTCGTTGCGCACCCGCGTCCCGGCCGTCTCGATCGCGTGCGTCAACGCGTCGACCGCGGTCGCCGCCCGCACACCGGCCGGCACCGTCGCCGTCAGGTCCGGATCCAGGATCGCCACGTGCGGACGCAGACCGCCCTCGGCCGGCAAACGCCGGTCACCACAGGCCATCTTGGCGTGCGTCTCGGAATCGCTGATCAGGGCGAACGACTGCGCCTCGCTCCCGGTCCCCGACGTGGTCGGCACCGCGATCATCGGCAGCAGCGGGTGACTCGTCTTGTTCACGCCCCAGTAGTCGCGGATCGTTCCCTCGTGCGTCAGGAGAATGTTGATCCCCTTCGCACAGTCCATCGGACTGCCGCCCCCGAAGCCGATGATCACCTCCGGACGATGGGCCCGCGCGATCTTCAGCCCGCGATCCACGTGCTCGGTCGTCGGGTTCTCGTCCGAACCGTCGAACACCGCCACGTCCAGCTTCGCCGCCCGCAGCGACGCCACCGCCCGCTCCGCGTGCCCGCAGCCCACCAGGCCCCCGTCGGTCACCAGCAGAACCCGCTGCCCGAAACGGGCCGTCTGCGGCGTCAACTGCGCAACCGTCCCCGGGCCGAACAGCACCTCGACCGGCGAATGACGCAGACACGCGGGCAACGGACCGGCGGTGGAAGCACTCATGCGGCCGGCTCTACCTGGAAGGCCCGCTGACGGTACAGGTGCTCGAACAGGTTCCCCTCGTGCGGCTGATCCCAACTGATCTGGTTGGTCGGAAAGGCGCCCAGGTTCAGCCGGTCGATGTTCGCCGCGGCCATCAGCCGGCGGCGGAAGTCCTCGTCGGCGGTCAGGGCCGACCCGATCAGCGTCGGACCGATCCGGTCAATCATATCGCGGGTCGGACACTCGGTCACGGCCGCGAACGGCAGCAGGTACTCGCGATTGGCCAGCGGATGCTCGTTGTCCTCGCACCAGATGATCGTCGGCAGCAGGTACGAGACCCCGTCCCGCTGCACCAGCCGACTGCTGCCGCGCTTCTGCTCGGTCAGGTCGACCGCCCCCGCCTGGCGCAGTTCAGCGTCGATCATCGCCGAGATGCCCGCCGCCATCGCCGGCCGCGCGAACGCCGCCACCTCGGCCCGCGGGTCGCCCGCCGGCAGGGCCTCGACGCCGGCCAGACGCTCGGCCAGCGCCTCGGCGATCGCCCGTCCGTTCCGCGGCGTCCAGATTCCCGAACAGTTGATGCACGAGCGCCCCGCGTTGCCGGCGATCGACTGCACCATCAGGTCCAGGTGCCGCGGCCAGTCGTCGGCCCAGTCGTCGCCCAGCAGGATCTTGCTGAAACCCGGACCGTGCAGTTCGACCGTCGGATCGTCCCGGTACGGACGCGTCGTGCTGGCATCGCCGAACAGCATCGAACGATCGACCGCGTCCAGCAGCGCGTGCGCGCCGGCGTGGTCGGTCGGATAGAAACTGAATGCCTCACGCGGAACGCCGGCCGCGATGAACGCCGCGATGATCCGCAGCGGCGACCAGGGCTCCTCGCGACCCGGCTTCAGCGCGATCGGCGCCTTCAGCGCGATCGCCGGAATCCACAGCGAGTGCACCCCCGGCGAGTTGCTCGGCAGCACCGCACCGAACGTCCGCCCGGCCCGGTAGAAACTCAGCATGCGCCCGTCCTGGTAGCCGAACCCGCGGTCCAGCACGTCGCGCGGAAACCCCCGCGTCAGCCCGGCCAGCACCAGGTCGATCTCGTCCATCACCCGGTGGATCTTCGCCGCGTTCTTCCGGCAGTAGCCGACCGGCATCCCGGTCGTGGCCGAGAGTCCCTCGATGTACGCATCAAAGGTCTGGGTCTGTCCCGCGGCCGGATCGCCGATCGGCAGGTCCCCTTCGAGGAACAGGCGGGCCGCCTTGCGCGACATGTCCTGCAACTGGTCGACCGTGAACCCTTCGAGCACCGTGTCATCGATCCGGTGCAGGTCGCGGGTGATCAGGCCCGAGTTGGCCATGCTCATCCGGGCCACCGGCTGACCCGTCGCGTGATGCACCAGCGTGACCTTCTCGATGCTCTCGTAGGCCTGGCCGGCACGCAGAATCGGTATGTTCAGCACCGAAGAATCTCCCGGGCAAGAGAGGCGGTCGGGCTGAGACCTGCGTCTCCCGCTCCCTCGCTTCCTTCTTCCCCTGTTCCCTGCCCTGTCAGGTCGTGTTTGACGGATGCACATGACTGCCAAAGCCGTGAAGAGGTGGAAATGCGAAGGAGTGCAAGAGGGCCGTTTCGCGACGTTCTTCCCTCTTTCACTCTTCCGCTCCTTCACTGTTTCACGACGGCAACAACGCGATTGGATCCATCAAACCGAAACTAGTACACGCCTTCGACGATCGGTGTGGCGAACCCGCTGAACGGGCGGACATCACCGGCCCCGTCCCACGGATACGGATCGCACGGGCGATGCCGGACGGCTTCGTCACGCTCCATGAAGCGCGGCATGAAGAATTCCTTCGTCAGCGTCGTCAGCCGCACGCGTCCGACCTCGCCGTAGCCCACCAGTTCGGTCGGGTTGTCCGGCTGCACGACCTCGATCCGGGCCCGCGGAACCGGCGGGTAGTAGATCACGCTGTAGTTGTCGGCCGGATCGAACGGCTTGTGGCAGGCGAGTCCCATCAGCGTGTTGCCGTAGGTCGGCACGAACTCGATCTGCCCCTCGAGCAGTTCCTCGCGGGCGAAGCGGTGGAACTGGGCGGTCAACTGCGTCCCGCCGCAGAAGACGCCCTTGATGCCGACATCGACCAGCGAAATCCGCTCGCAGATCGCTTCGAGCAGCTTCGGCGTCGTGAAGATGCACTCGATGTCCTTGTGACTCCGCAGCAGCGTCAGGGCCTGCTGAATCACGTGCTCCTTGTACTCGTGCATCTCGCGCAGCCGCCCGGACCGGGTCAGCTTGACCACCCAGCGCGGATCCAGGTCCACGCAGAACGCGATCCCGCCCCGATGCTGCGCCAGGTGCTCGACCGCCAGCCGCAGCCGCCGCGGGCCGCTCGGGCCGAGCATCAGCCAGTCCTTGCCACGCGGGAAGGCCGTGTCGCTGAGCGTCTCGGAAAAGATCTCGTAGTCGATCCGGAAATCGTTGATGTTGATCCGGCTCTTCGGCACCCCGGTGCTGCCGCCCGTCTCGAAGACGTAGATCGGGTCCTTCGCATAGGCCCGCGGAACCCAGCGGCGGACCGGGCCGCCCCGCAGCCATTCGTCCTCGAACGGATCGAACTTGTCCAGGTCCGCGTAGGTCTGCACCTCGCGCCGCGGATCCCAGTTGAGCTTCTCGGCATACTCGAGCCAGAACGGACAGCCCGTCGCCGGATCGAAATGCCATTGCACGATGTCACGAACGTGCGCGTCCAGCCGCTGCTGGGCCGCGGCCACACGCTCGTCCAGGGATTGAGCCGTTGAGACGCCCATCGTTCCGGAACCCTCCGTTTGCCCTACTCGGTCCGCTGGAGCCTGGCACCCTGCTTGATCACGTACAGGCGGTTGCGACTGGTCACGTACATCCGCCCGTTCGAAACCACCGGCGTGGTGTAGACCGAACTGCCGCAGTCGATCGTGCCCAGTTCCTTCATTTCCTTCCCATGCGCCAGGACCGCCAGTTCACCGTCCTCGTCGCCCAGGAAGACCTTTCCGTCCACCACGTACGGCGAGCCCCACAGCGCCGCCATCGTATCATAGCGCCAGTAACGCTTGCCGGTCTCGACATCCAGGCAGTACAGGAAGCCGCTCAGGTCGGCCGCGTAGCACAGCCCGTCCTTGATCGCGACCGTCGACATCGAGCGGTGGAACTCCTTGCCGCCGACGTGCCACATCGCGCCGCTCTCGGTGATGTCGCCCCGCTTGGTCGCATCGATCCGGAACAGGTGCCCGACGCCTTCCCCGTGCTCGGGGTCCTGCCCGACGCACAGGAAGACCGCGTCGTCGTGGATCACCGGCGTGGCGATGATGTTGTTCCGCGTCCCGCGCCCGCCCAGTTCCCAGAGCGAGTCCTTCGGGTTCAGGTCGAACTTCCACAGCAGCTCGCCGGTCTTCGGCTCGAAGCTGTAGCACCAGCCGTCACCGCCCGGGAAGATCACCTGCGCCTGCCCGCCGATCTCGCCGTACGCCGGCGAGGACCACTGCCCGTGCAGCACGTTCTTGCCCGGGGCCGCGTTCGCCCAGACGATCTCGCCGGTGTGCTTGTTGACCGCCACGAACGACGGGGCCTGCGGCGTCGGCAGGTTCAGGTGCGCCTCGTCGACCCCGTTCGAGGTCTCGACGAACACCAGGTCACCGCCGATCACCGGCGACGAGGTCGCCAGGTTGTGCGGAAAGGCCCCCATCGTGCCGATCATGTCCAGCACCCAGATGAAGTCCCCGTCCGTCTTCTCCGCGTACTTCTCGTCCTTGAACGGACCGTCGTTCTCGCCGTCCAGGAAACCTTCGAGATCCGCGCAGACCAGCTCGCAGCGGTTGCTGACGTAGTACGCCCGCCCGTTCTCGATCACCGGCGCCGAACAGATCCCCTGCTCCGGCCAGTCGTTCACCCGCCCGGTCGGCAGCTTGTCGTGCGTCGCCTGCCAGAGCAGCTTGCCGCTCTCCTCGTCGAAGCACAGGATCACGCCCTTGTCGCCCTTGATCCCCTCACGCAGTTCCGCCCCGTTGTTCGTCCCGACCAGCACCTTGCCGTCGACGATCACCGGGTTGCCGTACGTCTGCGAACCAAGCTGCGCCGTCCAGGCGATGTTCTCCCCCGTCTTGATGTCGAAGCCGGCCGGAATCCCCGTCTCGTCCGACACCATGTTGCGGTCCGGACGACCGCCCCACATCGGCCAGTCACCCTTGCGGGCCTGGTTGTCGGCCCCTGCGGCCGGGAGTACCCCGAACGCCACGATCCATGCGGTCATGCTCTTCACGATTATTCGTCCTTGTAGACTTTGAAGTTGTCGAAATAGGTCACCGGTCCGTCCTGCGTCGCCGTCGTTCCGGCCGAGTAGCAGTACAGCCCGGCACTGCCCTCGCGGTTCGGGCTCGGATCCCGCACCGAGATGCTCCAGTCCGTCGGCTCGTCCGTCCCACGCTTCCAGACCTTCGCCCGGCAGAGCGCCGCGTCACCGTCCGGACGCACCTCGAACTTCGCGTGGTACCAGGTGTCCGGCTCGTACTCGAACGGGACGTCCTTCTGCAGCCGTGGAATCGGCGACCAGCTTTCGATCCGCAGCGCCTTGTCGGCCCCCAGCATGATGAAGCGGTAACGCGAATTGATCAGCCCCATGTCCGGCTTGTAGCTGACCCACTGGTTGCCGGACTTGCCGCTCCGCATCTCCACCTCGGTCGTGTAACCGCCCGCGATCGGCATCGTTCCGTAGCCGCGCAGACGCATGAACGGCGGCTGCGGACGAGCCTTGTCCGTCACCTTCCGCAGCACCCGCTCGCCTTCGAACGCCTCGACCCGCACCCGCAGACCGACACCGTTCCAGCCGGCCGGCAACGCACCTTCCGGAAGCCCGTCGAAGTCCAGCGTGATCGGCAGCGGCGGAATCACCCGGATCCGCGCCTCGGCCGACTGACCGCCGATCTCGGCCGTCACCGTCCCGGCCGAGTAGACCCCGGCACTGTCGGCCGTGAAGGTCCCGCCGTTCAGCGTGCCCTTGACGCCCTCGGCCACGAACGCGGCCTGCTCGGTCATCGTCCCGGTCGGAGCCCCGTGACTGTTGAAGCCCAGCACCTGCAGATCGACCGATTCGCCCGGCGCCAGCGTGATCTCCGCCGGCGTCAGCAGCAGCGACGCGGTCGCGCCACCGGTCTGCTCGGCGGCCGGCGGACGACGGCTGATCTCCAGACGCGGGGCCGGCTCACGACTGCCAAGGCACAGCGTGTTGTAGCGGGTCAGCAGGAACACCCGCCCGTTGACCACCGCGGGCGAGCCGAAGATCTCGTCGACCAGGCCGTCGGCCCGCTCGAACTTGTGCGACTTCAGCACCGCACAGGCGTCACCCTTGTCCTGCAGAATGTGGAACAGACCGTTCTGCTCGCCGATGTAGATGTAACCGTCGGCCGTCACCGTCGGCGAACCCTTGCCGACCCGTCCGATGTTCTGCTCCCAGATCACCCGCCCGTCCTTCGCGTCCATCGCGAACAGGTCGGCGTCATTGGTCACCACGTACAGGCGATCGTTCGCCAGCGCCGGCGAGGCGTACCCGACGTTCAGTCCGTCCACCCGCCACAGCGCGCCGTGCCCGGTGATGTCACCCGTCAGGCTGGCGTCGATGCACAGCACCGCGCCCATTTCCGTCGTGTTGTAGTTCTCCTCGCTGTGCGCGACGTACACCCGGTTGCCGTCCAGCACGGCCGAGACGTTCAACCCGCGCTTCGAAAGCTGGTAGCTCCAGACGATCTCGCCCGTGCGGGCCAGCATCCCGTAGACATGCCCGTCGGCCGCCGGCGCGATCAGCAGGCGGCGACCCGCCACGACACCGACCGTCGGCGTCGCGTAGGTCGTGTCCAGCGGCCGCCCCGGCATCGCCGAGATCCAGCGGACCGCTCCGGTGTTCTTGTCGAACGCGAAGTAGCGGTGGGCACCCTTGGCGTTCTTGCCCCAGCTCGAACTCAGGTAGCTGACCACCACCCGGTCCTCGTCGACGATCGGCGTCATCAGCCGGCCGCCGTATCCGCTGATCCGGCCGAACTCCTCGGTCAGCGAGCGTTCCCAGAGCAGCTTGCCGTCGCGGTTCCAGCACAGCAGTTGTCCGCCGGTGCCGTGGCAGTAGACGTTGCCGCTCTGCGGATCGACCGCCACCGCCGTCCACGCCACGCGGTTCTCGACGATGTCGGTGTGGAAGACGTTGAACGCGTTCTCCCAGATCACCTTGCCGGTGCTCTCATCCACGCAGACGACCCGCTCGCGGCGCATCTCGCCCTCGCCGACCGGGGCGTTGAAGAACACCCGCCCGTCGTGAATCACGGGAGTGCTGCGCCCGCCGAACGGCAGTCGCCAGAGCACGTTCTCACCGCCGATGTCCCACGTGTGAACCACGGCGCTTTCCGGCGCCAGGCCGGAATCGAATGGCCCGCGCCACGATACCCAGTCCGAGCCGAAGGCCGTGCCGCCCAGCAGCAGCACGCCACAAAGGCAACTCCATACGGTTTTCATTCCAACGCTCCTTCGTTCGTTGCGGAAAAGCACGTTCGCCTGCGACAGGGTAACCGCTTCGCCGCGGCGATTAAACGACCGCCGCCCGCTTCTCAACCGGACGCGTCCGGCAGTCGGCGGCGAGCCTTCAGTTCAAATCGTTCCAGTCCGTCCGGGCCCGCCAGCACCACCGACGGACGAAAGTGAAATCGCGCCCGGATCCGCTCCCCGATCCGCTCGCACAGTTCTTCCGCGTCCACGCCCTCGGACGGCTCGACAATCAGACGCAGATCGCTGCGCGGACCGTCGCGACAGATCTGGTAACGGTACTCCAGCACACCCGGCTCGGCCCGGACCACGTCCTCCAGCGCCGCCGGAAACAGGTTGTTGCCCCGCACGATCAGCATGTCGTCCGCCCGGCCAAGGATGCCGCCCTCCAGCCGCAGGAACCAGCGACCCGCCCGCACCGCCTCCGCGGCCGGACGCACGATGTCCCCCGTCCGATAGCGGATCAGCGGACTGCCCGTCCGGCCGAGATTCGTCAGGATCAGTTCGCCCGATTCCCCCGCCGGCACCCGCTGACCGTCGGCGTCACGGACCTCGGCGATGAACTCGCTCTCGATCACGTGCAGCCCGCCCGGGGCCTCCTCGGGCTCGAACCCCCACGCCCCCATCTCGGTCATCCCGGCGTGGTCGAACACCCGGGCGCCCCAGCCCTGCTCGATCGCCGAGCGGACGGCCGGCACGTTGCCGCCCGGTTCGCCCGCGACGATCAGGGCCCGCACGGCGCTGGCGGGCAGATCAAGCCCCTCGCGCCGCGCAAGCTGCGCCAGGTGCAGCGCATAGGTCGGCGTGCAGCAGACCACCGTCGCCTCGTTCGTCAGCAGGTACTGCAGCCGCGCCAGGCTCGTCATTCCCCCGGCCGCCAGGCACAGGTTGCCCCGCATCTGCGCCGCTTCGAACGCCGACCAGAAACCGACGAACGGCCCGAACGAAAACGGGAAGACGATCCGGTCCGCCGGCGTCACGCCGCAGCCGGCGTACACCACGCCCCAGCACTTCTTCCACCAGTCCCAGCCCGCCCGCGTGTCGAGCCACCGCAGCGGCGCCGCGGCCGACGAGCCCGAGGTCTGGTGCAGCCGGGTGTAGTCCTGGATCGGGAAGGAGAGATTGCTGCCGTACGGCGGATGGGCGGCCTGGTCATCCTGCAGGTCAGCCCGCATGGTGACCGGCAGCACGTCCAGCGGATCACGCGCCGGATCAAAACGGACGCCGTCCAGTCGCCGGCGGTAGAACGGGTTCTGACGACAGACCACCTCCAGCAGTTCCGCCAGGCGGCGGCGCTGCAGGCGATCCAGTTCAGCCCGTGTCAGGGATTCTTCCTGCGGTGCGAACACCGTGCCCCTCGGGCGGCTCTCAAAAGAACGCCGCGGCGCGCCCGTCTGGGCACCGCCGCGGCGTCTGTCGGGGTCGGCCGACGTTAGTTGCAGTTGACCGCGAACGAAGCCAGCATGCCGGCCAGGTCCGCCAGGTCAACGTCCTGGTCGCCATCCAGGTCGCCGCTCCGCGGCGCCACCAGGCTGCCGCTGCGGCCGTAGTTGGCCAGCAGGCCGCTGACATCCGCCAGGTCGATGGCGCAGTCGCGGTTCAGGTCGGCCGTCTCGCACCCGGTCGTGCTGCAGCCGTCGTAGCGGACGAAGCTGGCGCTGACGTCGCAGTTGTAGTTCAGCGGGAAGACCTGCCCGCCGCCGAAGTCGAGGTTGTAGACGCCCGACCAGGCAATCGCCAGGTCACCGCTGCTCAGCCCCGCGTCCGTGTTGCTGACGCCGCCGGCCGAGGTCGGGGCCGAGTCGGCCGCCGCCAGGACCACCGGGCTGGTCAGCCCGAGCGCGCTCAGGTCGCCGTCGAAGTAGATCACGTAGTCTTCGTTGGTCGCGAAGGTGTTCGTCTCGGGATCGAACGTCCCCGTCGACGAGCCGGGGACGATCTCGATGATCAGGTTCCCGGTCGAAATCGGACCGAACGGGCTCGGCAGTTCGAGCGGCGCCGCGGTCTGGTGGTAGTGCGCCATCCGGGCCGTGCCGGTGTCCGGATCGACCCGCAGATCAAACTCGGTGTAGCTGATCTCGGAAACGCGCGGCACGCCGTCGCCGAAGTCCAGCGAGAACGTGCTGAGACCCTGCGGGTCACGACCTTCCAGCGAAATCTCGGCCGCGGTCGCGGCGCTCGTCAGTGCCAGGCCAGCTACGCCGACCAGCGCGGTCTTGAACAAACGCATCCGAAAGCTCCTTCCTCATTGGGAATGTTGAGACTCGATCGCCCCGTGCTACCTGCTCTTCGAGAAAGCTGCGGCCTCGGATGCCGCGGGTTCGGTAGTCACCGCCATCTCTCCAGTTGTCGACAGGACTCAGGTCGGAGCAGCCTGCCACCACGCCCCCCCGGATCGACGCTCGACGCCGCGACCGGTGAGCGGCTAAAAGAGTACGCACGACGGGCACGCTTGGCAAGAACTGTTGTTCAGGCCTACCCTCCTGCTGTCCTCTACGGGGTCTGCGTGATGCGAGTCGTCTATCTCGCCGCCGGGGCGGCCGGCATGTACTGCGGAAGCTGCATCCGGGACAACCGGCTGGCGGCTACCCTGCTGCGGCAGGGCCGCGACATCAAGCTCGTCCCGCTCTACACCCCCGTCCGCACCGACGAAACCGACGTCAGCGAGCACGAGGTCTTCTACGGCGGCATCAACGTCTACCTCGAACAGCACTCGGCCCTCTTCCGGGCGCTCCCGCGGGCCCTCTCGAGCCTGCTGGACCTGCCCGGCCTGCTGAACGCCGTCGGCACCCGGGCCGCCCGGATCGACCCGGCCGAGGTCGGCGGGCTGACCGTCTCGGTCCTCCAGGGCCCCGACGGACCGCAGGCCCGCGAACTGAAACACCTGATCCACGGCCTGAAACGGATGCAGGTCGGCCTGCTGAACCTGCCGAACCTGATGTTCATCGGCATCGCCGGCGCCCTCCGGGCCGCCCTGAACGTGCCGATCCTGTGCACCCTCGGCGGCGAGGACGTCTTCCTCGACCGCCTGCCGCAGCCCTACCGCCAGCAGGCCTTCGACCTGATCCGCAGCCAGGCCGACCACGCCGACGGCTACGTCGCCCTGTCCGGCTACTACGCCGGGCACTGCCGGGAGCACTTCCACCTGCCGGCCGACAAGCTGCGGACCGTGCCGCTCGGGATGGC
This sequence comes from Phycisphaerae bacterium, assembly GCA_030428945.1. Classification (GTDB taxonomy): domain Bacteria; phylum Planctomycetota; class Phycisphaerae; order UBA1845; family Fen-1342; genus JAUIEC01. The sequence goes on along the minus strand of JAUIEC010000004.1, from coordinate 143,073 downwards.
GCTCGACGCCGAGGTCCGCGAAACCGAACCACCGGCGCCGCCCGAGACGATCGCCTTCGTCGGCCGGGTCTGCGCCGACAAGGGCTTCGACCGGGTCGTCGACGCGCTGATCACGCTGAAGAAACGCGGCCGCGACGTCCGCCTGCTGGTCGCCGGCTACCGCGGCGCGGGCGAAGAGGACTTCGTCAACGAACAGATCGGCCGCCTGAAGCAGAACCACTGTCCGCACGAGGACCGCGGCGAGGTCAGCCGGGCGGACAAGTTCGCCCTGCTGCGCGCCGCGCACGTCTTCACGATGCCGTCGACGTTCCCCGAAGCGAAGGGTATGACGATCCTCGAAGCGATGTCGCAGGGCGTCCCCGTCGTGCAGCCCGCCACGGGTTCGTTCGTCGAGACCATCGAAGCGACCGGCGGCGGCCTGCTGTACGATCCCGATCAGCCGGACGCCCTGGCCGATGCGCTTGAAAGCCTGCTGGACGATCCGCAGCGCCGCCGCGAACTCGGCCAGGCCGGCCGAACCGCCGTCGCCCGCGACTACACCGACGAAGTCATGGCCGACCGCATGTGGCAGATCTACGAGGATGCGGCCACGCGGTTCCGCTGACCCCGCGTGTGCAGTGTGATGTGCAGTGGCTCCGGAACCCCGAAGACGTGCTTCACGCGAGGAACGGAATCACGTGAAACAAGGCGGAGGAGGCGGCACCGCCCGGAGACCTGCCGCCGCGTGGCCGGCAACGGGATCGCCTGGAGCGACGAAACCGACGGAACTGATTGAATCGGACCAATTGCCATGACCACCGAAACACAGACCGGACTCGCCGTCCGCGGCATTCGCAAGGAATTCAGACTGGCCGGCGAGACGCTGACGATCCTCGCCGGCGTTGACCTCGAGATCGCGCCCGGGCACGCCGTCTCGCTGATGGGGCCCTCCGGAACCGGCAAGAGCACGCTGCTGAACATCATCGGCACGCTCGAACCGCCGACCGCCGGCAGCGTCGCGATCCACGGCCAGGACCCGTTCGCCCTGCCGGCTGATGACCTGGCCCGTTTCCGCAACGAGCAGATCGGCTTCATCTTCCAGGAACATCACCTGCTGCCGCAGTGCAGCGTTCTGGAGAATGTCGCGATCCCCTCGCTGGCGTACCCCCGCGACGACCGCACCGAGCGGGCCCGTGCGTTGCTCGACCGCGTCGGACTCGCCGCCCGGATCGACCACCGCCCGGCCGAATTGTCCGGCGGCGAACGGCAGCGGGTCGCGATCGCCCGGGCCCTGATCAACGAACCGCAGGTCGTGCTCGCCGACGAACCGACCGGCAACCTCGACCAGAAGACGGCCGACTCGATCGCCGACCTGCTCGGCGAACTGCCGGGCACCGACAACGTCAGCCTGCTGGTCGTCACCCACAGTCGCACGCTGGCCGAGCGGTTCGAAACGCGGCTGCAACTGGACGGCGGGCACCTCAAGCCGCTCGGGCGGGAGTAGCGGCATGTCGCTCTGGTGGCGCAGCCTGGCGTACTACCGCGGGACGAGCGCGGCCGTCGTGCTCGGCGTCGTCGCGGCGACCGCGGCGTTGACCGGGGCGCTGATCGTCGGTGCGTCGATGCGCGGCAGCCTGCAGGGCCTGCTGCTCGGCCGCCTCGGGCAGGTGCAGGCGGTGATCGAGAGCGATCACTTCGTTGCGCCGAGCCTCGAAGAAAAGGCGGTCGGCTACATCGAGATCTCCGGCACGGCCGTGCAGACCGAGTCGCGGCAGCGGGCCAACCGGGTGCAGATCTTCGGAATCGATGAGCGCTTTGCTGCGCTGCGCGAGGGAGCGAGGGAGCCCGGGAGCGAGGGAGCAGGAGCCTCAACCGCCACTTCTCAAGAGCGGTGGCACAGCGCTGCGGCGCCGACGGGGCGGACCGTGTTCCTGAACCGCACGCTGGCCGACCGGATTGGCGCCGGTGTTGACGATGACGTGATCCTGCGCTTCCAGCCGCCGAGCAGTGTTTCACGTGAAACACTGTTGGGCGAGAAGGACGTCGAACCCCTCGCGCTGCGCCTGAAGGTCGCGGCCGTTGTCCCCAGCGAGGGTCTCGGCGGCTTTACCGTGCAGGCCCGGCAGTACACGCCTGCGAACGCCTTTGTTCCGCTGGATCTGCTGCAACGTTCGCTGCAGGTCGACGGGTGCAACCGCATCGCGACCCTCCCCGGCAGCAGCCTGGACGGCGCGCAACTGATCCGACTGGTCGAGCCCGCGGAACTGGGCCTGCGCGCTCGACCGGGCGCCGCCGCCGACCTGGTCTCGATCGAGTCGGATGCCCTGCTGGTGCCGCCGCCGGTCGTGGATGCGGTGAGCGAATCACAGGCGATCCAACCGCCACCCGCGACGCCGTTGGAGGCCGTCGGCTACGTCCAGCCCGCATCCTCCGCGGCCGCGACGCCGGGACCGGCCAGGGTCCTCAACTACCTGGCCAACGGCATCAGCGTGCCCGGCGGCGGCGAGGTGCCGTATTCGACCGTCGTCGCGCTCGACAGCGGCGGCCCGGACTTCGCCGGCCTGACCCTGACCACCGGCCGGGCGCCGATGCCGCTCGGCGAGAACGAGATCCTCGTCAATGCCTGGACGGCCGAGCGTCTTCAGTGCGCGGCCGGCGACACGATCCGGCTGACCTACTACGTGGCCGACGACTTCGGCGAACTGCGCACCGAATCGGCCGACTTCACGCTGGCCGGGGTCGTTGCGATGGAGGGTACCGCCCTCGATCAGACGCTGACGCCGGAATACAAGGGCGTGACGGACTCTGAACGGATCTCGGACTGGGACCCGCCCTTCCCGGTCGATCTGACGAAGGTCAAGGACGACGACGAGGCCTACTGGGACAAGTACCGCGGCACGCCCAAGGCCTTCCTGCGACTCGAGGACGGCGTCCGCCTGTGGAGCGAACCGGACGAGCGACTCGGACGCTTCACCGCCCTGCGGATCGCGACCACCGAATCTCCGGACGCCCTCGCACGGAAGATCGTCGCCGCCCTCTCGCCGGTCGCCCTCGGCGTCCGCGACATTCCGGTCCGCGACATCGCCGCGCAGGCCAGCACCGGCAGCACCGACTTCGGCGGACTGTTCATCGGCTTCAGCTTCTTCCTGATCATCTCGGCCGCCATGCTGGTCGCCCTGCTGTTCCGACTCGGCATCGAACGTCGCAGCCAGCAGATCGGACTGTTGCTGGCTGTTGGCTATGCCCCCAACCGCGTCCGCAACGGGCTGCTGCTGGAGGGTCTGCTGCTGTCCGGAATCGGCGCGCTCATCGGCACGGCCGCGGCGATCGGCTACGCCTTCCTGATGCTGAGCGGACTGCGGACGTGGTGGTCGGCGGCCGCCAACGCCCCGTTCCTGAACCTGCACCTCGATGCGGTCAGCCTGGTCGGCGGCGGCGTCGGCAGCGTCCTCGTCAGTCTGCTCGCGATCGCGTGGGCGCTGCGGGGCCTGCTCAGGCAGAGCACGCGGAGCCTGCTCGCGGGATTCACCGAGAGCGAAACCGCGCGGGCCGCGACCAGCGGGATCGCGACGCTGGTCTTCTGGATCGCGGGGATCGGCGGACTGCTGCTGCTGGCGCTGGCGATGGGAACCCGCGCGATCCCGGTGACGGGCGGGTTCTTCGGGGGCGGCGCCCTGCTGCTGACCGCGGCGCTGGCCCGCGTCCGCGCGCGAATGGCACACCCGGCCCCGCTGGTGCCGGCCCCGCCGGGCAGCGATGCCCCGCGCCGGATCGGCCTGCGAAATGTCCCGCGACAGCCCGGCCGCAGCATGCTGACCATCGGCCTGATCGCCAGCGCGACGTTCCTGGTGGTCTCGCTGGCGGCGTTCCGGATCGACGCCGATGGCCAGGCCGGCGACCGCAACAGCGGCACCGGCGGCAACACCTGGTATGCCGAGGCGACCACGCCGCTGGTCTATGACCTGAACAGCGCCGGTGGGCGCGAGAACCTCGGCCTCGATCCCGACACCGAAGCCAGGCTCGAAGGCGTGACGGTCACGCCCTACCGCCTGCGCGATGGCGATGCGTCGAGTTGCCTGAACCTGTACCTCCCGGCCGAGCCGCGCCTGCTCGGTGCCACCCCGGCCGCGATCGCCCGCGGCGGCTTTTCGTTCGGGGCCACGCTGGCGGATGACGAGGCGAGCCGGGCGAACCCGTGGCTGCTGCTGGAGCGGACACAGCCCGACGATGCCATCCCGGTGATCGGTGACGAGGCGGCGATCATGTGGCAATGGCACAAGGCCCTCGGCGACACGATCGAGATTCGCGATGCCCGCGGGCGGGCGGTGCAACTGCGGATCGTCGCCCTGCTGCGCAACAGCGTGCTGCAGGACGAACTGATCATCAGCGAACCGCACTTCGAACGGCTGTTTCCGAGAATCGACGGCTACGGCTTCTTCCTGCTGAGCAGCCCGGCCGATGCCGAACTGGCGGCCGACCTGGAAGCGGACCTGGAGCCGTACGGCTTCGACGCGGCCGAGACGCGGGAGCGGCTGCGGAACTACCTGGCGGTGCAGAACACGTACATTTCGACGTTCCAGACGCTGGGCGGGCTGGGCCTGCTGCTGGGTGCGGTCGGCCTGATCGCGGTGCTGCTGCGGAACGTCTGGGAGCGGCGGCGTGAACTGGCGCTGCTGCAGGCGCTGGGCTTCTCGCCGCGGAGCGTCCGGCGGATGGTGCTGAGCGAGAACGCCGCGCTGGTACTGGCCGGACTGGGCTGCGGGGTGCTGCCGGCGCTGCTGGTGATCGCGCCGCTGCTGGCCCGACAGCCGGACGTGATTCCGTGGGGCTCGATCGCGATCAGCCTCGGCGGCGTGCTGGTGATCGGACTCGGCGTGGCGGCCCTGGCCGTCCGGGCCGCGCTGCGCGGCCGCCTGGTCACGAACCTGCGCGAGGAGTGAGCAGCGCTTTCTGCGCCCGGCGTTCGGTGCCGCGCCCCTGGTCGGGTTGGTTTGTTCTCACCGCGCGCGGCTGCGCTCGAAGTTTCGGGCAGGTCCGCCGATCTGTTGAAACGTCTTCCAATGGCATCTACGGTTCTGGCGATGGCTGCTGATGATGACAGACCTGCCCGCCCGGCCGGGCTTTCGCGGCGGATTGCCGCGCGGGCGCCGGGGGCGTTCGAGGAACTGCATGCGCTCTACGGGCCGCGGTTGCGGTCGCTGTTCGCCCGGCGTGCGGGCGGGCGGACCGACCTGGTCGAGGACCTGGTGCAGCAGACCTGGGCGGCCGTCTGGCGGAGCGTCTCGGCGGACCGCTATCAGCCCGAACGGGCGGCGATCAGCACGTTCGTCTATGCGGTCGCCAACAAGATCTGGCTGCAGCACTGTCGGCAGGCGGGGCGGCCGACGGCGGTGCCGGACGAGGCCGGCCCGCAGGGTCCGCCGGAGGATGCCCTCGCCAGCGCGGAACTGCTCGAGGCGCTGCAGGACTGCCTGCGGCGGCCGGGCCTGCTGGATGACGAGGAACGCGAGGTGGCCCTGGCGGCCGCTTCGGGGGAGAGCGAGCGTTCGCTGGCGGGTCGGCTGCACCTGGCGGCGAGCACGATCAACGCCCGCAAGCGGACGGCGTACAGCAAGCTGCGGCGATGCCTGAGCGGGAAGGGATTCGGGGCCGAAATGATCGAGCAACTGGCCGAGTCGTTCGAATAACCATTGCAGGAGAACGTGCGATGCCTGATCCGGTCCTGGAACGACTGCTGCGAGCGGCCGTCGAGGCCGAGGCGTTTGCCCGGCCGATCCGCCGGTTGCGGCTGGCAAGCTGGTGGCTGCTGGCGACCAGCGGCGCCGCGGCGCTGCTGGCGCTGGTGTTCATGAATCCGCGGAGCGTTACGCGTTATCGGACGATCCCGGCGAAAGCGATTTCGATCGAACATGTGAGCAGTCCGGTGAGCCAGGCCGGGCAGCGGATCGACGTGCTGCAGCCGTGCCTGGACACGGCGGCGGCGGCGCTGGTGCTGCTGCGGGTGTGGGACCGGGACTGTTCGTGCCTGCAGTGGCAGGTGCACGAGTTCGAGGACGGCTCGACGATTACCGAGATGGCCCGGGGCGAGGCCGTGCAGATTCCGGTCGATGTCTCGCACGCGCCGCCGATCGAGCAGTCGGTGCTGCTGGCGGTCGCGCGACGGGCGTCGGATCTGCCGTCGACGGTGGATGCCCGCGAGGACCTGCTGGCGTGCCTGAACGGCGTCTGTCCGCCCTCCCTGCCGGACGAGGCTTCGTGCGGCAATCCCGATGTGCTGCCGTGCCTGGGCGAAGGCATCACGCTCGTGCAGCGCCCGTTCGTGGCGGATTGAGCGGAAGGGAGCGAGGGAGCCAGGGAGCGAGGGAGCCAGAAGGCAGAGGCCTCGCGCGGCCCGCGGCGGGTTTGTGGCCGGGGCCTCCCTTTCGAATTCGCCGTTCGATTTCCCCCTATGGATGGCCACTCGTAAGACCTTGCGCAGGGCTTGTGGTTGTTCCCCCCTTTCGATTGCCACGCGGTGCGGCATCGACGCCTGAGGCTTCCGCGACACGATCGACCGCGGGCTGCTGCGTCGATGACGCACCCTACCCGGCTGGGGTGGCCGCGTCGGATGGTGGCGCGGGCTGCTGCGTCGATGACGCACCCTACCCGGCTGTCTGGCTCCCTCGCTCCCTCGCTCCCTTGCTCCCTCTTCCGAGGCTCCCTCTTCCGAGGCTCCCTCTTCCCCGGCTCCCTTGCTCCCTTCAAGGAGTGGCCTATCCTTGTGAGGAACAAGGAGTCCTTGATGTCAAAGCTGATTCGTTGCGTGAAGCTGGGCCAGGAACTGCCGGCCTTGAACCTGGACGATCCGGACCAGGCTCGTCAGTACAAGATGATCGTCCTGATCGCGGGTAAGGAGTTCGCCGAGCGGGTCCGCGAGACCGTCTCGGCCCAGGCCGTCGCGCAGTGGAACGACTACATGCTGATGGTGATGAACGAATACCGGCTGGACCCGACGGCCGACGAGTCCAACCAGGTGCTTGCCCAGCACATGGAGCCGTTCTTCTTCGGCGAGCAGAAGAACATCCCGGGGTACGTTCCCGAGAACCAGTAACAGGTGAGCAGGTGGACGGTCGCTGCCCCGATTGCGGGCTGCCGCGTCGATGACGCACCCTCCCCGGCGTCTCCTACATCTCTCGTGCCCGGGTTACCGACGGCAGCGAGGCGTCTGCCACCCTTCCATTGCCACGCGGTGCGGCATCGACGCCTGCGGCGTCCGCGTCGGAATGGGGGCGCGGGCTGCTGCGTCGATGACGCACCCTACCCGGGGTGTCCTACATTTCTCGCGCGCGGGATACCGACGACAGCGAGGCGCCTGCCGCCCTGTCGCTTGCCACTGGATTGCCTGCTTACCTGCTTACTTGCTTACTTTGCTGACCTGCTTACCTGCTTACTTCTCATCTGGTCAGTTCGTTCAGCAGTGGCAGCATCTTTCGCACGGCGCGGCCGCGGTGGCTGATCTGGTTCTTGATTTCGGGCGGCAGTTCGGCCGTGGTGCAGTTCTGCTCCGGGATGAAGAAGTGCGGGTCGTAGCCGAAGCCGTTGCTGCCGCGGGGTTCGTCGATGATGCGGCCTTCCACGGCGCCGTCGGTTTCCAGCAGGATCTCGCCCGGGCGGGCGACGACGATCACGCAGCGGAAGCGGGCCGTTCGCTCGGACTCCGGCACGCCCCGCAGTTCGGCGATCAGCCTGGCGTTGTTCCGCCCGTCATCACGCGGCAGGCCGGCGTAGTAGGCCGAGTGCACGCCCGGTTCGCCGCCGAGGGCGTCGACCTCCAGGCCCGAGTCGTCCGCCATCACCAGCAGACCGGTCGCGGCCGCGTAGTGCAGGGCCTTCCTCCGGGCGTTGGCCGAGAACGTGTCGCCGTCCTCGACCGCTTCGGTCACGCCGGGGAAGGCGTCGAGACCGAGCCACTCCCAGTCGCTACCGGCCGTGATCTGCCGCAGTTCGCGGACCTTGCCGGCGTTGCCGGTGGCGAGCAGGATCTGCATCATGGTTCCTTCCAGCCTGAGGCGGGCGCAAAGGTGCCGGACGGCGGGCCGGACGCACGGTGTCAGGTCGCGGCCCGGTCGGCCGCGCGTCAGTCGTTGATTCCGCGGAAGGGATCGGGTTTGGGGACCTCGACCGGGAAGCTCAGGTGGACGTCCTTGAGTTTCTGGTTGGTGCGTCGGTCGCGACCGACCTGGTAGGTGCGGGCGCCGTTCTGCAGGTGGTGCGGGTACTTCTTCTGCAGGGCCAGCATCTGCGGGTCGACGATCCGCTGCACGACCTGGATGCGGCCGGTCATCGGGTCGGTTTCGCGGAAGGTTCGCAGGGCCTGCCGGGGGAACGCGCCGATGCAGACCGACGAGTGCACCGGGCCGTGGTGCACGTAGGCCTCCTGCCGTTCGTCGCGGAGCAGTTTGCAGTACTGCTCGGCGGCCGAGCGGCGCTGCCGCATTTCCTCGGTGTTGTAGAAGACGGCGACCTGCAGCGCGTAGTGGCCGGGGTTGCGTTCAAGCTGCCACGCGGCCGGAATCGAGAGCGGCACGGGATAGGGCTGCAGCGAGGCGAGCCGGAACGGCCAGACGACCTGCCGGCGCTGGTCTTCCATCGACAGGCTGCGGATCAGGTTCAGCGGCGGGTTCGGATCGGGCTTGTACTGGGTCTGGTTGTTGCCGTCGTTGTACTGCCGCTTGTAGCGGCCGTAGTAGACCAGGCTGACGTCGCGTTCGTGGAAGACGCGGACGAGTTTCTTGTCGAGGCCCTTCACCGCCCGCAGGTGGCCGGCGCAGTTGTCGGCCAGCTTGACGCGGTTGTCGCCCTGGTAGGTTGCGACCTGGATGCCCCAGAGGTCCTCGTCTTCGGCGCGGGCGTCCGGGCCCCAGGCCAGGGCGGCCAGCAGAAGGATCAGTCCGGTTCTCAGGCTGTGGTTCATGGCGTCTGCTCCAGGGCGGACTGCTGCAGTTGGAATAGCTGCTCGATGCCGGCCCGACCGAGTTGCAGCATGCGGGCCAGTTGCGCGTCGCTGAAGACGGCCTTCTCGCCGGTGGCCTGCACCTCGATCCACTCGCCGTGGCCGGTCATTACCAGGTTGCAGTCGACTTCGGCGGAGGCGTCCTCGCGGTAGTCCAGGTCGAGCAGGGCCTGGCCGTCGACGATGCCGACGCTGACGGCCGCGACGCCGGTGCGGAGGATCTCGCCCGACCAGAGTCCTTCGCGGCGGCCGAAGGCGATCGCATCGCAGAGGGCGACGTAGGCGCCGGTGACGGCCGCGGTGCGGGTCCCGCCGTCGGCCTGCAGGACGTCGCAGTCGATGGTGATCAGGTTGGGGCCGAGTGCGGCGAAGTCGATGACGGCCCGCAGCGAGCGGCCGATCAGCCGCTGGATCTCCTGGGTGCGGCCATCGACCTTGAGTCGCGAGCGAGGTTTGCGCTGTCCGGTGGAGCCGGGCAGCATTTCGTATTCGGCCGTGACCCAGCCGAGTCCGCTGGGTTCGCGCCAGGGTGGCAAGGCGGTGCTGACGGTGGCGGTGCAGAGGACCTGGGTGCGTCCGGTGCGGATCAGCACGGACCCGGGCGGCAGTTCGGTGAAGCCGCGCTGGATGGTGCAGGGGCGGGCCTGCTCGGGTGTTCGTCCGTCGTGTCGCATGGTCACTCGCCCCGCTGGCGTTCGGCGTTGTCGGACAGGACCTGGACGAGCGTTCCGCCGACGACCCGGGGGTACTTCTTCTCGACCATCTTGTTGTTCTGCCGGACCCAGTGGGTCTTGACGCGGACCACGAGGTAGGCGGGCCGGTCGACCCAGTCAGGCAGCAGCGGATCGTGTTCCAGCAGCAGGGCGTAGTCGGTCGGCAGCATCCACAGGCCGCCGGGTCCGAAGCGGCGTCGAATCACGTCGCGGCCGACGATTCGGAAGCGGTTGGACGGCATGCGATTGACGCCGGCGTCGGGCAGGCCGTCGATCGTGGCGGTCAGATCGGCGATCGGCTCGGGGCGGAGGGCGTCGAGCGGGAGCGGTCCTTCGAGCGGCAGGTGGTGGTATCCGATGGCGGCGACGCGTCCGGCGGCGGCCTGGCCATCGCCGACGCCGCAGGCGAGGCAGAACTCGAGGGCGGTCCGCTCGGCGGCGAGGGCCTTGGAATCCGAGCCGACGCGTCGGAGCGTGTCGAGTCGCTGGGCGGCGGTTTCGAATTCGGGGTTCTGCCAGGCGGGCGCGTTCAGGGCGAGGCCGGCGCAGAAGACCGCCACCAGCAGCGGTCGAATCGGGGCGACCGTAGCCGATGGCGTGTCGAGGAATCGCATTGCTGTTCCGCTAGGCGTTGATCTTGTCGATCCGGACCCGCAGCATCTGCTGGCGGTGACCGAAGATGCGGCGGTATCCCTTGCGTCGCTTGAACTTGGCACCGACGACCTTGGGGGTCTTGAGGTCCTGGAGGATCGTGGCGGAGACCGAGGCGCCGCTGACCCAGGGCTGCCCGATCTTCGCCTCGGCGCCTTCGCCGATCATCAGGACCTGGTCGAGGGTCAGGGTCTTTTCGCCCTCGGGCATTTCGCGGGTTTCGAGAAGCAGCGTGTCGCCCTCGTTCACCTTGTACTGCTTGCCGCCGTCTTCGAAGATTGCGTACACAATAACTCCTTCGCTGCTGGCACCTTACGTCACACCAGCGGTCGCCTGCATCTGGTTGGCAATCGCGGACTATACCGGGCAACCTGGCCGCTTGCAACGGGTTAGGGGCCGGTTTCGCCGGCCGGGCGCCGGGGGAAAACGGCGAGAATCGCGGGCGGGCGTTGACGGGCACCCCCTAACCGCTACCTTAGCGGCCATGTTACGGCAAAATACACCAGACCACGGGCTTGACCTGGATCCGACCGAAACCGCCGAATGGCTGGAGTCCGCTGCGGCGGTGACCCAGCATGCCGGCCCGGACCGGACCAGCTTCCTCCTGGACCGACTGCATGACTGGGCCGAACGGCACGGTGTGCAGGTTCCGCGCGGGATGAACTCGCCGGTCGTGAACACGATCCACCACAGCCAGCAGCCGGCGTTCCCGGGTGACCGGGCGATCGAGCGGCGGATCAAGAGTTTCGTCCGCTGGAACGCGATGGCGATGGTCGTGCGGGCCAACCGCAACTTCGAGGGAATTGGCGGTCACATCTCGACGTTCGCCTCGGCGGCGACGCTGATCGAGATCGGCTTCAACCACTTCTTCCGGGGCAGCAGCGGCGAATACCCGGGCGACCTGGTCTATTTCCAGGGGCACGCGAGTCCCGGGATCTACGGGCGGGCCTACCTGGAAGGCCGGCTGACGGACAAGCACCTGCTGAACTTCCGCCGGGAACTGGCGGCCGGGGGCGGGCTGTCGAGCTATCCGCACCCGTGGCTGATGAAGGACTTCTGGCAGTTCCCGACCGTTTCGATGGGTCTCGGCCCGATCAACTCGATCTACCAGGCCCGTTTCAACGAGTACCTGCTGGACCGCGGGCTGCTGGACACCAGTGAATCCCGCGTGTTCGCGTTCCTCGGTGACGGCGAGATGGACGAGCCCGAGAGCCTCGGCGCGATCACGCTGGCGGCCCGCGAAAAGCTCGACAACCTGACCTGGGTGATCAACTGCAACCTGCAGCGTCTGGACGGTCCGGTTCGCGGCAACGGGCAGATCATCCAGGAACTGGAGGCCGCCTTCCGCGGGGCCGGCTGGAACGTGATCAAGGTCGTCTTCGGAGGCGACTGGGATCCGCTGCTCGACGCGGACAGCGACGGGCACCTGGTCGCGGCGATGAGCAACACGGTCGACGGTCTCTGGCAGCGCTATACCGTCGAGAACGGGGCCTACGTCCGGGAGCACTTCTTCAACCAGACGCCGGAACTCGGCCGGCTGGTGGCGGAGTATTCGGACGAGCACCTGGAGAACATGCGCCTGGGCGGGCACGACCCGGAGAAGGTCTACGCCGCGTATCACGCCGCGATCGCGCACAAGGGTCAGCCGACGGTGATCCTGGCCCGGACGATCAAGGGCTACGGGATGGGCGAGGCCGGCGAAGGCAAGAACATCACGCACCAGCAGAAGAAGCTGAACGAGGACGAACTGAAGGCGTTCCGCGACCAGTTCGACATTCCGGTCAGCGACGCCGAGATCGCCGAGACGCCCTTCTGCCGCTTCGAGGAAGGCAGTCTCGAACACAAGTACCTGATGGATCGCCGCGAAGCGCTGGGCGGATCGCTGCCGAAGCGCCGGGCCCGGATCGGCGCCCTGCCGGAACTGCCGAAGGACACGTTCGACGAGTTCCTCGGCGGCAGCGGCGGACGCGAGGCCTCGACCACGATGGCGTACATGCGGATGCTCGGGCGCCTGCTGCGGGACAAGGAACTCGGCAAGTACATCGTGCCGATCGTTCCGGACGAGGCCCGCACGTTCGGCATGGAAGCGCTCTTCCGGACGTACGGGATCTACGCCCACGCCGGGCAGTTGTACGAACCGGTCGACGCGCACCTGCTGATGAAGTACGAGGAGCGCCAGAACGGGCAGATCCTCGAAGAAGGCATCACCGAGGCCGGCGCGATGGGCTCGTTCACCGCGGCCGGGACGGCCTATGCCAGCCACGGCATCGGGATGATTCCGTTCTTCACGTTCTATTCGATGTTCGGCTTCCAGCGGATCGGCGACTCGATCTGGGCCGCGGCCGACATGCGCTGCCGGGGCTTCTTGGTGGGTGCGACGGCCGGGCGGACGACGCTGAACGGCGAGGGTCTGCAGCACCAGGACGGGCACAGCCTGGTGAACGCGAGCACGGTCCCGAACTGCCTGTCGTATGACCCGGCCTTCGCCTGCGAGTTCGCGGTGATCATCCGCGAGGGCATCCGCCGGATGTACCACGAGGGCGAGGACGTCTTCTATTACCTGACGGCCTACAACGAGAACTACGAACAGCCGCCGCTGGTCGAGGGGGCCGAGGAAGGCATCATCCGCGGGATGTACAAGTTCCGCGCGGCCGAGCGGCCGGGCAAGATGCCGCGGGTGCACCTGTTCGGCAGCGGCCCGCTGATCCGCGAGGCGCTCAAGGCCCAGGAGATGCTCCGCGAGCAGTTCAAGGTCGCGGCCGATGTCTGGAGCGTGACGAGCTACAACGAGCTGTACCGGGATGCGATCCGCTGCGAGCGCTGGAACCGGCTGCACCCGGCCGACGAGGCGAAGGTGCCGTACATCACGGCGGCGCTGGCCGACGAGGCCTGGCCGATCGTGACGACCAGCGACTTCGTGCAGCAGGTGGCCCAGCGCCTGCATCCGTACGTACCGTGCGGCATCGCACCGGCGGGAACGGACGGCTTCGGGAGGAGCGACACGCGCGAGGCCCTGCGGGCGCACTACGAGATCGATGCCCCGCACGTGGTCTACGCGGCGCTGTGCGAACTGGCCCGCCACGGCAAGTTCGACCGGAAGAAGCTGGCCACGGCGCTCGAGACGCTCGGCATCGACCCGGAATACCCGGACCCCGCGTACGCCTGATTCTCATTCCCGGGAAGCCAGGGCGCGAGAACGCATGCCCCCCTGCTCCGGCGTCGGGCCTACCGTCGCGATGCGGCGCGGTACGCACCGCCGCAGCCACATCCTGTCGCAGCTTCCTCGGTCAGCAGGATCAGCCGGGCCGTGCAGACATCGCTCGCCGGACGCAGGAGCCGTGGCAGCGTCGCCCGCCCAGGTCACGAGCCCCCCTTGTTCACGCCTGCCCGGTCTTGACCGGCCAGGGCGCGTCAGCCCGATGCCGCCGCGGCGGCGCTGGCGGACGTGGTCGCCACGATGATGGCGGTCTCGATTGCGGCCACCGTGCTCTGGACGGCGGCGGCGATGCCGTTCTCGGCCGTGATGTTCTCGATCCGCTGCTTGTGCTCCTTCAGGTCGGCCTTCGAGAAGCGGACGCCGAGCAGGCGGCCGGCGTTGGCCAGGGCGACCAGCAGGCAGGTGCGCTCGTCAGGGCGCTGCTGGCGGTCGTGGATCGCCTTGCGGACGCGGTTGACGGCCGCGTACTCGGCCGTCGGGTCGAGCAGCGGGTAGCGGTGCCGGGTGTAGCGGAAGAACAGGAAGCCGTGTTCGGTCTCGCGGTTCTCGAGGATGCCCATCTCGCACAGCGGGGCGGCGATCCGCCGGTCGATGTGCCTGATGCCGCCGACCTTCGAGACCCAGTCGCTCAGCTTGCGCGGCTTGCCGTGGGCGCGGATCGTCTCGTAGACCTCGGCGATCAGCGGATCGGTCAGCATCGGCGTCGGACCGCGGACCACGTCGACCAGCGGGTGCTTGCCGCGGTCGTCCAGGTGCAGGTGCTCGGCCAGCAGCAGTTCGGTCAGAACGCCTCCGGCCAGGCCGTACTTGTAGGCCAGTCCGCTCTGCCCGTTGATCGCGCCGCTTTCGTCATCGAGGGCGAACAGCAGCAGTTCCTCGTGCAGGAACAGGCCGACCGCGTCTCCGAGCGGGTGGCGGCAGTCGATGCAGGCTTCGCTGGCCGGCGGATTGTTGACGCTGCAATGCTGACACAGGCGTGGCCGGATCATGACGGCACCTCCTGCCGCGAATTGTACCTTCCCGCCGCGCCGGCACGCGTGCGAAAGCCGCCCGAAAGGTATAACCGCCGCGTCCGGCCAGCCGGCCACACCCCGGCACCCCGTCACAACTGGCGGCCGCCGCGGCCCGGCACCTGCCGCGATCACACCGGTAGGGCGAACCCAGCCAGGACTGGTCGCCCTCCGGAGGGGCTGGTATACTTTTCGCCGTATCGACTGCGCGGGCGTAGCTCAGTTGGTAGAGCGTCAGCCTTCCAAGCTGAATGTCGACGGTTCGAGTCCGTTCGCCCGCTTTGCTCTTTCCCCCCTGCCGCGCCGGCGTGATCCACGCTGCATCCCGTTGTACCGAGTGACTTTGCCGCCGATCCGGGCCGCTGCTGCGCGGGGCGTGTCGATCCGCTTGGTGTGCTTGCAGATGCACCAGATTGCACGCCAAAGCGGTGCGCGTGACAAACCGGAGTACAAACTCCCGCGTCACTGGTTCCGGTCGCTGAGGACGCTGCCGGGGTCGAGGTTTCGATTGCGGGGAGCGCCGACACGGCCCCCGCCACGTCGAGTAGCTTCGGGTCGGTGTAGACGTTCGCGGTCAGGCTCGGATCGCTGTGCCGCATGGCCGCCTGTGCGGTCCGCAGGGGCACGCCGGAGGCGCTCAGCATGGTCCCGAAGGTGTGGCGGAGGGCGTGCAGGTCGACCACCCGTCCACGCTCGTCCCGTTTCGCGATACCAGCCGCAGCAAGGTCGCGGTCAAAGATCCGGATCAGCCCGGTCGGAATTACCAGCACGCGGCCAAGGGTGTCGTGATCGCCTTGATCAGCGTCGACGGGGGCCGCGGCACACACGGGGGTCTTAGTTGTCCGTTCGTGCGACTGACTTCCCGCATTCCGGGCACACGCCCGACTCGTTCCCCGTCAGGTCGTAGCCGCAAGGACGGATACCCGTCGCTGGCTCGTGCCTCCTCGATAGCCACCAGAGCGCAAGCCGCCCCAGCGTGATTGTCGCAACCAGTGGTGCGGCGGCCCCAGCGGCGTAGGGCAGCGCGGCTCGCAGGTTCCCGCCCGGTTCAAGGGCAGCGACAGCCAATATCACGCTTGGTGGTACAAAACCACCGGCGATGAACCAGCTTAACTGCGCGCGCCGGGGCCAACGTCGATAAACCTGAACACCTAAAACTGTTGCGGCTACCAACCCGCCAAGCACCAGCGACCGGTCGTACCACATCTCCCACGCTTGCCAACCGAATGCCGGGAACAGTGTCAACCCGAGAAGCAGGAGTGGTGCGGCGCAGATCAGGCTCGCCGGAATCACAATCATGGGAAGCAATGCACCGGCCATCAATGGCAGCGCCAATTGATTGAGCGTGCCTCCTGCGACTTGCCTGTCTGGTCCCGGTTTCACAACTCACAGCCTACCCGCGCGCGGCCCGGGGGTGTCATGTATGATCTCGATGCCCAACCCCGGGGCCGGGGCCCGCACGGGGGGCTAATCTACTGCGCGATCGATCGGCTTACCGCATTCCGGGCAAGTGCCGGACTCGTTGCCGGTCAGGTCGTAGCTGCAATGAGAACAGCCATCCACCTGAGTTTCTCCGCCATCAAGCCGCCAAAGCAACACGCACGGCGGCACGGCAACGAGTAGCAGCAGCCAGACCGGTACGACGACAACCCATGGCTGCCCCAACTGGACCTGCGGCCACGTCATACCTGCCCGTTCGTACCAGGGCATGATTCCGGTGGGGATCGGGTCAGAAAAAACGTCCCACTGCTTCCGATTGCCAGGCATCGGCGGAAATGACAGCGACTCCACCTGCACCCGCCCCGCGGCCAGCACCAGCCCGACCGGCGGGCGGACCGAAGCGAAACCGGCCAACCTGAACGCACTCCACGCCCCTGCGGCGAGAAAGACCATGGCGGTCGAGGTGGCAAGCCACTTCCCCCACCAGCGCAAGCGCAGAAAGAAGATCCGGGGACGATGGCGATGCCAAGCCCGCACCGCAAGCAGGCCGCAAAGTGCTAGCAACCACCAGTAGCCGAGATGAACCCAGCCCGGTTCCGTACGCAAGTTGGCGGACAGAACCAATGGGTCGAACGTCGGCCACGCCCATTCCACCAGCGGCGACTGCGGCGGCAGCGGCGACGACGACCAGATCAATCCAAGCGTACCGGCACCGATGCGCCACGCGGTGTTACCGGTCGTGACCGTCAGTTCCCACGGTCCGCACAGCACTGCAAAGACGACAGCCACCAACGAGAACAGCCATCGGGTTGCTGGGGTATCTGCGCCCTTCATGCCAGCATGCTACCAGACGAGAACATGACTCACGCATGATGATGCGCTCATGATTCTGTAATGCGATCCGAATCCGCCCCGGGGTGTCATGCGTAATCTTGATGAACGATCCCGGGGGCCGCGGCACACAAGGGGGTATCACCCCGCCCCCAGCAGCCGCCGCATCGCCTCGGCCTTCCGTGCAACCGTCAGCGGCAACGAGGCCTCCCGTATAGGCGTTCGCGCTCGGTAAACGAACGGAGTGGCCGCCTACTAAGGCGGCCACTCCGTAACTAGGTGAAAGTTCTCGCTCAACTGCTGAATGATCCCGGGATCGTGCGAGACTACATCGATTGCCGACGAATCGACGACACGGATCGTCAACCAGGGATCAGGCTGTTCGTTGCGGTAAGCGAAGAAACGGCCATCGACCACCTGAGTCACTTCGCGGAGTCGTTCCATCAACTCGTCTCCCATGATCAACGTTGCGGTGGATTCGAGGGCCTCCGCCCCCGGCCCGAAGGATTCCTGCACGCTGATTCTCCAACGCGAAGCCAAGCCTGACTCTCCCAATGCCTGAAGAACTCCGGACACCGGAATCAGGAACCCTCGGTCGTCTTCGTCGTGTATCGTGATTCCAATCATGGTGCCTAGTTTACCCGCGCGCAGCCGGAGGTTTCATGCGTGATCTTGATGCACAGCCCGTAGGCCAACCCTCGTGGATCGCGCCGTCGTGGTACGTGTTCCGCGACTCGTGGTGATGGAAGCGACGGCCGGTTCCCGGTCGTACCTACAGATCCGCGAACGGAGCGTCATCCAGCCGCGTAACGCCGCGCTTGAGCGAGAGAGTCTGCGGCGCCTGTCCGGTGTCGCGTTCAAGCAGTTCGGCGAACGGCCGCGCGTGCGTGGTCACCAGGATTTGCCCGTGCCGGCCGGCGATCGCGATCAGCCTGGACAGCGGCTCGTACAGGTCCGGGTGCAGGCTGTTCTCCGGCTCGTTCAGCACCAGCAGATGCGGCGGCCGCGGACTGAGGAGCAGTGCGGCCAGGCACAGGAACCGGATCATGCCATCCGAAGCGTTCCGGAGACTGAACCTGCGGCACAGCTCGTGCGGATCCGGGACATAGCTCAGCCAGACCCGGGCCTCGTCATCGCGCATGAACTGCCAGTTCGGTACCACGCGATCCAGGGTGCTGACCAGCGCTTCCGCATCGCCGAGCGCGTGAATCGTCATCAGCGCCGAGACCAGGTCGTGGGCGTCTTCAGAGAGCACCGGTGTCCGCACGCCGACCTGCCGCCGTCGGGCGGGTGCGTCGTCGTCGGTCCGGAAGTCGTGGCAGAACCGCCAGCCGGCGATGGTCTGTCCGAGCATGACCAGTTCCGGATAGACCCCCGGCTCGCGGATCTGGGCCAGCACTGACTCGGCGTCGTCAAGTCCGCCCGGATGAACCGCGAGGGAACCACTCTGGTCGCGCAGGCTGAGCGCGTCGTGGTCGCGCTGACACATGACAGTCGCCCCGCGGGCGCCGAGCGTGACACGCTCCTCCTTGATCTGCGAATCGTGGGGGAACATGTGCGCCAGGCTGTCGAGCGTGTACTCACCATCCGGCAGTACTTCGTTCGGTCCGAGCGCCAGGTGGTAATGGTAATCATCAAACTCGGCGGTCAATGCGACGCGAGCTCGCTCGCGCGTTTTCCATTCACCCGCCCAGAGGATCTCGGCCATCCCGCCCTCGCCCGCCACGTGGGGCGCCAGTCGCCCCAGCGCCGCCGACTGAAGCAGCCGCATCGCCGAGTAGACGTTGGTCTTCCCGGCCCCGTTCGGTCCCATCAGCACCGTAACCGTCGGCGACAGGGTCAGGCGGAAGTTGCGCAGGGAACGATAGCCGTCGATCGTCATTCGCTTGAGCATGACCAGCATCCGCCGCGAGATTGGTCCTACCGCCCCGCCTGATCGTCACGCTTGCGGAACAGCGCCCACCAGACCCACAGCGAGATCGCCCCGATCGCCAGCAGTTCCGCCAGACTCATCGGCTGCACCGCTCCCAACCTTCGACGCGCGGACTCACTTCGCCGCAGCGACCTAAAGAGTGAGAGCCCCCTTTCACGCCTTGACGCTTCACGTTTTCACCCACCCACTGCCCCCTGCAAAACCAGCACGTCGTGCAGATCGACGTCGAAGTCCGCGTCCGGGTCCTCGGCGCCGCAGTCGTCGGCCAGGAAGACGTCAGGGCCGGCCAGGCATTGCAGGGTCTGCGCCACACTCGCCGTGCCGCGCCGCAGGTATGCCAGCAGGCAGTCCTCGTCGGCGACCGTGACCTGCCCGTCACCGTCCAGGTCACGCGGGTCCGCATAGTACGCGTCCAGATCATCCCACGTCACCCGCCCGTCCGCGTCGATGTCGGCCCCGCTCAGCACCGGGGCCGCAACCCACTGCCCGCCGGGAATCGTCTCGAAATCCGGGGCCAGGCCCGGGGCGGCCGGAACCGGGGGCAGCACCTGCTCGGTCACCACGCCCGACGTCTCGACCAGCGCCGCCAGCAGACGCACCTGGCCGCAGTACGGGGGAGCCTGCTGCAGCGCCGCCCACGGCAGCAGCACCTCCAGCCCGGTCGCACCGCCCAGCGGGCCGGCGTCGGTCGCGATCGCGATCTCGATCCCGGTCGGATTGCCCGCCCCTCCGCCGAGGATACCGCTGCCGGAATTCAGCCCGACGTTGCCGAGGTAGGTCTTGGTCGTGCCCGACGCCTGCAGCAGCAGGTCATCGGCGTACAGCGTGCCGCCCACCAGGTTGACGAACAGCATCCGGTCCGGCCGGAAGTCCGCGTCGAAGCGCGTTCCGTCGAGATCGTCCAGTCCGGCCGGCGGCGGACTCAGCCCGGCCAGGTCCAGCACGCTCTGTCCGCCGTTCTTCGAATCGATCCACAACGCCAGCGCGGTCGCGTCGCCCGGCAGGTCACCCTCGATGCCGATCCGCAGACCCGCGGCCGCGTGGCCGGCCGACAGGCGCAACAGGTTCCCGGCCGGCCGCGGCGCCGCCGTCTGCGTCGCGCGTTCGTCCTGCCGCGTGAAGGCGGCGTCGAGGGCCCGACCGTCGATGTCCGTCGGCGTCGGGTCGGGCACCCGCAGGTCGGCGGCCAGCAGGCGGTAGCCGTACGCGGGAATCGTCAGGCTGTAGCCGCCGGCGTTGTCGGCCGTCACGTCGGGCAGGCTGCTCTGCGTGACGAGTTCGAAGGCCGGGATGTCGCTGTCCGGCTGAAAGGCGGACAGGTCGAGGCTGGTCGTGACGCTCTGCCCGGACAGGTTGATCGCGACGACGATCGTCTCGGTCGCGTCCGGCCGCGGCGCATCGCCCTGCTCGTAGCGGCGGTGGAAGGCCCAGACCCGCGAGGAACTGCTCGGCACGGCGACGTAGTTGCCGCGGCGAAGCGCGACGTGCGCGTGCCGCCGGGCGATCAGTTCGCGGTAGGTCTCCAGCAGCGAGCCCGGGACGCCCTCCTGCTCCTCGACGCTGCGCCCGTCGTTGTTGCGAGCGTAGCGGTTCTGGAACGCCTGCGTGTTCAGGAAGTGGTAGCGGCTCATCGGCGCGCCGAAGACCGCGTTCCACTTGAACGGTTCACGCATCGGGATGTCGTTCTGATCGCCGCCGTAGTCGCCCTTCCGGCCGAGCATGCCGATCTCGTCGCCGTAGTAGATGATCGGCGGGAACGGCTGCAGCAGCAGCACCGCGGCCGCGGCCCGGGCCCGGCCGGAGGTGGCCGGTGTATCGGCGTTGATGTTGCTGGCCAGCCGATCGATGTCGTGGTCGCCGATGATCGCGACGAAGGTGCCCTCGTCCGGCAGGGCCGCGACGGTGGCGCCCATCGCGTTGTAGAGGCCGGCGGCCTGTTCGCTGCGGAGCGCGTCGCGGGCGGCGAACTCGAAGGGCTTGGTCATCGCGCCGCCGAAGACGCCGAGGAACTCGCCGCCATAGCTGCCCCAGTCGGCCTGCTCGGCGAAGGTGAAGAGGTCCGGGCGCGTCTCGCGGAGCGCGGCGTGCCACTCGGTCCAGAAACTGTCGAGGTTGTAGCCCCAGCCGAACGGCCCGCTCGGGTAGTTCACCCAGACATGGTCGAGGCGGTAGCCGCTGACGCCGTCGGAGAAGTCGCCGTCCATGTCCGGGTCGAGCCACTTGCGGCCCCAGCGGATGACCTTGTCGCGCGGTTCCTGCGTGCGCAGATCCCAGTGCACGAACGTGACGGTGTCGCCGTTCCAGGTCGGGAAGGTGTTGCCCTGGTAGTTGAGGTTGGCGCTGTCGGTGAAGGCAAACCAGTCGTCGTACTGGCTGCCGGGGTTGCCGTAGGCCGACAGGAACCAGGGGACCTGGCGGCTGACCCCGTAGCAGACGAAGTCCAGGTAGACCTCGATGCCGCGGGCGTTGGCGCTGGACAGGAAACTCGTGAACTGCGATTCGTCGCCGAACCGCGGGTTCAGCACGTTGCCCTTGCCGTGCTGGTAGCCATGGTAGGCCGGACTGTCGAAGACCGGGTTCATCCAGACGGCCGTGATCCCGAGTCCGTCGAGGTAGTCGAGGCTGTCGGTCATGCCGTCGAAATCGCCGAAGTTGTCGGGGTCGGGGTCGCCGTCGCGCCAGGCGATCGGCATGAAGTGATAGAAGACCTCGTCCGCCTTGGGCAGTTGCGCCAGCGGGTTCTCGGCCGGGGCGGTCGTCGGGCCGGCGACGAGCAGCAGTACGCAGCCGATGAGCCAGTTTCGCATGAGCGGATCCCTGTACGGTTCGGTTGGTTCGGGATGGGCCCCCCGTTCGTTGGGCCGCGGTTCAATCCTAGCGGAGTTGCCCCCCGGCCTGCAGGACGAGTTGCCGGAATGTAACTTTGTTTCGACTTCGCGCCGGGCGATGCGTTGCGGGCTCGCGGCCGCAGCGTCAGAATGCCGCGCAGACAACACCGCCACGCACGAGGCTCAGCCGTTATGCCGCCCGACACGTCGCGCACCGCAACGCATCCGATCATCTGGTGTGGCCTGGTGGTCGTACTGCTGCTGGCCTACACCGTGATCGCCCCCCGTCTCCAGCGACCCGCAACCCAGCCCACGCCCGACGAAGTCCCGAATTCGCAGGTCCGAATCCCGGGTGGCCCGGACGCGGCGGAGGTGGCCCGGTCCGGGACCGGCGCTCCGTCTCGCCCGACCGCCACGCAACCCGCGGCCGACTCGTTCGTGGATGCTGAACGCATCGCCCGCGGCCACCTGCGGGACGGGGAACTGGACCGGGCCGCGGAGGTGGCGCTGCGGGTACTGGCCGGGCGGGAACTCGCGCATGGTCCGAGCCATCCGCTGGTCGCGTCGACGCTGATCCTGGTCGGCCGAATTCACCGCCAGCAGGGCGCGTGGCAGGCGGCCGAGACGGCGCTGCTGCGGGCCCTGGCGATCCGCACCGACGACCTGGGCGAAACGCACGTCGAGGTGGCCGCCGTATGGCTGGAACTCGCCCGCCTGGAGAGTGCGCGGGATCGGAACGAGGACGCGCTCGAAGCCGCCGCGGCCGCCCGCGAGGCGTGTGCACAGGCCGATGCGGGCGACGCGACATTGCTGGCCGCGCTCAGGCTGCGGGCCGAGGTGCTGATCGCGCTGGACCGCGCCGCGGAGGCCGAAGCGGAACTGCGTCCGGTCCACGAGGGGCTGCGCGCGGCGCTCGGACGGGATGATCATCGCACCGGCGAAATCGCCGGCCTGCTGGGTCTGGCGCTGTGGAAACAGAACCAGCGGTCCGCGGCCGAGCGTTTGCTGCGCGACAGCGCCCGGGCGCTCGAACGCGACAAGCAGGCCGATACGGCCGCCAGGCGGGCAGCGTTCCGTCGCATCGCGGCGTTCTATGCCGACACCGGCGATCGTGCGCAGGAAGCCCTCTGGCGCGGCCGACTCGAAACCCTGCCGGCGGACTGAGCAAATAAGCAAGTGACCAAGTAAGCAGGTGAGCAAGTAAGCAGGTGAGCAAGTAAGCAAGTGTGCGCTGGGTGCCCCTTCCTCGAGCGAGCGCAGTGAACGGAAAGATGGGGGACTGCTCCCGGGCCGACCCTGGCTCCCTCGCTCCCTGGCTCCCTCGCTCCCTCCGAAGAGGCCTCTACGTCCGGGGAATCAGGTTCGTCGCGACATCGGTGCTGTAGGCTTTCCAGGCGGGGATGATGCCGACCAGGCCGCCGAGGGCGATCACGCCCAGCGGGGCCAGCCACAGCACCGGGTGGTAGGCGAGCGGGTCGAGCACGATGCCGACCTCTCGCCGCAGGACTCCGCCGGCCACCGTGACGATCAGCAGGTACACGCCCCAGCCCACGATCGCGCCGAGCGCGGCGATCGTCTTGCATTCCGCGATCACCGCCGAGAAGACGGTCATGCGTCGTGCGCCGAGGGCTCGCAGGATCGCGAACTGGCGACGGCGCTCGTTGATCGTGTTGTAGATGCTGGCCAGGATCGTGGCCGCGGCGATCAGCACGACCAGGTAGGCGATCTGGCGCAGCACGCTGGTCATCCAGCCGAGCTTTTGAAAGAACTCGGTCGTGATCGTGCTGATCGGCCAGGCGAACGTGGCGGTCTTGCCGCGGCGGTTGATGATCTCGTCGAACTCGAAGCCGGCCTGGGGACCGCGCAGCTTGACCATTACGGCGCTGAACTCGAGGTGCTCGACCGGGATGCCGAACGCGGTCTCGCCCGCGGCATCCTCGCGCGGGTCGTGGTCGTGCCCGTGTTCGTCATCGTCGGCGTGTCGATGCCCGGCATGGGCGTCCGCGTGGTCCTCGGCGTGGTCGTCCGTGTCAGGCGTCTCCGCGCCCGCTGCGGCGTGCGGGTCGAAGACCGTGCCCGCCCCGCGCAGCACGTGCCCTTCCATGTGGAAAACGCACTGCAGCGGCACCCAGATCACGCGATCGATCGGCGTGTTGGTGGCCGCCAGGATGCCGACGACGCGGAACTCGTCCGCGTGCTGCTGGCCCTGGTCGTAATTCAGTCCGTGGAAGGCGTGGAAGCTGTCGCCGATCTTCAGGCCGGTGCGCGCGGCCACGAAGCTGCCCAGCACGGCTTCGCCCTTGCGCGGATCGAAGACGGCGCCTTCGGCGAACTGAAGCGGCGCCCCGTTGCCGTCGCGGTAGGCGGTGAACTGTTCGTGCACCGTGCCGATGATCCGGAAGCCGGCGTAGTTGTCCCCGAGGGCGTAGGGGATCGCCAGTTCGACGCCCGGATGGCGGGCGACCTGCTGGTAGGTGTCCCAGCCGACGTTGCCGGGCGACTGTTCCACGTGAAACACGCTGCTGAGCACCAGTTGCAGCTTGCTGCCGCGGGCGCCGAGGACCGCGTCGAACCCGACCGAGTCGCCCGTGAAGGCCCGCTCGGCCTGCTGCTGGATGACGAAGACGGCCATGACCAGTCCGCAGCCGAGGCCGATGGCGGCCGCGGTGATGGTGGTGCTGACCAGGTGCTGGCGCAGGCTGCGGCGGACGAGGAGGGCGAGTCCGAGCAGTCCGAAGTGTGCTCGCGCGGCGCTCATGACGCGGCTCCGGCGCGATTGATGTCGGCCAGGGCGAGGCGCTGCTCGAACGAGGCGAGCACCTGCTGGTCGTGGCTGACCAGCAGCAGCGCGGCCCCGCGGTCCCGGCACAGGCGGCGCATCAGGTCGAGCGCTTCGGTGGAGCGTTCGGGGTCGAGGTTGCCGGTCGGTTCGTCGGCCAGGACCAGTTCGGGCTGGTTGACCAGCGCCCGGGCGACAGCGACCCGCTGCTGCTGTCCGACCGAGAGCTGGGCCGGGCTGTGTTGGATGCGGTCGGCGAGTCCGACCGCGTCGAGCAGTTCGCGGGCCCGCTCGGGGTCCCAGCCGATGCCGAACCGCATGGCCAGTTCAAGGTTTTCGAGGACGCTGAAGCCCTGCAGCAGGTTGAAGGTCTGGAAGACATAGCCCAGGTGCGTGGCCCGGACGCGGTCGCGGGTCGCTTCCGAGGCCCCGACCAGTTCGGTACCGGCCAGGACGATGCTGCCGGAGTCGGCCCGCAGGATGCCCGCCAGCAGGTGCAGGAAGGTGGTCTTGCCTGATCCGCTGTGACCGGCGAGCGCGATGTGCTGTCCGCTGTCGAGCGAAAAGGCGGGGATGTCGACCACCGGATGCGGTCGCCCGTCGGGACCGCGGTACGAGCGGCACAGATCGGTGACTTGAAGGACCATTTCGTTCCCGCGACTGCCCGGTTGCCAGTTAGAAGGACGATAGCCACTCCCCGGAGAGGTGACAACTTGGGTCGGGAACGGGACCGCGGGCGAGGCCGCACGGCGGGGGTTCACGTGCCGGATGCCTGACCCGGTTGATCCCATCGCCGGCCGCTGCCCGGATGACGGCCGAGAAGCGCGCCCGGATCCGCGGCGAGGTGCGCGATTCGTTGGACCGCAGCCCCGCAGATGCTCGCCGGGCCAGCGCTCGTCTCCGCGGAGACCGCGCTCCTCCCCGCCAAGCTCGCACTCGTCTCACCGGGCTCGCGATCATCGCCGCCATCGCAACGGGCCCGCAATCGCCACGCCATCGCAACGGGCTCGCGTTCGTTCTCACCGGCTCGCGATCGTCCCCGCCATCCCGACGGGCTCGCGATCGTTCTCACCGGGCTCGCGATCGTCGCCGCCATCCCCAGCGGGCCCGCAATCGTTCTCACCGGGCCCGCGAGCGTCACGCCATCGCAACGGGCTCGCGACCGTTCTCACCGGCTCGCGATCGTCCCCGCCGCGACCGCGCTCGTCCGCCGTAGCCGCCGTAACCGCCGTGACCGCCGTGACCGCCGTGACCGCGCTCGTCCCCGGGGTCCCCCCCCACCCAAGTTCATTTTCCGCGCCAGACGCGGGCCGCGGTAGCGGGTAAACACCTGAACTGCCGCTAAGGCCATGCGTCGCCGGGCGTTGCGTTGCTTTTTTTTCGAACGGACGGAAGTCCGCCCCCCGAGGCCCGCCGCCACGCCGGCCCGTCCGGCGCTCGACCGCAGGGTTCCGCGGCGCGCCTCGCGCCGGTCGGCCGGCGTACCATCGAGGCGCCGGGATCCGCCCGGCGTCGCCTGCGCCGCATCGGACGCGCCCGATCGACCGCTGGCCGCGCCGCCCCGGATTCTGCCAAATCCCCGCCCGCCAGGCCTTTCCACGCATGCGCCGAGTTGGTATGCTCTTCGATTCTCCGGCAATCGCCATGGCCGGAGGTATGCCTGCTCCATCGGGGCGGCGGACGGACCTTCGGGTTCGCCCGCAATGGGAGCCCAGTCTCGCGGCTGGGGGCTCAGACCCCCGAGCAGGTCCCGCGAACCGCGAAGTCTCGGTCCACGGACCACTGTTGAACATGGCGAAGGGAACGATCGGCCCGCGGCGAATGCGCCGGGGGGCCTGGTCACCGGCAACAGATACCCGGTGGTGTAATCGGTAACACTCCAGTTTTTGGTACTGGCATTCCTGGTTCAAGTCCAGGCCGGGTAGTTCGACTGGATTCGCGCACAGAGGACCCGTTGCGATGAGCGACAAACGGATCGCATCCTGCATCCTGGCGGCCGGCAAGGGCACGCGTCTCAAGACGCAACGTCCCAAGGTGCTGCACGAGATCTGCGGGCGTCCGATGCTGGCATACGTGCTCGATGCCTGCCGGGCCGCCGGCGTGTCGCACAACGTCGTCGTGGTCGGCTACGAGAAGCAGCAG
Organism: Phycisphaerae bacterium; assembly: GCA_030428945.1. GTDB lineage: Bacteria > Planctomycetota > Phycisphaerae > UBA1845 > Fen-1342 > JAUIEC01. Next base: position 116,558 of record JAUIEC010000004.1, on the reverse strand, counting down.
ATCCTCGACGCGTTCGGCGATCAGCCCGACGTCAGCTTCGTCGAACAGGCCGAGCAACTCGGCACCGGCCACGCCGTGATGGTCTGCCGCGAGGCCCTGCTCGACCGCTTCGACCAGGTCGCGATCCTGTGCGGCGACGGCCCGCTGATCCGCGCCAGGACGATCGCCGCCCTGCTCGGCCAGCATCGCGAATCGGCCGCGGCCTGCACGCTGGCGACCGCCGAACTGGACGACCCGACCGGCTACGGACGGATCATCCGCGACGGCGACGGCAGCCTGCTCGGCATCGTCGAAGAGAAGGACTGCACGCTGGCCCAGAAGGCCATCCGCGAAGTCAACCCGAGCTACTACTGCTTCAACACGACCGACCTGTTCGCCGCCCTCGACAAGACCGACAACAACAACGCCAAGGGCGAGTACTACCTGACCGACACGCTTGGCGTGCTCGTCGCGGCCGGCCGGCAGGTCGGCGCGATCACGGCCGTCCCGCCCGAGGACATCCTCGGCATCAACTCGCGCAACGACCTGGCCTACGTCAGCGCCGTGCTCCGCGACCGGACCAACGGCGAACTGATGGAGAACGGCGTCACGATCCTCGATCCGTCCAGCACCTGGATCGACCCCCGGGCCGAAATCGGCCAGGACACCGTGATCCATCCCTTCAGTTGCATCGGCGCGGCACGGATCGGTCGCAACTGCCAGATCGGCCCGTTCGCCCACCTGGCCGACGGAACGACCCTGGCCGACGGAACCCGCACGGAGGCACGCGGATGAAGGACCTGCTGATCTTCTCCGGCCACAGCAACCCGCGCCTGGCCGAACGCATCGTCAACTACCTCGGCCTGCCGCTCGGACGCGTGCAGCTCGAGAAGTTCCCCGACGGCGAGACCTCGCTGAAGCTGTTCGAGGATGTCCGCGGCAAGGACGTCTTCGTCGTCCAGAGCACCTGCGGGCAGGCCAACGACCACGTGATGGAACTGCTGATCTACATCGACTGCCTGCGACGGGCGTCGGCCCGCCGCATCACGGTCGTGATCCCCTACTACGGCTACGCCCGGCAGGACCGCAAGGACGAGGGACGCGTGCCGATCACGGCCAAGCTGGTCGCCAACCTGCTGACCGTCGCCGGCGCGACGCGGGTCCTGACGCTCGACCTGCACGCGGCCCAGATCCAGGGCTTCTTCGACATCCCGGTCGACAACCTTTCGAGCGAGCCGGTGATCACCGCGTTCTTCGAATCGCTCGACGCCGGTCCGCTCGTGATGGTCAGCCCCGACATCGGCAACGCCAAGCGGGCCCGGGTCTACGCCGAACGCCTCGGCGCCGACCTGGCGATCATCGACAAGCGCCGCATCAGCGGGTCCGAGACCGTCAGCTACAACATCATCGGCGACGTCAAGGACAAGACCGTCCTGATGGTCGACGACATCATCGCCACGGCCGGCACGGTCGTGCAGGGTGCCCGGATCGCCTGCGACCGCGGGGCCCGCAAGGTGATCGTCACCGCCACGCACGGGGTGCTCTGCGGACCGGCCATCGACCGGCTGGCCGACGCGCCGATCGACCACCTGGCGGTGACCGACACGATCCCGCTGACAGAGGAGTCCCGCCGCCGCCTGCCGAACCTGACGCAGCTGACCGTCAGCGAACTGCTCGGCGAGGCGATCCGGCGTATTCACTGCAACGAATCGGTCAGCAGCCTGTTTATGAAGTAACCCCCGGAAACGAATCCCGGCGGAACGTGAGGAGACCTGCGATGGAAATCGCGACGGTAAAAGGTGAGACCCGCAAGATCGGCAACCGGCACGCAATGAAGAACCTGCGGGCCGGCGGCATGCTGCCAGCCGTGATCTACGGGCACAAGGAAAAGCCCGAGCACGTGGCCCTCTCGCGCCGCGACCTGCTGTTCGCCCTCGAACAGGGCAGCTACGTGATCAGCCTCGAGGTCGGCGGCCAGACCAGCCAGTACCTGCTCAAGGAAATCCAGTACGACCACCTGCAGCAGCATCCGCAGCACGTGGACCTGATGCGCGTGACCCAGGACGAAACGGTCACGATCCAGGCCGTCCTGGACTTCCGCGGCACCCCGGCCGGGGCCCAGTTGGGCGGCACCTTCCGGATCGCCATGAAGACCCTCCCGGTCGACTGCCAGGTCAAGGCGATCCCCGACGCGATCCGCGTCGACATCAGCCACCTCGGCATCAACGAATCGATCTACGCCGGCGACGTCAGGCTGCCCGACGGCACCAGCTACAAGGGCGACCCCCGCGCGGTCGTCGCCACGCTCGCCGGCAAGCGCGGCATGACCGCCGCCGAACTCGACGCCGAGGAAGGCGCCGCCGACGGGCCGGACGAACCGGAAGTCATCGGCCGTACCGCGAAGGATGACGGTGACGACGAATCGTGAAACTGATCGTCGGCCTCGGCAACCCGGGGCGCAAGTACGCCGAGACCCGGCACAACGCCGGGTTCCTGGCGCTCGACCGACTGGCCGCCCGGTGGCGGACCGACGAGGGCAGCTATGCCGCCCGCTTCGAGGGCGTCCTGGGACAGACCCAGCGCCGCGGCACGCGGGTGCTGCTGCTCAAGCCGCAGACCTTCATGAACCTCAGCGGCCGCAGCGTGCTGGCTGCGCAACGGTTCTACAAGGTCGCGACCGCCGATGTGCTGGTGGTCTACGACGATCTGGATCTGCCGCTCGGACAGTTGCGGATCCGCGGCACCGGCTCGGCCGGCGGCCACAACGGACTGAGCGACATCGTCCGGTGCCTCGGCACCGAAGCGATCGCCCGGGTCCGGATCGGGATCGGGCGGCCGCAGTACGGCGACACGGTGTCGTACGTACTGACCCGCTTTTCGGAGCAGGAACGCGAAGAGATCGAACCCGCCCTGGACCGCGCCGCCGAAGCGGCGGCCTGCTGGGCGGAACAGGGTCTGGATACGGCCATGAACCGTTACAACCGGCGCAGTCCGGGACGTAACGAGAAGTAAGCAAGGAGACGCATGGTGAAACTCTACGAGTGCATGTTTGTGTTCGACAACACGGCCGCGCACGAATGGTCCGCGGTCGAAACCGAGGTCAAGCGGCTGTTTGACCGGATCGAGGCCAAGCAGCACGTCTGCGTCAAGTTTGACGAGCGGCGGCTGGCCTTCGAAATGGACGGCCGCAAGCGCGGCACCTACGTGCTGACCTACTTCGACGCCGAGCCGGACCGGATCACGGCCCTCGAGCGCGACGGCCGGCTGAGCGAGATGATCCTGCGGATGCTGGTGATGCGTCCGCAGAACCTGACCGACGAGCGAATGGCCGAACTCAAGGCCCACCCGCCCGAGAAGCCGCTCAGCCCGAGCACCGAAGGCCGCCGCGGCGACCGTGATGACCGCGGCGATCGCGGCGACCGGGGCGGTCGCTTCGGAGACCGCGACCGCGACCGGGATCGCGGCGGACGGTTCGGCGATCGCGACCGGGAGCGGGATCGGGATCGGGACCGTGATCGCGGTGGGCGCAGCGAAGGTGGCGAGGCCCGCGAGTCGAGCGACGGCGGTGCGGCCGGGTCCGGCGACCAGAACTAGGAGGGAGCGACAGGGATGGCTGGCTTCAACAAGGTGATTCTGCTCGGCAACCTGACCCGTGACCCGCAGCTCAAGTATCTGCCGAGCAACATGGCGGTCTGTGAACTGGGGCTGGCGGTTTCCCGGCAGTGGCGTGACAAGGAAGGCAACCAGCGCGAGGACGTCTGCTTCGTCGATCTCGAAGCGTTCGGGCGTCAGGCCGAGGTGCTGAACCAGTACATGTCGAAGGGGCGTCCGCTGATGATCGAGGGCCGGCTGAAGCTGGACCAGTGGACCGCCCAGGACGGCAGCAAGCGCAGCAAGCACCGGGTCGTGATCGAGACCTTCCAGTTCGTCGGCGGACGGCAGGACGGTGACGGCGGCGGCGGCGGCGGTGGTGGCGGCGGTCGCGGCGGCTACAGCAGCGGCGGCGGCCAGCGTGACGGCGGCGGCTACAACGCGGGTGACCAGGGCGGCGGGCAGCCGACGCAGGCGCCCCCGGAAATGGACCCGCCCTCAGGTGATGACATCCCGTTCTGAGAACGGGCCCCGTTCTGAGAACGGGCACGAATACAGCAAGACAGGGTGAAGACCCGGAGGTTTCCCGATGAGCATGCAGACAATCCAGAAGGTTCGCAAGAAGCGGAAGAAGGCCCGGCGGGCAGCCGAGAACGCCAAGCTCCGCGGCACGAAGATCAACAAGGAAGACCTGGACTACAAGAACGTCGCCACCCTGCAGCGTCTGATGAGCGCCCAGGGCAAGATGTTCTCGCGGAAGCGCTCCGGCCTGCCGGCCCCGCTGCAGCGTGAAGCGACCCGGGCGATCAAGCGGGCCCGTTTCCTCGGCCTGCTGCCGTACATCAGCTAAGGGAGCAGGGAGCGCGGGAAGACGGCTTCCGCAGCGCCCCGCCCCGCTTCCGTGGCTGATTCGGTGATGTGACAGTTTTGACAGGCCGCTGGCCGTTTGGAGTGATGACACCATGCAAGTTCTGCTGCTGCAGGATGTCCGCAAGCTCGGGCACCTTGGTGACGTGGTCGACGTGAAGGTCGGCTACGCCCGCAACTACCTGATCCCGCAATTGTTGGCCACCACGCCGACCGAAGACAACATCTCGGCCATCGCCGAAGCCAAGAAGCAGGCCGCCCTGGCCCGCGCCCAGCGCGACAAGGAATTCCGCGCCCTGGTTGACAGCCTCGTTGACGTCAGTGTCACGATCGAAGCGGCCGCCAACCCGGAAGGCACGCTCTACGGCTCGGTCGGTGCCAGGGAGATCGCCGCCGCCCTGCAGGAACTCGGGCATCCGATCAAGGAAGAACATGTTGTCCTTGATGCAGCCATCCGGACGCTTGATAATCGCACCGTGAAGATTGAGTTCACGGACGAGATCGCGACCGAGGTGAAGGTCTGGGTCGTGCGCGACGGGGAATCACTGGATGGCGAAGACGACGGAACGGAATCCGAAGAACAGCGCGACGAACAGCCCGAAGAACAGTACGACGAGTAACGGTGCCGGCGATGCGGCAGCCCGCGCGTTCCAGCGCGAACTGCCGCATTCGCTCGACGCCGAACGGGCCCTGCTGGGCTCGATGCTGCTCGAGGACGCAGCGGTCGCCGAGGCCGTCACCGCCCTCGAGGACACCGGCAGCGAAGTCTTCTTCGCCCCCCGGCACCGCCAGCTTTACGAACTGATCCGCGGCCTGTGGAGCGAGAACCGCCCGCTCGACGGCGTCGTCATCAAGGACGAACTGATCCGCCAGGGCGCCTTCGAGTCGCTCGGCGGGTACGACTTCCTCGGCGAACTGATCGACTCGGTCCCGACCGCCCAGCGCGTCAACGAGTACGCCCAGATCGTCAAGGACAAGTTCCTCCTGCGGGCCCTGATCCGCTGCACCCACCAGATCACCGAACGCGCCCTCGAGGAAACCAGCCCGGCCGGCGAAGTCCTCGACGAGGCCGAACGCCACATCTTCGACGTCACCCAGCGACGCGTCACCGGCGGGGCCGTCGCCCTGCCCGACCTGGTCGAACAGGTCTTCGCCCAGATCCAGGAAATGGACGGACGGGCCCTGACCGGCGTCCCGACCGGATTCGACGAACTCGACCAGATGACCTGCGGCTTCCAGCCCGGCGAACTGATCATCGTCGCCGGCCGCCCGTCGATGGGGAAGACCGCCCTCGGACTGAACATGGCCGAGCACATGGGCCTCAACATCCGCGACGGGCACCCCCTGCTGTTCTTCTCGCTCGAGATGAGCGCCGCCCAGGTCGCCCAGCGAATCCTCTGCAGCCAGGCCAGCGTCAACGCCCACAAGCTGCGGCAGGGGCAGCACAGCGACGTCGACCTCCGCGACCTGCAGCGGGCCGCGGCCCTCGCCGGCGAACGCCCGTTCTTCGTCGACGACACGGCCGGCCTGACGATCATGGAACTGCGGGCCCGGGCCCGCGTCGCGCACCGCAAGCACAACATCCAGGCCGTCTTCGTCGACTACCTGCAGTTGATGCACGCCCCCGGCAACGAGAGCCGCCAGCAGGAAGTCGCGACCATCTCGCGCGGCCTGAAGGCCCTGGCCAAGGAACTGCGCCTGCCGGTCATCGCGATGGCGCAGCTCAACCGCGGCGTCGAGGACCGCAAGACCAACCGCCCGCGGATGAGCGACCTGCGCGAATCGGGCGCGATCGAGCAGGACGCCGACGTGATCATCCTGCTGCACCGCGAGGCCTACTACAAGGTCGGCATGACCGAGGGCACCCCGCCCCCCGAAGAGGAAGACAGCAAGGCCGAACTGATCGTCGCCAAACAGCGCAACGGCCCGGTCGGCACGGTCAAGGTCCGCTTCGACAAACGCTTCGCCCGCTTCCGGAACTACACCCCCGGCGAACGCTACGAAGACACCCCCGAAGCACAGGGGGAATGACAACCAAGTAAGCAAGTGAGCAAGTGAGCAAGTAAGCAGGTCCCCCCCTGTTCCCGGTTCCCTGTTCCCTGTTCCCTGTTCCCTGTTCCCTTCCCTCGCTCCCTAGCTCCCTCGTTCCCTGGCTCCCTGAACTACGGCATCGCCCTACTCCCGCGCCAGCCACGAATCACGCCCCATAACACCGGAACCTGCTGGTCCTGCCGGAGCGTTTTTGACAAGCCCGCACGCCACGCAATACCATCGCCTGCGGGTACGGACGGATGGGGAGCTGAGGGTTAACCATGTCATTGTGCGGAGCGGTACATCTCTGCACCGGGAGAGCCGATCACGCCTCCCGGCTGGACGCCTGGCTCGCCAGCCATGACGTGCCGGTCTACCGCTGCGATGATCCCTTCCGCCTCTGCGTCCTGATCCTCCGCCAGCCCGAACTCGTCCCCGATCTCGCCTTCCTCGGCGGCGGCGGACTGCAGGGCGACGACTGGGCCGTCCTCGGATACCTCTATGAAACCTGGCCGCACCTCGGCGTCGTCATCTACGGCGAACCCAGCCTGCGCGTCCCCGAACAAAGCCTCTTCACCTGTCGTACCGAAGATGAGTGGCAGCACATCACGTCCGGCACGCCGGCCGCGCTGCGCGATGCCATCCGCCGGGCCCGCGGCCTGCCGACCAGTCGGCCCGCCGTCGATGTGACCGGCATTCCGGCTCCGGGCGAACCGCTGGACGGTGCGCTCTCCGCCGAGGAGTTGTCCGACCTGCTCGAAAGACAGGGCGAAACATGAGTACCGCCGCCCCGGAAACCCGCCCGTCCGGCGAACCCTCCAGCCGAGCGCGCCTGCTGGTGATCGGCTCCGAGGAACTCGCCCGCCAACTGGCCGCCTCGGCGCCGTCCTGCGAAGTCCGCGGGGCCGCCCACGGCCTCGACGGCGTCTGGCAGAGCGGACAGGAAGCCTTCGACGGCGTCTTCGTTTCACTCGGGCTCGGGGCCAAGGCGCTCCCGACCGTGCAGAGCATCCGCGAGGTCGCCCCGCAGACCCGCATCGTCGTCGGCTGTGAACCGCTGGACGAACCCCTCGCCCGGCACGCGGTCGAGCAGGGCGCCGACGACTACATCCTCGAACCACTGCAGTCCGACGACATCCAGCGGGCCTTCGCCCTGCCGAGCGTCAAGCCGCCGCCGCCCGCGGCCCCCCCGCCGGGCCCCGTCGCCGACGAGGTCAGCGGGCTGGCCGCCGCCCTGGCCGCCCTCAGTTCCGGGCCGGAAGAAGTCGTCGCCCGCCTGGCGGCGCACCTGCGGGAAAGCTTCGCGACCACCGGCGCCCTGGTGCAGGTCGACAACTACGTCGGCCAGTCCGGCGAAGCGGATCCGGTCGTCCTCGAGCAACCCGTCCTGCGGGCCGAGGACAGCGTCGGGCGCGTCGCCCTCGGGGCCGGCGCATCGGGTCCGCTGACCGCCTCGGTGGCGGCGCGACTGGCCGAGTACGCCGACCTGACGCGGGAACTGGTCGCCCAGTCGCAGGCGCTGCTGGGCTGGCGCGAACTGGCCTGGACCGACGACCTGACCCGCCTGTCGAATCGTCGCCATTTCGAACGCCGTTTTGCCGAACTGCTGCGCGACGCCAGCCAGCGACGCGTCCAGTTGACGCTGTTCGCGTTCGACATCGACAACTTCAAGTCCTACAACGACCGCTTCGGACACGACGCCGGCGACAGCCTGCTCCGCGACGTGGCCGAACTGCTGCGCAACACGACCCGCGACACCGACGTGGTCTGCCGCTTCGGCGGCGACGAGTTCGCGGTCATCTTCTGGGAAGCCGAGAAGCCGCGCGTGCCCGGCAGCCGGCACCCCAGCGCGGCCATGGCGATGATCGAACGCTTCCGCGCATCGATCGCCGAACATCCGTTCCAGTTCCTCGGTCCCGAAAGCCCCGGGCCGGTCACGATCAGCGGCGGACTGGCGACCTTCCCGTGGGACGGGGCCGATCCGGAGCAGTTGATCCGCGCCGCCGACCAGGCCCTGATGGCGGCCAAGCGGACCGGAAAGAACACGATCGGGCTGGCCGGACGCGGTGCCGGAGAGTCGCTGGATCAAGCCGCCTCCTGAACCTGCATCCCGCCCGCCCGCTCGCTACAATTCCAACTGCACGAGACACAACCATCCGCCGCGCGAAGAGGAAGTGCAGCCATGAAGATCCTGGTGGCCGACAAATTCGAGGCCTGGGGACTCGACCAACTCAAGAGCCTGGCCGGGCAGGTCGAATGCCAACCCGCCCTGGCCGGGACGGAACTGAACGAACGACTCCGCTCGTTTGATCCCGACATCCTGATCGTCCGCTCAACCAAGGTACCGGCCGACGCGGTCAACGCCGGCAAGCGCATCCGCGGCATCATCCGGGCCGGGGCCGGCGTCGACAACATCGATGTCCAGGCCGCCTCCGCCCGCGGCATCATGGTCGCCAACTGCCCCGGGATGAACAGCGCGGCCGTCGCCGAACTGACCATCGGGCTGATGATTTCGCTCGACCGCAAGATCCCCGACAACGTCGCCGACCTGCGGGCCGGAAAGTGGAACAAGAAGAAGTACGCGGCCGCCGCCCTCGGGCTGAAGGACAAGACGCTCGGCATCATCGGTGCCGGCGGAATCGGCACGCGGGTCGCCAAGGCCGCCCTGGCGCTCGACATGAAGGTGCTGTACTACCACCTCGGCCGGCAGCTTCGACTGGTCGACTACCGCGAAAGCGAGCGGGCCGAACTGGACGAACTGCTGCGGCGCTCGGACATCGTCTCGCTGCACGTGCCGGGCGGCGGCTCGACCCATCACCTGATCGACGCCGAAAAACTCGCCCTGATGAAGCCCGATGCCCTGCTGATCAACACCGCCCGGGCCGGGGTCGTCGACGAGAAAGCCGTCGCCGCCGCCCTGCAGGCCGGCAAGCTGCGCGGCGCCGCCCTCGACGTCTTCCCGGACGAGCCCGGCGCCGGCGATCCCGAGTTCAACACGCCGCTGGCACAGGTGCCCAACCTGTACGGAACGCACCACATCGGCGCATCGACGCAGCAGGCGCAACTCGCCGTCGCGGCCGAGGCCGTCCGCCTCGTGGCCGAATACAAGAACAGCGGCGTCCTGCCGAACTGCGTGAACAAGCGGGGCCCTTCGGCCACCTGCCTGCTGGTGATCCGGATGAAGAACCGCCCGGGCAGCCTGGCGCACGTCTTCCAGGTGATCAGCGACGCCGGCATCAACGCCGAAGAGATGGACCACGTGATCTACGACGGCGGACAGGCCGCCTGTGCCCACATCCGCATCGATCGCGCCCCCGACGAACAGGCCTGCGAGCGCCTGCGACACGGGCACGACAACATGCTCGGCGTGGAAGTCGTCCAGATCGACTGATCACACAGTACGCACGCAGGCAGGTAAGCAAGGTGGCGTCGCGCGTCCCTTGCTTACCTGCTTACCTGCGTACCCGCTTACCTGCTCACTCGCCCCTGGCGATCGTTGTCTGGCCGGGGTCGTTCTGCAGACGCAGTTCGCTGATCTCGACCGCGACCTGCTCGGTGTGACCGCGGCCGTGGTACTTCCAGACCGCGAACTCGCGGGTGCTGCCGCTGCGAAGCGGGCCGCGCCAGTCGTCGTCAGCCAGCGGCAGCGGCGTGGCGGCATAGACCCGGAAGTCATCGAGCGGAATCCCGTCGTCGTCCTTCAGCACCACGTTCAGCGCCAGCCACGAGACCGCCTGCTGCCCCGTGTTGGTGACCGCGAACACGACCCGATCGGCATGCCGGCCGGATTCGACCAGGCGTGCCTTGACCTGGATGTTGGTGTCGTAGTCGCCGCCCGGGCGATCGTTGAACGCGTCCGAGACCATCGGCGGCAGGACCTCGCGCCAGTCCTCGAGTTCGCCGGCGATCGTGCCGCCGAAGTCCAGGATCGAGTCGAGTTTGCCGTCGACGATCCGCAGGCCGTAGATCCCCAGCGCGGTCCCGCACAGCACCACCACCATGATGGTCCCGAAGAAACCGCGGGCCAGGGCCGCCAGGAAGCCGTTTTTCTTGACCACAACCGCCGGTGGTGGATTGCATTCCATTTCCTAACCCTCTTGGCGACAGTATCTTATCCAGCCGCCACGGCCTCTCTCGACCGCGGCAACGCGGGGCCGCCGCGTCAGGTGGGCATTCGGGCACCCCGATGGAATATTCGCCGGCGGCCACGCAAATGTCCCGCCGGCAATGGCTGGCGACCCTTGACGACGCCCGTACACTACTGCCAGAGCGGAGGAGGTCTGTTCGATGCACGGACGCATGCTGCTTCTGATCGCCCTGGCCGCGGCCGTGCCCGGCTGCGCCCCGGCCCCGCTGCCGGCCCCGGTGGACGCCAAGGCCGCCAATCGTGTCATCTCGACCGTGCTGCTGAACCCGACCGTCACCTGCGCGGAACTGCGGACGGGGTTTGACCTCGAGTACCTGCCCCTGGCCGCCACCCCCGACGAGATCGGACTCGACTACGAGGAAATCTTCCTGACCGCCCCCGACGGCGTGAACCTGCGGGTCTGGCGGATCAACGCCGCGCTCGATCGCGGGACGGTCGTCTTCTCGATGGGCTCGGTCGGCGAAATGCCCTGCTACCTGTTCACGACCCGGCTGCTGGCCGGGCTCGGCTGGAACGTGGTGATGTACGAGTACCGCGGCTTCGGCAAGAGCGGCGGCGAGGCCGACCTGACCACGATGACCGACGACCTGGACCTGGTCCTCGACTGGGTGCTGGCCAGCGATCACCACGAACAGGTCACTCTGTTCGCCCTGTCGATCGGCACGCTGCCAAGCATCGACGTGGCCGCCGGGCGGCCGGACGACATCAACGGCGTGATCCTCGATTCGCCGGTGGCGCTGGGCGAACTGCTCAAGGCCTACGGCAACCTGCTGCGAAACCAGCTCGAGACGTTCCTGGAACTGCTCGACCCGCGAATCGTCAGCGAGGACACGATCGGCGACGTGCCGGTCCCGATGCTGTTCCTCGTCGGCGGCAGCGACACCCTGACCGGCCCGACCAGCATCGCGACCCTCTACGAACGGGCGGCCGAGCCCAAACGCCTGGTCACCTTCCCCGGCATCGGACACGCCCGCTCCCGCTTCCTCGAAACCGGCCGATACACGGCCGAGGTCGAGAGTTTCCTGTCCGAGATCTGGGGCCAGTCCGTCCCCGCGACCGCCAGCGAGTGATCTCCGCCGTGGGAACCAGAAAACGAAGGAACCACGGCGCGAGGCAGCAAGGGACGGCGAGAGAAACCGAGTCCCTGGCAGCAGCGCCGGTACGCGCGGACCCGTAGGGTGCGTCATCGACGCAGCCGACCACGCGTCCGCCCGACGAGGAAGCCCAGGCGTCGATGCCGCACCGCGTGGCATCCCCGCGCAGAGAAGACACTACCAGGATGGTAGTGGCACACCCGCGACATGCAGGCGCGTAGAAGCACGGCTCAAGCCGCCATAGGGTGCGTCATCGACGCAGCCGACCACGCGTCCGCCCGACGAGGAAGCTCAGGCGTCGATGCCGCACCGCGTGGCACCCCCGCGCAGAGAAGACACTGCCAAGGATGGCCAGGATGGCAGTGGCACAAAGACCTTGCTCCCTTGCTCCCTTGCTCCCTTGCGCGCTCCCTCGCTGGCGCGCTTCAGGTCATCATCCAGTAGACCCACACCCCGCCCAGCAGCAGCGAGAACGCGCCCAGGCAGATGCCGGCCACGGCCGTCAGCGGGGCCCGGTTGCTGGTCGGCTCGAACGCGGACTGGAAGCCGTACCACAGCGCGATCAGCGCCGGCACGAACGCCGGAAACAGCACGACGCTGATGACCCCGGTGATCAGCGACGCGGTCGCCCGCCGGCTGACGCGCGACGCCGCCGTCGACGGGGCCGACTCGAGCGTGAACGGCACCGCGCACTGCTCGCAGACTTCCGCGTCGATCGGGCTCTGCGCCTCGCACCGCGGGCACTGAATAACCGCCTGGCCGTCCGGCCGCGTGACGATCTGCGGGGCAGCCGAACCGCTGCCGGCAAAGGCGTGCAGCGGGGCCGAGATCTCGGGCGACTCGTCCGCGAGCAGTTCGCCGCGGGTCGGCTGGCCACCGCGGCGGAGGGCGGGGATCAGGAAGCGGGCCGTGCAGACCGGACAGGTGCCGCGCTGGCGGACCATCCCGGTGTGGGCCTGCAGCAGGTTCTCGCAGCGCGGACACGGAAAGTAGAAGATCTCGCGGGCGGTGAAGGCCGCCCGTTCCGCCCGGACCGCCTCGGTGTGCGGGTCGATCTCGCGCGGCACGCGCAGCGGCGTACGGCAGTGCGGGCACAGGATCGGATCGCCGCACCAGGCCAGTTCCGCCCGCATCGTGCGTTCGCAGCCCAGGCAGATTAGCTGAAAATCCTCCGGCATCGCCCGGCAGTCTACCGCGATCCCGCTCCGCCGGCCGCTGGGCAAATGTTTTCCGACCGGTTATCCTGCCGCGATATTTCCCGCCCCCAGACAGGAAGTCCAGACGTGCCCGGCAAACACCCGCTCCCCGCGTTCCTCGGCCTGCTGATGCTGCTGACAGCCGGCGTCGGCTGCCGCCTGCTGGCCGCCCCGTTCATCCTCTTCGGCGAAGAACCGACCGAAGAGGTCAAGGCCGAGTGGCCGCACCTGTCCGGCAAGCACGTCGCGATTCTGATCTGGGCCGACAGCAACACGCGCTTCGAGTATCCCAACGTCGGCCTCGAACTGGCCGAGCATCTCCGCGTGGCGATGGAACCGCACCTGACCGGGATCTCGTTCGTGCCGGCCCGCGACATCGTCGAGTACCAGCGCAACAACCCCGACTGGGACCTGGAAGACCCCTCGACCCTCGGCGCCCGCTTCCGGGCCGACCGGGTCATGCTGGTCGAACTGACGCAGTACACCACCCGCGAGCCCGAGGCGACCCACCTGCTGCGCGGGCTGATCGCCTCGTCGATCAAGCTCTACGACTGCGGCCTGCCCGCCAGTGAAGCGGTCTACCGCACGACGGTCGAAACGGTCTACCCGGACGAGGGCGCCAGCACCTGGGGCACGAACGAGTCCGACCTGCGTCTGGCCACGATGGAAGCCTACTCGCTGACGGTCGCCCGCAAGTTCTACGACCACAAGGTCAAGGTCAAATGACGCTCCGCTGGACGGTCGCCTTCGTACTGCTGCTGACCTGCACCGGCTGCAAGCTGGCCGGACCGCTGGCGTACTACCTGCGACCCCGACAGATCAACAAGCCCGAGTTCACCTTCCCCGACGGGGCCCGCGTCGCCGTGCTGTTCGAACGGGCCGACCGGGTCACCCCCATGCCGGTCTTCGAGCACGCCCTTTACGAGAAAACGGCCGCGTACTTTCGCCAGTACGATTCCCCCGCGCGGCTGGTTCCGCTGCGGCGGGTCAATGACCTGCGGCGCAGCATCGGGCGCGAGTTTGACGAAATGCCGATTCAGACCATCGGCCGCCGGCTGAATGCCGACTACGTGCTGAACGTGCGGATCGAAGCCCTGCAGTCGCAGGTCGAGCCCGGGCATCCGCTGCTCGACCCGCGGGTCACGCTGCGAACCAAGGTGATCGCCTGCGAAAACCCCGCCAGCGACGCCCGCGTCTGGCCCGACGAATCGCGCGGCCACCTGGTCGAGCACAAGCGGCAGACCAGCGAATACGCCGGCCCGGAGGTGGCCGACGCCGAACTCGCCAAGCTGGGCCGGGAGACCGCCTACTGGGTGACGCTGCCGTTCTTCCCCGTTGACCTGGAAGAGGCGGCCCCGGTGGAACGCTGACCGATGCCGGTCGCCCGCCTGGTCACGCTCGCGATCGTCGCGGTCGCCGTCATCGCGGCCAGCAGCCTGCTCGGTCCGGTCTGGGCCGGCGGCGAAATCACCGATCCCGACAGCCCGTTCTGGCGCCTGCGGGCCCCGCGCGTCGTGCAGGCGGCCCTGTCCGGGGCAAGCCTGGCCCTCGCCGGCGTCGTGCTGCAGGCCCTCTTTCAGAATCCCCTCGCCAGTCCGTTCACGCTCGGCGTCGCCAGCGGCGCCTCACTCGGAGCCGCCGCCGCCCTGCTGCTCGGTGCCGCGGGAACCGTCCTGGGACAGCCGGCCGTGACGTTCTGCGCGCTGCTCGGCGGCCTGGCCGCCCTGGGTACCGTCTACCTGCTGGCGATCCGACAGCCGCAGCGGGACATGAGTGTGCTGCTGCTGGGCGGCGTCTGCGTCTCGTACCTGTGCGGGGCGACGATCATGCTGATCGTCTTCGTGGCCAACAAGCACGTCACCAACGACATCGTCATCTGGATGATCGGTTCGCTGGCCGGCGCCCGCTGGCGGGCCTCGCTCGAGATCGCCCTGCTGCTCGGCCCGACCCTGGCGATCATGCTGGCCAACCACCGCGGCCTGGACCTGCTGATGTTCGGCGATCAACTCGCGGCGACGCGAGGGGTATCGGTCGACCGCCTGGTGTGGGGCTGCCTGCTGCTGGTCGGCGTCCTGACGGCCGTGGTGGCCGCCAGTTGCGGGCCGATCGCGTTCGTCGGCCTGGTGGTCCCGCATATCTGCCGCAACCTGGTCGGCCCGCGAACCATGCCGCTGGTCGTCTCGGCCGCACTGACCGGCGCGGCATTCCTGGCCGTCTGCGACGGAATCGTCCGCCTGCTGCCGATCGAGCCCCCCGTCGGCGTCGTCACCAACATGCTCGGGGCCGGCTTCTTCTTCTACCTGCTCGCCACCCGCGGCACCGCCGGGAGCAGAGTCAGGTAAGCAGATAACCAGGACGCGGTCGGCTCCGGAGGTGTGGCCCTGCTCCCTGTTCCCTTGCCGAGCCCCGGCTCGGCAGCCTATTCCCTGACTTCGAGCAGCAGCGGGCCGGCAAACAGGTCGATCGCCTCCTGGTTGGCGGTCTGGTAGCGCTCGTACTCCCCGGCCGGATACAGCCCGCGGACGCGGCGCAGGCGGGTGATCCGGCGCAGCGCGCCGTCGATCTCGTCGAACCGGGCGGAGTACTGCAGCACAGGCGTCTCGACGTTCCGCGGAGACCGGACAGCATCCGCGACCGCGACCTGCGGCGGCAGTTCCAGCCGCGTGGTGGTCTTCAACGTGGCCGACAGGTTGAAGTTCAGCGGCGAGGTCCGTTCGTCCGTCATGCGGCGCGGACGGAAGTAGCTGCGGGCCCACGGCAGTGGCAGGTCCCCGCGAAGCTGCGCCCCGCTGCGATGCATGCGGTCACGGGCCCGGTAGTCGAACGAAAGCACCAGCGGCCGGTCCCACTCGTCGATCCCGGCCGCCTCGACCGAAACCAGTTCGAGCCCGCGATCGCTGTCCAGGTACGCCTGCGCGGTCTCGCGCATTTCGCGCGGCGAGCTTCCGCGGAACGCTGACCGCAGGGCGTCGGCATAGGCGCCCAGCGGCCGGACCGTCTCGCGGATCTCGAGGTCGCGCAGGTTCTCCGCCAGGGTCACCGTGCGTTCGATTTCGACACTGGCAAGGTCGTCCGGATACGGCTCGGATTCGATCATCTCCGACGCGCCCGGGCGAAGGATCAGCAGTTGCTCGTCGGCCAGGACCGCCGACGGCCCGCGTCCCGGCGCGACCGTCTTGTTGGTGCAGTCCAGCAGTTGATACCCGCCGCCCTGCGGGACGGCCACGACCATGTGATTGAACTGGTCGAGGCTCGGCATGCCCGTGCGGACGACCTCGCGGGTGTTCATCAGCGCCAGGTGGGCGGGAACATCGGCGGCCGCGAGCAGTTGCTGCAGCAGCACCGCGTGATCCTTGCAGTCTCCGTAGCGGTTGCGAAGCGTGACCGCCGGAGGATTCGGCTGCCGGGCCCGAACGCCGAACTCGATCGCCTTGTAGGTCAGGTTCTTCTGCACGTACGCCGCCAGGGCCGCGAGCCGCGCGTCGGGGTCGGACAGGTCGCCGGCCACCTCGCGGGCGGTTCGCTCGACTTCGGGATCGGGTCCCAGCTTCTCGGCGATCGAGGCCAGGTACGCGTCGCCAATCGGTGTCCAGGCCGCGCGGGCATCCGAGATCGCGACGGTCGGAATCCACGCGTCGTAGGTCGGCTGGAACGGTTCCCACGCGAAGGCCGGCAGGTCGCGCTGGATCCAGGCCCGCCAGCCTTCACCCTCCAGCCGGGTCACTTCCGGCGAGGACTCGGAACGCAGCGTGTCGAGCGGACCGCGCACCACCAGTCCGTGCAGTCCGGTCGGCGTGGGCGGCGCGAAGATCTCCTCGCGGTACGGCCAGTGTTCCGGCCCCGGCCGGCTCTCCCAGGTGACGGCGACCTCGATGCGAACGCCCGCCCGGACGCCCGGAACCGGGATGTGCACGTGCTTGTCCTGGCTGGCCTCGCCGTCGGTGCTGTCGAGCGCGTAGTAGTCGTCGACGCTTCCCTCGGTCAGCAGCGTGCCGTCGAGGTCGCTGACCCGCACCCAGTTGACGAAGATGTCCTCGCCGAGCGGATCGAAGTCGAAGACCAGCGTGCTCCAGTCGGCGACACCGTCGTCGCTCTGCACCTGGATCGTGCGGTAGCGGGTCGTCCGCAGAGCCGTGCCCGGCTCGTACGAGATCGCGGTGATGTCCGTCTCGACCAGGGAGCCCTCGTCGGCGGGGTCCGTCGGCGGACGCGCGCCGGCCACCGCGGCCGCGATCTCGTCCGGCAGTTCGACCGGTTCCAGCGGCCGCTTCAGCATGCTGTTGTCGCCCTGCCCCAGCAGCCCGGAGACATAGTCGAGATAGCTTTCGGCCGCGTTGTCGGTCGGGTCAAGCTGCAGGGCGGCCTCGAACGCCTCCTTGGCCTGGGGGTAGCGGTTCAGTTCGAGTTCGCAGCGTCCGCGCAGGTAGTGCACGTAGGCGTTGCGGGTGCCGTCGGCGACCAGTCCGTCACAGGCGGCCCGGGCGGGAATGTACTGGCCGGCGTCGAACTGGGCGTCGGCGATCCGCAGCGTCATGGTCGGGTCGGGGTGGTCCGGGTTCTGCAGGTCGTGGTAGATCGCCAGGGCTTCGTCAAAGCTGCCCTTGCCGCGCAGCAGCGAGGCCTTTCGCAGGGCTCGGGCGTGCTCGGTCTTGTACCGCGGGTTGGCCTCCAGCGCGGCGATCGCCTCGTCGTAGCGTTCCAGCGCGTCAAGCTGATCGAGATAGTCCTCGAAGTAGGCATCGTCCTGCAGCCCATCGGCGAACTGGGCGGCATAGAGCGCCACCGCTTCGTGCACGCGGCCCAGCCGCACCATCTGAAAGGCCCGGTTGGCTTCGACCCGCGGATCGTCCCCGTGACGCGAACCATGTTCGTCGAGCACGGCCAGGGCCCGGGCGTGCTGCCCGAGATCCTCGTGCGCCCAGGCGAGCATGTTCAGGATATTCACGTTGCCGGGCGCCAGGCGGTGGGCCTGCTCGGTGTACTGCAGCGCCATCGGCCAGTCCTGGCGCTGCTGGGCGATCTGGCGCAGTTGCAGCATCTGGTCGGCCTGCCGCTCGCGCTCCTCCGCGGTCAGATCGTCGACCGGAACGACCTCGTCGAGCAGTTCGATCCGCGAAAGAAACGCCTCCAGGGTCTCGAGCGCCCTGCTGGACTGCAGGCCCCAGCCGGTCACGGCATAGGCGAAGTGCTCGCCGCGCACGACCCGGGCCCGGAAGGAGAGCGGCGCGCCGTCGGCAGTGGACTCCCACTCCAGCAGACGCCCGGGCAGGTTGCCGAAGCGCGTGTCCTCACGACGCGTCCACGACTGGGTGGCCACATGCTCGTCCGGCAGCAGCAGCGCCTCGAGGTCGGCCTCGGTCGGCTCGATGCCGTCCAGTCGAAGCGGCCGAAGGATCAGGTAGACCATGTCTCCCATCGCGATCATGGTGGTGTCGGCCGCGTCGATCTCCTCGGGCGTCTCGCGCCAGCCGCTGTCGGCCATGCGAATGCGGAACCCGAGCGCCGGCCGGTCGATGTCGGCGGCCGTCGCGGTCCCGGCGTAGAACTTGCGGTCCGGATCGAGCAGTGCGAAGTGCTCGCGGACGACGGCCGACTCGCGGGCCACGGCCCGCGCGTTGGCCCGTTCGCCCCAGGCCATCAACTGGTAGCCGTAGCCGTTGTGTGCCGCCACCCAGTGCGTGTAGGCCAGGTGCTTGCCGTGCACGGTCGCGGTGCTGTCGAACAGCAGTCCGTCGATCCCGCCCACGCGGGTCGCCTCGGATTCGCCGATGGTGACCTCGCTGGCGGCCGAGCGCATCACGCCTTGCGCCATGGCCGCCAACGCATCCGAAGTCATGCCGGTCTCGACACCGAGACGCTCGGCGATGACCACGAAGAACACGACCGGATTCCGGCGAATGTAGCCGACGGTCGCGTCCTCGTTCACCTTGGACATGTCGATGTCCGACCAGCCCTGGGGCAGGACCAGCATGCGGAAGTTGAGGTCCTCGAAGATGCGGGCCCGCGTCCGGCCGGCGTCGGCGGTTCGCAGGCCGGAAGTCAGATCGACCCCGTAGGTCCGCGACACGACCGACCCGATGCCGATCAGGATCAGGCTGCAGGCGATCACCAGCGCCCAGATTGCCGGGCCGCGCCCGTGCCGGTAGAGGTCCCGCCGCATCGAGCACTGCACCAGGCCGATGATTGCCGTCACGACGGCCGCAACCAGCAGCGACCAGTAGGCCAGCGAGACCGCCAGGATCGCCGCCAGGATCGGCGGCTTGGCCAGGGCGAGCACACCGAGCACCGGCAGCAGGCCCAGGGCACCGAACGCCAGCGTCAGCGCGATCGCGCACAGGCGGTTGGTGTCGGGCTTCCGCAACATGCCGATGCACTTGAGGATCGCCGCCAGCGCCAGCAGCGGACAGACCAGCGCTCCGCAGGTGCTGCCGGGGGCGTTCTCGGCCAGAAGAAGAGTCAGCATGGGATGGGCTCGCTTGTATGGAAAGACCGGACGGACCGGCCTGCGTCGGCGAAGGTGCGACCGCGAGCGGGCCGTCGGTGCCCCGCGTCGGGCCTGTCACCTGCCGCCGCTCGTCGCGGACCGGGAAACGACGTGGCGATCCCTGCCCGCGCCTACTGTTGCCTTGCAGACCTGGTATCAGAAACTCGTGAACCGTGACTGTAATGTCCGGCTGTAGGGTTGCCAACGACCAATCGACTTCAGGCCGGATGACCGAGCAATGCGATCGCCATCCGTCCCCAGGTCCGCTCCTCGACCAGTGCCAGGTCCTGCAGATCCTCGAGGTTGACCGGGGAGCCGACCTCCCAGCGGAAGACCAGCAACCCGCCCGGCCGCAGTTTCGGGGCGACGCGTTCCAGCAGGTCGAGCACCCGCGGCCGACCGTCGACATCGCGATAGGGCGGATCGACGAAGACCAGGCCGTACCCGCCCTCGTCGGGCGCGGGCGGAATCCGCATCGACCAGACGTTCTCGGTCGCGATCGTGGCCGCGGCGTCGTGCAGGCGGGCGAGGTTGGCCCGCAGGGTCTTCAGGGTCCGCCGGTTGCGTTCGACGAACAGGCACGAGGCGGCCCCGCGCGAGAGGGCCTCGATCCCGTACGAGCCCGCCCCGGCGAACAGGTCGAGGACGTGGACGTCCGGTAACATCCCGTCCTCGCCCAGCCGATGCGTCAGCACGTTGAAGAGCGATTCCTTGACCCGATCGGTGATCGGGCGGGTCTGGTCGCCGTCCGGGGCGTCCAGCCGTAACCCTCGGTATTGGCCTGCAATTACGCGCATGCCGGTACGCTAGCGAGACCGCCGGCCGGGGGCAATCCTCGACGGCCGCTCAGAGAAGCCCGCCAAATCGCCGATACCTCCAGCATGCAAACCGACCTGCACGCCATTCTGGACGGCTGGGAGTACGAACCGGGCAAGATCTCGGTCCGCAAGGTCATCGGGGTCGACGGCCGCGAGAAGATCCAGACCCGCGTGGATCTCGGCCTGCTGCAGTTCGAACTCGAGGATCGCCCCGACGGCACCCGCCCGTACGGCAGTCCCTCGCTGCTGCACTACTTCGAGCGCCGCCTGCAGCAGCACCTCGACCGCCACGGGACCGACGAGGCGTTCGCGATCACCTCGGACGCCTGCCGCGAACTGCGGCACGAAGCGCACCAGTACTACCAGCGGTACCTGTCGTTCTTCGTGCTCGAAGACTTCACCCGCGTGGCCCGCGACACCGAGCACAACCTCCGCACGATCGACTTCTGCGCCGAGTACGGCGAAACCGAATACGACCAGACCGCGCTCGAAACGCAGCGGGCCTATGTCATGATGATGAACGCCCGCGCCCGGGCCTATCACGCCCTGAACCAGGAGCGCTTCGAACAGGCCCTGCGGATCGTCGCCCGGGCGATCACCGACCTCGAGAACCTCGAAGGCTACGAGGACGAGGGCGACCTGCTGCCCGAACCGCGCGACGTCTTCGCCGAGATTCGCGTGCTCGAGGGACTCCGCGAGGAGATCAACGAGAAACTCCCCGCCAGCAGCCTCGTTCGCCTGGAACAGGCCCTCGCCGAAGCCATCGACGCCGAAGACTACGAACTGGCCGCCGAACTGCGCGACCAGATCGAGGCCCGCGACCGGTCGTTCTGATCCGGTCACCCGCCACGCCGGCCGCGCCATCCGCCGCCCGCACCCGCGTCCGCCGGACCGCCGACCCAGGCCCCGCGCCGCAGGTCGAAGCGTTGACGGCCACCCAACCTGCCCCTACGCTTTTCCCGGGGTGATTCGCCGCTGCCGGCGCGGCCCCGAATGTCGCCGGACAGGCGGTACCTTCCAGACACGAGAGGCATCATGGTTCGCACGCGCATTGTGACGATGGCCGCCGTATTTGTCGGCCTGGCAGGTCTTTACGGCTGTGGTGACGGACCCGATTCGGGGACCGCCTTCAATCGCCCGCTGGGTGACGGCCCGGCCGCCGCCCCCATCAGCGGTCGACCGGTCGACGCCGGCATCCTGAACGATCCCAGCAGCTACGCCCCGGCCCAGTTCGACTCGATCAGCGCAGGCGGCCTCACCGGCGGCGATGCCGGAACCCCCGCGGCCGGCGGCGCCGCCGCGACGGGTGGCAGCCCGGACGAGATGGCGATCCGCGAATTGTCGGCCGACCTGATGACGGCCGCGATGGAAGGCGAGGTCGACCTCGTGCTGGACTGCTTCGTCGACGAACAGGTCCAGGCTCTCCGTGATGGTGAGTTCGTCGATACCGCCAACGACTTCGTATCGAATCTCGAAGGTCTCTTTACCGCCCTGGCCGAAAAGACCGGCGGCACCGACATCGCCGGCGTCGAGCACACGCAGGAATTCGTCAGCCTGCTCGGAAAACTGGCCCAGGGCGCGGTCAAGCCGGAACTGGTCGCCGACGACGCGGCCGTGCTGACCACCGACGCGGCCGGCTTCGAGGCGGCGGCCACCTCGCTGCGTCCCGACCTGGTCCGGGTGATGGACGCGATGCCGCAGCAGCCTGGCGGCCCGAGCACCGAAGAGGCTCTCGACCTGGCGTTCCAGCAGGCCTCGCTGGCACTCGCCCAGCCGACGACGCTGCTGAAACTCCGCAAGGTCAACGGCGAGTGGCGGATCGCGCTGCCGCGGAACATCTCGGAAGACAACGCCGATGCGATGAACTCGGCCCTGCTGGCCGCGAACGACTTCCTGACCCAGGCCCAGGGCCAGTTGGCCGCCCAGCCCACTCCGCTCGACGAGCAGCAGATGCAGGCGTTCGGCATGTCCCTGATGCCGTCGGCGCTCGGCGCCTGGGGCCAGATCCAGACCGACCTGCAGCCGATGGTCGAGGAATGGTCGGAGAGCATGGGCGCAGGTGAAGGCGGTGGTCGCGGCAGTGCCGGCGGCGGGCCGAGTTTCTCGGACGACCTGCTGCCGATCCTGATCGACCGCTGCGCCGGTTGCCACAAACCCGGTGAACGCGCCTACGCGCGCGTCCCGATCGACCTGAGCATCGAAGGCGCCTACGCCACCATGACCGGCGGGCAGAGCACCGATGCGCCCGGCAAATCCTTCATCGTCGCCGGCGACGTGGCCGCGAGTTACCTGTTCGAGAAGATGATCAGCGACAGTCCCGCCCGCGGCGCGCAGATGCCGCTCGGCGACGACCCGCTGGATGCCGACGAACTGGCGTTGTTCGAAGCGTGGATCCTGGCCGGCGCCCAGGACAACTGATGAGCAGTGACCCACAAGCCGACCGGCCGCGTGTCGCGGACCTGCAGACCGGTGACCGCCTGGAGGACGCGGTCTTCCTGCTGGTCCAGCGGGAACTGCGGACGACCAGTTCCGGCGGCCTGTACATTCACGCGGTGCTGGGCGATGCGAGCGGGCAGGTCGTGGCCCGCTTCTGGGATGCCAGCCAGTCGATCTTCGATTCCCTGCCCGCCAACGGCCTGGTGAAGGTCCGGGCCCGCGTCGAAAGCTACAAGGGCAAGCCGCAGGTGATCATCGACGCGATCCGCGTCAGCGACGAGAAGTTCGACCCGACCCAGTTCCTGCCGAGCACGCCCTACGACGTCGACAAGATGTGGTCCCGGATGCTCGAAATCCTGCGGTCCATCGAGCACGCCGACGTCCTCGCCCTGATCGGCCAGTTCATCAACGACCCGGCCTTCGCCGAAGCCTATCGCCGGTCGCCGGCCGCCCGCACGAACCACCACGCCTACCTCGGCGGCCTGCTGGAGCACACGCTGAACCTGCTGGAACTGGCGGTGCTGATCCTGCCCCGCTACCCGGACGTCAGCCGCGACCTGGTGCTGGCCGGGATCTTCCTGCACGACGCCGGCAAGACCGAGGAACTGACCCACACGACCTCGTTCGACTACACCGACTCCGGCCAGTTGCTCGGGCACCTCGTGCAGGGCGCGATCTGGATTCAGCAGCGGGCCGATCGGCTGGCCGCCGAGCGCGGCAAGCCCGTCAATCCGCACGTGGTCCGGGCCCTGCAGCACATCGTGGTCGCGCATCACGGACGGTACGAGTATGGCAGCCCGCGCCTGCCCGCCACGGCCGAGGCCTACGTGGTGCACTACCTCGACAACCTCGACGCCCGTCTGAACATGGTCTTCAACGCGATCGAGAACGATCCGGACAAGGAAAGCGACTGGACCCGCTGGATCCCGGCCCTGGAAGCCCGCATCTACAAGCCGGACGTCACCCGAACCGAATAGAGTGAGCAGGCACGCAGCAGGTAAGCGAGCGGAACCGGCGTGACAGCGCCTTCGCGCCCATGCTCCCTCGCTCCCTGGTTTTCTTGGTAGACTTCGCCGCATGTCCCGTCCCGTCTCGGTCCTGTCTTCCGCGCGGCTGATCGCCCTGTGCACGCTGGCATCGCGGCTGACCGGGCTCCTGCGGGATATGCTGCTGGCCCAGACCTACGGGCTGGTCGGCGTGCTGGACGCGTTCAACTACGGGTTCCAGATCCCCAACCTGTTCCGCCGCCTGTTCGGCGAGGGCGCCCTCGCGGCCGCCTTCGTGCCGATCTTCACCCGCACGCTCGAGAACCAAGGGCGCCCGGCCGGGCGGGCCCTGCTGGCCCGGGCCCTGGCCCTGATGACGGTCGCGATCACCACGGTAGTGGTGCTGCTCGAGTTGATCCTGCTGTTCGTCTGGCTGAGCGCCGGCGATGACCCCAGCGAGGAAGCCGCCTCGCGGCGCCTGCTGGTCTCGCTGACCGCGATCATGCTGCCGTTCATGCTGACGATCTGCATCGTCGCCCTCTTCTCCAGCGTGCTGAACTGCGTCGGCAGTTTCGTGCCGGCCGCCCTGACGCCGGTAATCCTGAATGTCGCGATGATCGCCGGCATCCTGCTGCTCGGACCCGCCGTGGGCGACACGCCGGGCGAGCAGATCTTCGGCGTCGCCCTGAGCGTGATCGCGGCCGGGATCGTCCAGATCCTGCTGCTGCTGCCGCTGCTGTCGCGGGCCGATCTGCGAGTCGGCTGGCGACTGGACACCCGCGACGAAAACGTCCGCAAGGTGCTCGGCCTGATGGTCCCGGTGCTGATCGGCCAGGGCGTGCTGATCCTCGGACCGTTCCTCGACAGCCAGGTCTGCTGGCTCTTCAGTCGCGTCTCCGGCGGGGCGGCCGAAGCGACCTGGTTCGGCCTGACGTTTCGCTACCCGCTGCAGGAGGGTGCCCTGTCGGCCCTGACCAATGCGCAGCGACTGTACCAGTTCCCGCTGGGGGTGCTGGCGATCTCGCTGGCGGTGGCCGCCCTGCCGACCTTCACACGCCTGGCGAACCGGGAAGACTGGGCCGGGTGGGCGGCCGAGATCGGCAGGACGCTGCGCCTGGCGCTGCTGGCCGGCCTGCTGGCGGGCGCCCTGATGGTGGTCTGGAGCGAACCGATCGTGCGGATGCTGTTCGAGTACCGCCGCTTCGGCGCCGAAGACACGACCCGGGTCGCGCACATCCTCGTCTGGTACGGCCTGGGCCTGTGGGCCTTCTGCACCCAGCACATCGTCCTGCGGGCGTTCTACAGCCTCGGGGATATCCGCACGCCGCTGCTGATCAGTTGCGTGCTGCTGCCGGTCAACCTCGTGCTCAGCCTGCTGCTGATCTGGCTCCCCGGCGTCCGCGAAGCCGCCTTCGCAATCAGCGCCGCACTCACGTCAACGATCAGTGTGCTGGTGGGCATGCTGCTGCTGCAGCGGCGAACGCCCGCGGCGCTCTGGTCGGGCGACCTGCTCAGTGCGGCCGTCCGGATGATCGTGGCCGCCGGCATCGGAGCCTTCGCGGTCTGGGCGAGTGCCGACTGGCTGCACGCCCTGTCCGAGTCGCTCCCGGCCGTCTGGCTCCAGCGAAGTGTCGAGACGATGGCCGGGCTCGTACTTGGTTCGGCGGTCTGCCTGGCGGTGGCGGCGGCGCTGGGCCTGCCGGAACCGCGACTGCTGCTGCGCAGAGTGAGCAAGTAAACAGGTCATCAGGCAAGCAGGTCGAGGTGCTCGCTCGACCAGCGTCTTCCGAAGCGGCCAGGCTCGCGCACCTGCTTACCTGCTGACGCGCTCACTTGCTTACTGCGCTGCGTCCCCGGCGAGGGCGCGGATGCGGGCGGCACGGCTGCGGATGGTGCTGATGCGCAGGCCGAACTTCTCGCCGACCTTGACGGCTTCGCCGGAACCGATGGCGTGGTTGTTGACCAGCAGTTCGAGGTCTTCGTGCACCGGC
Organism: Phycisphaerae bacterium; assembly: GCA_030428945.1. GTDB lineage: Bacteria > Planctomycetota > Phycisphaerae > UBA1845 > Fen-1342 > JAUIEC01. The sequence goes on along the minus strand of JAUIEC010000004.1, from coordinate 90,938 downwards.
TTGGCGAATTCGAGGATCAGGCCCAGCGACAGGCGGCGGGCCTGGCCGACCGAGATGCGATGGCGGGCGAGGCGGACGATCACCGGCACGCGCAGACGCAGCAGGCGCCGCACATCATCCGGCAGGCTCGCGACGTCCAGCCGGGCGGCCGGCGCGACGGGCGGTTGCTGCGGCCCGGGGGCCGCCTCGGCGGCCGGCGTCTCGCCGAGCAACTGGGCCATTTCGTCCTGATCGACAACCATGCCTGCTGTATCGGCACCATTCCCGGCAAGGCTGAGTCACCCGCCGCGATCGGTTCCGCGAAGCCACCGCCGGTCCCATAACGCCAGCATCAGCAGACCCCACAAACGGTGGGCGTGGTTGGCCCGCCCGCTGGTGTGCCCCTCCAGCAGGTCACGCAGCCACGACGCGCGGAAGATGCGCAGACAGATCCCCGCGGGGTCCAGCAGTTCGGTTTCCAGCCGCCGCCGAAGCGGCCCGCGGAACCACTCACCCACCGGGACCCCGAACCCCATCTTCGGTCGATCGAAGACCTCGGCCGGCAGTCGCCCGCCGCCCACGGCCCGCAGGTGCGGCTTGCCAGGACCCGCGTAGGCCAGGCGGCTCGCCAGCGCGACCAGGCGGTGATCGAGGAACGGCGCCCGGCATTCGAGCCCGACCGCCATCGACGCGATGTCGACCTTGGTCAGCAGGTCGTACGGCAGGTAGCTGTGCCAGTCGGCCCACATCGCCGCCGCGGCCGGCCGCCCGACCCCGCCCGCCTCGGGATGTAGCGCTTCGAACCACGTCACCGGCTCAGGCAGATCAAGCTGCTCGGCAAACGACGCAGCGTAGGCCGCGGGCAGCATGGCCGGCGGAAAGAGGTTGACCCAGTCGAGGTAACGACCGCCGCCCTGCCGCCCGACGGCCGACAGGAATCGATACATGCGGCTGGAGAGCGACCTGGCCTGTCCGTGTGGCAGCAGCCACGCCAGCCCGGCCAGCCCGCGACGAACGGCCCGCGGCAGGCCATCCAGCCGCGCGGCCAGTTCCGCCGCCCGGTACCGATCGTAGCCGCCGAAGCATTCGTCCCCGGCATCGCCGGTCAGCGCGACCGTGACGTGCTGCCGCGCGAACCGCGAGACGTAGTAGGTCGGCAACGCGGACGAGTCGGCGAACGGCTCGTCGTAGTGCCAGGCCAGCGTCTCGAGGGCCGCCTCGGCGTCCGGCGTGACGACCTGGTTGTGGTGCCGCGTTCCGAGATGCTCGGCCACGCGGCGGGCGTAGTCGCTCTCGTCGTAGCGCGGATCGTCGAACCCGATCGAGAACGTCAGCGGGGCCGGCCCGTCCCGTTCGCCCATCAGCGCCACGACCAGCGACGAATCGACCCCGCCGCTGAGAAACGCCCCGAGCGGAACATCGCTGATCAGCCGATCGTGCACGGCCGTTCGCAGCGCGTCGCCCACCTGTCGCAGGTCATCCGGCGTGGCGGGCCGCCGGTTGAGTGCCTCGCGATCAATCCGGTAGTAGGCCTGCTGCCCGCCGAGCCCCGCCCCGGCCGTCGCGACGACCTGGTGCCCGGGCAGCAGTTTGCCGAAGCCGCGGTAGATCGAGTGCGGGGCCGGCACGTACTGCAGCACCAGGTAGCGATGCAGCGATTGCGGTTCCAGTTCGCGCGGAATCTCGTCGAGCGCCAGGATCGCCTTGGCCTCGCTGGCGAAATACAGCCGGCCATCGTGTTCGGCGAAGGTCAGCGGCTTCTGCCCGAAGCGATCCCGCACCAGCCGCAGCGTCCCCGCCCGCTCGTCCCACAGGGCGATCGCGAACATCCCGTGCAGGCGGCCGGCAAAGTCGGCCCCGAAGGCGGCGCAGGCGTGCGGAATGACCTCGGCGTCGCCGCGGGTCCGGAAGGTGTGGCCGCGGGCCGCGAGTTCCGCCCGCAGTTCCTGGTGGTTGTAGATTTCGCCGTTGAAGACGCTGACCAGTCCGTCGTGGTTGCTGGCGGGCTGGTTGCCGGTGGCCAGGTCGATGATCGCCAGGCGCCGAAAGGCCAGCCCGCAGCGCCCCTCGGGATCGAGATAGTAGCCTTCGTCATCCGGCCCGCGATGCGTCAGGGCCCCGGCCATGCGGCGCAGGCTGTCGATCTCGATCGGCGCACGCGACGAGAGGTTGATGATGCCGGCGATGCCACACATCGCGGATCCGCCTGGTCAGGGTCGAGTTCCGGCCCGCCGCCGGCGCGGCGCGGCTCCCTTGGATACGCGGGTCCCGCCCGGGCGGTTCGGTCCGCGAGGCCGCCGGCGATGCCGCGGCTGGCAGCGCGGGCAGATGTGCGTGCCGCGCTGCCCGACGCGGAGCGACTCGATCGGGGTCCGGCAGCGAACGCACGGCAGCCCGGTCCGCCCGTAGGCCGTCAGTTCGTCCTGCATCTCGCCATCGGGGTAGATCCAGTCGATCGAGGTGCCATGCCGGCGGATCGCCTTGCGCAGCACGTGCCGGATCGCCTCGTGCAGGGCGGCCCGCTCGTCGGCGTTCAGGCTGTCGGCGCTGCGCAGCGGGTGCAGTCCGCTGCGGAAGAGCGACTCGTCGACGTAGATGTTGCCGAGGCCCGCGATCAGCGACTGGTCCAGCAGCAGCGGCTTGAGTTGCCGGGCCCGTCCGCGCAACAGGCTCGTCAGCCGCGCGACCGTGAAGCCGCGCGAGAGCGGTTCGATCCCCAGGTGTGCCGTGGCGGCCGCCAGATCCGCGGTCCACTCGATCCGGCCGAACTTGCGGGCGTCGACGAACCAGAGCGCGTCGTCGCCGTCCAGGGTCCAGATCGCGCGGGTGTGCCGATCGGCGTCCGGGTTGTCGGCGGCCCATTCGAAACGCCCGCTCATCCGCAGGTGAACCAGCAGATGCCCCCCGGCCTCCAGGTCGAAGACGATGTACTTGGCGCGGCGATGCAGGCGGGTGATCCGCCGTCCGACGGTCCGCCGGCGAACGACCGCCACCGACGGCGCGACGCGCCGCGGCCAGGACGATTCGAAGGCGCGAATGATGCGGCCTTCGAGCCTGGGTCGATAGGTGCGGACGATCGTCTCGACTTCGGGAAGTTCGGGCATCGCGCGATCAGGTCTTGGAGATCGCCCAGGCCGTGTTGCCCCACAGTCCGCCGTAGACGAAGTCGGCCAGCGGTTTGCGGGTCCGCTCGGCCGTGTCGCGGTCCTGCAGCGAGTCCGGCAGTTTCTGGGCGTCGCCCGCGTACCCGATCGCGATGCCGGTCAGCGGCTGGCAGCCTTCCGGCAACTGGTAGTTGGCCCGGACCATGTCGGGCACGATGCCGGCCATCTGGTGCACGACCAGCCCGCGGGCCGTCGCTTCGACCGTCAGTTGCGCGACCGCCAGGCCGACGTCGTGGTGCGCGCAGGTGTTCGGCTTGCCGTTCCGCGAGAAGTGCATGTGCGCGACGCTGATCGCCAGTACCGGCGCCTTGCGGGCCCAGACCTGGTTCGCCTCGACCAGGCAACTGGCCAGGCGGTCGAACTCGCCCGGGTCCTGCTGGGTGGCCAGGATGAACGTCCACGGCTGCTCGTTGTAGCTCGACGGGGCCCAGCGGGCGGCCTCGAACAGCGCGCACAGGTCGGCGTCCGCGACCGGCCGGTCGGAGAACGCGTACGGGCTCCAGCGCTTGACGAGCAGTTCGTGAATCGGGTGGTCCGGCCTGGCGTCGCGCGACATAGACGCTTCCCTCTCTCTGCCTCGGGCAGCTTTCGTTCGTTCCGTCAGTTTCCCGGCCGCAGGTCGCTACAGCCGTTCGGCGAAGACCTTCTGTGCCGCGGCGAGCCCCGCGCCCAGTTCGAAGTTGTGCCCGGCTCGGTGCAGCACCTGCTCGAGCGCCGCGATCGCCGCGGTCGCGTCGAGTGAATCCAGGTACCCCATGTGGCCGATGCGGAAGATCCTGCCCTTCAGGTGATCCTGCCCGCCGGCCGACTGAATCCCGAAACGGGCCTTCAGTTCCTTGCGGACGGCTTCCGTGTCGACGCCGTCGGGGGCGGTGAAGGCCGTCACGCTGTCGGACGGGCGCTGCGAGAAGACGCTCAGCCCGATCGCCTCGCCGGCCGCCCGGGTCGCGGCGGCCATCGCGCCGACCCGCTTCCAGACGTTCTCCATGCCCTCGTCGACCAGCATCTGCAGGGCGACGGTCAGCCCGCGAATCAGCACGTGGGCCGGCGTGTAGGGCGTGTCGTTCTTGGCGGCCGACTTGCGGGCCTTGTTCAGGTTGACGTAGTAGCTGTGCTGGCCCTTGTTGGCTTCGATCGTCTCCCACGCCCGCGGGCTGACCGACACGAACGACAGCCCCGGCGGCAGCATCAGCGACTTCTGCGAACCGGTCACGGCGACGTCGACGCCCCAGTCATCGGGCCGCACTTCGAGGGCCCCGATCGACGTGATGCAGTCGGCGATCAGCAGTTTGCCGGCCGCGCTGGTGATCTTGCCGATCGCCTGCAGGTCGCAGAGCGTGGCCGTCGACGTTTCGCTGTGGGTCAGCATCACGCAGGTGATCGCGGGGTCCTTGGCGAGGTGGTCGGCCACGACCTGCGGGTCGACCGCGGTGCCCCATTCGACCGGGTGGCGGATGACGTCGAGGCCGTACTGCTCGGCGATTTCGCCCCAGCGCTGCCCGAACTTGCCGCCCTCGATGGTCAGCATCTTCGAGCCCGGCGGGTTGCAGCCGAGGATGGCGCCTTCGCAGGCGGCGGTTCCGGACCCGGTGATGGTCAGGACTTCGTTGCGGGTCTGGAAGACGGTCTGCAGCTTGGTGGTGGCGTCCTTCATCAGGTCGCGGAACCACTCCGTCCGGTGGTGTTCGAACGGGCGGGCCATTTCGATCAGGACATCTTCCGGGACCTGGCACGGGCCGGGGGTGTACAGTCGGATCTTTTTCATGATTGCCCCATTCCTTCGTCGAAGGTGACGATTCTCCCGGCATGATACTGCCGCCCGGGGCGAGTCGCGAGGGCCGCCGCCGCCCGCCGCGACCGGGCCCGCTGGCGTTGGCGGTCCGCCAGTGGTAGCATCCGGGGTTTACGAAATTTCCTGCCCGCCTGGGGTGAGTTGATGGATATCTCGAGCATTCTGCCGGTCGAGCGGATCGTCGTTCCGATCGAGGCGCATGACAAGCACGGCGTGATCACCGAGCTGATCGACAAGCTGGCCGCCACCGCCGGCCTGACCGACCGGGACGCGGCCCTGCAGGCCGTGCTGAAACGCGAAAGCGAACGGACCACCGGCATCGGCTTCGGCCTGGCGATCCCGCACGGCAAGAGCGACGGCTGCGAAAACCTGGTGATGGCGGCCGGCAAGCCGAGCGCCCCGGTCGACTTCGACAGCGTCGACGGCAACCCGGTCACCTTCGTCGTCCTGCTGGTCAGCCCGCCCAACCAGACCGGGGCCCACATCCAGGCCCTCGCCAAGATCAGCCGCCTGATGAACATGGAGGACTTCCGCGACCAGATCACGGCCGCGGCCTCCCCCGAAGAACTCTTCGCCGCCATCGAACAGCACGAAGCCCCCGCCACCTGAGGTTCCGAAGTAAGCAGGCAAGCCGGTGAGCAAGTCAAGCAGGTAGCAGTGAGCAAGTGACCAGGGTGATCAACTGACCAGGGCGCGTCTACTGGTGTTCGGCGTCTTACCGCACTGCAGGGCCGGACGCTGAGTCGTGCACCTGCCCGCCTGGCTGCTGCTGGCCCCGCTCTGGCTGGCGTTTCTCGTGGCGCTGGTGCCGATCATCTGGCTCTTGCGCAACCGCAATCACCCCCCAGGCCGCTGCCCGGCCTGCGGCTACGACCTGCGCGGCAACCTTAGCGGCCGCTGTCCGGAGTGCGGAACGCCGGCCCCTCCGGATCAATCCTGAGTCGCCCGCGCCGATTCGGCTGGACAAATCGCGGGCGTGTGGAATAATCGAGGCATCGCGAGCGTCCGTGGCGCAATTGGATAGCGCATCGGTCTTCGGAACCGAGGGTTGCAGGTTCGAGTCCTGCCGGGCGCGATTGGGGGGATCAGTCAGAAACTGCTTGAGAGCCGCAGCTTACGGAGTGAGGCTCCAAGCCGGCCAACCCTGCCTGCCTGAAGCTGTTTGCCGATTCTTTGCCACTTCGCCGACTTTGCCATCAGCCAGCGTCCGCGACCGGGTTCGGCGTCCCGGGGATGGCCCGCTCGATCGCCGCAGCGTGATCGGCAAGCACCGTGTGACTGTAGATCTCCAGCGTCATCGCCACGGTCTTGTGGCCGAGGAGATCCTGCGCGGTCTTGACCGGAGTACCCGCCCGGGCGAGACGACTGGCGAACGTGTGCCGGAAGCTGTGGAAGTCACGGTACCGCCCTTCCGTCGTCCGGTACGGGATCTTCAGGGCTTCGAGATCGGCCTTCAGCATGCGGGCGAGGTTACACGGGTCCGGCATCCGCAGCGCCCGTGCATCGGCAGAGGCTTCGCTCCCGGCTCGCTGGGCTTCCAACAGGGCAGCCGTCTCGGCTCGCAGAGGCACCGAGCGTGCTTCGCCGTTCTTCGAGTACGAGGCCCGGACGGTCAGCATCGGCTGAGGCCCGGTGTCGATTGCCGCCCAGGTCAGCGTCCGCAGTTCGCCGGCCCGGAGGCCGGTCTCCGCGGCGAGCCTGTAGAGCCTGGCGCGTTCCGCCCCGGTCAGCCCATAGCTGATGCCACGATGAGGGACACGAGCGAGCAGGCGGCCGAGTTCGGCCTCAGAGAACGCGTCCCGGGCGCGGCGGAGGTCAGCCTGGAGGCCACGCTCGCCCTTGAGGTGGGCAAGTGGATTCTCGCGGGCGCGGCGTTCGGCAACCATCCACCGGCAGAACTGTTTGGCGGCCTTGAGGTAAAAGTTGCGGGTCCGGGTGCCGAACCCCCTGCCCTTCTTGTTCCGCTCATCGTCCTTCCGCAGTTTGACGAGGTACGCCTGCACATCGGCCGGGCGGATGTCAGCGAACCGGGAGACCTTGCAGCCTTTGACAAGCCGCTTCACTCGGCCGACGACCGTATCGACGTGCTGCGCGGTACAGCCGCCCGCCTCCAGCGCCCGCTGCCAGTCCGCGACGTGCTCCGTAACGGGTCGGTCTGCATGCTCGCGGTACGGGTCAGCGGCGCGCTGCTTGTGCTCCTCGCGCATCCGCGAAGCCCGCTCCCAGGCCGCCCGCTGGTCCGTTTCACCCGTGGTCCGGCTGATCCGCTTGCCGCCCACGGTGAACCGATAGCTCCAGTACTCCGAGTTCGGCGGCTTGTACAAGCCTGGGTACCTCTTCGATCTCTTCCGCATCCGTTGCTCCTGTTGCTGGGGTAGAACCCACGGCCGTCCCGCGGGGTTTTGTCATTTTGTCGCGCGTCTGAAACGTCGGGTTCGCGTAGGGGGCGGTTTGCTGTACAGCATCGTAGGCCGTCCTTGGCCGCCTTTCTTGCGCCGAGACAGATGCCCGCTCTCCACGAGCTTCTCCGCAATGGCCGCTACACGCTGTGCGCTCAGGTTTGTTCCTCGGCCAATGTCGCGTGCGGAGACTTCGTTGCTTCCGACAGCCTTCAAAACGCGCCGCCCGAGGTCGGCGCTGGCCTTGCCGTCGAGCATCCGAAGGACCCTCAGGGTCTCCAGCCGGTACCAGTCCGCGAGTTCGCGAGCCGCTCGCATGGTCTTCTCAGAGACCGCTAATGCTGGACGCTCACGCGTGCCCCCGGCCCAGCGGTACATATGGAGGATGAGTGCGATTCGAGGCGTTAGCCGCTCCAGCTTAGACCACGTCGCAAGATGCGACTTCTTAACGCTTCCCATTCTCTTTCCGTGGTCAAGGTAGTCGGCGCTCCAGATCTCCCTTGCCGCGACTGAGAGCTTCAATTCTGTCCGAGTGCGATTGAGCCACAGTCGCTCCAAACGCTTGAAGATCGCCTCTCGGATGGAGGGGTCAAGGTCTGTGTCGGGCACCGCTTTCGGCAGCACCGGCGGGTTAATTAGGAGGAATCGCGCAAGAAGTCCATTCTCACGGTATTGGGGGCCGAACAGAGCGTTCAGGACTCCCGGCTGGATGGTCCCCAGGACGCAGCAATGGACTGCGGGCGCGTAGAGCGGGGCCTGCCCCTTGCGTTTGACGCGGATCGGTCGATGCCGATCAAGTTCAAGGAACATTGCCACATCCCTACCACCTCGCCCGCTTACGTAGCGATCAAAGGACCCGAGGATTCCAGCGAGTTCATCCCGGTAGTAGAGTACGCAGTGATTCGCCACCAGTAGTTCGTCAAGAGCCTCACCCGTCGTGTCGGAGACGATCACCTGCTCCTCGCGCTCTTGAGCGTACTCGTCAAGGTCTTCCAGCGGCGCAAGTCCAAGGCTAACCGCCGGAGTCTTGCGCGTGCCGCTCTCGGCAACGATGATAGTCCAAAGAATCGACGACTCTGCCCACGCAGCGTGTAGCAGTATCCGGCTCGATCGACCAATGGCCGTGCCTACGCTGGTTAGCAGAGATGTGGCGACCACGGCCGGATCGACCCGTATGAGATCAGCGACTTGCGTGACGTAGTCGCGTAGCGATTTTGGCAGCAGCTTCAGGGGAAAAGGCTCGTACTTGGATGGGTACATCACTTGCAACTTGGGCTCCTATCCTACTGACAATTTGACACAAAGTCCGTAGAGCGCGCAAGTGTCATCTCCTGACCGCTCATCGCCCGGTGGGTTTCTGAGAAACAGATCGCCTTGCCCCTCCTGTGCGCCGCCTCCGGAGGGCCGAACGCCCGCGGCGCGGCGCGGCCAGAGGCACGGCAGCCTCCGCCACTTCGGCGCGCCCCGGTGTCGCGTCGCCCTCCGTGTTGTCCGTCAGCCAGTCGTCAATCTCTGACGCCCGCCAGCGCACCGTCCGGCCGAACCGGACTGCCTTCGGCAGGCGGCCCTCCTGGTGCCAGCGGCGGATCGTCCGCTCCGACACACTGAGCCGCTTCGCAAGGGCCTTGGCGTTCAACATCCTCATCAGTGACATGTCGAGTCTCCCTCGTTGGTGCCTTGTCTTGTCGAGCAACGCTAGCTCAACAGTAGCACGACTGAAGGGCGGTGGATCGGGCAGGGATGGGAGGGGACAAGCGCGGAACGCCCTGCACGGCAAGCGGAACGAGCGCCAGGCGGTGCAGAGGCCGACTCGCGCCCGAAGGGGACATTCGTGATTCCCGGGCGGCTCGTGCTAGCTAAGTGCTTCGGACTGCTCGTTGAGCGAGGTCTGGGCTCGTTGGAAGTTCTTCTTCCAGGCGTCCCAGGATTCGGTGATGTTCCGTTCAGCCTTGAGCCAACTGTGGACCTGCCGGTGCGTGTAGTCCAAGCCAGCCAGGCAGTCACCGCTTTCGTCGGCTTTGGCTTCGAGGAACGCGACGTACCCAAGCCATGCCTGACGGGGTTCGCCCTTGACCTGATCACCGAGGATGTGCAGCCATTCTCGAAACTCTTCGGCCGTCTTGTACCTGTCCAGGAATGTCCCGACCAACGATAACAGTCGCCCCGGCTTCTTCAGCATGATGCGAACATCCGCCGCCTGACGCGGCGCGCTGCGACGGTCAGCTTGCCACTGAGCGCGGTAGAGCCGTTTCAGGTTCGAGTCGATCAGTGTCAGGAATTCCGACCGCGGGTCCCGGGCCTCCTCCCAAGCCACGTCCGGTTTTTCCCGCAGGAGAGCCAGCTTGACGCGCTCTAGCCGGCCGCGCAAATCAGCAGCGAGCGCCGTCGAAACGCCAATCACCGGGACCAGCGGAACGGTCCACTGGGGTAGGAAGAATCCGTACAGGTCACTCACTGCGGCACGTGATTCAGGCCCGAGAGCGCGGAACTTCTTGGTCATTTCCTTTCCCCCACGGTGCCCAGCGAGGTGTTTGGTGGCTTGCGTTACGGAGATGCAGCTCGGGCCAACTTGAGCCCCTCCGGTCCCAGGTGCAGATTCGCCCGGTTCAGTTTGTGAAGTATCTGGAGGGCTCGCAGGCGCGTGCGCGGCCGAGTCCCCGGCGCATCGAGCAGCCCCGCGAGCCGCGGGAGTTCATCGGCCATCAGCCGCACGAGCCCCGCCCGGACCACTTCGGAGACGGAGCGACCCTCGCGGCGGGCGATCTCATCCACGGCCCGCAGTGTCTCGCGGGGAACACGGACGCGCAGGGTCGCATCATGCTGCCGCCCCCGTGGCCGGCCTCTCTTGCGTCTAGGTTTTTCTGCCCTGCCAGAAATTCTTCTGATCCTCTAACGCCTTTGGTCGCACCGTCTTGCGCGGAAAGGTCGGCATCCGCCGCCGCCATCGCCCCGGACAGACAGCCGGTCGCCTGTAGCATTCTGGCGACAGACCGGCCCCGTGGCCCGGCGATCCTCGATTGTACAGGGGGTTTGATCCGTGACGAAAGAAGAGATTCAGGCAGTGATGCGACGGCACCCGGACCTGTACGAGGTCGGAATCGGCCGCGCTTGGAACGATCGCCGGCCCGTGGCCGAGTACCGCGCCGAACTCCGGCAAAGCCGAGCCAGGTTGGCGGAGGCCGTTCAGGAATGCACCGATGCCGAGGAGTGGCTCCGCGGCGCTCGACGGACAATACGCAAGAACCGCCGCCGTGGGAGCGTCGGGCTCAAGCACGACATGTACAGGGTAACGGAGCGGTACGTCACGAACGGCGCGTTCATCCTCGCAGCGATTCACCTGGGCTTCGAGTTCGAGCGATGCGGATTGAATGTCCGACTCAATATCTCGGAGGCCTGGCGACAGGGGCAACTCCGCGAAGCACGGGCTACCGCGGGAAGCTAGCCCCGAGGTCGGCTAGCACCGTCGCTTGGTCAGCGGCTTACGGCCGGTCCTCGATGACGCCTTGAATCAAGAACCAAGGCCCCCGGGACGTAGCCTCGAGCGCGGCTTTGAGTTCCTTCCGATCCGCGTCGTTCTTCGATTCCACTAGGGCCTTCAACTCGGCGAACATGCGTTGTGTAGTTACGAGAGCCTCGGCGATGGAATCCACATAACGGACAAGTGTCTTCTTCTCCGCTGCGGTCAGGCGAGAGAGAGCGCTAGGGCTGAGGCCGAGCGATCTTAGCTGGGTCGCTTCGAAGTTCTCCTGCACTTGCCGCCATTGCTCGGCTTCGCGGAGGCGGTTTGCCTCTCGTTCCACCGCCTGACGCTCCAAAAGAGCGACCATGGAGGCTACTGTTTTCGCCCAAGTCCGGCACCAGTGGTGCAGCTTCAGCTCCGCCGGAAACTCCGGCTGATCCAGCCAAACGTACCAGGTGGTAACGCCCTCTATCCGAAACCGGGGATCATACTGAACGGTTGCCGAAGGGCCGACGTGAAGACCCCCTCCGCCAAGCGAAACTGAGAGACTGCGGTCCTCCAGTTCCGTCACCTTGGGACCGGGCTCCGCAGGCTGGGCCCTCATCGCCTCAATAATTACAAACTGGATAGCCTGTTGCTCCGCCCACTCTTCGTCAGGATCCAATCGCGAAACGACAAACCAGTATGCGGCGCAAGTTGGTTGCGCTGGGTTCGGTCGGAACTCAAAGTGGTTCCTTGGCCACCTCCCATCGAAGTCGGGTTCACGCTCAATTCGAGCGGCTATGTTCTGTTCCTTCAGCGCCGTTCCGATCTCTCGCAGGGCATCGTCTACCAACGGAGTCCCTTCCTCGAATGCGATTTGCACGAGGACGGCCGGCTCGTCGTCGGCTGCCTTGACTTGGATCCCAAATGAACCAACGAGAGTGACAATCAGGGCCAAACTGCGCATCGGGACGCTACCCCCTTATCTGTCTACATGGCGACGTTGATTTCCGCGCCGCAGCCAGCGCAGTACTTCGATCCCGGTCCAACCTGCGCCCCACACTTGGTGCACTTCGGTTGACGTCGCGCACCGATTGCAGTCGCGACCATGGCCCCGGCGGCTAGCACGCCAATCAGGATCAGCATCCGGCCGCGGTTGGCCTCTTCCGCTCGGCGTTCAGCGGTTAGCCAGTCTTCAGATCGCCGCGCGCTGTCCTCGGCCCTCTGCTGGTTCTTCTCCCACTGATGTGCGAATGCCCGCTCGCGCGGGTCGGAAGACTGTTTCTTCTGCTCGATGATCCGTTGTGCCTGATAGTCGAGATAGGCGTCCTGGCCCAGCAACGGCACTGCGCACGCTTGAATGAGCAGCCCTGCGAGCGCGACCCGAGTTCGTGCCATCCAATGATCCTCACTGCCCGGCCAGGCGATGACTTTAGTCTACACGAAAGCCGCCTCGGGCCGCCGTCCTTCGGAAGGACTTCGAGCGAAGAGACTTAGCGGCTTCGGCGGGTCCGGCTCGCCTCGACGACGGCAATCACGTTCGAGGCCCGGACTCCTGTCGCGGCGCAAAGGCGCAGGAGGACATCGACGGGCGGGGACTTGCGGCCGCGTTCGAGGAGGCTGACGTACGTGCGGTGGATGCCGGCCCGGTGCGCAAGCTCTTCCTGGGTCAATCCCGCCGACTCACGTGCCTTGCGTAGCTCCTCGCCCAGCATGAAGCGAGACGCTATTGCCGCCGGCGTCGGAAGTCCTCAGACTAAAGTCTTCACTGGGGCGAGTCTTCCATACCGGACCGGAGCGCCCGACTAGAATGGCGAAGCCGACTGCCGCAGAAACCTTTTGCTGTGTCAGTCGAAAGCGCTACACTTGGCCCCCTTGAGTGCGATCGATTGGAATCGCGAGCAGCGCGGGCGAGCAGGTCACGAAACCGCACGGGAGAGCAAATCAGCATGGAATTGCCAGAGTACCTCCTGAAGCAAGTTGAGCGAGGGAAGGTGGTCCTAGTCCTTGGCGCTGGCGCGTCCATGGGGGCGCAGCATCCAGAGCAACGCGAAGTTCCGCTCGCCAGCGCGTTGGCGGCAATGCTAAACAGGGAGTTCTTGGGTGGTCGGTTTGCGAACGACTCGCTCGCCACGGTTGCTGAACTCTCAATCAGTGAATCGGACATCCGTAGGGTGCAGGAGTTCGTTAGGGGAGTATTTCAGCCCTTTCAGCCGGCCGAGTTCCATCGCCTCCTGCCAACTTTTAAGTGGCACGGGCTTGCGACCCTCAACTACGACTTGATAATCGAAAGGGCATATGCTAACTCCAGTCATCAGACAATCGCACCAGTGGTGTCCAACTTCGATCGACTCGAAGATTTACGTCGCTCTTCAAAAGACGTGCTGTTGCTGAAGCTGCACGGTTGCATCAATCGGATCGAAGATCCCAGAGTTCCCCTAATACTGACGCCCGACCAGTATGTGACGCATCAGAAGGGAAGATCTCGCCTGTTTACGACACTCTCCGAGTGGGCAGCAGAGTGCACGGTTGTATTTGTCGGCACGTCTCTTGGCGACCCGGATCTTCGCGCGATCCTGCTTCGCCTTACCGAGGAAGACATGCCGCGGGCCAGGTTCTTTGCAGTCGTGCCAGAGCCTGCGCAGGAGCAAGTCCGTTTTTGGGAAACAAAGAAGATCACGGCTATCGACGCTTCCTTTCGCGAGTTCTTAGAGCACCTGGACGAGCGGATAGTAGGCATTGCGCGCGCTGTCCCAGTGCCGTCCCCTGCCCTGCCCATCTTCGATCGGCTCACCGATAGCACGCCGGCGCTCACTGAGGCCACACGGCTTTTCCTGGAGCACGACGCGGTCTACGTACATTCCGCGATGTCCGCGCCGGTAGCCGACCCGGCGCGGTTCTACCGCGGCTTTGCAGAGAGCTGGGGGGCCATCAAACAAGAACTCGATTGTTCGCGCGGCCTAACCGACAAAGTCATCATGCGGACTGTCATCGAGGCGACGGATCGGGGGCCGGAGATGTTCCTAATTCGCGCGGAGGCAGGGGCAGGCAAGTCAGTTCTCCTGAAACGTCTCGCATGGACGACCGCTTGTGACTTCGATCAGGTGAGCCTGTTCGTCGAAGGCCGGAGCCTACCGGCACCTAGCGTGTTTGAGGAGCTCGCCGGGCTGCTTGATGGTCGGCTCTACGTGTTCGTTGACGACGCTGCCGACTGTGTTGACCAACTGCGACGTATCTACGAGATGGCACAAAGGCGGGGTATCCCTTTGACCCTTATCCTCGCGGAGCGATCGTCCGAATGGCACTATAGTTCAGCCTCCTCCCTAGATCACTTAGTCTCCGACGAGTATGTCGTCCCTTACCTCAGTGACACGGAAATCAGCGACCTCATCGAGCGACTCACGAAGCACGGCGCACTCGGTACCCTTTCAGGCATATCTCGGGGTCAGCAAGAGGATGCGCTCCGTAAGCGCGCAGGCCGACAGCTTCTGGTTGCGCTACATGAAGCTACGCTCGGAAAGCCCTTCGAGGAGATCGTGCACGATGAGTACAATGCACTCCTGCCCGCTGCGGCGCAGCGGATGTACCTGACGGTTTGCTTTCTGAACTGGCTCGGTACCCCGGTTCGGGCCGGACTGGTCTCTCGAATCCACGGGATTACGTTCGAAGCATTCGAGAAGAACTTCTTCAAGCCTCTTGAGCACGTGGTATCTGCCAAGCTTGGATTCCGCGGATACGACTACGAGTACTCGGCGCGCCATCGGCACGTTGCGGAGCTTGTGTGCCAGCAGGTCCTTGTCGATCCACAACTCCGGTTCGAGCGATTCATGCACATCCTCGGGGCGCTGAACGTCTCTTACGAGACGGACAGGCGCGCCTTTACTCAAATGGTGAAAGCACGAGTTCTAATCGAGCTGTTTGGGGAGCGAGACCTCGTGCGTAGGGTATACGATGCTGCAATCAAGATCGCGCCAGAAGAGGGGAACCTGCTTCTGCAACGTGCGATCTTCGAGGTACGCGCGGACGACGGCGACCTAGCGGCGGCTGCTCGTTTTCTTGGCGAGGCGGAGCGAATGTTGCCGGGAAACTCGAATGTTGCACACCAGTTCGCTGAGCTTGAGCTGCGCAGAGCTGTCCTCGCTCCAAGCCGCGTCGCACGAGAGGGACATCTTCAGCACGCGCGGAAACTGATCGTGCCACTGTTGGAGCGGAAATCGCGAGACGCGTACGCGATTCACACAGCGATTAAGATTGAGCTATGTCGTCTCGAATACGCAATCAAAGAGGACCTGGAGACCTTGGCAGAGGAGACGGCGGAGGCGGTCAGGAACGCCGAGAGCTTGCTGGACGCAGGGCTTCAGCAGTTCCCGGAGGACAACTATCTCCTAGACGCCGAATCTCGGCTTGCGACGCTGCTGGGCGACGAGACCAGGGCAGCAGACGCGTTGGTGAGCGCGGCGTCGGCACCAGGAGCAAGCCCCTACCTCATCCTTCGGCTTGGCAAACTCTGGCTTCAACAAGGAAAACTGGCGGAGGCTGAGCGTCTACTCACCAATGCCCTAGAAGTCGAGCCGCACCATAAACAACTCAACTTTTTGTTCGCACAGATCGTCGACGCTCGACAGGGTGATCCGATCAGAATTGAAGCTGCGTTTCGGAAGTCGTTTATCGAAGGGGACAGCAACTACTCGGCGCAATTGTTCTACGCGAGGCAGCTCTATATCAACGGGAAGGTTACGGAAGCGTTGAGCCGTTTTTCAGAGTTGCGGCGCGCGCCTCTGACTCGGCGTCGGCAGCCGCGATCGCCATGGTTGCGCGCGGGTGTGTCGGCTCGCTTTACGGGTCCAATCGAGTCAGTCGAGACGAACCACGGATGGGTAAGACGTGATGGTGACCCACACTCGATCTACCTTTCAGAAACAAGCCTATCCAGCGACGATTGGAACGCCATCAAGCGAGGCGATCGCGTCAGCTTCTCGATTTCGTTCAACTTCTTCGGGCCGGTAGCCGTCGATGTGGAGGTTAACTCCGGAGCATAGCCCTGCGGCCGCAATCTGGTTTGCCGATTGTTTGCCACTTGCTTTCCGGCAACGGATGGCAGGGCGAGCCCGGCCAGCAGATGCCACCGATTCACCACGCGGACCGAGTGTCGGCTAAGCCGCTGCCCGGATTTCACTTAGCGGCATCGCCCGTCCGCTAGTGTCTTAGGCCGGTCTTCCCCCCCTTGCAGCGCCCGACAGGTCTTCGGAACCGAGGGTTGCAGGTTCGAGTCCTGCCGGGCGCGTTAAGAACAGGTCTGTCCCGCCGTTGGCCAACCGCGCTCGGTTCCCTCAACCTCCGATACCGCCGCCCTTCCCGCCGCAAACCCGCCCTCGTACGATGGCACCCATGAACATCCTCATCACTCTCCTCACCGGACTGGCGGCCGGGGGGGCCCATGTGCTGGCCGGGCCGGATCACCTGGCTGCGATCGCGCCGCTGGCGGTCGATCAGCGGCGGGCGACCTGGCGACTCGGGCTCCTCTGGGGACTCGGGCACTCGGCTGGCGTCTGGGTCCTCGCGCTGCTCGCCCTGCTGTTCCGCGAAGCCCTGCCGATCGACCTGATGTCGACCTGGGGCGAGCGACTCGTCGGCTTCGTCCTGATCGCCATCGGCCTCGTCGGCCTGCGACGCATGTTCGCCACCCGCGTCCACAGCCACGTGCACGAACACGACGGCCAGCGGCATACCCACATCCACGTCCACGAAGACCGCCCCGGCGACGAACACCCCGTCGACCACAGCCACTCGCACAGCGCACTCGGCATCGGCGCCCTGCACGGACTCGCCGGCACGTCGCACCTGCTCGGCGTCCTGCCCGCCCTGCTGCTGCCCACCCGCTGGGACGCGGCCACCTACGTCTTCGCCTACGGCATCGGCGCGATCCTCGCGATGGCCACCTTCTCCTGGGCAATGGGACGCATCGCCGCCTCGCTCCGCACCATGGGCGACCGCACCTACCGACTGCTGCTCGGCGGCAGTTGCACCCTGACCATCGCGATCGGCTGCTACTGGATCGCCACCCAGTTCACGGCCACCCACGGCTGACACGCGCCGCCCCACAGGCCCGAACCTGCCAACTTGCGCACCCGCTTACGTGCGCACTTTGGTGACTTGCTCACTTGCTTACTTGCTCACTTGGTTACTTGCTCACTTGCTTACCTGCTTACTTGCTTACTTGGTTACTCAGCCCCCGTCCCATAAACAGAGAGATTCCCGCAAGCCACTTCCCCGAAACAACTTATCGCGCGATCGCCGACTTGCCTTCGTCACCCGGTGACGCCTAGCATCCTGTGCCGTGGAGGTTTGCCGCGTCCCGGCACGAGGAGGCAACGCGTATGCAAATCGCTCTGGCACTGCTGCTGACGGTCGTACTCGGCACCGTCGCCGCCTTCGCCCCCCTGACACGCGAGTTCATCCCGCTGCCGTCGCTGACGGTCCCCGCCCTGCTGCTGGGAACCTTCGCGATCTGGCTGCGGATTGCCGTCAGCCTGACCCCCGGACAGGCCCCCCGACCGGATGCGATTCCGGTCCGACCCCGCAGACGTTTTCGCCGCCGGTAGGCTGGCAACCGCCAGCACTGCCACGGAGCCCGGATGCAGGTGAGCGAGTTTCACGACTCGCGCACCTGCATTGCTTTGCGCCCCGACCCGACCCGCCGCGCGGGCCCCGCCGCCGCGAGGTACACTGCCTCCCGCAAGCAACAGACAACCAACCGCGAACCGGCGGCGGCCGCCCGGTTCACGGTCGTGCGGAGCCTGTCCATGTCGGCGTCTACGTTTACGTTGTCCGCGGAGATTCGCGACTACCTGCTGCGAACCACCGTCCGCGAGTGTGACACGCTGGCCGCCCTGCGGACCGAGACCGCCCGACTGCCGCAGGCCCGCATGCAGATCTCTCCCGAGCAGGGCCAGTTGCTGACGCTGCTGGTCAGCCTGTGCGGGGCGACCCGGGCCATCGAAATCGGAACCTTCACCGGCTACAGCGCCATCTGCATCGCCCGCGGCCTCGCCCCCGGCGGCAGCCTGCTGGCCTGCGACCGCAGCGCCGAGTGGACCGACATCGCCCGCCGCTACTGGCAGCGGGCCGGACTCGACGACCGGATCACGCTGCGCCTGG
Source organism: Phycisphaerae bacterium (assembly GCA_030428945.1). Lineage (GTDB taxonomy): Bacteria > Planctomycetota > Phycisphaerae > UBA1845 > Fen-1342 > JAUIEC01. The sequence continues at coordinate 73,004 of JAUIEC010000004.1, read as the reverse complement.
CGCCCGCGCTCGAAACGCTCGCCACGCTGACCGACGGTCCGCAGCGCAGCACGTTCGACTTCGCCTTCATCGACGCCGACAAGCAGAACTACACCGCCTACTACGAACAGACCCTCTCGCTGCTCCGGCCCGGCGGACTGCTGGCCGTCGACAACGCCCTCTGGAGCGGACGCATTCTCGAACCGGAACGCAGCGACGAGGAAACCCTCGCGATCCGCGAACTGAACCAGCAGGTCGGCAGCGACCCGCGCGTGACCTGCAGCCTCGTCCCGATCGGCGACGGCCTGCTGCTGGTCCGGAAGAACGCGGACTGAGAACCCCGCCCGACACCCGCCGCAGCGAACCGCGGCCGTCACCCGGGCCAAGTCGCCGGATCATGCCGGAAGAAGTCCCGCAGGCAGTCGTACAGCGCACCGTGCTCCCGCTGCAGACGCCGGGGAAAACAGAAGAACGCCTCGGTCGCGACGGCGAAGAACTCGGCCGTGTTGGTCGCCCCGTACTTGTCGAGCACCGTCCGGGTTCCGTTGTCGGCCGCCGCGACCAGCGCGTCGAACTCGGCCGTGAAGACGCGGGCCCATTCGAGCAGGTCGACCCGACTCTCCAGCGGCGGCGTTCCGTCGGTCGAGCCGTCGAGGAAATCAAGCTTGTGGGCGAACTCGTGGATGATGACGTTGTGCCGGTCGGCGTGCCGGTCCAGCAGCGGACGGATCGCACTCCACGCCAGCACGACCGGGCCGCGATACCAGGCCTCGCCCAGTCGGTTGGCGCCGACCACGCCGGGGCCGTGCGATTTGTAGGCCTCGTTGTAGGAGGTCGGCCGCACGATGATCTCGCGCGTTCGCGGATAGACGCCGAGGTCCAGCCGACGATTCAGCAGCAGCGCCGCGTACCCGGCGATCACAACCCGCTTGCGGTCGTCGATCTCCAGGTCGATCGGCGTCCAGGTCTTCTGCCGCACGAGCCAGTACACGTCGCGCTCGAGCTGGGCCCGATCCTCGTCGCGCGGCAGCATCCGGTAGTGCAGCACATCACCGTCGAGAATCCGCCGCCAGTCCGCGGGAAACGGCTCGGGCAGTTCATCCGTCCGCCGCTCATCCTTCCCGAACAGCCAGTCCACCAACGCGCCCAGCATCTGCACTCCCTCCCGCTGCGTCGCTCACTGTGGAAACGATACACTAAGTCGAGTCAGGCGGATCGGGTCCGTCTCGGGGCCGCGCGAAAACGTGAACGCGCATAGCAGTCAAGAAGGCAGCCTTCGCCGCCCTTCGGCCCCACGCCGCCGCCACGGTTCCACGTCCCGGCCCCGCAGAAAGGTCTCACAGGTGAGCCACCGTAACCTTCGCACGTCGCTTCATACCGGCCTGGGCGGCCTGCTGCTGCTCGTCGCAGGCTGCTTCGTGACGCCGCCCCCGACGCACCTCGCCGTCTGGAGCGAGTTCCTGCCGTACGAGCAGGTTCGCCGGCAGTTGCCGACACTCGCGGCGCACGACGCGGCCGTCTACGTGGCCGTCACGCCCGACCGACTCGGCCCGACGTTCTGGGAACTCTGCCGCCAGGCTGACCTCGCCGGCGTCGAACTGCGGCCGTGGCTGCAGTTGCCCGACGACGGCACCTGGCTGAACGAGCGGAACATCAGCGCCTTCGCCGCTTTCGCCGACGCCCTCCTGGAACAGGCCGAGACGGAATCGATCCGGCTGTCGTGGCTGATCTTCGACCTCGAACCCGACTTCGCCACCGCGCGCGCCCTGCGGACCGGCGACCCGAACGGACTGCCGCGACTCATCCGCCAGGTCGACCGCCCCGCATTCGTCGCCGCCCGGGCCGAACTGCGGCAACTGGTCGAGCGCCTCCAGGCCCGCGACCTGCGGGTCATGGTCGCCACCCTGCCGTGGACGCTCGACGACCAGGCCGACGGCGACGCCACCATCCAGGACCTGTTCGACACCCCGCTCGACGGCATTCCCTGGGACGAGGTCACCGTCATGACCTACCGTCCGTTCTTCATCGAACTGTTCGGCCTGCCGCTCTCGGCCGAGTTCGTCACCAGCTACGCCCGCACCGCCCGGGACCTGTTCGGCCAGCGGGCCGGGGTCGCGGTCGGCAACGTCGGTACGCCCGGCCTGCTGGTGCCCCGAGGCTACAGCGACCTCGCGCCGCTGCTCGCCGACGTCGCGGCCGCCCGCCTGGCCGGTGTGGACCGGGTCAGTGTCTTTTCGCTCGACGGCATGGTTCTGGAAGGCGGCGCGGAGCGCTGGCTGCGCCCGCTGCGCCAGGCGATCGGTTACGCGCCTCGGCCGGATCTGACGCCCGGGCTGATCCGCGGGCTGATCGGACTGCTCGACCAGGCCTCGGATCTGCTGGGCGGCCTGCTCGGGATCGAAAACCGGGAGACGCCAACCGGCGCTTGATTCGCACCCGGGGTCCCCCGATGATCCAGCAGGTTGTAGAGGAGTGTTGGCGCATGCGCATGAATTCTGCCCTCGCGGCGGCACTGTTGCCGGCCGCCCTGATCGTATTGACCGGCTGTCCGCTGCCCCCGCTTGTCGTCCTGCCGACCGAACTGGACCGGGGCGTCGAACTGCGGGCCTATTCGCAGCAGCTTTCCGTCGAGGACGGTGACGCCGCCCGCTGGTCGCTGACCGGCGGCAGCCTGCCGACCGGACTGACCCTGGACGAGGACAGCGGCCTGCTCAGCGGACTTCCGACCGCGGCCGGAACGTTCGCCTTCACGGTCCAGGTCTCCGACCAGCAACTGTTCACGCGGTTCGGCGAACAGAGCTACAGCGTCGAGATCATCGAACGCCTCGCGGTCAGCAGCACGCTGGCCACCGCCCAGGTCGGCGTCGCGTATTCCGAACCGATCGCAGCCACCGGCGGCGTCATGCCGTTCACGTTCAGCCTGGTCGGGCTTCCGGCCGGCCTGACGTTCGACGCCACCACCGGCGTGATTTCCGGGACCCCGGTGATCGCCAATCCTGCGATCGCCCTGCAGGTCACCGTGACCGACTCCGGCCAGCCTCAGCAGCAGCGGATCGCGAACCTGACCCTGGTGATCCGCCCGCAGCCGCTGGCGTTCGAGACCACGATGCTCGAAGACGGACAGGTCGACGTGGCCTATACCGCGACGATCGAAACCGTGGACGGGCGGGCGCCGATCACGTTCTCCGTCAGCGACGGTCTGCTGCCGGAGGGACTGAGCCTGAACACCAGCACCGGCGTCATCAGCGGTACGCCGACGACGGCCGAAACAGCCACCTTCACGATTCAAGCAGAGGACAGCGATGATCCGTCGACCACGATCACCCAGGAATTCACGCTCACGATTGCTGCCTAGCGCCGCCGGCCTGCTGATCGCGGCCACCGTCGGCTGCATCGTCACCGGCATCCCGCTGGACCAGGCCGGTCTGGCCATCGAGATCCGCGAAGACGGCACCACCGCCGAGATCACGGCCACGCTGCGGAGCGGATCCGGGGCGGCGCTGGCGCTCGAGGACGGGCAGTCGGTCGAAATCAACGACACGGCTCTGACCGAGCAGCGGACCGGAACACTGACCGGCGCAGTCATGCAGACCGACAGCTACGACATCGCCGTTCGCGAACCGACCCGCGGCGTCTTCCGCGACACGGTCGCCTCGCCCGGCACGCTGATGATCACCACCCCGGCCGACGGCGGCGACGCGTCGCTGGGCGGTTTCACGCTGACCTGGCCGGTCGCCACCGACGCGACCGTCACGATCACCCTGCGGCAGACACTGCTCGGAACCACGACGACCGAGACGTTCGGCCCGCAGGATGACACCGGCACGCAGACCTTCACGGCCGCCGACCTGCAGGACTTCCGCCAGGGCGGCGACCTCGAAATCATGATCGACCGGACCACCGCCCCCAGCATGCTGAACGGCATCGACGACGGCACCGTCTTCTTCCTGCAAAGCGCGGAAGTCGCCGTAACACCGGGACCGTGAGGCGGTGAAAACGTGAACATGTGAACGGGTGAGAGCGGAACCGAACCGCTTTCACCCTTTCACGCTTCCACCTGTCGACCGCATCAGCGAACTGGCGTCAGGCACGGAACGCCGTAGGCCTGCACCAGCAGCGCCAGGTCGCTGAGGTCGACCCCGCCGTCGCCGTTCAGGTCGCCGTCCGCGGGACCCGCGGGCTTCCGGCCGAAGTTCCCCAGCAGGATCGCCAGGTCCGAGATATCGGTCACCAGGTCGCCGTTCACATCGCCCAGGCAGTCGCAGGAATCGGGCAGGCCGTTGCCGTTGCGGTCCAGCACCGCCCCGCTGGCAATCTCGCAGTTGTCGGGAATCTGGTTGAAGTTGCAGTCCATCCCCCGCCCGGGAACGAACGCGAACGCGTTGGCCGGCCCGACGCTGTTGTCGTTACCGACCACGAAGGCCCGCACGAAGTTGCCGGACTCCAGATCGAAGTGAAAGATCCGCGCGTCGGTCAGGTGCAGGTGCCCGCCGCCCGTGTCGTTGTGGTCGTGCCCGCCGTGGCGGCTGACGTAGATGTCGTTGTCCGGCCCGAGCCGAATGCCGAACGGTTGATTCAGCGTCAGGCGATTGGCCGTCCCGCCGTTGTTGAACTGCCGCAGAAACGCGCCGCTGTCGCCGTCGTACTCGAGCACCTGGTCAGTGTCGCGACTGCAGACCAGCAGGCGCCCGTCCGGCGTGAACAGCAGGCCGTGCGGGTTCGCCAGGCCGCCGTTGTCACCCAGGGTGACCAGTTCGCGGACCAGGGCGCCGCTGCCCGCGTCGAACTCGAGGACGCGCCCGTCCTGCTCGCTGACACAGAACGTCCCGCGCGAAGAGGCCGCGATCCCGAACGGCGCAACCAGGTCCGCCGCGGCCACCATCTCTCCGAGGTAGGCCCCGCTGGCCAGGTCGTACCGCCGCACCGCCGGGGCGGGCTTGTCGACCACCAGCACGGTCCCGTCGTCCCGCAGCAGCATGCCCTTCGGATTCTGCAGGCCGCCCGCGCCGGGAGTGACGAGGTCACGGACGAACGCGCCGTCGGCGTCGAGTTCGACGATCCGCGCGTTCGGCCCGTCGCTGACCAGGATCCGCCCGTCGGACGTGATCTGCAGGTCGTTGGTGTGACCGATGCCGACCGCCGGGCCGGTCGTGACCTTGACCCCGCTGCGGGCGTGGAACTCGTAGATCCGTTCCTCCTGGTGAACGCCCATCCAGACGTTGTACGCCCCGCCCAGGGCCGCGTCGTCGAGCGTGCCGTCGCCGTCGCAGTCCTCGCAGGCATCGAGCACGGCGTTGCGGTTCAGGTCCAGTTGCATGTCGCCTTCCATCTGGACCAGGTCCGCGGTCCCGTCGCCGTCGCAGTCGGTCTGGCAACCGTCGGGCACGCCGTTGAAGTCCAGGTCCTCGGCCAGGCCGAAGGCGATGTCGTAGCGGTCCGGCAGGCCGTTGCCGTTGCAGTCCGCCTGGCACTCGTCCGGCACCTCGTCCAGGTCAACGTCCACGCTGCCGCCGCCGGCCAGGTCGTTGGGGTCGAGCACGCCGTTGCCGTTGCAGTCCTCGCACCCGTCCGGCACGCCGTTGCCGTTCTCGTCCGGGGCGGCCCCCGGGTCGGGCACGCTGTCGGTGTCGCAGTCAATCGCCAGGCAGGTCGTCGACGCGTAATTCCGCATCACGCTGGCGATGCGACTGTCGAACCGCAGGTCGATGTTCCCGTCCCCGCCGCTGCGGGTCTGCCCGCAATAGCTCATGATCGTGCCGCGCTCGGGCGCCCCGCTCGGCTCGTCGCAGGTGTCGTAGCCGTAGTCGTGCGCGTGCCGGGCCGCGTAATTGTGGCCGAGTTCGTGCGCGTTGATGATGATGTCGCGGTTGTAACCGTGCACCTGCTCGGGGTCGTAGACGAAGCCGAGGTTGTAGCCCGTCACCGAGTAGCCGGAACTGTTGCAGATGCCCGACAGGTAGGCCACCCCGCCGTACGGCAGATCCCGCCGCCCGCTGCAGAACTGGGCCAGGTCCCGCGGCACCTGGCTCATGTTGTTCTGCCAGTGCTGGCGAAAGATGCCGAGCGGATCGGGCTGGTTGAACCGGTCGTTCGGTTGCGTCCACAGGCGGATGAAGGTCAGCTCGATCCGCGTGTTGACATCACGCACGAAGATCTCGCTGACCGCCGCGTACATCTCCAGCAGGTACGCCAGTTCCGCCTCGGTGTCGTCGAACAGGCTGTACAGCTCGTAGTCCGTCTCGATCGCCAGCCGCAGCAGACGCGTGTCCGGCCGAACGAGTTCGGTCGCGCCACGGCTGACCACCGGCTGCGTTTCGGCATCGACCACGCCGCACAGCGGCACCGGCAGGCCGTGCGGCGCCGCGACCATTGGCCGCGCCGAGAGCCCGCCCTCGCCCGCGCGCAGCACGAAGCGTCCGCCGGCGGTTCCGAGGTCGACGGTGCCGATCGTCCGCCGCCCCTCGACCAGGAAGACGCGTCCGTCCGGGAAGGCGGGCAGCGTGCCGCGCCAGATCCGCAGATCCGTCCCGACAGCCAGCGGCAGATCGGCGCCGTCGCGCTGGCCGAGCACGATCCGCGCGTCAGCGGCCAGGATCCGGACCGGCGTCAGGACCGCCTCGACCTGGCGCGTGTCGATGGTAAGGGTGGCGTGCCGGACCGGCCCCGCGGGGCGCGGCGCTCGGGCGTTCGGGTCGGCGTCGGCCGACACGCTCAGCACGGCCGCCTGCAGGGCGACCAGGGCGAGAAATGACATCGTCTACAGCTCCTGGTGATTGGTCCGCACCAGTATAGCTGCTGGCGAGGCGGGGATTAACCGCCGTCGCGACGTTTCACGCGGTGCACGAGGCTCTGGGCCGTCGTCTTGATGCCGCGGATCTCGCTCTCGAGCTGCTCGCGGTGCGGGGCGTACTCCATCGCCGTGTCGAGGAAGACCAGTTCCTCGTTGTACAGCCGCACCAGCGAACGCGTGAACGAGTGCATCCCGCCCTCTTCGTTCGAAGCGATCACCGCCGGCAGGTCCTCGTCCTCGCCGTTGCGGATCTTGTCGGTCACGATCGGCTCGCCCAGCAGCACCTCGGTGGCCGGAACCCGCGAGATCTTCGGATCCGCGGCCGGCAGCAGGCGCTGGGCGAAGACCGCCTGGAGCGAGTTGGCGACCGCGCTGCGAATGAACTCGTGCTCGTCGTGCGAGAAGAATTCGAGAATGCGGGTCAGGGTCTGCATCGTGTCGGCCGTGTGCAGCGTTCCGAAGACCAGGTGCCCGGTCTCGGCCGCCTGCAGCGCGGCGGTGATCGTCTCGCGGTCGCGCAGTTCGCCGACGAAGATCACGTCGGGATCCTGCCGCACGGCCGAGCGGAGCCCGTCCGCGAAGGATTCCAGGTCGAGCCCGATTTCGCGCTGGCTGATGATCGCCTTCTTGGGTTTCAGCAGGAACTCGACCGGGTCCTCGACGCTGATGATGTGCACCGGCCGGGTCGCGTTGACGTGGTCGAGCATCGCCGCCATGGTCGTGCTCTTGCCGCAGCCGGTGACGCCGACCACGAGCACGAGTCCCTCGTGCGCCTCCTGCGCGACCTTGCGATAGATCGGCGGCAGGTGCAGGTCCTCGAAGCTGGGAATCACCGCGTTGACCCGTCGGACCGCGGCGTGCATGTGTTCGCCCGCCCGCAGCACGTTGATCCGGAAGCGATCCCCGTCCGGCAGGTGGTAGCTGAAGTCCAGCGCGCCCTTCTCGTCGTACAGGTGCGCCCGCCGCTCGGGCATGATCTCACGCATCAGCTTTTCGATCTGCTCGCCGTCCGGATCCAGCGGCGGAATGTCCGTCCTTCGCAGCGCCCCGGCAATCCGGTATACCGGCGGCAGCCCGGTCTTCATGTGCAGGTCGCTGGCCCCCAGTTTCTTCATCATCTCGAGCAGGGGAATGATCGAACTCGGCAATTGGTGCATGAATCGACTCCTGCACGCAGAAGTGCGCGTGTCATCCGCCAGTGTACCGCGCCGCCTGCCCGTCCGCCGGGGCGCCCGCCCGGAATTCAGCCGCCGACCGGCACCGCCAGACCCTCGGCCGCCACTTCGAGCGCGTGCCGCGGAACCACATCGGTGTGATGCGCAATCTGCTCGCGACAACTGAAGCCGGTCACCACCACTTCGGCCGACCCGCGCCCCCGGACCGCCGGGAACAGACGCTCCTCGCCGACCGCCCGCGCCACCTCGTAATGCCGGGCCTCGTGCCCGAACGAACCGGCCATCCCGCAGCAGCCCGTCGGCAGCGCCGTCGCCCGGATCCCCGGCACGGCGTTCAGCAGGTTGATCGTGTCCGCCGTCCCCAGCAGCGCCTTCTGGTGGCAGTGCCCGTGCAGCAGAACCTCCTTCGGCGGCACCGCCTCGAACGGCCCGGACGACAGTTCCCCCATACGCCCGACCAGCAGCGACTCGACCATCCGCGTCCGCCCGGCAATTCGCCGGGCCGGTTCGCCGGGAACCAGGGCCGGGTACTCGTCCAGCAGCATCGACACGCAACTCGGCTCGCTGCCGACGATCCACCCGTCACCCAGCACCTTCTCCAGACGCCAGAGATTGTCCTCGGCCCGGTCGCGCGCCTCGTCCAGGAACCCCTTGCCGATCAGCGGCCGACCGCAGCAGCCCAGTTGCGGCACGATCACCTCGAACCCGAAGGCCTCGAGCAGGCGCACCGCCGCCCGCCCGACCTGCGGCTGGTGGTAGTTCATCCACGTGTCGGCCAGGTACAGCACCCGCCCGGCCGAACCGCCGCGCGGCGGCGTCCGCTGGCGCCACCACGACTGAAACGACTCGTCCACGAAGACCGGCGCCGGCAACCGGCGATCAAGCCCGAACCAGCGCGCCAGACCGGCCTGCACCAGCGGCCGGGCCGCGAGCCAGTTCGCCAGCCCCGGCGACCGTCCGGCCCAGCGCGTGGTCTCACCCGCGTGGCCGAAGAAGCGCTCCGCGGCCGTGGCGCCGCGGACGGCGTGCCGGGCGTGCAGCCACTCGGCCTTGAGCTTGCCCATGTCGACCCCGGTCGGGCATTCGCTCTTGCAGGCCTTGCAGCTCAGGCAGAGATCCATCACGTCGGCGAGCGCATCGTCCGCGAGTCCGTCCAGCAGTTTCGTGTCCGCCAGCGCGACCCGCAGCGCGTTGGCCCGCGCCCGGGTCGTGTGCTGTTCGTCCAGCGTCGCCATGTACGACGGACACATCGTGCCGACCTGCTTCTGGCGGCACTGCCCGACCCCGCTGCACATGCCCGCCAGCGCCCCCGGACCCGCGTGACCGCCATAGTCGAACACCGGCCGCACCGGCAGGCCGGTCTCGCGCGGCGGGCGCCGCAGGCGGGCATCCATCGGCAGCGGATCGACGATCTTGTTCGGATTGAAGATGCCCAGCGGATCGAAGGCCCGCTTGATCTCCGTGAACGCGGCCAGGATCCGCGGCCCGTACTGCTGCCCGAGCCACTCCGAACGGACGATGCCGTCGCCGTGCTCGCCGGTCATCGCCCCGCCGTACCGCAGCACCAGTTCCAGCGTCCGCTCGGCCACCCGCCGCAGTTGCACCGCACCCGCCGGCCGCTTCAGATTCAGCACCGGACGAACGTGAATCACCCCGACGCTCGCGTGCGCGTAGTGCGCGACTTCGGTGACGCCCTCCTCGGCCATCGCCGCATCCAGGTCGCGGATGTAATCGGCCAGCCGTTCCGGCGCCACGGCGGCATCCTCGATGAACTCGTGCGGCTGATCGTCACCGGGGCGCGAGGTCAGCAGGCCGAAGCCGCGGTTCCGCATGTCCCAGACCGCCGCCTGCGTCCCGGCGTCCCGCACCACCCGGACCGGCTCGAACCCGCGCTGCCGCACGTCCGCGAGCACCTGCCCCAGGCGAGCCTCCAGCGCGGCCTGGTCCGAGGCGAAGAACTCGCACACCAGGATCGCGGCCGGCATGCCGACCAGGAACGCGTCGCGCGTCGCGGCCGGAACCTCTGGCGCGCCCGCTTCGAGAATCAGTTGATCGACCAGTTCCACCGCGGCCGGATCATGTCGCAGCAGATCCGGTGTCGCCGCGACCGCATCCAGGTGACTGTCGAAGTGCAGCACCACCAGCGCCCGGGCGGGCGGCAGCGGAACCAGGTGCACGTCGGCCGCCACGACCAGCCCGAGGGTCCCTTCGCTGCCGCAGAGAATCGTGGCCGGGTTCGGCACGGCCGAAGCGCACAGCCGGTCGAGGGCGTAGCCGCCGTTGCGGCGCAGCACGCGCGGATAGCGGGCGGCGACCTCGGCGTGCAGTTCGGTCCGGATGCGTTCGAGGTGCACCAGGATGTTCTGTCCGTGCGGGGTGGAGGCGCTCGGGGCGGTGCCTTCGAACCGCGGCCAGCCGTGCTCGCGGAAGTAGAGCGGAACCTGGCCCCAGCTTCCGTCCTGGAGCTCGGGCGTCGGCTGCTGCTGCCAGGTTTCGACGCTGCCGTCCGCCAGCACAACCGTCAGGGCGGCGACATGGTCGACGGTCCGGCCGTGGTAGACCGAGTGCGACCCGCACGAGTTGTTGGCGATCATGCCGCCGAACGTGGCCCGACTGGCGGTGGCGACGTTGGGTCCGAATTCGAGTCCGTGCGGGGCGAGCGCACGGTTCAGGTCGCCCAGCACGACCCCGGGCTGCACCCTGGCGATCCGCCGCGCGGGGTCAATGCGTTCGATCGAATGCATGAAGCGCGAAAAGTCGACCTGCAGGCCGGCCCCGACCGCGCCGCCCGAGATCCCCGTACCGGCCCCGCGCGGGACCAGCGGGATACCGCTCGCGGCCGCCGCCCGGACGAGGGCGACCACGTCGGCCGTGCTGCGGGGACAGGCGACGCCGACCGGTGCGATTTCGTACAGGCTGGCGTCGGTGGCGTAGAGCGCCCGGCTGAGCCGGTCGAACCGCAGTTCTCCCGAGAACGTGTCTTGCAGGGCCGCCCGCAGTTTTCGGGTGGCTTCCGGGGTCGGCGTGCTGACGGCGGATGGCATACCCCAATTCTGGGGACCGGGCCGTCCGGCAGCAAGCGGTGGAAAATCCGAAAAACAGAGAACGATCGTGGCGGCCCCGTCGCTGGATAGTCGGATGAAAGATTGAGACGGTCGCGAGCGGGGTCGCGATCAACGAAACGCAGACAGGAGAAGCAGAGACATGAGCCAGTCGAACACCACCGCCAACGCCGGCAACGACCGCCTGTTCGGGACCCTTTCGTACGTCGTTCCGTTCTTCCTGATCGTGCCGCTGGTCCAGAAACAGAGCGCGTTCGCAATGTTCCACGCCGTACAGGCCCTGACGCTCTGGGTGGCCGCGTTCGTCGCCACCTTCGTGGTCGGCACCGTCCTGACGATGGTACCCCTGGGTCTGCTGGGAACGCTGCTGTCGTACGCGATGTTCGCGGCGATCACCGCGGCCGCCGTCTTCGGCGCGGTCCAGGCCTGGGCCGGCAGCCTCAAGCCCCTGCCGCTGATCGGCACGGCGGGCGGCAACCTGTTCGGGAAACTGACCGCCCGCGAAGGGAACTGAGGCGGAAGCGAGCAAGGGCAAAGCTCGAAGAACCGAAACACACGGCTCGGGTGGGAGCCAGCGAAACGGGAAGGGACCGGATCGGGCCGGGAGAAAAACACGGACCCTCGCTCCCGGGCTCCTTCGCTCCCTTCAACGATGTCCACCCCGCCCCAGGGACCGCCGCGCGGAGGCAACACGCGTGGCGGTTCCGCTTGCGCTGCTTTGCAGGCGGGAACAGGGAACCGGGCGGGACCTCAGTCTTCCGGGCCGCGGCGGCGTTGTTTCTTCAGGTCTCCGCGGCGCTTCTTGGCGTCCAGGCGGCGTTCTTTCGAGGCCCGCGTCGGTCGGGTCGGGCGTCGCCGCCGCTGGCGGGTGAAGGCCTGGGCGAGCAGGTCGACGAGCCGCTCGTAGGCCCGCTGGCGGTTGGCGTGCTGGGACCGTTCGCTCTGGCTGATCACCCGCAGCAGCCCGTCCTTGGCGATGCGTGTGCCCAGGCGGGTGCGGATTCGCTCTCGTTCCCAGTCGGTGAATGGCGGGGCGGATTCGAAATCCAGCAGCAGCGTCACGCGCGTGCTGACCTTGTTGACGTTCTGACCGCCAGGCCCCGAGGACCGGTCAAAACGCCATTCAATCCACGGCTCCAGCGCTTCGAGCTGAAACCGGTCCGGCGTCTCCGGCGGCCCGGCTAGCACAGAGCCAGGAAGGCGGCAAACATGTAAACCGCCATGCGCACCCGCTGCGGCGTCCAGATAAAAACCATGACCCAGCCTCCGAGGGCATCCGTCGCGATCGCACGCCTCTTTGGCGCGCTTCGCCTAACTCTATGCCATTTCAAAGGTTGAAGGCAAGGGAATCTGCCCGCCCGAGAGGCGATCCGAATCGTTCTCGGACCCGTCCAAGTAACCAGGCAGGCAGGTCACAAGGAACCAGTGGAGTTCCCGCGCGTCTACGTGCTCACCTGCTTACTTGCTTCTGCGTTCACGGCGCGGCACTGGGCTGGAACGGCTGATCCGCCGGGCGGCCGAATTCCTGGACCCAGTAGGTTCCGAAGCTGCCGCCGGTCCGGATGCCGATTCCCAGTTCCGTGAAACGGGCGTCGAGGATGTTCGCCCGGTGCCCGGGGCTGTCCATCCAGTCCCGGAAGGCCCGCTGGGCCGTCGGCTGACCGGCCGCAAGGTTCTCGCCGATCACCAGGTAGCGATAGTTGAACTCGCGGGCCCGGCTCGCCAGGTCGCTGCCCGTGACCGGATTGTCGTGGGCGAAGAAGTCGTAGGTGATCATCTCGCAGGCATACTGGGTCGCCTGGTCCTCGAGCGTCTGGTTGTGCACGACCGGCAGCATCCCCTCGGCAATCCGGGCATCGTTGACCAGCCCCATGATCTCCTGCCGCAGGCGGGCCGCGTTCGTCACCTCGTTGCAGGCCGGGAAGGCCTGGCTGAGCTGCGCCTCGAAGGTGGTCCCGGCCACGGTGGTCCCGTTGCCGGTCCCGGCCGGTGCCGGAATCGGGGCCCCGGAATCCGCGCTATTATTTTGCGAGCCGGTCGAATCCGAGGTCGGAACGGCTGAATCGGTCCCGGGGATGGTCTGAAGCGTCGTCGAGCCGCTGGGGCAGCCCGCAAGTACTATTCCGACGGTAAGCCCAAGCGAGAGCAGGAATTGAAGTCTCATGGTGCATCCACTGGGTTGCGGGCCAAGGCCCTGTCGCGACGTTGTGATTCATTGTAGGATCCCTCGGCAAGGGGTTGAACCGACTTTTTGGGCCCCCGATACTTCTGATGCGGAAAAACCCCGCCTCGACCGATTGTTCAGGAGAACCGCATGTTCGGCAGGATTGGCCGTTTTCTGGGTCTCAGTGTCTGTCTCGCGGCCGTCTGGTCCCTGACCGGTGCCGGCTGTCTGACCACGCCCGGAACCGGGGGCGGGGTCATCGGGACGGGGACACTTACGAATCTGCCGCCGGTGGCGGTCATCACGTCCAGTCTGATCACCGGCATTTCGCCGGTCACGATCGACTTCAATTCGGACCGCAGCACCGATGACGGCGTGATCGTCAGCCGGTCCTGGGACTTCGGCGACGGGGCCACCAGCCTGGAAATCGCCCCGACCCACACCTTCTCCAGCACCGGGACCTTCACGGTCACGCTGACCCTGACCGACGACGGCGGCGCGGTCAGCGCGACGACCGTCGACATCATCGTCACCGAGGCCCCGCTGGCGATCATCACCGCCGATCGGACCAGCGCTCCGACCGCGCCGGCGACGATCAACTTCAGCGCCGCCGCCAGCTTCGATCCCGACGGCGAAATCGAAGAGATCGACTGGGACTTCGGCGACGGGGCGTCCGAGTCCGACGAAGACGTCTCGCACACGTTCGCCACGTCCGGGACGTTCCGCGTCCGCCTGACCGTCACCGACGATGTCGGCATTTCCGACACGGACGAACTGCTGATCAGCGTCGGCATCGCCGACCCGCAACTCGAACTGCGGATTCCGCCCGCCTCGGTCAAGAACATCGTCGTGCCGCAGGACGGAACCATCTGGATCCAGGGCGTCTACAACGTCGAGGAAGGCGTCGCCCGCAACGTCCGGGCCGGCGTCGACGAAGACCTCGACCCGTTCAACAACAACGACGTCCAGCTTGACACCGCCAGCCCGAACGGAAACGACCTGAACATCGAGGCCATCGCCGGGCTGCAGCTTTCCGACGTGGCGGCCCTCAACCGCCAGAGTGTCCCGGTCGGTGCGTACCGCCTGTGGGCCGAGGTCGACACCGACCGCAGCGATCCCGTTCGAACCTACTCCGACGCCCGCGTCAACGTCGTCGAAGCCTTCTCCGATGCGATCAACACCAACACCCCGGTGATCCCGCTGGTCGAGGACGCCGCCAGCGTGATTGTCAACCCCGACGCGCCGCGACAGATCTTCGACCTGGGCCCGTTCGCCGCCGGCGACCGCCTGTTCCTCAGCCTGCTCGAACCGCCCAATTTCAAGGGAATCTTCGATCCGTCCGGCCCCTACAGCCTGATGATCCTCGACCAGAACCGCGAGATCATCTCGTGGTACCAGCGCACCCCGACCGAGAACTTCGTGCTGTTCACCGAGGAAACCCGCCTGATCGTGCCGGCCGCCACGACCCGACTGTTCGTCATCATGGACGGCGGCTTCGGCGTCAACGTCCGCATCCAGCGGGGCACCAACCTGAACCAGCCCAACCCGCAGCGGGTGCTGCTGGACTTCGCCGGGTCCGGGAACCAGCTCGTCGGCATCGGCGGCAACCCCGCCCGGACGATCGCGTCGCTCGATGACACGCTGACCGCCTTCAGCGAGGGCGAACTGCAGACCATCAAGGATGCCTGCCTCGCCCGCGTGCAGGCCCTCTACGCGCCGTACGATGTCGAGATCGTCACCTCCGACCAGGTCGAGAGCGACCCGAACCTCGCCCTCGAGCTTCCGTTCAGCCGCATCTACATCGGCGGCACGGCCGGCTTTGGCGCCTACGGACTCGCCGATTACCTCGACTCCCGCAACGAGACGACCTCCGGAACGGGTGTCGTCTACGCCGCGACGGTCGCGACGGACGCAGGCGGCTCGCCGAGCAACATCGGCCTGGCGCTCGGCAACGTGGCCGCACACGAACTTGGTCACCTGATCGGCCTGCGCCACACTGACGCGGTCGGTGACCTGATGGCGATGGGCGGAGTCAACGCCCCGGACGACGCCACCCTGGACTTCGGCGTCAATCCGGTGTCCGAGAACGAGCAGTTCGACAACCTGCCGGTCATCGGTATTCAGAACGCTCCGGCCATCCTCGAGGCGACCATCGGCAACTGATCCGAACGCCCCGCACAACCGTGCGAGCATCCAGGCGCCCGCCTCCCCACCTGGGGTGGCGGGCGTTTTTTCTGACAGCTTCCGCATCCGGACCGACCATCGTCTGCGGGTACCCGTCCGGACGCGGCGGGCGACCCGCGGGCCCGAAGCGGAAAACGCCGCCCGGCACCACCGCTGGCGCCCCCGCAGGACGGTTCGAGCGTCCGGCAATTGCACGCCCGCGCCCATCCGATAGAATCTCGTTGTCTGCTGATTATCGGTAGTAGTCGACAACTCGCATCCGTTCGGGTGCTCAGCCGAAACAACCTGTGAGGTTCAGCGCATGCCGACGCGGAAAGTCACCATCGAGGACATTTCGCAGACCACGGGACTCTCTCGCGGCACCGTCTCGCGAGCTTTGAACGATCGCCCGGACATCAGCCAGAAGACCAAGCAGAAGGTCCTCGAAGCCTGCCGCACCTTGAACTACGTCCCCAGCCACGCCGCCCGCTCGCTGGCCACCGGTCGGCACCTGGCCGTCCTGACCATCGTCTCCGACCTGGCGGACCCGCTGGCCGCCGCCGTGCTGCGGGGCGTTCTCGCCAGCGCCGAGCAGCAGCATTACGGCGTCTACCTGGTGGAACTCGGCAACGAGGCAACCGAGGCCGAGCGCCGCCTGCGGACGATTTCCGCGGACCGCATCGATGCGGCACTGATCGCCACCGGCCTGGCCGACGAGCAGGTCACCCTGCTCCGCGACGCGCTCGGGACGCGGCGACTTGCCAGCATCGCACCGCTCAACGGCGACGCCTGTGACTGTGTCGGACCGGACTGGGTCGAGGCCGGCCGCCTGGCCGCGCGGCAGGTGCTGCAGACCGACGGCGATGGTGCCCGGGTGCTGGTGCGGGGTGAGGATGCCCGCTTCGCGCGCGGCGCCCGCGAGGTCCTCGAAGCCGGCGGCGTCAACCTGGACGCGGCCCTGCGGGTGGTCGATCCGTCCGACGAGGCGGCCCTGGTGTCGGCCCTCGACGGGGGTCGTGCGATTGCCACGAGTTGCGACCGCCTGGCCGCCCGTCTGTATCCGCTCTGCTGGCGCAGCGGGCGCAGTCCCGGCACGGACGTGCTGCTGTATGGTTGTGGCAATACCGAACTGGCCCGGCACAGTCAGCCGGGTCTCAGTTCCATTGACCTGAGCGGCGAGGAGGTCGGCCAGCGATTGATGGACCTGGTGCTGCAGCGACTCGGCGGCACGCGTCAGGACGGCCCGCAGTCGATCGCGGTCGCCCCCCGACTGGTCTCCCGGGCCTCGAGCGGAAGCTGAGGCAGGGAGGCGGAACGCGATGCAGGCCATCCGGGACGGGTCGCGCGTCGGACACCCGCGTCCGCCCGGGTCGCGCGCTGCAGCGTCTGGCTGGATCAAGCGGCGCACCCGCGCAGGCGCGCGGGCGTGCGCGAAGCTTCCCGCACAGCCCGCGGTCGCCTCGCGGGCGCGTAACCGCTCTTGCTTGCGAGTCTTTACAGATTTGGCTACATTCGAAAGCTGGCAGAGGGAGCCCGGGCGGCGGGGCGTCGTTCGGTCGCTCGCCGTTTTCTCGGTAAGCTTCTTCTGCGTGAGGAGTTAGAGCGATGCAGGTGAACGTGTCCGGCCGACACATCAGTGTTGGGGATGGGCTGCGCGACTATTGCGAACAGAAGGCCGCGAAGCTCGTTCGATTCTACGATCGGATCACGTCGATTGACATCATCCTGGACGGACACGATGGACATCACTCCGCCGAAATGATTGTACACTCGGAGGGCACCGAGCCCTTCGTGGCGAGCGAGGAAGACAAGGATGCGCACGCCGCGTTCGACCTGTTGATGGACAAGATCGAGCGGCAGATTCGACGCTTCAAGGAGCGGATGCGGAACCGGAAACACCCCAGGGACTAGTGGTCGCGTGACCGTCAGCGGACAACGTCGGACAGCAGACATGGTGAGCAGGTAGGCAAGGAATGACCAACGCCGGATGCCGGATCGCGGGTCGCCCGGCCTGTTCCCTGCTCCCGGTTCCGTGTTTCCGCGCGGCGCCCCGGCCGGCCGGCCCTGGGAACGAACGTGCGACGCAGCCCACGAGGCGCCAGCGAAACGGGAGACCGGCATGAAATTCCTCGAGCTGGTACACGCCAACGCGATCCTACCCGAACTGCAGGCCACCGACCGCAACGCCGTGATCCGGGAGATGGTCCAGGCGATCGTCGCCACCGGCGGCCTGCCCGAGGACCAGGCCGAGGGCGTGATCAAGTCGATCATCGCCCGGGAGCGGACGCGTGGCACGACGGGCTTCGGCAAGGGTGTCGCGGCGCCGCACGCGAAGGTCGAGGGTCTGGCGAAGGTGGTCGCGTCGGTCGGTCGCAGCACGCCGGGGATCGATTTCTCGTCGCTGGACGGCGGGCTGGTGCACGGGGTCTTCCTGATTCTGAGTCCGACCAGCGCCCCCGAGGAGCACCTGCGGGCGATGGACCTGATTTTCCGGCACCTGCAGCAGGAGCGTTTCCGCAAGTTCCTTCGACAGGCGACGGATGCGGATGCGATTCTCGACCTGCTGCGGGAGGCGGATGAGAAGACGATGGTTTCCTGACGCCCCTCTGGTGGCGTGGAACCGGCACCGGTGCTGGGGCGTGAACGTGGCGATCGAACGCGAGATGACCGTTCCGAACAAAGAGGGACTGCACTTTCGCCCGATCATGCAGTTGGTGGATCTCGCGCAGAAATTCGAGTGCGGACTGACGCTGCACTGCGAAGACCGCTCCGCCGACGGACGCAGCCCGATGGAATTACTGATGTTGGTTGCAACACACGGCACCCGCGTCCGCGTCGTCGCGGACGGGTCGGACGAAGACGAAGCCGTGGCTGCAATCGCCCGCCTGTTTGAAGGCGGGTTTGGCGAAACCTGAGCACAACGAACAGGAGCCGGCCCGCCGCGTGCATGAGGCACCAGGCCGACCGGCCGCGGTAGAACCGCGCGAATGATCACCAAGAAGGGAATCAACGCCTCGCCCGGAGTCGCCATCGGCCCGGTCCTGGTGCTGGACTCGGAAGAATACCGGATCCCGCGCAAGCAGGTCGAACCGAAGGAAGTCCCCGAGCAGATCAGCATCCTCGAGAATGCCCTCCTGGCAGCTCGCGAGGAAGTGGGGGAACTGCGCCTCGCCGCCGCCCGCAAACTCGGCAACCAGACCGCCGCCATCTTCGCCTTTCACGAAAGCTTCATCGGCGACGCCAAGCTCCTCGCCGAAGTCACCGACCTCGTCCGCCGGACCCCCTGCACCTCGGCCTTCGCCTTCGCCCAGGTCATGAAGCAGCGGCAGCGACTCTTCCGCGACCTGACCGATCCATACATGAAGGAACGCGTCCGCGACCTGGCCGACATCGAGAAGAAGGTCCTTCGCTACATCCTCGGCCGCTCGCGCGAAGACATCACCACCCTCAGCAATCCGGTGATCGTCGTCGCCCACGAGATCACCCCGTCGCAGGCCATCTCGCTCGACCGCGACAACATCCTCGGCTTCGCCATCGACGTCGGCGGACAGACCTCGCACACCGCGATCATCGCCCGCATGCAGGGCATTCCGGCCGTCGTCGCGCTCGGGGGCGTGGCCGCCGATGTCTCCGGCGGCGAAACCGTGATCGTCGACGGAACCCACGGCATCGTCGTGATCAACCCCGACGACGACACCACCGAGCATTTCCGCGCCAAGCAGGTCCAGGCCAGCAAAGTCGCCGAGTCGCTCGTCGAGATCCGCGAACTGCCCGCCGTGACCCAGGACGAGGTCAAGATCGACCTGCTGGCCAACATCGAACTGGCCGAGGAGGCCCGCTACGCGGTCGACTGCTCGGCCGAGGGCATCGGTCTCTACCGGACCGAGTTCCTGTTCCTGGCCAGCGAACGACTGCCGACCGAGGACGAGCAGACCGAGGTGTTCCGGGCGGCGATCCGCCACGCCCAGGGCCGCCCGGTCGTGATCCGCACGATCGACCTGGGGGCCGAGAAGATCGCCGCCCACATGGCCGTCCGGCACGAGGACAACCCGGACCTCGGGCTGCGCTCGCTGCGGTACTGCCTGCAGAACCTGGACATGTTCAAGGCCCACCTGCGGGCCATCCTGCGGGCGTCGATGGAAGGCGAGATCCTGATCATGTTCCCGATGATCACCACGCTGCTCGAACTGCGCCAGGCCAAGGCGACCCTCGCCGACGTGATGGAGGACCTCGACGAAGACGGCGTGCCGTTCCGCAAGGGCATCAAGGTCGGCATGATGATCGAGACCCCGGCCGCCGCCCTGCTGGCCGGCGCCTTCGCCCGCGAGGCGGACTTCCTCAGCATCGGCACCAACGACCTGACGCAGTACACGCTGGCGGTCGACCGCGGCAACGAACGGGTCGCGCACCTGTACGCCCCGCACAACCCGGCCGTGATCCGCCTGATGCAGGAGATCATCCGGGCCGGGGCCAAGGAGAAGACGCCGATCGGGATGTGCGGTGAAATGGCGGGCTCGCCGGTCTACTGCCAGTTGCTGCTGGGACTCGGGCTGCGGCAGTTGTCGATGGCGCCCAGCGACATCCCGGTGATCAAGCGGCTGATCCGGCGGACGACGATCCGCCGCTGCACCGGCATCGCCCGCAAGGCCCTGCGGTTCGACGCCGACCGGCAGGTGGTCAACTACCTCCGCGACGAACTGCGGAAGATCGATCCGGAGGCGATCTGATGGTCGCCCCGACCCAACCGTCGACCCGCTGCTACTACGCGCTGCAGTACGCGATCGAGGGCGACCTGCGCTTCCTGGCCCACCAGGACGAGATGCAGTTGCTCCTGCGGGCCACCACCCGGGCGGCCTGGCCGCTGGCGTACTCCGAGGGCTTCAACCCGCAGCCCCGGCTGAACATCCCGCTGCCACGCAGCGTCGGCGTGCTGTCCAACGCGCAACTGGCGGTCCTGCAACTGGCCGAGCCCGTTTCGCTCGAGACGCTGCACGCCCGCCTGGCCGACCGCATGCCGCCGGGCAGCCGACTGCTGTCGGTCTTCGGCCCGCTCGCCAGCCGCCGGATGCGCAGCACATGCGTGTCGTACCGCGTCACGCTGCCCGAACAGGACCTGGTCATCTGCCGTGCGCGGGTGCCGGCCCTGCTGCAATCGAAACGACTGGACATTGAACGAAACTTCGGTCCGGACAAGCCGCCGCGGATGATGGACATCCGCCCGTTTGTCCGGGAACTTCACCTGGACCCCGAGGGGCTCTGGATGCGGCTCGACCTGGACAACCAGCAGACCGCCCGCCCCGATGAAATCCTGTTCGCGCTCGGCTGTGATGTCGCGGCGCAGAATCACCGCATTTGTCGCGAGACGGTCACCTGGCTGCCGGACCTCGATTCGGTCGCAGCCTGGCCGCCGCGGGAAAGGAACTCCTTTGGCAAAGAAGGCAACCACCACCAAGAAGAAGACGGCCCGCAAGACCAAGCGGACCACCAAGGCTGAGGACGCGACCGCGGGCGACGAAAAGACTTCCGCGGCCAAGACCAAGACCACCACGCGGAAGAAGACCGCCGCCAGGAAGACCACCAAGGCCGCCAAGACTACCGCGAAGAAGGCCGCCAAGACCACCACGCGCAAGGCCACCGCCACCCGCAAGACCGCCCGCAAGGCCAGCACGCGCAAAACGACCCGGGCCGCCAAGGCCGCCGACACCCCGGCCACCGAAACGCCGGCCGCCGACGCGCCGACGCGCTCGTCGGCCGCCGAGGTCCGCGAGAGCGACGGCGGCATCGTGATCCGCTTCCCGTCCGCGAATCCGCCCCGACCGACCACGGCCGAGCCGGCCGCGGAAGCCGCCGCCCCGCCGCCGGCCCCCGAGAAACCCGAGCCGCGCAGCGTCACGCCGCCGCCGGCCCCCGATCCTGAGCCCGTCGCCGACAGCGCTCCGGAACCGGAAGACGCACCCGAACCGGGCAACCGCCGCGAGCCCGCCGCCGAGCACGACGCGGAGGAAGGCGGCGAACGCTCGCGACGCCGACGCCGCCGACGCCGTCGCCGCGGAGGCGAACATCGCGATGGCGAGGACGCGCCGCAGGCCCCGCCGGCCGCGGACACCGAAGCGTCCGAAGACGCCCCCGCGGCCGAGGAGGAACGCGGCGAGCGCACGGGTGGCCGCCGCCGTCGACGCCGCCGGCGCGGTTCGGGCGAGGCCCGGGTCGAGCCGCCGACGGACCCGCAGGCCGAAGTCGAACTCGTCGGGCGCAGCGAGCGCAATGTCGAGACGCATACCAACGAGGAAGAGGACGACGACTGGCGCGAGGAAGTCGGCTCGCTGACCGAGGCCGATCCCGAGGCGCGCGAAGTCGACGACGACGAGGAAGAGGACGAGGTCGAAGACGGCCGGCAGAAGCGCCGTCGCGGACGCCGCGGGCGACGCGGGCGACGCGGCAGCGAGGCGGCCGCCGAGGAAGAGACCGAGATCGAGATCGCCGAGCCCCCGGCGGTCCGCAAGAAGGAGATGGTGATCAACGTGGCCCCGCGCGAGGAGTGCCGGATCGGCATCCTCGAAAACGGCAAGCTCGAGGAGATCTACCTCGAACGGGCCTCGGCCAGCAATCACGTCGGCAACATCTACAAGGGTGTCATCACCAACGTCGAATCGAGCATCCAGGCCGCGTTCATCGACTTCGGGCTCGGCAAGAACGGCTTCCTGCACGTCTCGGACCTGCACCCGCAGTACTTCCCGGCCGGCGAGCGGCACTCGGAAACGGTCGGCCGCAAGATGCCGCGCCGCAACCGCCCGCCGATCCAGCAGTGCCTGCGGCGCGGGCAGGAACTGCTCGTGCAGATCACCAAGGAAGGCATCGGGACGAAGGGCCCGACGCTGACGACCTACCTGAGCGTGCCCGGCCGCTACATGGTCATGCTGCCCGGCATGCGGCGGGTCGGGGTCTCGCGGAAGATCGAGGACGAGGAAGTCCGCCACAAGCTCCGCGACGCGATGAACGAACTGGAACTGCCGGACGACATCGGCTTCATCGCCCGCACGGCCGCCTCGGAGCGGACCAAGCGCGAACTGCAGGCCGACCTGAAGTACCTGCAGCGGCTCTGGCAGGCGGTCGAGAAGCGAATCAAGCGGACCAAGGCGCCGGCCGAACTGTATCGCGAGTCGGACCTGGTCACCCGCACGATCCGCGACGTGTACTCGTCGGACATCGACAAGATCATCGTCGATGACGAGGACGTGGCCGAGCGAGCCCGCGAGTTCCTGGCGATCTTCAGTCCGAAGGCCCGCGACAGCGTCGAGATCTACGCCAACGGCGAACCGATCTTCCACAAGTACGGGATCGAGCAGGAACTCGACCGGCTGCACGCCCGGCAGGTTCCGCTGCCGAGCGGCGGATCGCTGGTGATCGACCAGACCGAAGCCCTCGTCGCGATCGACGTCAACAGCGGCAAG
Organism: Phycisphaerae bacterium; assembly: GCA_030428945.1. Taxonomy (GTDB): domain Bacteria; phylum Planctomycetota; class Phycisphaerae; order UBA1845; family Fen-1342; genus JAUIEC01. The sequence goes on along the minus strand of JAUIEC010000004.1, from coordinate 50,220 downwards.
TTCCGCACCGAGGCCGACGCCGAAACGACCGCCTTCAAGATCAACATGGAAGCGGCCGACGAGATCCCGCGGCAGTTGCGACTGCGTGACCTCGGGGGCGTGGTGGTCTGCGACTTCATCGATATGCGGATGGAGAAGCACAAGCGTGAGATCGAACGCCGCCTCTCGCGGAACCTGCGGGCCCACAAGGAACGCGCCAAGGTCCTGCGGACCAGCCAGTTCGGCCTGATCGAACTGACCCGGCAGCGCCAGCGGGCCAGCCTGATGCGCAGCGTCTACCAGGACTGCGACCACTGCAACGGCACCGGCCTGGTCAAGACCGCCGAGTCGGTCTCGCTCGACGTCATGCGGACGATCCAGCTCGCCGCCACCCAGGAGCACATCCGCACGATCGACGTCACCGTCTCGAGCGCGGTGGCCGACCTGCTGCAGAACCGCAAGCGGGCCCTGCTGACCGACCTCGAGGAACGCTCGCGGCGACAGATCACGATCCGCGGAAACGGCATCTACGGGCTCGACCGGGTCCGCGTCGAATGCGGCGACTCCCGCGGCCGCATCGTCCCCTATGGCGCTGACTGAAGAGGTGAAAACGTGAAGGTGTGAAGGAGTGCAAGGGGAGGAGGCGCCAACAGCCGCGCCCTCCTTCACTCTTTCGCCGTCCGGGCTTTGATCCGGCAGGAGCGGAGACCGGCTGATTCAGAGACGGAAGCCCGTTGCCTGTCACCGGGACAGGCCCGCTCGTCGGGCGGGTGAACGCGTGAAGGTGCGGCAAGGAAGGACCGCCCCCAACCGCGCCCCCCTTTCACGCTTTCACCCGTTCACCTTTTCACGGCGCAAAGGAGTATGCTCGTGGTCCCGAAGCAACTGGGCGCGCGGCTTCCGGAACTTGTTGACGCGGTCATGCGCAGCTACGGGGAAGATGCGTCCACGCACTACATCGACCGCGCCTACCTGCCGCGCCCCGACATCACCGCCGGCCTCTCGCGGCAACTGCTCGAAGTCACCTACCCAGGTTACTTCGGTCGCGCCGGACTGACCAGCCACAACGTCACCTACCACGTAGGCGAGGTCCTCGCCCGACTGTGGGAGACCCTCCGCCGCGAAATCACCCACTGCCTGTGCCACGACAGCGAACGCTGCGGCCAGGCGGTGGGCGACGAACAGGAACCCTGCGCGCACCAGGCCGAACAGATCGCCACCGATCTGATCGCCCGGATCCCCGAAATCCGCGGCCTGCTGGCCACCGACATCCAGGCCCACTACGACGGCGACCCGGCCGCGGTCTGCGCGTCGGAGATCATCCTGGCGTACCCCGGCCTGCTGGCGATCACCCTGCATCGCTACGCCCACGCCCTGCACCGGGCCGACGTGCCGTTCCTGCCGCGCATGATGGCCGAGCATGTCCACGCGACCACCGGCATCGACATCCACCCCGGCGCCCGGATCGGCAGCCACTTCTGCATCGACCACGGCACCGGCGTGGTGATCGGCGAAACGGCCGAGATCGGCAACAACGTCAAGATCTACCAGGGCGTCACCCTCGGCGCCCTCAGCTTTCCGAAGGACGAACGCGGACGCATCATTCGCGAACACAAGCGACACCCGACCGTCGGCAACGACGTGACGATCTATGCCAACGCGATCATCCTCGGCGGCCAGACCGTCATCGGAGACGGCGCGGTCGTCGGCGGCTCGGTCTTCCTGACCCGCAGCGTCGCCCCCGGGCACCAGGTCTCGATCGGCGACCCGACCCTCCGCGTCCGCGCGCCACGCTCGGACGACGGTGACGGTGGTGATGACGGCATCTGACGGCGACCCCTCGATCCTCAGGGCAAAGACAGGATGAGCGCGAACATGCTCCTGGCCGGACTCGACATTGGCGGCACCAAGATCGGCATCTGCCTGGGCCGGGCCGACGGAACCGTGCTGGCGCACCGGCAGCGCCCCGCGCAGGCCGACCGTCCCGCCGCCGAAACGCTGGCCGACTGCCTGCGCGATCTCGACAGCCTGCGGACCGCCGCGGGTGATCCGTCGCTGGCCGCGATCGGCGCGGCCTGCCCGGGCCCGGTGTCCGTGGCCGAGGGATGCTTCCTCGATCCGCCCAACATGCCGGGCTGGCACGGCTTCCCGCTCCGCGCGTTCCTCTCGGAAAAGCTCGCCTGCCCGATCGGCATGATGAACGACGCCGACGCCACCATGCTGGCCGAGCATCGCTGGGGGGCCGCCCGTGACGTGCGGCACGCGGTCTACCTGACCATGAGCACCGGCATGGGCGCCGGGCTGCTGCTGGACGGACAGGTCTACCAGGGCAGCCGCTCGCTCGCCGGCGAAATCGGACACCTGCGACTCAGCGAGGACGGCCCGGTCGGCTTCGGCCGCCGCGGAAGCGCCGAAGGCTACCTCAGCGGCCCCGGGATCGTGCAGGTCGCCGAGGCCGAGCGCCTCCGCTGCCGGCAGATCGGCGAAACGACCGCGCTGGCCGACACGGCCCCGCTGACCACCGCCGGCGTCTTCGCAGCCGCCCGGGAGCACGACCCCGCCGCGGTCCGGGTCGTGCAGCAGGTCGGCGACCGACTCGGCCAGTTGCTGGCGATCCTCACCGACGTGCTGAATCCGGAACTGTTCGTGCTCGGCACGATCGGCTCGGCTCACTTCGACCTGCTGGCCGACCGGGCCCGCGCGGTGCTGGCCCGCGACGCGATTCCGCACGCGGCCGCCGCGGTCCGCCTGGCGCCGAGCGGCCTGGCCGATCGCGGGCATCAGAGTGCCCTGGCCGTCGCGCTGCAGGCGGCCACCTGATGCGCGGCCCGAACGACGCAACCCGGGGGGCCCGCCCGTGACGCCGCAGCGCTACGCCGAAATCAAGGAGGCCTTCGCGACCGCGGCCGGCCTGGAACCGGACGCCCGCTCGGCGTTCCTCGACGAACTGGCCCGTCGCGACCCCGACCTGCGCAGCGAGGTCGAGCAACTGCTCGCGCACGACCTGACCGGTGACCTGCCGATCCGCGACGTGCCGGCCGCCGCCGACCTGCTGGACCGCAACTCGTCGGCCGAGGCCCGCCTGCCGCATGACCTGCACCAGGCCCCGCGGACGCTGCCCGAGCGGATCGGTCCGTACCGCATCGTGCGTGAAATCGGCGCGGGCGGGATGGGCGTGGTTTATGAAGCCGAGCAGGACAATCCGCGGCGGGCGGTGGCGCTGAAGATGATCCGCCCCGGCCTGATCAGCGCCGCCCTGCTGCGGCGGTTCGAGTTCGAAGCCCAGGTGCTCGCCCGCCTGCAGCATCCGGGCATCGCGCAGGTCTTCCAGGCCGGGCAGACCACGCTGCCGTCGTCGCACGGTTCGCTCGTTCAACCGTACTTCGCGATGGAATTCATTCGCGGGCGCGGCCTGCTGGAGTTCGTCAGCGACGCGTACGCGTCACGCAGCGCGCGGCTCGAACTGTTCGCCCGGATCTGCGACGCGGTGCACCACGCCCACCAGAACGGCGTGATCCATCGCGACCTGAAACCCGGCAACATCATGGTGCAGGACGACGGCCAGCCGAAGATCCTCGACTTCGGCGTCGCCCGCGCGATCGACTCCGACCTGCAGGCCGTCACGCTGCAGACCGACGTCGGCCAACTGGTCGGCACACTGCCCTACATGAGCCCCGAGCAGATCGCCGGCGACCCGCGGCAACTCGACACCCGCTCCGACGTCTACGCCCTCGGCGTGATCGGCTTCGAACTGCTGACCAGCCGCCTGCCGACCGACGTCCGCCAGCGCAGCATCGCCGAAGCCATCCGCGTGCTGCGCGACTCCGAACCCCGCCGCCTCGGACAGGTCGAACCCAGCCTGCGCGGCGACCTCGACCTAATCTTCAACAAGGCCCTCGCCCAGGACCGCGAGCAGCGCTACGCCTCGGCCGCCGAACTGGCCGCCGACGTCCGCCGCTACCTGGCCGACCAGCCGATCATGGCCCGCCCGCCCAGCGCCACGTACCAGCTTCGCAAGTTCGCCCGCCGGCACCGCGGTCTGGTCATCGGACTCGCGGCCGCCGCCGTGATGCTGCTGGCCGGCACCGTCATCAGCACCTGGCAGGCAATCCGCGCGACCCGCGCCGAAAGCGCCACCCGCGCCGCCCTGCAGGCCGTCCGGCAGGCCCAGGCCGCCAGCGAAGCCGCCGCCGCCGAAGCGTCAACCGTCAGCGCGTTCCTCGTCACCATCTTCGAACACGCCGACCCGGCCGCCACCCGCGACTTCGATCGCGGCCTGCTGCGCGTGCTGCTCGACGAAGCGGCCGTGCGGGTCGACCAGGAATTCGCCGACCAGCCGACCATCCGGGCGACCCTGCACCACGTCGTCGGCCGCGTCTACATGAACCTGAGCGCCCTGCCCGAAGCCGAGTCGCACCTCGACCGGGCCCGGGCCCTGCGCGCGTCGCTGGAAGACGACCCGGCCGAGTCGCTCGCGATCCAGGCCACCGTGGCGGAACTGCGCAACCTGCAGGGTCGCCACGATGAGGCCGAGCAGTTGCATCGTGAGGTCATCGCCGGGCGAACCGATCTGCTCGGGCCCGATGCCCCCGAGACGCTGGCGGCCCGATACGCCCTGGCCGGCACGCTCTACCGGCAGCAGCGACTCGACGAGGCCCAGGCCGAGCACGCCGCCACGCTCGCGCGACTGCGGGCGACCCAAGGCGAGGACGCGCCGGCCGTCACCGAGGCCCTCAACGGACTCGGACTGCTGCGCTCGGAAGCCGGCGACTTCGCCGGCGCGATCGAACTGTTCGAGCAGGTTTTCGAGCGCTGGACCGCCCGGTACGGACCCGACGCACCGGCCACGGTCACCGCGCTGACCAACCTGGCCCGGGCCCGGGAGCAGATCGGGCAGTTCGAACGGGCCGAGGCCGAGACCCGCGACCTGCTGGCCCGCTGCGAAGAGAACTTCGGACCGGAACACCACGACACGCTGCAGGCCCGCATCAACCTGGGTGTCCTGCTGCTCGGCCAGCATCGCTACGAGGAGGCCTACGCGGAACTGCAGACGGCCGTGGCCGCCAGTCGCCAGCGGTTCGGTCCGCGCAACCCGGTGACCTACAAGGCGGTCACGAACCTGGCGATCGCGCTGCGGCGACTCGAGCGCTTCGATGAGGCGAGCGAGACCTTTGCGGAAGCGATCGCCCTGGCCCGGCACATCTACGGATCCGAACACGCCAACACCCGTCGACTGCTCGGCAACTACGCCGGCCTGCTCTACAACCTGCAACGAGTCGAGGAAGCGGTCGAGATCCTGCGGGAGGTCGTCGCGGCCGACACCGCCACCTTCGGCCCGGACCACGTCAGCACGCTGCGCGGGCGGCATAACCTCGCGCTGCTGCTGCTGGATCTCGAGGAGTACGAAGAGGCGGCCGAAATCCTGGCCGACGTGCTGGTCCGGACGGACACGGCCGCACCACCGGGACACCCGTTCCGATTCGAAGTACGGCGGACCTACGGTGACACGCTCCGCCGGATGGAACGCTTCGATCAGGCCGAACCGCTGCTGCTGGCGGCCCACGAAGGCCTGCTGAACGCCTACGGAGAGGGCCACGTCCGCCCGAACGAAACCGTCCGCGCCCTGGTCGCGCTCTACGAAGCGTGGGGCGCACTCGAAGAAGCCGACACCTGGCGTGAACGACTGAATCCGTAGTTAGTGAGCAAGTAAGCAGGTAAGCAAGTAAGCAAGTGACCAGGGTGCGGGCCAGCGCTCGCGTGCACCTGTGCGCGGTTTCCGTGTCTTCTTCCTGGTTACAGACAGCAGGCAGTCCCCGCCCCGGAAAGAGACAGGGCACCCGGGCAGGAGATCACTCTCAGGCAGGCAATGCCGGACCGCCGCGGAACAGGCACTGCGAAGATCGCAGTGGCACACGGGTTCGCGTGCCCCCCCTGTTCCCTGTTCCCTGTTCCCTGTTCCCTCTCCTCAGATCCCCATCTCGATATATGTCCGGGCGATCTTCTGGATGGCGACGATGAACGCGGCCGTACGGAGGTCGTTGACTTCCTCTCGGTTCCAGAACACCTCGCGGATCTCGCGGTAGGCCTTGCACATCGTGTCGTCCAGGCCGCTGCGGACCAGGTCCAGTTCGTCGGCCCCGCTGATGAACTCGCGGGCCAGCGACGGCGGTACCGACTGCCCGGTCATCTGCTCGATCACGCTCAGCATCTGCTGACTGCGGTTCTCTTCGTGGCGCCGCTCCATCCGGCCGAAGCGGATGTGCGAGAGGTTCTTGATCCATTCGAAGTACGAGACCGTCACGCCGCCGGCATTCAGGTACAGGTCCGGCAGGATCACCGTTCCGCGACTGCGCAGGATCTCGTCCGCTTCGAACGTGACCGGGCCGTTGGCCGCCTCGGCGATCAACGGTGCCTTGATCCGCGCGGCGTTCTCGCGCGTGATCTGTCCTTCCAGGGCGGCCGGCATCAGGATGTCGCACTCGGCCTCCAGCAGCGACAGGCCGTCCTCGACGTACTCGGCGTCCGGATAACCCTTGATCCCGCCGTTGGCGTACTTGTAGGCCGCGACCGTCTCGACGCTCAGCCCGTCGTGGTTGTAGAGCGCCCCGTCCCACTCGACGATGCCGACGATCTTGCAGTTGTCCTCGTGCTGCAGGAACGTGGCCGCGTGGTAGCCGACGTTGCCCAGCCCCTGCACGATCACCCGCTTGCCCGCCAGGCCGCCCGACAGCCCGGCCATGCGGACATCCTCCTCATGCCGGAAGAACTCGCGCAGGCCATACTGCACGCCGCGGCCGGTGGCTTCGACGCGTCCCTGGATGCCGCCCTGTGTCGGCGGCTTTCCGGTCACGCAGGCGAGCGCGTTGATGTCGGTCGGGTTCATCCGCTGGTAGGTGTCGGCGATCCAGGCCATCTCGCGCGAGCCGGTGCCCATGTCCGGGGCCGGCACGTTGATCGCGGGACTGATGAAGCCGCGCTGGGCCAGTTCGCGGGCGAAGCGCCGCGTGATCTGTTCGAGTTCACTGTCCTTGTAGTGCTGCGGGTTGATCCGCAGGCCGCCCTTCGATCCGCCGAACGGCACGTCGACGATCGCGCACTTGAACGACATCAGGGCCGCCAGGGCCTCGACCTCGTCCTGCTCGACGACCGGGGCGAAGCGGATCCCGCCCTTGCTCGGCAGGCGATGCTCGCTGTGGACCGCCCGCCAGCCGGTGAAGACCTCGATCTTGCCCTGGATCTCGACCGGGAAGCGGACCTGGTAGACCGCGTGGCACTGCTTCAGCTTCTCGGGCAGGCCGTGCGGCAGCGACAGGCACGCCAGGGCCTGGTCGTACATCTTGTAGACGCTGTCCAGGAAGGTGCATTCCGATCCGGTGGTGCTGGCGGCACCCGACTGCGAGGCGACTTGCGACATCGTGGCACGTCCTTAGCGCGGAACAGGTTCTTCGAAAAAGCTGCTGCCTGTTCCTTCGGACCGCCCGGCCACCGCGATCAGCGCAAACTTGGCCGCCCCCGCCGGACCCGCGACGGAAGGCACCCGGGCGGTTATCCTGCCAGCCAGTCCGTTCCGCGCGAGCCCCGATAACGTCTGGAGCCTGATGCCATGCCCGCTCGTTTCCTGCTGACCGCCCTGCTGCTCGTCACTCCCTGCCTGGCCGCCGGCGACGACTGGCCCCAGTGGCGCGGCCCGACTCTCAACGGCGCCAGCCCGTCCGGCAACCTGCCGACCACCTGGAGCACGACCGAAAACATCGCCTGGCGGACGAAGCTTCCGGCCTGGGCCGGGTCGACCCCGATCGTGCACGGCAACCGCATCTTCCTGACCAGCCCCTCGGCCGAGGACGGCGCCAGCGGCGAGGTCACCCGCAAATGGCGCGGCGGCCGGTCGACGCCGGGCGGTCCGGACCTGCTGCTGATCAGCCTCGATCGCGCGAGTGGCAAGATTCTCTGGAAGAAGACGATCACCAGCGGCAACACGCTCTTCGGCAAGCACAACATGGCCTCGCCCTCGCCGGTCACCGACGGCAGGCATGTCTGGGCCCTGACCGGCACCGGCGTGATCGCGGCCTTCGACTACGAGGGCAACGAAGTCTGGAACCACGACCTGCAGGAAGACTACGGCAAGTTCGGGCAGGGCTGGGGCTACGCGGCCTCACCGCTCTACCACGACGGACTCGTGATCGTTGCGGTGTTGCACGGCGCGCGAGGCGAAGGCGGCTCGTACCTGGTCGCGTTCGACGGCGCGACCGGCAAGGTGGCCTGGAAGGTCGACCGCAGGACGGATGCCGAGCGCGAATGCCCCGACGCGTACACCACGCCGATCATCGTCGCGCACGGCGGCCGCGAGGATCTCGTCATCAGCGGCGCCGACTACGTCACCGGGCACGATCCGAAGACGGGCAAGGAACGCTGGCGTGCGGGCGGCCTGAACCCGGAGAAGCGCGGCAACTACCGCATCTGCGGCACGCCGACGTTCGTGGATGGCCTGATCTACTGCACGAGTCGCCAGCGCCCGATCCTCGCGCTCAAGGCCGGCGGCGAAGGCGACGTCACGACCAGTCACCTCGCCTGGAAGTTCGACGGCAAGAAGGGACCCGACGTTCCAAGCGTCGTCAGCGACGGCAAGTACATGTACATGGCCGACGACCGCGGCTTCGCCAGTTGCCTCGACGCGAAGACCGGCGAAGTCGTCTGGGGCCCCGAGCGCACCACGCAGGGCACCTACAGTTCCTCGCTGATCCTTGGCGACGGCAAGTGGTACATCACGAACGAGAACGGCGTGACGACGGTCCTCGCCACCGGCCCCGAGTTCAAGATCCTCAGCGTCAACGACCTCGAAGACGCCTACACGATCAGCACCCCCGCCATCGCCGGCGACCAGATCCTCGTGCGGACGTCGGAGTATCTGTATTGCATTGGGGAAGGGAGCTAGGGAACGAGGGAGCGAGGGAGCAAGAGAAGGGAACCGGGAACTGGGAACCGGGTCGGGTGCCCCACCGTTCAGGAGGCTTTTTCGTTCTGACGCAATAGCCTCTTTACGGTGGGGGACTGTCTGGGCTGCGACCATCCCTGGGCACCCCGAGCAACACGAGCAGGAACCATGTCGTGGCGTCGACTTGCGGGTTCTCATCCTTCAATCCCGGTACCCGGACCTGTCGAATCGCGTCGATCGCTTCTTCCGTAGGTCGTTCCGCCCCAATCTCCGCGATGAGTGGCTCCGCCCAAAGGCTGACGTTAATCAAGCCTCGGACTGTCGTGGTGCCAATCTCGTAGTCTTCGGCGACTGCTTCGATACCCTGATCATCGAGTTGCCTGATCGTCTTGAGCGCAGCAATCAATTCCGACCAACTGGCAAAGGTCCCACTGCTGCACGGTCTGAATAGTCGCCTGTCAATCATGCACGCTCTGTCGTCTTGGGCTCGTCGACTCGGGCAAAAACAGTCCCCCACCCTGGAAGGGTGGGGCACCCAGAACAAACAACCCGGTTCCCGGTCCCCTTCTAGCTCCCTCGCTCCCTGGCTCCCTAGCTCCCTCGCGCCGAGACCCACCACCCAATCACCACCAAACCAAGCACCACCCGATAGACCGAAAAGATCGTAAACGGCTTCGTCCGGATGTAATTCATGAACCACGCGATCACCACCCACGCGACGACGAAACTGACGAACGTCCCCAGCAGGATCATCCCCAGGTTGTCGCGGCTCAGGTCCTGGTGATAGTCCAGCAGTTGTTTCGCGGCCGCGGCCAGCATCGTCGGGATCGCCAGGAAGAACGAGAACTCGGCCGCGACCTTCGGCGTCAGGCCCATCACCAGCCCGCCCATGATCGTCGCCCCGCTGCGACTCGTTCCCGGCCACATCGCGATGCACTGACAGAAGCCCAGAATCACCGCCTGCTTGATGGTGACATCCGCCAGCGTCATGTTCTCGTCGGTCCGGCGGCAGCGACGGTCGATGATCTCGATCAGCACCGCGCCGACGATCAGCGCGATCGCCACCGGCAACGGCTTCAGCAGGTGCGTCTCCATGAAATCGTCGAGCAGCAGCCCGAGGATCCCGGTCGGGATCATCGCCGCGAACAGTTTGACCAGGATGTGATTGGAGAGTTGCGGCGGACGCTCGCTGATGATCTGCCGCCAGAGTTCGTGCCAGAAGTAACCGATCACGGCCAGGATCGCGCCGAACTGGCTGACGAACAGGAACACCCGCCACTTCGGCTCTTCGAAATCCAAACCAAGCACCGGTTCGCACAGGATCATGTGCCCCGTGCTCGAGATCGGCAGGAACTCGGTCAGCCCTTCGACCACCCCCAGGATGACGGCCGCGATCCAGTCGTTCACGAGCCCGCGATTCCCGGTGCAATCCCGAGCGTCGCCGCCAGCGGCGTGAACCGCCAGATCACCTGCCCGACGACATTCGCATACACGCCGGCCATCAGGTCATCGCACAGCACGCCCCACCCGCTCGGCAGGCCTTCGAGTTGCGCGGCCGGCGGAACCTTGAGGACATCGAACACGCGAAACAGGAACAACTGGCTGAACAGCAGCGCGCCGAAGGAGAGCAGGTCACCGTTGGTCGCGGCCAGTGGCAGCGCGACGAGTGCGATCCACTGTCCGGCGAACTCGTCGAGCACGAATGGCTTCGGGTCTTTGGCGCCGAACTTTTCGAGCGCCCAGTCGCCCCACCAGATGCTCAGCAGGATGCTCAGCGCGATGCCGGGCACCAGCAGCAGCGACTCGACCGCCCAGGTCAGGTCCTGCCCGGCCGCCGGTCCGATCACGTAAAACAGCAGCCCGGCCGGGATCGCGTAGAGGATCAGCGACATCAGCGAGCCCCACGACCCGGAGGCGAACGGGGCATAGCCGCTGTAGAGCACGGTGATGCTCAGTTCGGCCCACTTGTCATTGCGGGGGGAGTCACTCATTCACTCGGCTCCTGGTCGCCACTCGGCATGCTCGCGGCCAGCAGCGCCGGACGGGCACGCTGGGCGTAACTGATGATCGACAGCGCCGTCACCGCCACGGTCAGCCAGACGGCCAGGATCCGCAGCCAGGCCAGCGACTCTTCGTACCAGGCCAGCACGCCGAGGATGATGCAGACCGTCGCGGCCTGGACGGTCATCTTGATCTTGCCGATCCACGAGGCGCCGAAGTCCTGACCCTGCCCTTCGATGAAGGCCCGCACGGCCGAGACGAACAGTTCGCGCAGCAGGACGACCACCGCCATCCAGGGCGCCACCCCGGTGACGGTCCCGCCCTCTCCATCGGCGAAGTTGGTGCTGCAGAAGAAAATAAACGCCCCGCAGACCATCACCTTGTCGACCACCGGGTCGACCACCCGCCCGAAGGCCGTCACCTGGTTCAGGCGGCGGGCCAGGTATCCGTCCAGCCAGTCGCCGATCGAGGCCGCCAGGAACAGCCAGAAGGCCACTTCCAGCATCCAGCGATCCTCGGCCGCCTGCGCCGCGGAGTAGGCCGACAGCACGCCGAAGAAGATCAGAACGAGCACAAGCCGTCCGAGCGTGATCTGGTTGGGGATGGTCAGGGTCCTGCTCTCCCGTTCTCGGCGGCAGTGTAGCGGGCCGCAGGCCCGTCTCCCAGCGGCGGCGTCAGAGCACCTGGAACTGCCGCACTTCGATCCGATGCCCGGACGGGTCCTGCAGCACGATGCGACTGTCGGCGAACCCGAACCCACGTACCCATTCGTACGGCCACGGCATTTCTTCGAGTCGCCGGGCGAGCGTGGCGAGGTCGGGAACGATCATCGTCGCCCGGCGGCGGGCGTCGTCGATCTGCGGGTCGTGCTGGGTTTCGAGCAGGACGCCCCGGCGAAAGTGCCCGAGTCCGATACAGCCCGGCAACTGCCGCCGCGCCGGCCAGATCGGAAGTCCGAGCAGGTCCGCATAAAAGCGGACCGACTCCTCGCGCAGGTGGGCCGCAATGCCGATCCGCACCTCGCGGACCGCCTGCACCTCCGTTACCGGTTCCGGACTGGGATCGAAGATCGACATCGCGGGTACATTATTGCGGGACGGAGCGAGGGAGCAAGCGAGCGCAGGGAGCCGCGGAGCCTGGGAGCGAGGGTGCCGCAAACGGGGCCGGGCTCCGATGCCCGTCCGCCCCCCGTTCATCTTCCGATCCTCGGCGTTTCGATCGCGGCTTCCCAGAACACAGCCCGTCCGGGCTTCGTATGAAGAATCGGCCGTTGGTGGCCGATGCCAACGGTTGCCGATGTCCGGGCGGCGGCGGTACGCTCCGCCGGACGTGCGGAGCCGGGTCGGCGCGACCCGCTGTGGCCGTTTTCCCCCGTGCCCACCACAGGATGCCTGTTCGATGCCATTCCGATTGATGCTCAGTGCCGCCCTGCTCGTGCTGGCGGGATGCAGCGGCAACCCTGACAACAGCGACACCGCCGCCGAGAAGCCGCGTCCCGGCGGCCAGCGGATCCCGGCCGAGGCGCCGGCCAGGATGGACGTGCCCACCGGACCGCGGCCGAACATCGTGTTCGTGCTGGTCGACACGCTGCGGGCCGACCGACTGGGGGTCTATGGCGGGCCGCTGACGCTGACGCCGGTGATGGACGAGATTGCGGCCGAGGGGACCGTCTTTGAGCGCGGGATCGCGGCGGCGCCGTGGACGCTGCCGTCGGTCGCGTCGCTGTTCAGCGGGGTCTACCCGACGGTGCACCGGGCGAACGACTACAACATCGCGTTGAAGGGGGCCGAGCCGACGGACGTGTCGGTGCGGGTGCTGTCGAGCAGCATCACGACGCTGGCCGAGCGGCTGAGCGCCAGCGGCTACGAGACGGGCGGCTTCGTGGCCAACATCTTCCTGAGCGCGAAGTTCGGCCTGCACCAGGGCTTCGACCACTACGACGCTTCGTTCGTGGCGAACACGACGCCGGGCAGCGTGGTGAACCTGTCGTTCACCAACTGGCTGAAGTTGCGGCAGAGTGACGCGCCGTTCTTCGCGTACCTGCACTACATGGATGTGCACGCTCCGTACACCGACGACCAGCGATTCGTGCAGCCGCTGGTGCAGGCGGTCAACCAGTCGGAGGGGCGGACCACGCTGGCCCGTGACGAGATGAACCGCCACCCCGGTTACTTCGGCAAGAGTGCCAAGCCGTTCCTGCAGAATCCGCTGCACAGCAAGCTGTTCGAGACGCGCGAGTACTGGTGGGCCCGCTACGACGCCGGCATCGCCCAGACCGATTTCTTCCTGGGCGAGTTGCGTGACGAACTGCGGAAACTGGACCTGTGGGACGACACGCTGGTGATCATCACCTCGGACCACGGCGAGGCGCTCGGCGAGCATGGGCTCTGGACGCACGGACTCAGTGCGCACCAGGATCAACTGCACGTGCCGATGATCGTCCGCTGGCCGGACCACATCCCGGCCGGGGAGCGTCGCAGGCAGAGCGTGCGGATGTTTGACCTGTTCCCGACGGTGCTGGATTACCTGAACCTGCCGCGTGAGGAGTCGCTGCAGGCCGCCTCGCTGCGGGGGTTGCTGGACGGCGGCGACACGGCCGACCGGCTCGCGCTGGGCGAAGCGGTCAAGGAGGCCCCCGGCCGCTACGGGCTGGTGCTGGGCAAGTGGAAGCTGCTGGCCGACCGCGCGAGCGACTACGTCGAGTTGTTCGATCTGGACGTGGACCCGAACGAGAAGAACAACATCGCGGAGCAGCATCCCGATGTCGTCCGGGACCTGCTGGCGCGGGCGAAGGCGCTGTTCGACGAAAACACCGCCCGGGCCGGCGAGACCGGCGGCACCCGCCGCGGCGTCACGCCGGAGGAACTCGAACGCCTGAAGACGCTCGGCTACGTCGGGGATGACTAGCGCTCGGAGGGAGCGAGGGAACCAGGGAGCGAGGGAGCGAGAGAGCGAGGAGTCAGGGAGTCAGAGTCCAGTGAGCAGTTCGCCTGGCTGTCCGATTTGATTCGCACAGTGGTCCGCCCGTTCCCGCCGGGTGCCCCACCGCCGGGTGCCCCACCGCCGGGTGCCCCAATCTTGAGGCGGGTGCCCAACCTTGAGGCGGGTGCCCAACCTTGAGGCGGGTGCCCTACCTTGAGGCGGGTGCCCTACCCTTGAGGCGGGTGTCTTACCCTTGAGGCGGGTGCCCTACCCTTGAGCGAGCGCAGCGAGCGGAAGGGTGGGGGACTGCATGATCTGTTGATGGGCCCATCCGGCCGCAAGCCGCACCGGCCCCGCGAACGCTGTAGGGTGCGTCATCGACGCAGCCGACCACGGCACCAACCCCAGGCGGCAGCGCAGGCGTCGATGCCGCACCGCGAGGCTCCGCGACCACCGGACACGTTGCCGCCCGCCGGGCTCTCACACGCCCGGGCTCCGTCGCCCCCGGGATTTCGCGCCCGCCAGCCGTGGTCGCCCTCAGGCTTCACTTTCGCCCCCAATACCAAGAACCCAAAAAGCGGGCGCGCGCTCGTCCCCGGGGTACCCCCCCACCCAAGTTCATTTTCCGCGCCAGACGAAATCCGCGATACCGGGTGAACACCTGAACCGCTCGTAACGCCCGCCCCAACAACGGCTTCCAGCAACGATTTTCCGCGCCGCCCTCAGCATTCCGCGCGCGCCCTCGCCCCCCCCCGGTTTCCCGAGACTCCCGGGAACCTTGATCCGCTCACCTAGAATGCCTCGACAGTTGCCGCGGTCGACGTGGTCCGTAATAGATTAGTGGTGGAGGCGGCTACGGAGTCACTTACGGTAAGGTAGGCACGGATGAGCTTCGTAGCAGCGGTTGTATTGGCGATCCGGGTGGTGACTGCACGGTCGGGCCTTTCCCGACTCAGAGCGGTCCATGCGAGGTCGTCTGTCTGTCGATTGATGTGTCGGGGAAATGGTATTGCAATGACGGCTCTACTGGGAGTTCTATCACGAATGTGGGTCACTACGGCCTGAATGTCAGGGAATCCTGTGACTTCTGCGAGGGTTGTCACTAGGAGGGAGGGGCGCCTTGCTGCTCGAGTGCGCATTGCTTGCAGGAGCGGTTCTCGCGTGGCGATCGTCGACGCGACGAATCGATGGCGAATACTGGTGCCGGGGCTGCCACTATCGGATTACCCCTGGCGACAAGCATCCGGTTCGGTGTACTGAGTGCGGGGCAGATCTTACAAGCGCCGCGGCGATCCAGCCACGGCGTGTCACTTGGATTCTGCCTCGTGCCTTTTCGATCGCGGCCCTTTTTCTGTTCTTGGCGCTCATCGGCCCCGTCCCCTGGGCGAGCCTCGTGCACCACTTGCCAATGCGGGCAATCATCAGCGGTCAGTTCGTGTTGACCGACGAGATTGTGTTTTCGGAAGCGGCACGTAGAGAGGTGTGTTGTGGCCTGGACGAAGGCGATCGGGCGCTGTTGCTCGACCGTGCTGTGGCGAACCTCGCTTCTTCAAGTGCCGCGAGCTTCGTCACTGTTATGGCGAGGCGTGGGCTACTTAGCCCGAGTCACCTCGGCCAAATAGGGGAACAGTTCGAGCAGTGCCTGGACATTGTAGTACCTACGCCCCTCTTGCCAGGAGTGCCGAGCGATGTATCCCTGAAGGTGCGGGCTCCTGAGACATCGCTTCCTTGGAAATTCAGAGTGAAAGAGGTCGATCCGGGCGCTCCTTACGAGTTCTCATCCGATTGGCATGATTGCCAGGCCGGAACAAGGTTATTATTTCGGGAGGTGCTTTCCTGCCAACTGGGTAGGACTTGCCTAATCCGAGTTGAAGGAGAACTCATGCTCGGCAAGCAAGTTGTCGCATTTTCGGCAGATTGGCCCGAGGCGCTCGCTGCTGAACCGATTGAGCCAGACACCATTCAACGTAGTGCACAAATTGATGGGATGGTGCGAGAGGGAGTTTGCCTAAGAGGATCGTTAGATTCGCGCGATGGAAGGCCCATCCAGCTTGTGTTCTATCTGGATCCCATGCCAATGTCGATTGCTCTGCAGTGTTTTCTTCGGCAGGGGGACAAGCTCGTACAGTGCACGCGCGAGATTAGCGTCGCGTCGAGAGAGTCAGGCAGTCGGGTTAGTCGAAGAACAGTCGCTTATCTGACGCCGTTGGCCCTCCAAAAAGAGGTGAGTCTTGTGGCCATTACAACGCGACGCGCTTGTGACGGTCGCGTCGGGATGGAGGATTTGTGGGCAGGAGCACTTCTGTTTCATCTGTCGGAAGCAAAAGGTGACTGTGTTAGGGGCGAGGTAATGAGTGCGGAAGAGCTTGTCGCCTGGTTCGATGGCGAGATACCTTCTGACGTCGTGTGGGCAGAAAACTAACACGTTTGCCTACCAGGAACGCAGCCCAGCCCGGTGTCAAAACCGGCCGAACGTAACACGTGACTATTGCCGCGTTGACGTCTTAAGGACCGGACGCCTTTCGGGCTGGGTATCATACCCGACATGTTCGGCGGGACCTCATCGGTATCTCAAGGAACAGAATCGAGTCTTGCTATGGCGCCTACCGAAAACTCCGTCCTTGTTGCAGAAAAAGGACTTACGCAATAGAGGCGTTTGCGTCCGAGCGCCAAAGCCTTTGAGTAAGCCGGTAAGCACGTAACCAGGTAACAAAGCTGTTCGCGAGGGGCCGTTTCTCCGAACCCTGTTTAACTGGGTCGCTTGCTGACTTGCTCGCAGGCGATTGGTGCAATCGCCTCTGGAACGGTGATGCACCAGCCGCAGGCCCTGTTCCCGGTTCCCTGTTCCCTTACTCCCTTCTGCTTACCTGCTCACGGATCCCGGCGTAGGCATCTTCAAGCGTCGGCTCGTCCGGCAGGAACACGACCCGGAAGTGCGCCGTGCCCGGCTTCTGACCGAAACCGCTGCCCGGAACGACCACCACGCCGGTCTCCTCGATCACCCGCGAGACGAACGCGTTGTCGTCCACGTCGCCCTCGATCCGCGGGAACGCGTAGAACGCCCCGCCCGGCTTGACGCAACTGATCCCGTCGATCGCGTTCAACCGCTCGTACGTGATGTCACGCCGCCGCGTCAACGGCACCATCATGTCGGCGATGTGCTGCTGCGAACCCTCCAGCGCCGGCTTGATCGCGTACTGCTCCGGATGGTTCGCGCACAACCGGGCCCGCTCCATCTTCTGAATCGCCTCGCAGTAGTCCGCCAGATCCTCGGCCGGACCACTGACGATCCCCCAGCCGATCCGCCAGCCCGGCACCACGTAGGACTTGCTCAGCCCGTTGAACGTGATCACCTTCGCCTCTTCCGACAGCGACGCGGTCGCCGTGTGCTGCCGCCCGTCGAAGATCAGCTTGTCGTAGATCTCGTCGCTGAGGATCACGAGGTTCTTCTCGATCGCCAGGTCGACGATCCGCCGCAGCGTCTCCGTCGAGTACTGCGCCCCCGTCGGGTTGTTCGGATTGATCAGCACGATCGCGCAGGTCTTCTCGTCGATCCGCGCCGCGATGTCGTCCGCATCCGGGGCCCAGTCGTTGTCCTCGTCCAGGTAGTACGGACGATTCTCAACCCCCAGCTTGGCCAGCACCGCCGTGTACAGCGGATACCCCGGACTCGGCGTCAGCACGTTGCTGCCAGGATTCGCCAGGGCCGCCAGCGCCAGTTCGATCGCCTCGCTGGCACCCGACGTGACGTAGGTGTGCCGCACGCCGCGGATCCCGACCCGGTCCGCCTCCGCCCGAATCGCCTCGACCGCTTCCGGCAACCCGGACGAAGCGGTGTAGCCGTTCCGGTTGTCACGCATCGCCCGCGCGACAGCCTCCACCATGTGAGCCGGCGGCGCAAAGTCGTACAGGTTCGGGTCGCCGATGTTCAGGTACAACATCTTCCGCCCGGTCGCGGCCACCTTCTGGGCGAGCACGACAATGTCACGAACGGCGTACTTGATGTCTTCGGTCCGCGCGGCCGGGACAATCCGGCGTGAACCCGTAGCAGGCATGGGACGGCTCCTTTGCAGCAGTCCCCGTAGTCTAAATGCTGAAGGCAGACCCGGCGAGAGGCACGCCCGCGCCCCGCCGGCCCCGGCACCCTACTTGCAGCTTCCGAAGTTCCGCAGCAGCAGCCCCAGGTCGCGCAGGTCCGTGACGTCGTCGCAGGTCAGGTCGCCCGCCGCCCCGCCACCAAAGTTGGCCAGCACGCGGGCCAGGTCGTCCATGTCGACCGCCGCGTTGCCGTCGAAGTCGCCGACGCAGACCCCTTCGCAGGAATCCAGCACGCCGCTGGCGTCGCAGTCGACCCCGACCCCGGCCGCAACCTGGCACACGTCCGGACGACCGTCGTCGTCACAGTCGGCCGTCACCTGGCCGCAGAAGCGCTGCCCGCGGTCGCCGCAGTCGAGCGCCTCGATCGAAACGAAATCCAGCGTGCCGCGCAGGTTCTCGCCGGTCGTCAGGTCGTCGAGATCATAATGCCAGACCGCCTCGCGCTCCGCGACACCCGCCGGCGGACGAGCCATCAGGATGAACGCGAGCGAACTGTACGTCGGACCGTCGAGCGGATCGGTCAACGCGTAGTCGAACCGCGTGCGATCGCCGAGATCCACCGGCGTCACCTGGTAGGCATCCTCCGGCCGCGAAACAAAGCTGACGTCATCGAACGGAATGTCGAAGGTGCTGAACGACAGTTCGTTCAGCCGCAGTTCGTTCTGGCGGCGGCCCGGCGGCGTGAAGAATCGCAGGGTGTAGTACCCGTCCTGCGTCTGCACCCAGTCCAGCCTGACCGGTCCGTCCTCGGCCCAGGCGTAACAGTCCGACCCCTGCCCCGCCGCCGACAGCGGCAGCAGCGCCAGCAGCGCGGCCGCAAATCCTGCGCGACCCGTTCGCAGTTCACGCATCCGAGATACAGGCAGCATCAGCAAATCCTCCGGACGACCACCAGGTTCCGCAGAACGCATCGGCCACCGCCCGGAGGATTCTTGAAGGGAGACCGCGTGGACACCCGGGGCCGAGCGCCGCACCCGGTCCCAACTTACTTGTCGAACGACAGGGCGTAGAGGAACAGATCCCCGCTCCAGACCGCGTGCATGTCCTCCCACAGTTCCTTCTCGACAACCTGGCCGTCTTCCAGGTACGGCAGCGCGGCCGTCCCCTGGTGCCAGAACAGCACGTCAAACGTGCGCGGCGCGCTGAACACCTTGCGCAGGTTCACGCCGCGCGTCTCGCTCGGGGCACCACGCCAGAAGGGCATCAGCTTGCGGCCGGCCAGCACGTCTTCGAGCGAACCGAGGGCCCGGTCCCAGGCCGCGATCGCTTCGGGCGTGACGCTGATCGTCGGCATGAACGCCTGCTGGTTCGGGGCCGGCAGCCACTCGCGATCGCTGTCGGTCTCGGCCGCGACGCGTTTCCAGGTCAGCCGCGTCTGCTTCAGCACGTTCTCGAAGTGCTGCAGCGACCTGCGGGCCCGCTCCGGCTCGACCACCTCGAACCGCAGCAGGTGAATGCTGACAACCGCGTCCATGATCCGGTTGTAGTCGGCCTGCTCCTCGGCCATGAACGGGAACGGCGTGACGGGCCGGGCGAAGAACAGGTGCGCGGCGTGGTTGAAGAACGGCTCGAAATCGTGCGCCAGGACGAACTCGAGGGTGCCCATCAGGAACTGACAGTAGCCGCGAAGCCACTCGGCGTCGGCCCGGTCGAAGGCGATTACCAGGTCACCGGGCGCGACCGCGTCGCGCTCGCCGTCCAGGTCCGGCACCTCGAACGGCAGCAGGCCGGCAAGCCGTTCGTCGTCGGTCAGCGTGCCGTCGCCGTCCAGGTCGATCCCGGCCCGGAACAGCCGCAGCGGCAGCTTGAAGTCACCGTCGATCGCGGCCAGATCGGCATCGGCCCGGGCGATCAGCGCCAGCGACGACTCGGCCCAGCCGCGGACATCGCCGTAGCGCGTCTCGCGGGGCTCGGTCGGCGCGGCCCCGAGGGGACTGTGCGGAATCGGACCGATCCACTGCAGTACCTCGGGTGGCCGCAGACCATGCCGTCGCGCCTCGGCCGCCCCCTGCTCGACCCCGTGCAGCAGGGTCGCGACGGCGGCGGCGAACCGCCCCTGGTTGTCCCCGGCATCAGCCGCCTGCCGGGCGCGTTTCTCCGCGGCCGCCAGATCGCCGGCCTCCAGGTGCCGCTGGAAGTCGGCTTCAAACGCCGGATTCGCAAGTACCGCGCTGGTCCCCACCGCGAATGCCAGCAGACTCAGAAAACTACGCATCGATGGATTCTCCGCATGTGTTCGATTCCCACGCCCCATCCAACGCAGGCGAAGACGGGCGCTAACGCTTTTTTTTGAGGGAGCGAGGGAGCGAGGGAGCAAGGGAGCGAGAGAGGAAACAGGGAGTTGGGCACGGGCGCCGGGCTAAGGGAGCCCGGCAAAGGGAGCCGGACACAGGGCGCATGGAGCCGGAACGGGAAATCTGGTACTGGGAGCCGGACACAGGGAGCATGGAGCCGGAACGGGAAGTCTGGTACTGGGAGCCGGACACGGGGCGCATGGAGCCGGAAACGGGGCAGCCGGGGACTGGGAAACGGACAAAGGGCACGTGCAGCCGGAAGCGGGGAGCCTGGAACTGGGAGCCGGGTGAAGGCAACAGGGAACAGGAATTGGGAACACGGTGAAGGCCACAGGGAAGGGAACAGGAGTGGCGAACAGGGCCCTCGGACCGAGGCCGACACATCGGGAGCGTCGCCCGCAGCCACGACCGCCTCCGCCCTCGCTCCCTCGCTCCCTGGCTCCCTGGCTCCCTTTTCCCCCTCGCTCCCTTTCTCCCGTAGGGTGCGTCATCGACGCCGCCGACCACGGCAGCTTTCCGGGCGGAAGCGCACGCGTCGATGCCGCACCGCGTGGCAAGACCAACAGAAGGAGCGTCGCCCGCGGCCACGACCGCGAAGCCTCCGCCCTCGCTCCCTTTCTCCCCGGCTCCCTCGCCAAACGAAAAGAAGTGCGACGATCCGCAGATCGCCGCACCGCTCGGAGAGAGAAGGAACCCGGAGAGAGAGAAAGGAGAAGCGGAAGGTCTAGCCGCGTCGCAGCAGGGCCAGCGGAGCCATCGCCAGCAGGCCCAGCAGGGTGCCCGGTTCGGGAACGTTCGGGACGCGGAAGACCAGGAACTCGTTGTGGTTGAACCCGTCGAACGGAGCCGGGTACGGGCTCGGCGAGGTCTGCAGACCGCTGTCGTGCCAGATCCACTCGGCGTCGCCCGAGATGCCCGGACGCGTCCCCCACGGCAGCGGCGAGGAACTGTTCTCGTAGCCCGGCGACGTGTCCGGTGTCTGCCAGAGACTGTTGGCCGTCGCGAACGCGATCGCCTGGTCGACTTCACTCTGCGTCGGCATCACCGAACTCGGCCAGACCGACGGCCAACTGGCGTTGATCTCCTTGAGCCAGCGACCGGCCGGGAAGACCTCCCACGCCCCGGACCCGGTGTCGAGCGTGATGTTCTGCGTGGTGTTGGTGAACTCGCCGAGAAAGCCCTGGGCGACCGAGTGATCCGAAGCGGTCGAGACGTACAGGAAGTCGGTCGCGCTGGCCCCGGTGACGGTCCAGGTCTCGGTCGTCATCCAGTCGGTGTCGCCCCCGACGAACAGCGCGGTCGAAGTCGGCCCGCCGAAGTACACGTCGTACTGGTTGTCGACCGTCATGTTGATCGTCCAGTCATCGGCGTGCGCCAGCGTGGCCGCGGCGCCGAACAGTGCGATGGTCAGCATCTTCTTCATCGTGAGGTCTCCTGAACCGTAGTGCTGCAGGTGTCGTGATCGTCGTCGCGGAACGGTCGATCCAACGACCGTTCACATGCACTACGGACCCGCCGCCCGCTTCTGACAGCCGGGCCGTGATTTTTCGCCCCGGCCGCGGCATCGGTCCTCGCTTCCCGGCTCCCGCGCTCCCTTCTTCTGCGCTTTCCGCGGGTCATGCGTTACAATTGCGACGTCTTCGAGCGTTCACGCGAGCCTGTCATGCTGTCGATGACCCGCACAACTTCGGTGCTGCTGGAGCAACTGCACGAGAGCGAGAATGCTCTCGCCTGGCAGGAACTCGACGCCCGCTATCGGCCGGTGCTGATCCTCCTCGGGCAGCGGGCCGGCCTGAAGCACAGCGACGCCGAGGACGCCGCCCAGGAAGCGCTGCTGAAGTTCGTCCGCTACTACCAGCAGGGTGTCTACGACCGCAGCAAAGGCCGCCTGCGGGCCTGGCTGGCCGGCATCGCCCGCAACTGCATCCTCGACCAGCACCGGGCCCGGGCCGCGCGGCGCGAGAAGTCCGCCGAGCAACTGCCCGACCTGCCGCTGCCCGAGACCGAGGTCGAGGCCATCTGGGACGAAGCCTGCCGCAAGACCATCGTCGCCCACGCCCTCGACGAACTGCGCCAGACCAGCCGCACCGACGCCCGCACCATCGACGCCTTCGAACAGGTCGCCTTCCACAACCGACCCGCCGCCGAAGTCGCCGCCGAGTACCGCATGAGCGTCGACTCGGTCTACGCCGCCAAGCACCGCTGCACCGCCCAACTGCGCAAGATCGTCGAGCGCCTGACGGCCGCGTACGAACTGGAGTGAGGCGTGCCCGGCTGCCCCAGCCTGATTGAACTCGAGGCGTACCTCGACGTCGGCTCCGAGGTCGGCATCGGTCCGCACCTGGCCGACTGCGACGCCTGCCGCCAGCGACTCGAGGAACTCCGCCGCAACCAGGCCTTCCTGGCCGAGTGCCGCGACGTGCAGAAACCCTCCTCCCAGGCGACGACGCCCTCGGGCTATCCCGATGCCCCGGCCGGCTATCACCTCGTGCGGGTCGTCGGGCGCGGCGGACAGGCCGTCGTCTACGAAGCGATCCAGCTTTCGACGCAGCGACGCGTGGCCCTGAAGGTCGTCCGGCTCGGAACCCGCGACGCGGCCCGCCGACGACGCCGGTTCGAGCGCGAGATCGAACTGGTCTCGAGCCTGCGGCACCCGTCGATCGTCACCGTCTTCGACAGCGGCATCACCCCGGACGGCGATCCGTACCTGGTGATGGAACTGGTGGCCGGCGATCCGATCGCACACCGTCCGGGCGCCGCCCTCGAGGATCGTCTGCGGCAGTTCCAGCAGGTCTGCAGCGCGATCCGCTACGCGCACCAGCACGGCGTCGTCCATCGCGACATCAAGCCGAGCAACATCCTGGTCGACCAGAACGGGCTGCCGCGCGTGCTGGACTTCGGCCTGGCCACGACGGTCGAAGCCCGCGACGCGCTGACCCTGACCCGCTCGGGCGAATTCCTCGGCACACCGATCTACGCCGCGCCGGAGCAACTGCGCGGCAGCGCCGTGGCGGCCGACATGCGCACCGACGTCTACAGCCTCGGGCTGGTGCTGTACGAACTGCTGACCGGCGGGCATCCGTTCTCGCCCAGCAGCGCCCTGGCCGACATCGTCACGGGCATCCTGGAACGCGACCCGGACCGCCCGTCGTCGCGTTCGGACGGGCTGAATCACGAGATCGACACGATCGTGCTGAAGGCCCTCGCCAAGGAACCGCAACGGCGCTACCCGACCGTCGACGCCCTCGAAAGCGACATCGCCCGCTACCTGCGGGGCGAGCCGATCGAAGCGAAACGCGACAGCACCTGGTACACCCTCCGCAAGACCGCCCGCCGCCACCGCTGGGCCGTGGCCGGCATCGCGGCGTTCCTGCTGCTGCTGATCGCGTTCGGGGTGGTGATGGCCGTCCTGTACCGCAGCGCCCGCGAGACGAGCCGGGAACTCCAGCAGGCCCTGGCGACGCGTGACCTCGACCGGGCGATCGAACTGGGACGATCGGGCGACCTCACGTCGGCCGAACCGATGCTGTGGGATCAGTACCTGACCGACACGACCAGCCCCGACCAGATCCGCGACTGGGCCCGCGGCCCCCTGCTGCACCGCCGGGCCCACTGGGCGCTCTGGGAGCTCTACCAGCGGCAGCCGTGCATCCGGACCACCCACCTGTTCAGCGGACAACCCTGGGAGGTGACCTTCCTCGACGGCGGCCAGGTCGTCGCCGCGGATGTCGACCTGACCATCCATCACTGGGACGCGCACGCCGGCAGCCATACCCGGATGCAGCCCCCCCGGGCGGACGGCACGCTGCTGGCGGTGCGGTTCCTGCGACGCCCGCTGCGCATGGTCGCCGCCTACGACCAGCGCCTGCAGGTCTTCGAACTGGCGCCGCTGCGCCGCGTGCTGGACGTTTCCGTCCCGCCGGGCGCGACCATCCGGAACTGGGGCGAACCGGCATACGACCAGGGACAGCTCACGCTGGTCAGCGGACACAAGGACGGCTCGGTCCGGCTCTGGAATGTCGAGGACGGCAGTTGCGGGCCGCCGATCCAGACCGCCTTCACCGACATCGCCTGGACCCACCTGACCGGGAACGGACAGCTCTGGTCGCGCGGCGAGAGCCCCCGCCGCTTCGAAATGCTCGAGCTGCGGACCGGCCGGCGGCACCACTCCGCGGACCTGAGTACCGACAGTTGGCTCGCCGTCGACGCGGAGGGTCGCGTCATTCACTCACGCCGCATCTGGAACGGCTTCTCGGAAATCGGCGCGGTCGAGCTCGAGGATCAGCCGCTGGCACGCGTGTACTCGTACAGCTTCAGCCCGAGCGGCCGCCGGCTGCTCGGCCGCGGGGCGAGCAGCCCGGTCTGGGACGCCGACACCGGCGACCTCGTGCGCGTGATCGCCGCCCGCGACGCATCCCGCTCGGCCGTCAGCCTGGACGATCGACTGATGGCGACGACGCACGGCGACGGCACGATCCGGGCCTGGGAGATACGCGCCGACCTGGGCCAGCGGGTGATCCCGGTAGTGGGCACCTCGCACAGCGTGCGGTTCTCGCCGACCGGCCAGGCCTTCGTCATCGCCGGTTCGACCGACGAAGACGGCCCGGTTCTCCGCGTTGGCCGGATCGACTCGCAGCGCGAACTGCAGACGCTGGTGACGGACCTGCACGTCGAGACGATCTCGGCCGTGGCCTGGCGTGACGAGGACCGCCTGCTGACGGGTGGGCACGAGGGCAACCTGGTGGCGTGGCGCCGCGTCGGGAACCAATGGGAGCCCCGCCTGGTTGCCGCGCTGGGAACCGTCATCAACGAGATTGCGCCCTCGGCCGACCGCAACCGCTTCGCGCTGGCCTGCGACGACGGCACCGTCCGAATCTGGGACGATCACCTGGAAACCCCCGCCATCGTCGGGCGTCACGCGTTGCGGGTGCCGACCATCGCCCACACGCCGGGCGGCGTGCCGGTCACGGGCAGCCGCGACGGAGACGTGGTGATCTGGGAGGCCGGGGGTGCCAGATCCCTGCTGTCGGGCGGCCGTACGGTCCGGGTGGTCCGCTGCCTGGCCGACCCGCCGAGGATCGCGGCCTCGGGCGACGATCAGACCGTGCACGTGTGGAACGGAGACGGCGATCTGCTGTACGAGATCGCCAACGGCGTCCGCGTGTTCGCGATGGCCCTTTCGCCGGACGGCACGCTGCTGGCAACGGGCGACGCCTCCGGAGCGGTCCGGTTGTGGGATCTGCCGACCGGAACGCCCCTGGCCCGCCTGGTCGGCCACGAACACATGATCTTCTCGCTCGACTTCAGCCCGGACGGACACGGCCTGATCACGGGCGGCCCGGACGGCACGGTCCGGATCTGGGACCTGCGCTATTTCGACCGGCACATCGCCGGCAACTTCGAGCACCAGCGACAGCGCCGCGGTACGCAGGCGGGCAAGCCGGCGCGCCAGTAGACCGGAGCCAGCCTGGGGCCCAGGCCGCTTCCCCCCGCAGCCCCCCTGTTCAGCCTCGGTCCTCCCCGTCCACGGCGTTTTTTTCGGACAATGGGCTTGCCTCGAATCATAGCCCTCATTATCCTGGATCTTGTTGTCCGAGACTTACATATCCTGGAACAATGCGATGCTCGGTCAGACTACGGAATACGCACTGCGAGCGGTCGTGTGGCTGGCGACCCACCCCGAGCGGGTCTGCAAGGCGGATGAGATCGCGGCGGCCACGCAGATTCCGGCGAGTTACGTCCCGAAGGTGATGCAGGCCCTTGTGCGGGCGGACGTGGTCGAGTCACAGCCCGGCCCGAAGGGCGGTTTCACGCTCCAGCGCCCGTCGGACGAGTTGTCCGTGCTTGACGTGGTCAACGCGATCGATCCGATTCCGCGGATCCGGAAGTGCCCGCTGGGGCTGTCGGACCACGCGCAGTTGTGTCCGCTGCACGCCCGCCTGGACGCGGCCCGCGCGATGGTGGAGGACGCGTTCCGCCAGTGCACGATCGCCGAGCTGACCGAGAACCGGACCGGGGTGCAGGCCCTGTGTCCGCGTCCGGGAGACAGGCCATGAAGCAACCATCGTCGCGGGGTGGCTGGCTGGGGTTCCTGATCGGGCCTGGTTTCCTGCTGCTCGCGGCGTGGATGACGGCCGGGCCGCCCTCGAAGGTGCCCGTTACGAAGGCTGCGGTCTTTCCGATCGAGCGTCTGTCGACGGCGCCCCGGCGCGAGATCGTCGGCGATCCACCGAAGATCTTCGTCAACAACTTCGATCGCACCTGCACGGACTGCCATCGGATCTTCGACGTCCATGCCCGTCCGGAAGGTGATCGTCTCCAGCACCGGCACATCGTGCTGGACCACGGGATCAACGATCAGTGCCGGAACTGCCACAACTACGAGAACATGAATCAGCTCGTGCTCTACGACGGCGAGCCAGTTGCGTACGCGGACGTTCCGCGGCTCTGCCAGAAGTGTCACGGCCCGGTCTTCATGGACTGGGAGCGGGGAATTCACGGGCGGGTCAACGGCTCGTGGGACGCCGAGCGCGGCACGCCCCGGAAGCTCAAGTGCATTCAATGCCACGATCCGCACCGGCCGCGGCATCCGGCGATGGACCCGCTGGTCCCGCTGCCCGGCCCCAACACGCTGCGGATGGGTCCGATCCGGCCACACGGGGTCGAGGATCACGCGGAGAACGACCCGCTGCGGGCCGCGCTGCTGCAGCCGGACCACGAAGACGATCGAACGCACGCGGGAGGTGATGACGAATGAGCGCGACGACCCCGGATGCGCCGGCCGTCTCACGCCGCAGTTTCCTGCGCGGCGCCCTCGGTGCGGGCGGTGGCCTGGCGGCGTTCGCGGCTGCGATCAGTCCGTTGCAGGATCTGGCGCAGGAGGACTTCACGCTCGAGAAGTTCCTGCAGAAGCACTACAAGGAAATGACGCCGGCGGACAAGGAGCAGGTGCTCGAACGGATCGCGGCGGAAGTCGAGAAGCGGCACAAGCTGCGGCCGGAACTACGAGATCTGCCGCCGCTGGACGGAGTCGAATTCGCGTACGCCCTGCACCTGGGCCGTTGCATCGGGTGTCGCCGGTGCGTGCACGCCTGTGTGCAGGAGAACAACCAGAGCCGCGACCCGGAGATCCAGTACATCCGCGTGCTGGAACTGCCGCGCGGCAGCGTCGACCTCGAGCGTGCCAATCATCACTACGACCGCCAGCAGGTGCCTGATCCCGACCACTACTACATGCCGGTGCAGTGTCACCAGTGCGCCAACCCGCCGTGCGTCAAAGTCTGCCCGGTCGAAGCGACCTGGCAGGAGCCCGACGGCGTCACCGTGATCGACTACGACTGGTGCATCGGGTGCCGGTACTGCGCCGCAGCGTGCCCGTACTTCGCGCGGCGCTTCAACTACACCGAGCCGAAGATCCCGGCGGACCAGATCAATCCCGACATGAACTACCTCTCCAACCGGCCACGGCGCAAGGGGGTCATGGAGAAGTGTCACTTCTGCCTGCAACGCACCCGGGCCGGGCGCATGCCGGCCTGCCTGGAGGTGTGTCCCGTCGGGGCGCGCAACTTCGGCAACCTGCTGGATCCGAACAGCCAGGTTTCGCAGATCCTGAAGACCAAGCATGTCTTCGTGCTGAAGGCCGAGGCCAACACGCTGCCGCGGTTCTTCTACTACTTCGACGAGGACTATCCGCGTAATCGCGTCCTGCCGGCGGCGGGCACCGAGGCCGGCGACAAGGGCTTCTCGCTGAACGTGCTGAACAACGCCGCCGCGGCGGCCGGGTGCGGGCGGAGGTCGCTGGCATGAAGACCTACGCGACCTTCCTGTGGCGCTGTTTCCGGATGAGCTTCGTCGGCGACTGGCGCTACCACCTGTGGATGTTCGTGCTGACGGCGGTCGTCCTGCTGGGGCTGAACGCCTACTGCCGGCAACTCGTGCAGGGACTGGCGTTGACGGGCATGACCGACCAGGTCTCCTGGGGTCTGTACATCGCCAACTTCACCTTCCTGGTCGGTATGGCAGCGGCGGCCGTCATGCTGGTCATCCCGGTCTACGTCTACCGCAACCGCGAACTGCACGACCTGGTGATCTACGGCGAACTGCTCGCGGTCGCGGCGATCATCATGTGCCTGCTGTTCGTGACGGTCGACCTCGGGCGTCCGGACCGCTTCATGCACATCTTCTGGCGGTTCAACTTTCCGATCTCGATGCTGAGCTGGGACGTGATCGTCCTGAACGGGTACCTGCTGCTGAACCTGCACATCTGCGGATACCTGATCTACTGCGCCTATCGCCGGGTGCCGCCGAGCCCGATCTTCTACGTGCCGTTCGTTTTCGTCGCGATCGCCTGGGCGATCAGCATTCACACCGTCACGGCGTTCCTGTACGTCGGGCTGGGCGGTCGACCGTTCTGGAACTCGGCGATCATCGCGCCGCGGTTCCTGGCCTCCGCGTTCGCCGCCGGCCCGGCCTTCATCATCCTGACACTGCAGGTGATCCGCGGGTTCACGACCGTGCGGTTCTCCGACCAGGCCCTGCGAATGCTGAAGAACATCGTGACGGTCGCGCTGACGATCAACCAGTTCCTGCTGCTGAGCGAACTGTTCACCGAGTTCTACACCGACTCGGCCCACATGGCCTCGACGATCTACCTGTACTTCGGACTGCACGGGTACGACGCGCTGGTCCCGTGGGTCTGGACCGCGGTCGCGCTGAACACGATCGCCCTCGTGATCCTGTACCTGCCGCTGGCCCGCAGCCTGCAGTTCCTGAACCTGGCCTGCGTGCTGATGATCGTCGGCATCTGGATCGAAAAGGGCATGGGCCTGATCATCCCGGCCTTCATCCCCTCGCCGCTGGGCGAAATGGTCGAATACACGCCGACCCTGAACGAGATCTTCGTCTGCCTGGGCATCTGGGCCTTCGGCCTGCTGCTGTACACGATCCTGGTGCGCGTCACGGTCCCCGTCCTGGCCGGGCGCCTGACGATTGACTCGGCGGACTCCGCTTCCGAAGCGGCCGCCCCCGTTACCAGTTGAAAGGACCTGAACATGAATCGCCAAACGACAACGAACCCGTGCACGATCGCTTTGCTGCTGCTGAGCCTCTTCGCCGGGGGCACGCTGACCGCGGCCCACGGGCAGGCCATCGGGCTGGCCGACCTCAGCGACATCTCGGCCGAGTGCATCGCCTGTCACAAGAAGACCGACCCGGTGATCTACCAGCAGTGGGGCGCCAGCAAGCACTACCGCGCGAACGTCGCCTGCTACGAGTGCCACGCGGCCGAGAAGACCGACCCCGACGCGATGAACCACTACGGGTACGCGATCGCCACGCTGGTCTCGCCGAAGGACTGCGGTCGCTGCCATTCCAAGGAAACGGCCGAGTTCATGGGCTCGCACCATTCGAAGGCGGGCCGGATTCTGGGGTCGCTCGACAACCGCCTGGCCGAGGTCGTCGAGGGCGACAACAGCTTCATCACCCCGGGCTTCTCGATGGGGAACTCGGCCGCCGCGGTCAACGGCTGCTGGCAGTGTCACGGGTCCGAGGTCAAGGTCCTGGCGGGCGGGAAGCTCGACCCGGCGACCTGGCCGAACAGCGGCATCGGGCGGATCAACCCGGACGGCTCGGAGGGTTCCTGCAACGCGTGCCACACGCGGCACTCGTTCTCGGCCGCCCAGGCCCGGCACCCGAACACCTGCGGCAAGTGTCACATGGGCCCGGATCATCCGCAGAAGGAGATCTACGAGGAATCGAAGCACGGCATCCTCTTCGCGGCCAACGTCGACCAGATGAACCTCGCCAACGACAAGTGGGTCGTCGGCGAGGACTACTGGGCCGCGCCGACCTGCGCGACCTGCCACATGTCGGCCACGAAGACCCAGGCGGTCTCGCACGACATCGGCATGCGGATCAGCTGGAACAACCGGCCGGTCGTTTCGATCCGACCGGAGGAGTCGGACAAGAAGATGGGCCTGCCGGGCAAGGACGTCCCGTGGCAGGTCCGGCGGGCCAACATGCAGGATGTCTGCCTGAACTGCCACAGCCAGCCGTGGGTCGAAAACTTCTACACTCAGTACGACGGCTTGATCGAACTCTACAACGAGAAATACGCCAAGCCGGGTCGGGATCTGTATGAACTCGCCAAGCCGCTGCGCGGCAGCCAGGAACCATTCGCCAACGCGATCGACTGGACCTGGTTCGAGATCTGGCACCACGAAGGTCGCCGGGCCCGCCACGGCGCCTCGATGATGGGACCCGACTACACGCACTGGCACGGCACCTATGAGGTCGCCAAGCATTTCTACACCAAGTACATCCCGGAACTGCGCGAGCTGATCGAACACGGCCGGACCTCCGGTGACGCCGGTCAGGTCGCGGCCGCTGAGAAGCTGCAGGCCAGGCTCGACCAGACCTTGAAGAGCGACGGGCACAAGTGGTTCCTGGGCGAGATGGACGAGGCCGAGAAGGAACGGCGGCGCGAGGCGGCCGAGGAGTTCAAGAAGCGTTACGCCGGCGACCGTCACGGTGGGTCGAAGCCGTAGCGGGAGGCAGGCGATGGATGCGCGCAGGCGGGAACTCGAGCACGAAGGCCGGGCGGCCCTGACGGATCACGCGGCGGACTGCGCCTACCAGGCGCGGCAGCGTCATGGCGAGATCGACACGGCGACGCTGCCGTCGCTGCTGGCCGACGACAAGGTCGTCCGTTACCCGACCGAGTTGTGTCTTGATGCTGGCCCGCTCGAGGCGGGTGAGTTCGCGTATGCCGAGCCGCGGGGCGCCCATCCACGCGACGGTTTCCGGCTCTGCGTGCACCCGCACTTCGCCGGGCGGGCGGAACTGCCGCTGCTGGTCGCGTATCACCTCGTCGCGATCAACTACGGCGAGATCGCAACCCGCGAGCAGGCCGAGGTCTTCGGCGCCCTGCTGCTCGGGCTCGACCCGGACGAGTACTACGAACGGGTCTGCCGGTTGGCCGACGAGGTTGCGGCCCAACCGGACCAGGCCGGTTGTGGAGGTGGATCATGCCGATGATCGGCGCGCTGGCGCGAGTCGACCGCGAAAACGGGGACGCGATCCGGGCGCTTCTCAATCAGATCCCCGGAACCGAGACCTTCGAACTGACCGACCCCGGCCAGGTGGGCCTGCTGATCGAAGCGGAGAGCCTCGACGCGGCCCACCGCGTGGTGACCGGTGACATCCCGCGGGTGGGCGGCGTCGAGGCTGTCTGGCCGGTGTACGTCAACAACGAGGATCAGTTGCCGCCGGATGACGAGCGGGCTTCAGGCGAGGAACAGGCATGAAAACGACGCGACGCGAGCTGATCAAGGCGGCGGCGATGACCGCCGTCGCGTCCGTCGCCGGCGATCCGCTGCTGGCGCAGGTTGCACAGATCGGCGATTCCACAGAATGGGTCAAGTCCGTCTGCCGGTTCTGCGGCACGGGCTGCGGCGTGCGGCTGGCGGTCAAGGACGGCCGGATCGTCGGGCTCCGCGGTGACCCGCAGCATCCGACGACCAAGGGCCTGGTGTGTGCCAAGGCCCTTTTCCTGCCGAAGATCGTCTACGCGAAGGACCGCCTGCGCTATCCCCAGATCCGGCGCAACGGGATCCTGCAGCGGGCGACCTGGGATGAAGCGATGAAGCTGGTCGCTGACCGCTTCGCACATGCGATCCGCCAACACGGTCCCGACAGCGTCGCCTACTACGGCTCGGGCCAATGCCTCTCGGAAGAGAGCTACTTCATGAACCGCCTGTTCAAGGGCGGCATCGGAACCAACAACGTCGAGGGCAATCCCCGCCTCTGCATGGCCAGCGCTGTCGGTGGGTACGTCACCACCTTCGGCAAGGACGAGCCGATGGGCTGCTACGACGACATCGGACACGCCCGCGTATTCTTCCTGGTCGGTTCGAACACGGCTGAGTGCCACCCGGTGATCTTCGACCAGATCCTTGCCCGCAAGCAGGCCGGTCGCGACGTGCTGGTGATCGTCTGCGATCCGCGCAAGAGCCCGATCGCGACGATCGCCGACGTGCACCTCGACCCGGTCGCCGGCTACGACCTGGCCGTCTACCACGCGATGGCACACGTGCTGGTCCGCGACGGCCGGTGCGACCCGGCCTTCATCGAACGGAACGTGCAGTTCCGGATCATGCGGGACGGCAAGCCGGTCAAGGTGACCTTTGACGACTACCGCGCGTTCCTCGATGACTTCTCGCCCGAGAAGGCCGGCCAGGTGGCGGGGGTCGATCCGCAGAAGATCGTCGAGGCTGCTCGCCTGTTCGCGGTCGGGCCGACGATGTCGTTCTGGACGATGGGCCTGAACCAGCGGACGGTCGGCGTCTGGGCCAATAACCTGATCCACAACCTGCACCTGATCACCGGGCAGATCGGAAAGCCCGGGGCGACGCCGTTCTCGCTGACCGGCCAGCCGAACGCCTGTGGCGGCGTGCGCGACACGGGCTCGCTCTGTCACATCCTGCCTTACGGGCGGAGCGTGGCCAAGGCCGAGCATCGCGAGGAGATGGAGAAGCTCTGGGGCAGCAAACCCGGAACGATTCCACCCAAGCCGGGGCTTAACACGATCGAACTGTTTCGCGCCGCGGCGGCCGACCTGATTAGAGCGATCTTCATCTCGACCACGAACCCGGGGCAGTCGCTGCCCAATCTGACCCCGTATCGCGATGCGATGGCCAAGGAACGCCCGGACAAGCCGTTCATCGTCGTACTCGATGCTTATCCGACGCGGACGACCGAACTAGCAGACGTGGTTCTGCCGGTCGGGATGTGGACCGAGAAAGCGGGCGTGTTCGGAATGTCCGAGCGCCGCTACCAGTATCAGCCAAAGCTCCAGGAACCACCGGGCGAAGGTCGCGCAGACCTCGAGATCATGATGGACTTCGCCAACCGGCTCGAAAAGGCGGGCGTGGTTCCGTCGGGTTATTCGGCCGGGCTGCACAACGTCGACGACGTCTGGAACGAGATGCGGCAGGCGTCGTATAACACCGCGTACGATTTCATGGGCATGACGCGTGAGCGATTGAAGAAGGAACGCGGGCTGCGCTGGCCGTGTCCGACGGATGACCACGGCGGCACCGCCCGCCGTTTCGTCAAGGGTGAAGACCCGCTGCTGGACAACGGTCCCTATGCCGATCGCGGACTCTCGAACGGCGAAGTCAAGTTCTATGGAGCGCCGGATCACAAGGCGATCGTCTGGCTGCGGCCGATGAAGGGGCCGGCCGAGCCCGTGGATGCCGAATACCCGTTCATTCTCTCGACCGGGCGGGTCCTGGAGTTGTGGCACACGAACACGATGACCGGCCGGGCGACGGAACTCCACCGTGCCCAACCGGCCTGCTTCATGGAGATTCACCCGGACGACGCCCGCACACTTGGGGTCCGGACAGGCGACGCAGTCAGGATCACCTCGCGGCGCGGCGCGGCGACCGTGCGGGCCCGGGTCATCGACGCGCCGCGCCCGGGGATGGTCTTCGTCCCGTGGCACTGGGAGGACGTGGACAGCCTGATCAACCGCGTCACGATCGACGCCTACGACCCGGGCTCTAAACAGCCGGAGTTCAAGATCTGTGCCGTGCGACTGGCGAAGGTGTAGGGCCGCACCCGGAGTGTTCACCATGCAGATGATGCTCACCATCTCGGGGCTGGGACTGGTCGCACTGCTCGGCCTGGCCTGGCACCAAACGGAGAGGCCGTCCAGCGCGGTGACCGTCGAGTCGTTGTCGCCGCTGGAAGCCCGGGCGCCGCGAAGCACCAGCCAGCCGGCTCGTCCAGTCGCGCCTCAGGAAACCACTCCTCCAGCCAGCCAACCGGCACTTGTCTTCGCGGAGAACGCCTTTCCCCCGCCCATCCCGGACACGGCCAGTCACAAGGACGCCTGGCTGATCATGGACTGCCTGCGGTGCCACGAGACCGGGGTGGGCGACGCGCCGATGGTGATCCACGCGACCGTTCCGGCCATCGCACTCGACGCCAAGTGTCGGACCTGTCACGTGCTGATCCCGGGGCTCGAACCTCGTCAGCGGCCCCGGCCGGCCGATCCGTTCCTCGACAATGCGTTCCCGCCGATGATTCCGGCTTCGGACTCGCACCGTGACGCATGGACGACGGACACGTGTTTGCTGTGCCACACCAACGGGATCAAGGGAGCGCCACTCGTACGACACGAGGGCATGCCGCCGATCCTGCTCGAAGCCAAATGCCGCAGTTGCCACGTTCAGGTGCGCAGTTCCGGGATACGCTACTGAGGACCTCGCCGTGGCCGCGACGTGCCGTGACATACTCTTCGGATCCGGCCTGCTGGTCGACGCCGCTCTCGGTGCCGTCGCCCGCCGAACGGACACGGCCGACGGTCCCTCCTTCCCCTGTCTGCTCGATTCGCGCCACGCGCTGCTTGGCGATCTCTGGGCGGCCGGGAGTCTCGATACAGGTCGGGCGGCCGACCTGATCGAACGCGCAGTCCAAACCAGGGCGGCCCGCGGGCCGCAGCACCGGGCCACAACGATGAGTCGCCTTGGTGGTTGAGGAGGTGTCTTGTGGACCATTCGGCAAATCCGGGAACCTGTCGCGGCCTCCTTCTATGCGGTCTTCTGCTGACGGTACTGATAGCGGGCGACGCCTTCGGACAGCCGAACAACGCCGACGCCAGCCAGGGTGCGCAGGCATCTGCGACCACGCAGCCGCGGGCGAGCCGGCCGGCGGATGCCCCGCTTCGGGGACCAAAGTACAACGTCCTCCGCTGGCGCGAGGACTACTCTTATCTGGATGGCCCCCCGGGCAGCTACCGCGAGGACCACTTTGATCCGATCAGGAACATCCGCATCGGCGATGAATGGCGGATCAACTTCGGTGGATCGCTGCGCGGACGCTGGGAGTCGCGCAACAACCAGTTCATCAACCAGGTCGACCCGACGCACGACGCAACGTTACTGCACCGCTACTTCCTGCACGCCGATGTGCAGTACGAGGACTGGTTCCGCTTCTATGCCGAGGGGATCTTCGCCGCGATCGAGGACAACCACAATCCGCCGCTGGCGATCAACGAGAACCGCGGCGACTTCTACCAGCACTTCATCGACCTGCGGGCACCGATCGAGGACGGCACGCTGACGTTTCGCGCCGGCCGGCAGGAACTGTTGTACGGCAAGCAGCGCTTCATTTCGCCGCTGGATTGGTCCAACACGCGGCGGCGGTTCGACGGTTTCAAGCTGTTCTGGGAATCGCAGGACTGGAACGCCGATCTGTTCTACGTCTTCCCAGTGCGGACCTGGCGGTCGCGGGCCGACCAGTTCGATTCGAAACGACCGCAGATTGGTGCCTATGTCACCTACAAGGGTATCGAGAACCACGGGATCGACTTCTACTACATCTACTCGCGCAACGGCCGTGACCTGACCAATGCCGACGGCGACCCCGGTTCGCAGAACCTGAACACAATCGGCGGCCGCTTCTGGGGCAAGGCCGGGCCGTGGGACTACGACACCGAGTTGACGGGACAGTTCGGCAGTTTCGCCGGCGACAGCATCCAGGCCTGGGCCTGGGCGGCCGAAGCCGGCTACACCTTCCGGGAACTCGACTGGTCGCCGCGGATCGGCCTTGGTTTCGACCACGCCAGCGGCGACGCCAGTCCGAGCGACAGCTATCACCAGACCTTCGATCAGCTCTTCCCGCTCGGGCACGCGTACCTGGGCTACATCGACCTGGTCGCGCGGCAGAACGTGATTGCCGGGAACGTCAACCTGACGTTCAGGCCGGTGGAGACCGTCAGTGTCCGACTGGCCCACAACGCGTTCTGGCTGGCCGAGAACTCGGACGGCCTTTTCAACGCGGGCGGGGCGCTCTTGCGGCGTGACCCGCTCGGCAACGCGCCGCACGATGTCGGCCAGGAGTTCGACCTGACAATCAACTGGAAGGTCGACGATCACAGCTCGGTGCTGTTCGGCTATTCGCACCTGTGGAACGGCGGGTTCATCAACGAAACGGGGCTCGGCGACGATCCCGATTTCGTCTATCTGCAGTACGTCGTCAGGTTCTGAACGCTCTTTTCCGGAAAGGAAGGTTGACTCATGAACAATCGGGCCAAGTGGTTCCTCTTCTCGGTCGCCATGCTGCTCCCGCTGACGACCGGCGTCACCTGCGCCGAGTCGGTCGGCAAGTCGGCCGCCACGAGTTTCTTCAACGCGCTGGCAACGGGCGTGGCGAACTTCCTGGTCGGCCTGGTCACAGCCGGCTGATGCATCCGGTCGCTTCCCAAGCCTCGTCCCGCGCGGCTCGCCGTGGCCGGCGCGGATCGCTGCAAGGAGTTCGTCCTTGACGTATACCGCAATCGCAGACCTCGTCGCCGCGATCGAGGTGGCCGGCGACGCCACCGTCAGCAGGACCGTCCACCAGGACGCCGCCTGCAAGGCGGTACTGTTCGCGTTCGCGGCCGGGCAGGAACTGTCCGAACACACGGCCGCCGTTCCGGCGGTCCTGTACTTCATCGACGGGCAGGCCCGGGTCACGCTCGGCGACGACGACTTCCTGGCCGGCCCGCACGCGCTGGTACACATGCCGCCCAAACTGCCTCACAGCATCCGTGCGGTCGAGCCGACACGCATGCTCCTGCTCCTCCTGAAAGGAAACGCAACCGATGGTTGACCACTCTCCCGTTCCGGATTCCCTGCCCGGCCGGCGGCCGACCGGGCCCGCGCCCCGCCCGATGCGTGCGACACAACGCGTGCTCGTTGCCGCGCTGGTCGGCCTGCCGCTCTGCATCGCACACGCGCAGCACAACTGGCCGGCCTTCCGCAACGACGGCAGCGGCACGATCACCGTTGACCGCGCCCCGACCAGGTGGTCGCCCGGGAACAACATCGCCTGGCAGGTGAGCATCCCGGGGTACGGCCAGTCCGCCCCGGTGGTCTGGGGCGAGAGCGTCTTCGTGACCTCCTGCGATGGTCCGTGGCAGGAACACGGATACGTTCACGCGTTCGACCTGCGCACTGGCCGGAAGCGCTGGACGACCGAGGTCCCCGCCAGCACGAAGATCGAGAACTACTTCCGCAACAGCCGGGCGGCGCCGACCTGCGTGGTGGACGACAAGCGGGTCGTGTCCTTCTTCCCGGGCGGCGACGTGACGGCCATGGATCATGCCGGCCGGACGGTCTGGTCCGTGTCGCTCTTCGCGCACCACCCCGGGGCCGAGAACGACCGCGGTACATCCAGTTCACTCGCCCAGACCGACGACCTGGTGTTCGTGCTGGTCGATCACAACGGTCCGTCGTACCTCCTCGCTCTTCACAAGACCGATGGACGGCTCGCGTGGAAGGCCGAGCGCGGCGAGCGCGGCGCGTCGTGGTCATCGCCGGTGACGGCCACGCTGGCCGGGCAGCCGGTCGTGATCGTCAGCTCCGCCGGCTCGGTGGCCGCCTACACGTGCGACGCGGGCGAGCGACTCTGGGAGATCGACGGGTTGGAGGGCAACCGGATTCCGTCGGCCAGTGTTGTCGGCGACTCGATCTTCGTGGGCTCGACGCGGCCGGCCCACGGCAGCTACGACCGGGACCAGGTCGCGGCGGCGAACTGCCGGATCGACGTGGTCCGTGCCGACGGCGAGATCGCGGCGCGTACCCGCTGGGGTGCCCGGCGGGTTGATTCGTACTACTCGACGCCGCTGGTGTTCGGCGGGTACGTCTACTACGTCAACAAGTCGGGCGTGCTGTACTGCTGCGACGCGGAAACCGGCCGGCAGGTGTTCGTCGAGCGCATCGGCGATCCGTGCTGGGCGTCCGCGATCGGTGTGACCACCGCTGACGGCGCGCAACGCGCATATTTCGTCATGAAGAACGGCGAAACGCTGATCCTGCGCCCGGGGGACACGTTCGATCCGGTCGCGCGCAACCAGCTCTGGGATGAAGAGCAGCTCCTCGCCGCGGCCGCCTCGGCCCGCGAAAAGCGCGCGGCCAACCAGGTTCCCCCGGAGCAGGCGCCGCCGAAGGAAGGGCCGGAGCAGGTGCTGGCGGCCATGCCGGAGCCGGCCCTGCACCGGGTTTTCTCGTACGGCGATCCGACCGTGTATGCGACGGCAATCGTCGACCGGCGGCTGCTGATTCGGACCGGGCAGTACCTGGTGTGTGTCCAGGAGGAATCGGACCCGGCGAAGCGGCGGCAACCCGTCCCGTAGTCAATCCCTGCCAGGGAGTTCCAGGCATGCTGAACATTGACGGTGATACCACGGTGCGCGATCTGCTGACGCGGCACCCGAGCGCGTTCGAAGTCCTCGCCAGCCACGGCATGTGCCGGTCGTGCCGCGACAGCCCGCCCCCCGTCCCGCTGCGGCATTTCGCCGCCAGGCACTGCAACGGCGACCTCGACGGACTGGTCCGGCAGATCGTATCGGTGACGCGGGAGGGAACCTGACGCGGGCGAGCATTCACCGCCGGAGGGCTCGGTCATTCGGAGTAGCTGGTGGAAAACGCGCCCCGGAGGATTCGAACCTCCAACCTTCGGTTCCGTAGACCGACGCTCTATCCAATTGAGCTAGGGGCGCTCTCGACCGCTGCCTATTCTAACCGGCGGCGGCCGCAGTGCCCGGAACTGGATTCGAACCAGCACGAGGTTTAACCCTCACCAGGCCCTCAACCTGGCGCGTCTGCCAATTCCGCCATCCGGGCAGCTCTCCCGACGGATTCCCGCCGAGTCACGCAAGGTAGGCCCGACCGCCCCTGCCGTCAAGCCTGCCGCCGCGGGCCCGGCCGTGGCGTCCCCGAAAGCGGGCCGCCCCGCGCGGAATCCGGCAACCCGTCGGGGTGCTGTTTCGCGGTCCCGCTCCCGCTAAGATTGACGCCATGAGCCACAGATTTGTCCGTATCACCGCGTGCCTGGCAACCGTCCTGCTGAGCCTGACCGGCTGCCAGATGTTCGGTTCCGCCGAGCCGGCCCCCGAGCCGACCGCAGACTCAGCCGAACCGCCGCCGGTCGCCTCGGCCGGCCTGCGGGCGCACCCGCTCCCTCCGCCCCGGCCGACCGCGGAGCAGGCGGCCGACATCGCCCCCGCGCCGCGCGTCCGGGCTCCGGGCCTCGACAGCCCCGCCGCGGTTCGGGCCGACATCCTGATCGTCAACGACATGACCCTGACCGTCGACGAGATCCTGTTCGCCCTGCGGGACGAACTGCCGGCCGGCGGCGACGCCCGCAGTCGCGACAGCGCCAACGCCCTGGCCGAGCGGATCGCCGCCAGGGTGCAGTTCGAAGTCGGCAGCCTGCTGCTGTACCAGGAGGCCAGCGGCGGCCTGTCTTCGCAGCAGATGACGGTGCTGGAACAGACCGCCAAACGGGCTTTCGACGACGAGGTCAACCGCTCCTACG
This sequence comes from Phycisphaerae bacterium, assembly GCA_030428945.1. GTDB lineage: Bacteria > Planctomycetota > Phycisphaerae > UBA1845 > Fen-1342 > JAUIEC01. The sequence continues at coordinate 10,629 of JAUIEC010000004.1, read as the reverse complement.
GCGGCAGCGTGGCCCGCTGCGAGGAGGACCTGCACGAACACGGACTGACGCTGGCCGACTACCGCGCGCGACTCGCCCGGCAGATGCTCGTCCGCAGCTACACCCGCGAGAAGATCCGCCCGCAGGTCAGCCTGCGGCGGAGCGAACTGCTGGCATACTATGAAGCCAACCGCGACACCTTCAGCGATCCCGAGACCCGCGAACTGCTGATGATCGAGGCCCCCTACGCGGCCTTCCTGCCGGACGGCGTCCGCTGGGAGACGGCCGGGTCGACCCGGCAGGCGAAGGCCAAGCTGGCCGCCCGCCGCCACATCCGCAAGGCCCGCGAGGCCCTGCACGGGCGCGACTTCCGCAGCGTGGCGGCCGAGTACTCGAAGGCTCCGCAGGCGTCCGAAGGTGGCTCGTGGGGCATGCTTGGCAAGCCGTTGCGGGCACCCTTCGCGGAGATCAGCGCGTGGGCGTTCTCGCACGGCAGCAACCAGCCGAGCGACCCGATCGAGATCGACCGCGGCTGGTACATCGCCTGCTGCGGCAGGATCAACCCGCGACGCGACTACTCGTTCAGCCAGGCCCAGGAGAAGATCCGCGAGGCGATCGTCAACGAACGGGCCGACCTGCTGGCCGGCGAGTACGTCCGCAAGCTGGCCGCCAAGGCGACGATCTCCGACCTGGGCAGCTTCATGCGGCAGGCGATCGAGCGCGGCCTGGGCGTCTGACCGAAAAAGGGGGACAGCCACGTGGCTGTCCCGCTTTCTAGATGACGCGGCCGAGCACGTCGTCGATCGCGGCCCGCAGCGGTCCGGGCAGTGCCTCGAGAAACGCCCGCACGGCGTCGGGGCCCTCTTTCATCTTCAGGTGTGCCAGCAGGTTCTTCAGGTGACTGTCGCGCTCGGTACAGAAGTGCCGGAACGCGATCTGCAGTTCGTCGCGGGTCCAGTGGCCGAGCGGGTCGCGGACGCCGGTCTGATCGATCGCCCAGCGCTGCAGCACTTTCGGATCATCGCTCAGAGCGTAAAGAGGCACCACGGCCGCGAGGCGCTTTCGCATGTCGCCGAGCACCTCGGTCACTTCGGGCGAAAGCGTCTTCAGCCGATCATCGACCGTCATCCCGCCGACCGATTCGAGCCAGCCGATCTCGCGCTCGACCTCGGCCTGCGGTGACTTGAGTTTCGCGGGCGGGATCATCAGCCAGCGCGTGCCGCTGATGTCAAAGTGCACCTGCACGCGATGCGCGGCCTGCCCCTGGTGCTGCGTCGGCACGACCTTCAGCACCCGCCCGGTGCCCCACTCGGGCCGCGTCGTGGAGACGACTTCCGTGCCCACGAGTGCGGCGTTGATTTCGACTTCCGCCATGCTGAGAGGATAGCCAAAAAGCGAACGAGTGGAAGCGTGAGGGAGGAAGCCGCGATCGTCTCCGTCATTCGCGCCGTGACGCACGCACCTTTTCACTCCCCTGTCATCCCCCAGCGTCTGGCCGGTTTGTCGCGCCCCTACGGCATCAGTACCAGGGACGTCTCCGGAAAGCGGTCGCGCCAGGGTGTCACTTCATCGACATCCGATTCATACCCCCGCAGTCGGTCGACCAGGTTGAAGGCCACGGCGAGAAACATCCGACAGTCGTAACGAATCTCGGCGGACGCCTCGGCGAACGCCTGATCGCCGGCGGCTTCCAGAACCTGGAAAGCCCTGCGTCCGAACTGAACCTGTCCGCCGTTCAGATGCTCCATCAGCGTCAGATAGCGAACCAGCGCCTTGGACTCACCTGCGCCGGCGCGGTCGACCAGTTCGTCCAGTTTGAGTTGCTGCCTCTCGGCAATGATCGTCGGATCGGTGATCCGCTCGCCCCCTTCCTCAGCCGGGTTCTTGTTCAGCATCGCTTCCGCCAGCTCGCCGACCAAGTGCGCGTCGAATTCCCGAACGTACACCGAATACGCATCAACAAATTGTTGCAACCCCTTGTCAAGGTCCGCCGACGAGCCCGTGTAGTCGAAGATCTCATCAGGCCAGTCTCTCGGCATGTTGCCCAGCGCGCGGAATCTGTAGTGCGCAGCACGGTCCACGGTGAATTCCGTCACGACAACCGCCAGGAGGCCGTGCGTCGACCGACCGTGCGTGACCATCTTGACCCGCGCAATTCTCCGCAGGGCGTCGAGCACGCGATCCTTGTGGGCCTGCGACGAGGTCGCGGTGACGACCCTGATCTCAGGGACTTCTGGGATGATCGTGAAACGGTTGGCCGCGACCTCGTCTGGCCGCACGCGCGTCATGCGAATCGTCAGGCCGGACTCGAGCTCGACGCTTACGGTTTCCGGGGAATCAGTTTCCTGCATCGCTGAGCCGGCAGCGACAGCCAGCAGGAGACTCGCAGCAACGAAGAGCGCGGTCATGTTTGCAGCCCCGTTCAGGATTTCACGTTCATTGACGATACGCCAAACGAGCTTCGCTTAGATCATACAACTGACGCTGGTATCCTAACCCCGTGCGGAAGCTTAGCCAACACTAACCTTTGGATAGCCCATCATGATCGGATTGGCGCCGCCGGCGGCTTCGGTGACCTGGTCACCCTGGCGTGCCAGCGGCAGCCCGTTGACCGAGACGGTCTTGCTGGCCGAGGTCACGACCCCCGGACCGTGCGGAATCGGGCCGCACGCGCAGGCATGCGTGTCGAGGCCCAGCGTCATCGCCGCGAACGCGGCCGCGGCCGCCGTTGCCAGCAGCGCCTGGAAGCCCTCGGTGTAGGCTTCGTCCGCGGCCGGCTGCCCGCCCGGTGCCGCGGACGCGCTCGTCCAGGCCGTGTTCAGCAGGTCGGTCCCGACCGCGAGTGTTTCCAGGGCGGCGCCGGTCGCGGTCGCCGCGGCCGGGTTGTCGCTGTTGGCCACGCCGGCGTCGAAGGCGGCGTTGACGCCGGGCATCGCCAGTTCGACCGCGACCGGGTTCAGTGACGGCGCGTCCAGCAGTGCCATGATGACCTCCGAGGCGGCTTCGAGCGCCGAGCCGAGTGCGGCCGGGACGGCCCGCCAAGCCCGCAGTCCGCCGATCTTGACGTCGGGGCTGCCGGGTCCGCCGGTCAGAACGTTGGGGCCGGGGTGGGCGACGGCGTCGCTGATGCGTGCGGCGAACATGCTGCTTATTCCTCCCACGGGCGGGGCTGCGGGTCGGTCAGGTCGACCAGTTGGCACATCTTGTGAATGTTGCGAAGCTTCTTGCCGGTCTTGTGAATGCTGACGCCCTGCCGGCTGCCGCTGGAGTCGAGGATCCAGATGCTGCCGTCGGCGTCGACCTGCCAGACGAGGGCGACGTGGCTCTCGTGCAGGAAGTCGAGCATGTCGCCCGGCCGCAGGTCCTCGTTGGTGACCGGGGCGCCCTTGTAGTAGCGGCGTTTGCGGAACATCGGAGCGTAGCGGTAGCGGCGGCGGGCCTTGCTCCATTCCTGCTCCAGTTCCTCCTCGCTCTTCTTCGAGTCCTTGTGCTGCTCGAGGTACTCCTCGAACGGGATCGCGGCGTAGCCCGGCATCCCGGCCAGCATCGCCGCCCCGCAGATGAAGCCGTTGCAGTCGATCCCGTGCCCGCCGTAGACGCCGCCGCCCCGCTGATTGGCCTGGACCGCCTCGCGGCCGCCGAACCAGTGCCCGCCGTTGTCATAGGCGGTGTTGACGAACGCGGTTCCCCAGCGAAGCGTCTCGGTCATGTAGTCGTTGCGGGCCTGCGGGACGATGTCCTTGCGGACCGACAGACGCAGGGCGAAGCCGCGTTCGGCATAGCCGCGCGACCCTTCCCGGCGGCGCGAGGTGATCTTCTGCGCGAAGTCGTTGCAGAGCTTCAGCGTGTGCTCCTGGTCGGCGATCCGGGCGTGCTTCTTCGAAAGCTGCACCTCTTCGGACAGGCCGACCACCACGCGAAACCGCCGCGTGCCGAACTCGCCCGACAGCGGGATGTCCCAGTCGTGGATGAACTTCTCGCTGGCGATCGCGTCGTCGCTGTTCTCGCTGCCCTTCGGGAAGGTGGTCATCCGCACCAGCTTCGGCGGGTCGTAGGTGTAGTCGCGCCCGCCGTTGCCGCCTTCGCCGTGGAAGTCGAGCTGCTGCCATTCGAACTGCATGTCGATCCCGGTCCACGGCCAGGCCTGCACTTCCTCAACTTCGTCCGGCAGGCGATCATCAAGCAGCGCCTCGCGCCAGTCATGCGGAACGCCGTTGAACTTCGGCGACGGACGCTTCTCGCACGGGGCGTAGTAGTGCCCGTCGTTGCGGAAGCCCTCGCCGCAGTACGGCTTGAACTCGTCCTCGCCCTCGGCCCTGGCCCAGATGATCGCGACCAGGCTGACCTCGTCGGTGTCGTACGGAAACAGCGGACGCCACTTGTCCGGATAGGTCCCCTCCGGCGCGGCCGCGTAGGTATCGTTGTGAAAGTAGACCTCGACCCGGTCGACGATCACGGTGGCCCGATCGACCGCGTTGGCGGTGTCGTGCTCGGCGACCGAACGGGCAACGTGCAGGGTCTGCTCACTCATGATCCGTGCTCCTTCTCGAGGCGCTCACAGGTCGCCGCGTCGGGTTGTCCACTGACCGGCAGCTTCTGCTGCCGCTGGAAGGCCTTCAGCCCGCGGGTCAGCCGCTTGCTGAGGGCGCCGTCGATCGGGCCGGCGTACAGGCCCAGGTTCCGCAGCCGCTGCTGAATTCCCTCCAGGTGCGTCAGCGGTTCCAGCGCGCCGAACGAAAGCTGGTAGGTCCGCACCTCGTCACCCGTTCCGATCTCGAGCGTGCCGGTCCGGGCCTGCGGCGGCACCGGGGCCTCCATCAGACCCTCGCTGTTCGTCGCGTTGCTGAACGCCTCGCCCCGATCGAACTTCAACTGGTACGGCTGGTTCGCCAGCGGGCGGCCGTTGTCGGCCAGGCGCAGCCGGAAGACCGTCGGCTGCCCGATCCGCACGAAGCGGTGGCGGACCTCGGTCTGCCCCGGCTCGCTCTTCTGCCGCAGCGGCGGAATCGTCAGGCGGTCTCCGGTCGCCAGCACGTTCGGGTCGCGGCGGACCTCGCGGACGACGCGGTTGGCCGGCTCGTCCCAGATCGTCTGCCACAGGTGGCCGGTCTCGGCCGCGATCGTCGACAGGCAGTCGTTCTCGCGGACGAGGTAGTCACCCTCGCCGACCGGGGCCGGCAGCGTCACGGCCGGTTCGCTCTCGCCCTGCGGCGTGGCCGCGGCGGCGGGCTGCTTCTTCCGCAGGGCCCGCTGGAGGGCCTGGGCGAACGGATCTTCGAAAGGCGTCAACTGCGGCGCGGTGCTCATTGGCTGCGTCTCCAGGTCGCGGCGTCAAGTTTCGGGAAGCGGATCTGGCAGACCCCGGGGTCGGCGACCCGCACGTGGGCCCGGCCATCCTGGTCCAGGCTGCCCTTGTGGATCTTTCCGTCGGGCTCTTCGATCTCGTAGGCCTCGCCCTTCCAGGGCCGGCCGAGTTCGTCGACCATCTCGATCTCGATCCACGAGGTCTTCTTGTCGTCGTCGGTCGGGTCGTCGTCGTCGTTGTTCGGGCCCGGCTCGATCGGCCTGGGCTGATCGCCGCCGCCGTCGTAGCGCGTGTCCTGGCCCGGGGTGTTCTTGTCGGCCGAGCGCGGCGACTTCAGGTCGAGTTCCCATTCGGGCTCGACGATCGGAATCGCCGACCCGCCGCTGTTCAGCCCGACGTGCGTGCCGTTCAGCCAGATCCCGCTCTGGTCGATCGTGATGAAGTTCCCGCCGCACTTGAGCGTGATGCCCTGGTCGGCGTCGATCACCACGTTCTGATCGGCCTTCAGGGCCCACTGCTCGCTGGCCCGCTGCATCGACTGCATCTCGGTCAGGATCACCCGGTGATCCTGGAAGCACTCGATCGACTTGCCGCGAACCACCTTGGTCTGGTCCTTCTTGATGTACAGGTGCTTGTGCCCGGCCACCTGCTCGAACGACGAGCCGCCGACCCGCTCGTGCAGCGAACGCGAGGTCGTCTCGACCCGGTCGCGCTTCGTGCGGACGTGCAGATCACGCTCGGCGAACAGGCTCAACTGCTCGTTGTCCTTGGCGTCCTCGAAGCAGATTTCGTTGGCACCGCCGCCACCCTTGCTGCTGTGCGTCTTGATCCCGCTGCGGGTCTTCTCTTCCGGCAGCGTGTACGGCGGCATCTGGTCGCGGTTGTAGACCCGGCCGGTGATGATCGGGCGGTCGGGGTTGCCCTCGAGGAAGTCGACGATCACCTCGTGCCCGACCCGCGGCAGGAACAGCATGCCATACTGCCCGCCGGCCGAACCCTGGCTGACGCGGATCCAGCACGAACTGTTTTCGTTGAATGTGCCCTCCCCGTCCCACGGGAACTGGACCTTCACGCGGCCGTACTGGTCGGTGTAGATCTCCTCTTCCTGCGGACCGACCACGATCGCCGTCTGGCTGCCGCGAACCGTCGGCCGCGGCGTGGTCTGCTGTGGACGGAACGGCGTGGTGGCCGGCAGCACCTCGAAGACGACCCGCAGGGTGTTGACCTCGTTGCCGGAAACCTGCTGGCCGAGGCTCTGCGGCTGATGGGCCGAGAGACGCAGGCCGACGACAACGTACTGGCCGTCGTACTGCGGGTTGGTCAGGGCGTCGAGCGTGAAGCTGTCGCCGGCGGCCAGGCTGCGGACATCGCCCTGCAGTTCCAGGCGGTGCCGGGCGGCCTGCCAGGCCTCCAGGCGGATGCCGGCCAGGCGCTCGCCGGCCTCGCGCTCGCTGAAGCGGCCGGGATAGTCGCTGTGCGGCAGGGTCGCGAAGTCGTCACCCGCGCGGGTCACGGCCAGGTCCTGTCCCGGCTGGCGGAACGAGAAGTCATCGAGCGTGACGGCCCCGTGCTCGATCGCGCCGCGCTCGTGCAGGCGCGTGAACCAGTCGTCGTCCTCGCGTTCGAGCGAGTCGGCCGCCCGCAGTTCGAAACCGTCGGGCTGCTGCGGGTGGGCGTCGGGGTGATCGGCCAGCACCATCCGCGTGGCGTGCTCGGTCTCTTCGAAGAAGATGAAGATGCCTTCCTCTTCCAGCAACCGCAGGGCGAAGTCGAGTTCGGACTCGCGGTACTGCACGACGTAGTCGCGGGCCTCGTAGTCCCCGTGCAGCACGAAGCGGAACGACTCCTCCGGCAGGCCCGCGTCGCGGAAAACCTTGCTGACGATGCCCGGCACCGTCATGTCTTCGCAGTTGTGGGCCTGGAAGATCCGCGAGCCGACCCGCTTGCCGAGCAGCCAGTGCACCGGCACGAACTCGACCGCGTAATGGTGCCAGGTCGCATCCGACCCGAGGCACTCGAATGAACGAATGATGCCCCGTCGCGTGCGGACGCCCCGCGGACCGCCGATCTCCAGGCGGGCCGCCGCCTTGAGCATCTGCGGCGGACGCAGGTCGCTCCGCGGGCTGCACAGCTCCAGCCGGTAGCCGAACAGGGCCCCAAGCTGCTCGCTGCCTTCCATCCGGACCACCCGCAGGTCGTCCTCGCCCAGGCCCTCGACCTCAAACGTCAGGCTGGCAACATTGGCGGCCGTCTGCATCCGCGAGACTCCTTCAGGACCCCCAGGCCAGGGCCACATGCCGTGGCACCCGGGGGCTGAGCCATCCAACGCGGTTCACCGGCCGCGCTTTCGGTGGAATTTCCTCCCCCGCCCGGGGTGGCCGGGACGGACGGACTACCGGACGTTCGGGCCGGCGAACGATTTCGGTAACACTTTGCGGACGGGCGTGCTAGGATGGTGGACGAGCGTTCTGCTCACGCACAGCGAGGGACCTGCCCGGATTACGGCCTGGGAGCCGCGGTTTCACCGTTGGGAGGCGGTGCCGCACCCCACCTCATGCGGGCAACACAGGGAGCTAGAAAGATGACTGGATGGACACGGCGCGGCTTCGCGCTGATGGGGCTGGCGGCCACCTGTGCCGCGGCCTGGACCTGGACCAACCCGACCGCCCCGCCGGTGACCCGGTCGCTGGGCGTGCAGTCGGTCGCGGACGCGGCCAGGGCTGAGCGCGACCAGCGGGCCCGCCAGATGATGGTCGCCCAGACCTTCCAGGCCCTGCCGGCGAGCCATCAGCAGCGAATCCTCGAGAAGCTGCACGCCGGGGCCCCGGCCCCGCTCGGCCAGGACGCCCTGTTCCGCAAGGTCGAGGGCCGGATCACGCCCGAAACCTGGGACCGTCTCTCCCCGCTTCACCGGAAGATGATCGCCCGGATCGCCGAGGTGACGGCCGAGCGTGGCCCGATTCTGGCGCTGTGCTTCACGCCGGACACGCAGGAAGAGGTCGTCGAGGCCTTCCACGCGGCGCTGCAGGGCACGCGTTTCCAGCAGACGGCCCGTTGGGGTGACACGGCCACCGACCCGGGCGGCCTGGGCCAGGGCGATCCGACCACGCTGACCTACAGCTTCGTTCCGGACGGCACGTTCGTCCCGGACCTGATCGGCGTGACCGGCAACAGCACGATGTTCTCGTTCCTGAACGGGATCTACGGCTCGCCGGCGGTCTGGCAGCCGATCTATGACGAGATCTTCGCCGGGTGGGGCGACCTGTGCGGCGTAACCTACATCCGCGAGAACAACGACGACGGCGTCGACCTGAACGGTCTTCCGGGCGTGCTCGGTGTTCGTGGTGACCTGCGGATGGCCGGCATCCCGATCGACGGCAACAGCGGTGTCCTGGCCTACAACAACTTCCCCGAAGACGGGGACATGGTCATCGACACGGCCGACAACTTCTACTTCGATACGTCGAGCAGTTCGCTCCGCCTGCGGAACATCCTCTACCACGAGCACGGGCACGGGATGGGGCAGTTGCACGTCTGCCCGGTGGCCGGCACCAAGCTGATGGAGCCGTTCATCAACCTGGGCTTCGACGGCCCGCAGGAAGACGACATCCTGAACGCGCAGCGGCACTATGGCGACCGCTTCGAGCACAACGACACGCCCGGCACGGCCACGCCGCTGGGCAGCCTGCCGGACGGCACGACCGAGGTGCTGAACGTCAGTTGCGACAGCAACACCGACGTGGACTTCTACGCCTTCACGATCCCGAGCAGCCGCGAGGTCACGGTGACGATGACCCCGCTCGGAACGACCTACATCGAAGGTCCCCAGACTTCGCAGTGCAACACCGGCTCGACCTTCAACGCGCTGACGGTCAACGATCTCGGGGTGCAGATCATCGACACGAACGGGGCGACGATCTTCGACACGGCCGACATCAACGGGGCCGGCGTTCCCGAGGTGGCCAACGCGAACCTGCCCTTCCCGGGCACCTACTTCGTGCGGGTCTTCCCGGGCGGCACCAACAACGTGCAGCGCTACGACCTGTCGATCTTCCTCGAGACGACCTTCAACGAGGCCACCATCACGGTGACCTCGGCGATCCCGTCGATCGTCACCCCCGGGACGGCGATCACCGTGACGGCCGACATCCTCGACGGCGAGGAATCGGTCACGCCCGGCAGCGAGACGCTGCACTACCGCTTCGACGGCGGCAGTTTCCAGACGATCACGATGACCCCGCTGGGCGGCGACTCGTTCACCGCGACCATGCCGGCGGTCGACTGCGGCGACCTGGCCGAGTACTACGTCAGCGCCCAGGCCTCGGTCAGCGGCACGATCACGGCCCCGTCCGTCGGGACCTTCACGACCGACGTCGGCGCGCTGACGACGGTGCTCGACGACAACTTCGAGACCGACCAGGGCTGGACGGCCAGCACTTCGGGCGGCCCGAGCAGCGGCGACTGGGAGCGAGGCGTTCCGGTCGACGACAGCGGCTGGGCCTACGACCCGGCTTCGGACTCGGACGGCAGCGGACAGTGCTACCTGACCGAGAACGCCAACGGCAACACGGACGTCGACGGCGGTGAAGTCATCCTGACCTCGCCGAGCTTCGACCTCGACGGCCTGTCCGGCGTAGAAATCAGCTACGACTACTTCCTGCGGCTGACCAACACCGACGGCAGCGACCGGATCCTGGTCGAGATGCGCGACAACATCGGCGGCGGCGGCTGGGTCGAAGTCGACCGGCACGACACCGACGGCGGCCTGCTGTGGCGCTCGAACACGATCACCCAGGCCGACATCACCGGTGCCGGCCTGAGCCTCTCGGCCGACATGCAGATCCGCTTCGGCACCAATGACGCCGACCCGCAGAGCATCAACGAATCGGGTCTCGACGCGGTGCTGATCACCGGCGTCGACTGCGTCCCGGTCGGCTGTGACGATGCGGACGGCGACGGCGTCTGCGATCAGGACGACATCTGCCCCGGTGGCGATGACAACATCGACACGGACGGCGACGGCGTGCCGGACTTCTGCGACGCCTGCCCGCTCGATGCCAACGACGACAGCGACGGAGACGGCGTCTGCGATTCGGACGACATCTGCCCCGGTGGCAACGACAGCGATGACACCGACGGTGACGGCGTGCCGAACTTCTGCGACGCCTGCCCGCTCGATGCCAACGACGACAGCGATGGCGACGGTGTCTGCGACTCGGACGACATCTGCCCCGGTGGCAACGACAGCGATGACACCGACGGCGACGGCGTGCCGAACTTCTGCGACGCCTGTCCGCTCGATGCCAACGACGACAGCGATGGCGACGGCGTCTGCGACTCGGACG
>JAUIEC010000021.1 GCA_030428945.1 Phycisphaerae bacterium | reverse complement strand
CTGGAACTCGACCGTCGCGGCCGTCGCGTCGATCGTGCCCTGCGTGATCGTCACATCGCCGCTCAGGTGGATCTTGTCCTGCAGCGTGACCGTGCCGGAGGACTTGTCGACCGCGAAATCGTGCAGTTCGCCGACGCCGCCGTTGGCGTGGATCACCTGGTCGCCGCCGCCGTCGAGGACGATCGTTGCGCTGCCCGCGTAACTCGTATCCGTCGTCGTGATGTCGCCCGCGACGGTCACCTGATCGCCGTTCAGGCGGTAGAGGTTGCGGATTTCGACGTCGCCGTCGATGTCCATCACGCCGGTCACTTCGACCGTGCTGGCGTTGAAGGTCACGTCGCCGAAGCGCATCTCGGATGTGGTCACCGTCGCGTTGCCGATCAGGGTCAGGTCCGAACCGCTGGCGTCCACCGGCACGCCGCCCTGGGTCAGGCTGCCGCGGATGGTCAACGCATCCGTGACCTGCAGCGAACCGCCCGCCTGCTGCAGGTCCAGGTTGTGAAACTGCGCTCCGCCGGCCGCCAGCGTGTTGGCACCGTCCCCGGCCAGTCGCAGGGTGCCGTTGTTGTGGGCAAAGCTGCCGCCGGTCAGGTCGACACTGCCGTGCACCGTCGTCACGCCACTGCTGGCGGTCAGCGTGCCGCCCGTGACGGCCAGGTTGCCGTCGATCTGCAGGTCGCCACCCCCGGCTACGACATGGCCGCCGCCGATGTCGAGATCACCGTGAACCGTCAGCCCCGATTCGATCCGCACCTGGCCACTGAAGTCGGCCCCGATCAGGATGCCGCCCACCTCGCCGCCGAATCCCGCGTCGAGAATCGCCGTGTCGCCGGACGTTCCGTCAAACACCAGGATGTCGTTTGGTCCGGGCAGCGCATCGCCCGACCAGTTGGCCGGATCCGACCAGTCACCGTCGGCCGCCCCGCCGTCCCAGACCGCCATCCGCACCGGTCCGTCGGCCAGTTGAACGGTGTCGAGCCCGTCATGCTCGATCGTGAAACTGCCGCCGTCCGGCAGATCGACCTGCAGGCGGCCGTACGCGAAGGTCACGCTGTCGCGGGCATAGCCGCTCAGATCGAGCGTTCCGCCGGTGCTGACGATGAAGTGCTGCCCGTCCGTGGCCGCGCTGAAGTCGAGGCTGACGCTGCTGAGCGTGTCGGTCGCGCCGTCGTACTCAACGATCACGGGCAGGTCGAACGACTCGTTGTGAACCGTGCCGCCGTTCTGGATCGTCAGGTCGCCGCTGACCGCCCGGGCGACCAGCGTGCCGCTGAAGCTGGTCCCGGCCTGCAAGCTGTCGAGATTGCCGCCGACGCTGATGTCCTTGGTAATCACGTCGCCGGCGGTGATCGAACCGACGTCGCCTCCGATCGTCACGGCTCCGCCGCCCTTCAGGTCGTCGCCGGCCGAGATGGTGCCCGCGTTGCCATCGATCGAGACGCTGCCCTCAATGTCGTCGCCGACCTGCAGGGTGTTCAGGTCGCCGCCGACGGCCAGGTTGCCGCGGAAGTCATCGCCGATGCCGTCGGCCTGCACCTGGATCCGATCCACGTCGCCCGCGATGGTCACGTCGCCGGTGACCTGCCCGGCCGACAGGGTCCCGAGCGTTCCGTCGACCCGCAGGTTGCCGCCAAGCTGCTGCCCGACGGTGACCGCGCCGGCGTCTCCGCCGATCTGGATCGGGCCGGCGGTCAGGTTCCCGACGTCGAGCGATGTCACGCTGCCGGAGACGGTCAGCGTCGAGCCGCTCTGGATGTCGCCACCGATCGTGATCGAACCGGCGTCGCCGTTGATGACCAGGTCGGCCTGGTTCCAGATGTCGTCGGGAATCTCGATCGCTCCGACATTCCCGTTGACGGTGAACGTCATGTCGCTGGTCAGATCGTCGCCCATCTGCAGGTGGCCGAGGTCGCCGTTGACGGTGAAGTCAGCGCGAAACTCGAACGCCGCCAGGTGGTCGACATGCGCGTTGACCGTGACCGGGTGATCGGCGACCTGCCCGCCGCCGGTGTAGTGCAGCGCACCGATCCGGCCGTCGCCGTCGCCGACCGTGATCGTGTCGACCCGGGTGGCGTGATGAATCTCCAGCGTCTGGATGTCGACGTTGCTGCGGACGGCCGCCAGGTCGCTGTCGAGCGTGACGCTGTCGATCGTCAGGTCGCCGCCGGCGAGGTCGTCGATGGCCAGCGTGGTCGTCGCGTTCGTGCCGCTGCTGCCGGCCAGCGAGAGCGTGTCACTGTCCGCGTCGTAGCTGAGGTCAAGCTGTCCGGGACCATCAACCGAGACCTGGAAGGCCTGATCGCCGTCCACGAAGATCCGGCTTCCGCTGAACTCATCGACCTGGGCATCGCCATCGAGAAACTCGGCCGTGGTATCGGCGAAGTTGACGGTCTGAATGCCCTCGTGCTGAATCGAAAAACTGCCGCCGTCGTCGAGCGTCACGTTCAGCGTCCCGTCGGAGAAGCTGACCTGCGACGAGTCGAAGTTGCCGAGGTCGATCGTGTTGTCGCCCGCGCCGCCCGCGATCGTGTAGACCGCACCATCCTGGGGGCTGGCGAACGCGAAGGTGTCGTCGTGGTCGGAACCGATCACCCGCTCGATGCCCGTGAAGGTGTCGCCGCCCGGTCCGGTTCCGGTCGAAAGATCAACGGTGACGCCCTGCTGGGCGTCCGCGTAGCTGAGCGTGTCGCTGCCCGCACCGCCGACGTAGGTGTCGGCGTCGCCGGTCGCCGCCCCGCTGTCATGGAACAGGTCGTCGCCCGCCCCGCCTTCGAGCCAGTCATCGCCATCGCCGCCGAAGAGTGTGTCGTCCCCTTCCAGCGCGCTGGCCGTGTCGGCGCCGTCGGTTCCGGTGTACAGGTCATCGCCGCCGGTCGCATCGTCCAGCAGGTCGCCACTGTCGGCGTCGACCCAGGTGGCCGACAGCAGGATCCGCGGCTCGAGGCGCTCGGCGGTGAGCGTGGGCGCCGCACCCGGCGAGCCGCCCGCGGCCCGCCAGCCTTCCAGTTCGCAGCAGGCGATCACCCGCGGGCCGCCACCGGCCACGTCCTCCGGCAGCGCGCCGAGAAACGCGCAGCCGGTGATCTGCCGGTAGAGGTCCAGGTTCGCGTCACGCTGGAGCATCGCCGGATCGGGCATGGGTCCGCCGGCCAGGTGCCGCTCGATGCACGCACGAACGCCCCGCCCCGGCTCATCGTCCACGGCACAGGGAACTTCGGCCACCGCATACGCGCAGCCGGCCTGGCGGGCGTGCTCGAACGCGCCCTCGATCAGCACGCGCGCGTGCGTGCGGCCGGCGGCATCGGAATCGACCTCCAGGTTGTACAGAAACATCGCTTCGCCGGCGGGCGCACTGTCGCCGTTGCTGAACGCCTCGAAGGTGGCCGGAAAGCGCCCGGGCTGCTGTGGATCGAAACCGGCGCGGCGTCCGGCGAGCGTGGCGATCAGCCGTCCGTCCTGCCGCAGCCCGAACAGAACCTGGCCGCGCTGCAGTCGCTCGATGATGACCGCCCGGTCGGCCCGCACGCGCGGGTCGTCGCAGCGTGACTCGCAGGCGAGAATCGCGGCGCGGTCGGCCGGGGTGAGCTGGCAGAATTCCGGTTGGCGGCTGTGTTCGGGCATGGTCAGTTCCTTACCGACATGGCTGCGGATGGTTCGCTTTCCAGACGGAGGCCGCCGGGCCGCGCGATGCGGGCACCGGGTCTCCGTGCGCGCGCGACTTCGCGCGGGCCGGACGAAAGGTGAGGCGGAAGCGCCCCGGGCGGGGACGCGACGGCTGTCCGAATGGAACGGCTCCTGGGCCTCGGCACGATACCTCCCTGGTCTCGCAGTGCGGTGACGCGCAGATGCTGCGCCCATCGGGGACGCGCGGCGCGCGGACACCGCTCGTGTCTTCGGCAGATGAGCTGGGAGACTTTGCTACCGCGGGGGGAGGCCGGGGCGGGGATCGCTCAATCGCGGTCAGACGCCATGGTCGCCGCGAGCAGCGCTTCCGCGAGCAGGTCCGCGGTCCGCGGTCCGTGCCGCAGGAACAGCGACGGCTCGATCAGTTCGACTTCGTTGCACAGCCAGCGGTGCCCGTCGCTGAGCAGGTCGATCCGGGCGTAGAGCGGCCGGCCCGGCAGCAGGCGGCCGAGAGCGGTGACCTGCGCGTGCAGGTCGGGGTCCAGGCGGAGCGGTTCGTCATGCGCGCCCCAGTCGTCCTGAACGCGGTAGTCGCCGGGCACCGGCACCTTGCGCACGGCGTGGGCGATCGCCCCGTCCACGAGAATGGCCGAGACCTCGCCGCGGGACTCGACCTCGGCGAGGTAGGGCTGGAACATCATCGCGACGCCGCACCGCTCGAAGTGCGCGAGCGCGGCCGCGCGACCGGCGTGGTCGTTGTCGAACCGCAGGGTCCGTTCCGAGTTCGCGCCGACGACCGGCTTGAGAAAACCGCGCGGACTGTCGGCGGCCCGCAGCGCGGCCTCGAGCAGATCGCCCCGCCCGGGTTCGAGCCAGACGGTCGGGACGGTCGCCGCCCCGCGCCCGGCCAGGTCGTGCAGGTAGCGCTTGTCGATGTTCCAGCGGACGAGCTCGGGCGGATTGAAGAACGGTGCGACCGCGGCCGTCCGTTCGACCCAGCCCAGGTACTCGGCATGACGATCGGTGTAGTCCCAGGTCGTGCGAATCAGTACGGCCGCACAGGATCGCCAGTCGAATTCCGGATCGTCCCAGCAGGGATGGACGACCTGGACGCCCCGCGCGCGAAGCGCGGCGTCCAGGGGACGGTCATCGACCTCCCAGTCCGGCAGGTTTCGGCAGGTCACCAGCGCGATACGCATTGCAGTCTCGGTCTCCGGTGTAACCTGGCCGACTCTCGCTGGCGTACCGACGCAGTCCGCCCTGCTCGCCTCGCGCGCCCCCCCGCTCCATCGCCGGGAAAGCTATCCGCGCTTGCCGCGCTGATGCAGGAACTCCACCAGGGCGCGGTCGAACGGCATGCTGGTGTCGAGCGCGACGTAATCCGCCTGCAGGCGGGCGAACTGGTCGCGAAGGTCCTGGCGCCAGGCCTGCAGGGCGGCCAGGTAGGCCGGGCGGACGGCGTCGGCGTCGACCGTCACGGCCTGTCCGCTTTCGGGATCCTCGAGGCGCACGGCGCTGCGGTAGTCGAGCGTCGCCTCGCTGGCGTCGAGGATGTGCATGACGATCAGGTCGTGCCCGCGGAACCGCAGGTTGTGGATCGCCTGCATCAGTTCGTCCGGGTCGGTCAGCAGGTCGCTCAGCAGCACGAACAGGCTGCGGTGCGAGACCCGCTGCAGCGCCGCATTCAGCGCGGCCGCCAAACCCGTCTCGCCGCTCGGCCGAATCCGGGCCAGGGTCGCCAGGATCTGCGCCAGGTCCGTCTGCCGGCTGCGCGGCGGAAGAAACGTGTTCAGCTTCCGCCCGAGCACGCCCAGGCCGATCGCGTCCTGCTGCCGAATGACCAGGTAGCCGAGCGCGGCCGCGATGTGAATCGCGTAGTTGAGTTTCTCGGCCCGCCGGGCGTGCACCTCGTACCCGACCGGCCCCATGCTGGCCGACGCGTCGACGAGCAGGTAGCAGTCCAGGTGCGTCTCGGCGGTGTAGCGGCGGACGAAGAGGCGGTCGGTGCGGGCGTAGACGTTCCAGTCGATCTGCCGAAGGTCGTCACCCTGGACATATTTGCGGTGTTCGGCGAACTCGACGCTCAACCCGTGAAACGGCGAGCGATGCAGGCCGGCCAGGAAGCCCTCGACGATGAAGCGGGCCCGCAGGTCCAGGCGGGCGACCTGCTGTATGACTTCCGGGTCGAGGTAGCGGGCCAGCGACACGGCCGGGGCTAGCCTTTGCTCTCGGCCTCGCCGGTGCCGGCGGTGACGACGTCCTTGATCGCGGCCCGGTTGAACCAGACGCGGACGTTGCTGTTCTCGTCGACCTGCAACTGGACCTGGTCGTCGCGGACGCGGACGACGCGGCCGAACATGCCGCCGATCGTCTGCACGCGGTCGTTGGCCTTCAGGTTGTCGAGCATGGTCTGCACCTTCTTGCGGTCCTTCCGCTGCCCGCGCAGCAGGAAGAAGTAGAAGACGCCGATCGCCAGCATAATGCCGATCATCGGGCCGAACGGGTCACCGGACGGGGCGGTGCCAGTGCCCGGGTTCGCCGGATTGCTCGTCTGCGCCAGGATCCAGGCCAGAGATGTCATGCGCTCTCCTCACTCGCACCAGCCGCCGGGGTTCGCAGGAACGCCTGCCGCCACGCCGCGAACCGATCTTCCTCGATCGCCCGGCGGATGGACGCCATCAGCGTCTGGTAGAACCGCACATTATGCAGAGAAAGCAGCGACGCTCCAAGCACCTCGCCGGTCAGAAACAGGTGCCGCAGGTACCCCCGCGAAAACCGGCGGCAGGTGTAACAGTCGCAGGCCGGGTCCAGCGGGCCGCGGTCCAGCTTGTGACGCGCGTTCCGCATCCGCAGCGGCCCCTCGCTCGTAAAGGCATAGCTCTTGCGGCCGTTGCGGGTCGGCAGCACGCAGTCGAACTGGTCGATCCCGGTCGCCACGCACTCCACCAGGTCCCGCGGCGTGCCGACCCCCATCAGGTAGCGGGCCCGCTCGGCCGGCAGGTCGTCGGCGAACGCGTCCAGCAGCCCCCACATGGCCGGGGGCGGCTCGCCGACGCTCAGCCCGCCGATCGCGTAGCCGTCGAAGTCCAGGGCGGCCAGGGCCTCGAAGCACTCGCGTCGCAGATCCAGGTCCAGCCCGCCCTGCACGATGCCGTAGAGCGCCTGGCGCGGGTTGGCGTGCGCGACCTGGCAGCGCTGCGCCCAGCGGATCGTGCGGCGAACGGCATCCGCGACCTCCCGGGGGGTGCCGGGCAGCGGCGGACACTCGTCGAAGGCCATAATGATGTCGGCCCCCAGTTCGTTCTGGACCCGGATCGAGACCTCCGGCGTCAGCTCGATGCGGGCCCCGTCCAGGTGCGAGCGGAAGACGACCCCGTCCTCGCCCATCCGGCGAAGTTCCGCCAGCGAGAACACCTGGAACCCGCCGCTGTCGGTCAGCACCGGGCGATCCCAGGACATGAAGGTGTGCAGCCCGCCCAGCGCCTCGATCACCGGCCCGCCCGGACGCAGCATCAGGTGGTACGTGTTGGCCAGGACGATTTCCGACCCGGTCTCGGCCAACTGGTCCGGGGTCAGGCCCTTCAGGGTCGCCCGGGTGCCGACCGGCATGAAGGCCGGCGTCTCGATCGTGCCGTGGGGGGTATGCAAACGCCCGCGGCGGGCCTTCCCGCAGCGGGCGAGCAGTTCGTAACGGACAGGCCGCCGGTCAGGCACGGCCGGGTCCGGTTCTATTGTTTCGTGGCCAGCGACAGGTTCATCTCGCTCAGGCGGGCCTTGATCTCGTTGAGCGACGTGACCCCGAAGTTACGGGTCGAGAGCAGCTCGGGTTCGGTGTGCTGAATCAGGTCGCCGATCGTGCTGATGCTGAGCCGCTGCAGGCAGCGCCGGGCCCGGACGCTCAGTTCCATCTCGGAGACCGGCTTGGCGAGCACGCCCTCGCTGCCGGCCGGCACGGCGACCTTCTGGGTCGGGGCGACCGGGGTCTGGATCATGCTGATGTCGATCTCTTCCGGCCGCTGGCCGAGGCGCAGGCCGCGCTTGGACAGCAGGTTCTTGATTTCGTTGAGCGAGGTTTCGCCGAAGTTCTTGTAGCTGAGCAGTTCGGCCTCGCTGAGCTTGAGCAGGTCGCCGAGCGAGCGGATCTGCATCTTCTTCAGGCAGTTGCGGGCCCGGACCGACAGTTCGAATTCGCTGATCGGCGTTTCGAGCAGGCGGTTGCGGGTCTCGTCGCGCTTGACGGCGTCCTCGTTGATGACCATCGAGCGGCTGCTCTCGACGTCGCGGAGGAACAGGCGGGCGCGGGCATGGTTCGGGATCACGCCCAGGACGCGGCGCAGCGCCGCGGCGGCCCGGTCGTACTCGTTGCGGTCCTCGAAGACGACGGCCAGGTTGATCAGGGCGTTGACGTGCGCCCGCGGACGGCTGGCAAGCTGCTCATAGAGTTCGATCGCCTGCTCGTCATCACCGGCCAGGTCGCTGAGCCAGGCCATCCGGAAGAGCGACTCGGAGTGGTTCGCGTCCAGTTGCAGGGCCTTGGCATAGGCGGCCGCGGCGGCCTCGCGGTCGTCGTTCGCTTCGGCCAGGTATCCGCTGGCGTAATGCCAGACGGCCCGGTCGACGCCGGCCCGTTCCTGGGCCGCGATCCGCTTGGCGGCGGCATCGACTTTGCCGGCCCGGATTTCGGCGACGGCGGCGTTCAGTTCGCAGTCAAGCGAGTCCCAGCCGGCCTTGGCGGCGGCGGCGTAGGCCTCGACGGCCTCGTCGTAGCGGTTCAGGGCCCGGGCGGCCTGGGCCTTGAAGTAGTCGCGGGTCTTGCCGGCGCCGGCCTTGTCGAACCACTCGATCGCTTCGCTGAAACGGTTCAGGATCAGCAGGCCGATGGCGACGTTGAGCTTGGCGGCGCCGGAAGCGCTGCGCTGCTCGTTGATCAGGGAGTCGAACCGTTCGCGGTCCCGACCGCTGGCGTAGACCAGGTCGGCATAGTCGTTGTAGGTGTTCAGATCGAAGTCCTGTTCAGACAGGAAGTTGTCCAGGTCTCGTTCAGCCATCGACAATTCGCTCCGTTTCGCGGGCCGGGTGGGGTCGCGTCTCTCTCGAATTCAGCTATACTACCAAAGATTGCGACTTCGGCAAGCTCCGTAACTGGTCGGCAGCGCCGCAACTTGCCGACCCACCTGACTTGGGGAAAACCACCCGTGACCGATTCCGGCCGAGACACCCGGTTCCTGCAGTGCCTGAACGAACGCATCCTGGTCCTCGACGGGGCCATGGGGACCAGCCTGCACGACATTGACCTGCCGCTCTCGGACTACCGGGACTGCGAAAACTGCCCCGAAATCCTCAACGAGACCCGCCCCGACGTCATCGCAGACATCCACCGCAGCTTCTTCGAGGTCGGCTGCGACGCGGTCGAAACCAACACCTTCGGCGGAACCCCCCTGACCCTCTCCGAGTTCGGCCTGCAGGACAAGGCCGAGGCGCTCAACCGCCGGGCGGCCGAGATCGCCCGCGGCGTCGCCGACGAGTTCAGCACGCCCGAGCGCCCACGCTTCGTGCTCGGCTCGATGGGACCCGGGACCCGGCTGATCACCCTGCGACAGGTCAGCTACGAGGACCTGCTGGCGGCCTACACCCTGCAGGCCCGCGCGCTGATCGCCGGCGGCGCCGACGCGCTGATCATCGAAACCTGCCAGGACATCCTGCAGGCCAAGACGGTCGTGCAGGCCGCCCGGGCGGCCTTCGAGGACGCCGGCCGCAAGCTGCCGCTGATCGTGCAGGTCACGATGGAGACGACCGGCACGATGCTGGTCGGAACGGACATCGCCGCCGCCCTGACCGTCCTGGAAGCCTATCCCGAGGTGGACGTGATCGGGCTGAACTGCGCGACCGGACCGCGTGAGATGAGCGAGCACATCCGCTACCTGGCCCACCACTGCAGCCGCAGGCTGAGCGTGGTCCCGAACGCCGGCCTGCCGCAGGTGGTCGACGGACGGGCCCATTTCCCGCTGCAGCCGGCCGAACTGGCCCGCTGGCTGCGCGAGTTCGTCATCGAGGACGGCGTCAACCTGGTGGGCGGCTGCTGCGGCACGCGCCCGAGCCACCTGAAAGCGGTCGTCGAAGCGGTCGCGGACCTGAAGCCGACCCCGCGGACGGCGACCCGCGAGCCGAGCACCGCCAGCATCTACCAGAGCACACCGCACCGCCAGGACAACAGCTTCCTGATCATCGGCGAACGCTGCAACACCAACGGCTCGCGGAAGTTCAAGCGCCTGCTGGCCGAGGGCGACATCGACGGACTGGTGCAGACGGCCGAGGAGCAGGTCCGCCAGGACGGGGCGCATGTGCTGGACGTCTGCGTCGACTATGTCGGGCGCGACGGCGTCCCGGACATGGAGCGGGTGATCGACCGGTTCGCGACGGCGGTGACCGTGCCGCTGATGCTGGACAGCACGGAACCGCCGGTGCTCGAAGCGGGCCTGAAACTGCTCGGCGGCAAGAGCATCATCAACTCGGTCAACCTCGAGGACGGCGAAGAGAAGCTGGCCCGGATCGCCGGGCTCGCCCGCCAGCACGGGGCCTGCCTGGTCGCCCTGACCATCGACGAGGATCCGCAGGAGGCGATGGGCAAGACCGCCGACCGCAAGCTGCAGATCGCCACGCGGCTGCACACGCTGCTGGTCGACAAGTACGGCATCCCCGAGGAGGACATTTTCTTCGACTGCCTGACCTTCCCGATCACGACCGGGAACGAGGCCGACCGCCGCCTGGGCCTCGAAACGCTCGACGGGATCGAACGGATCATGCAGCGCTTCCCGCGGTGCCAGTCGGTGCTCGGACTGAGCAACATCAGCTTCGGGCTCGACCCGGCCGCCCGGGTGGTGCTGAACTCGGTCTACCTGCACGAGGCCCGCGAGCGCGGCCTGACGGCGGCGATCGTGCACGCTTCGAAGATCCTGCCGCGCAACCAGATCAGCGACGAGCGCTGGAACGCGGCCCTGGACTTGATCTACGACCGGCACAACGACGGCAACCCGCTGGAGCGCTTCATCGGGCTGTTCTCCGAGGGCGAGACGATCGGAACCGTCACGCCGATCGACGACCTGCCGATCGAGGAACGCCTCAAGCGGCGGATCATCGACGGGCAGCGGAAGGGCATCGAGGCCGACCTGGACGAGGCCCGCCAGACCTACAGCCCGCTCGACATCATCAACACGTTCCTGCTGGACGGGATGAAGGTCGTCGGCGAACTGTTCGGCTCCGGCCAGATGCAGTTGCCGTTCGTGCTGAAGAGCGCCGAGACGATGAAGTCGGCCGTCGCCCACCTCGAACCCCACATGGAGCGGGTCGAGGGCGAAACCCGCGGGCGGATGCTGCTGGCCACGGTCCGCGGCGACGTGCACGACATCGGCAAGAACCTGGTCGACATCATCGTCAGCAACAACGGCTTCGAAGTCGTCAACCTCGGCATCAAGCAGCCGATCAACGCGATCATCGAAGCGATGAAGAAGCACAACCCGAACGTGATCGGACTGAGCGGCCTGCTGGTCAAGTCGACCATCGTGATGCGCGACGACCTGGCCGTGCTGAACGAACAGAAGATCGACATCCCGGTGGTCCTCGGCGGTGCGGCCCTGACCCGCCGGTACGTCGAGGAAGACCTGCGGGCGATCTACAACGGCCCGCTCTACTACGCCAAGGACGCCTTCGAAGGCCTCGACCTGATGCGGAAGGTCTGCGATCCCGAGAGCCAGGTCGAAGCCGCCCCCGCGGCGACCGCCGAAGACGAGGCCCCCGCGCCGGTCACCAGCGAGCGCGAGGCCCGGCAGTCGAACCTGGCGAAACTGGCCGAGGAGGTCGAGCAGCGCTACGGGCTCCGCGAGGTCGAAGGCGAAGCGGCCACCGCGGCCGCCACCCTGTCGCGTTCGGACCTCGGCCACGAGCACCCGGTTCCGCAGCCGCCCTTCTGGGGTCCGCGACTGATCGAGCAGATCGACCTGCGGGCGGCGCTCGGCTACGTCAACGAGACGATGCTGTTCCAGGTGCAGTGGGGCTTCCGCAAGAAGGGCCGCCGGCCGGACGCGTGGCAGGCGTACCTGGCGCGTGAGGTCCGCCCGCACTATCGCGAACTGGTTTCGCGCTGCATCGCCGAGGAGATCCTGCAGCCCAAGGCGATCTACGGCTATTGGCCGGCGCAGTCGGACGGCGACGAACTGGTGATCTACGCGCCGCCGGCGGACCCGGGCGCGGGCCCCGACCAGCACGGCGACGAGATCCTCCGCTACCGCTTCCCGCGGCAGAAGCAGGAGCCCTACTGGTGCCTGTCGGACTTCTGGCGGCCGGTCGAAGGTGGTGTGACCGACGTGGTCGCCTTCCAGATCGTGACGGCCGGGCAGCGGGTCAGCGAGGTCGCCCGGCAGTGGTTCGAGGCGAACGAATACCAGCAGTACCTGTTCCTGCACGGGCTCGGTGTCGAGACGGCCGAGGCCCTGGCCGAGTACATGCACAAGCAGGTCCGCAGCGACCTGGGCGTGGGCGGCAGCGATGCGCGCGACCTGCAGAAGCTGTTCAAGCAGGGCTACCAGGGCAGCCGCTACAGCTTCGGCTACCCGGCCTGCCCGAACCTGGAAGACCAGGTCCCGCTGATGAAGCTGCTGGAACCCGAGCGCCTGGGCATCACGCTGAGCGAAGAGTTCCAGCTCGAGCCGGAACAGAGCACCTCGGCGATCATCACCTACCACCCGGACGCGCGCTACTTCAACGTCCGCTGAGACTCAGAGAGCAGGTAAGCACGTCAGCAAGTAGCACGTGAGCAGGTCAGCAGGTCAGCAGTTCAGCACGGCAGCAGGTGAGCAAGTCCGCAGGTCCCTGCCGCGGCGGCGACCCAGCTTCCGGGCGCAGGCGGATGCCACGGACGCGCGGGTGCGGATCCGTCCGGTTCCACGTACCGCGGGGGGCGCGGGTCGTAGGGTGCGTCATCGACGCGGCAGACCACGATTCCATTCGACCCGGAAGACACAGGCGTCGATGCCGCACCGCGCGGCGGTTCTGAGTCGCGGTCCTTCTTCTGCGTCGCGGCCCAACGCAGTCCCCCACCCTTCCGCTCGCTGCGCTCGCTCAAGGATGTGGCACCCCGGGATGGCACCCGGGATGGCACCCCGGGATGGGGCCCGGGATGGCACCCGGGACGGGGCCCCGGGCTTCCGACTTCCCGGTCCCCGGTTCCCTCCCTAGCTCCCTCGCTCCCTTGCGTACTCGCTCCCTCGCTCCCTTGCTCCCTCGCTCCCTTGCGTACTCGCTCCCTTGCTCCCTCGCTCCCTCGCTCCCTCGCGTACCGCGCAAGAAGAACGCCCCACCGTGACCGATGGGGCGTCCCTTGATTGCAGAACCTAACCTTGCGGCAGGTTGTCGCTTACGGCAGCGTGACCAGCACCCACTGGTTGCCGGTGGCGGCCGTGAAGTCCACCCGGAAGCAGCCGCCCGGGGTGAACGTCGCGATGTTGTCGAAGCCGGCCAGGCCCGGCAGCGACTGGTTCGAGGCGAAGCCGAAGCGCCCGCACGGGCCGGCTTCCTGCGGAATCAGCAGGTTCGGATCGTTCGGATCCGGGCAGACGGCCCCGGGGCCGCCGGTGTCCTGGGCGTTGTTCGTGATGAACGCGGCCAGGCTGATGTCCTGCGGGGTGCTGATGCCGAGCAGGGCCTTGGGAATCGCGATCTCGATCCCGGTCGTGGCCGAGTTGATCTCGTTGGGATCCGGGGCCGGGTTGTTCGGGTCGAAGCCGACCACGCCGGCGGTGTTGCTGTTGTCGATCGCGATCTGGACGCCCGAGTCACCGGTCAGCAGACCGTTGCCGGTATCGACCGCGCCGACGCCGAGGATCGTGTTGACGTTCGTGTCGAGGTCGAGCAGGTCGGCGGCGAAGACCAGCAGCGTGTCGCTCTGGCCGGGGAACTTGCCGACCGAGACGCTCAGGCCGTACTCGGGCTCGAAGAAGTCGTCGAACTGGGTGCCGGAGAGCATCGCCTGGATGACCGGGCGGACGAGCTGCGGGCAGCTTCCGTCGTCGGTCGCCAGGACGCCGCCCGGAACTTCGTTCGGGTTGGTGTCGATCCACAGGTGGAAGGCGTTGTTGTCGGCGATGTTGCCGGTGATGCCGATGTACACGTTGGTCGCATCGGAATCGACGAACATCTGGTTCAGTTCGTTCTCGTTGTCGCCGAACCCGGTCCGGGTGTTCTGATCGGCGACCGAAGCACCGTAGGTGCCGTCGGTGATGTCGCCATCGAGGGTCGGCGTGCCGGCTACGACGAGCAAGGCGCTCGCACTCAGCACGCAGAAGCTTGCAGCCAGAAATCTACGCATCGGAAGTTACCTCCGGTAACGGTGACCGTCGCGGGCCACCGGAAAAGTCTGTTCAAGAACCTACGGACAACTCGTACCGAACAGGGCCAGGATGTTGGCCAGGTCGGTCAGGTCCGTGCTGCCGTCACCGTTGGTGTCACCGATCGAGGCACCACCACCGAAGTTCGCCAGGACGTTCGCCAGGTCGGTCAGGTCGACCGCGCCGTCGCCGTTGGTGTCGGCACAGCCGCCCGGCACTTCGCAGCCGGCGCCGCAGGTCGCCCCGCCCACGATCGTGTGGCACAGGAACTGGTCGCCCGGCAGGTCCGCCAGGTCGACGCCCGGACCACCGTTGCCCGGGACCGGGCCGAGGTTGTCGAGGATGCACTGCGGCTTGACCGGGGCCGGCAGCAACTGGTTGCTGATGAAGCCGTCCGGGCTCGAGACCAGCGCGAGCACGCAGACGTTGTCGTCGGCACCGACGCCCAGCACGCTCAGCGGAATCGCGAACTCGAAGCCAAGCTCGGCGCTCAGCGGGTTGTTCGTGTTCGGATCGACCGGAATGTTGCAGTCGATCGCGGCCGAACCACCGTCCACGCCGAAGTCGTTGCCGTTGTCGGCCGCGGCCAGGATGCCGAGCGAACTGGTCGAGAGGAACGAGCCGAGCGTTCCGGCGGTCGGGCCGGCGGCGAATTCATTGCCGGTCTCGATCGTGCCGAGGACCTCGTTGCTCAGGTTGGCCGGGTTGTTGGCGTCCGGGGCCAGCGTGGTCCAGTTGGCGGCGTAGTAGGTCGCGGTCTGCGAGCCGACCGGCGAACCGCCGCTGATGCCGAGGGCGTAGTCCGGCGCGAAGCCGGCGTCCAGCGGCAGGTTGTGCAGGCCGAGGCCGAACGGCAGGAACGGGCTCTCGTTGCCGGTCAGGTACCGCGGCAGGAAATCGATGTTGCCCGGCGGCAGCAGCGTCCGCGTCTTGAGCGGGTTGGCCCCACCGGCCGTGCCGTCGACGTCGATCAGCAGCACCATGCAGTTGCCGTTGTTCTCGAGGTTGCCGGTAATCCCGATGTAGAGATTGCTGGCGTCGTTGGTGATGAACATGCGATTGAGTTCGCTGCCACCACAGAACTGGCCACCAACGCAGTTGCCGAACTGCGTCTGGAAGCGCTGAACGGTCTCGGTCGCGCCGGCGAATTCGGTCGGAATGTCGCGGCCGTCAATCGTCGGCTGGGCGACGAGGGTCACCGAGGAAACCAGCAACGCGCTGGTTACGCCGGCGATCCGGGCGGAGAGTCTGGGCATCATCTTTCTTGCCTCCATGGAACAAAAGGATGGAACGTCCCGTAGCAATTTTCACCTTATCAAGCCCCCCCGGCGCGATCAAGGAAACCCCTTGTTTTTCGGTGTTTCCGCGCCTTCGTGAGTGGTAACAGTTACACCCCCGCCGGTAACAGTTACATCCCCGCCAATGCACCCGGAGGAGGGTTTACGGCCAACGTCCGCTGCGTCTATAGTCGCAGACGAACACGACATTCGCGGACGCCTGGTGCCGATACAATCTGCATGGGGAAACGCTGCGAAACGTTTTCGTTCTGGGACCACCTGCACCCCCCGGAGGCACAGCATGCCAGGCTACGCTCGACGCCGTCGCGAAGGTTTCACTCTGATCGAACTGCTGGTCGTCGTCGCGATCATCGCGCTCCTGATCTCGATCCTGCTGCCCGGTCTGCAGGGCGCCCGCGAACAGGCCAAGCGGGTCAAGTGCGGCGCCAACCTCCGCAGCATCGGCACGGCCGTCACCACCTGCATGCTCGAAAACCGCGACTACGGTCCGGCCTGGGATGACGGCGAGGCCGCCTTCGGCACCACCCCGGCCGTCATGTATGACTGGATCGACGTGCTGTTCGACACGAACTACCTCGGCGACCATCGCGTCGGCATCTGCCCGACCGACGAGCGCCCCGACGAAATCACCCTGCGGCGGACCGAGATCCTCTGGGGACCGTTCCACTACACCGACGAACCGGCCCCGTTCGCCAAGGCCAAGCTCGGCGTCCGCCACAGCTTCGCCCTGAACTACATCATGCACTACAACTTCCTCGAAGACCGCTTCAAGGAAGACCCGTCGCGACAGTTGTACGCCGTCGACGGCTGGTGGACCTGGTTCGGCAGCTACAACTCGACCTACCTCGACCTGCTCGACTACGGCGTGGCCGCCCAGCCGGAAGTCCAGCCGCACAACTCCGGAACCATGGTCGGCTGGCGGCACAGCAAGAACCGCAGCGCCAGCGCCCTGTTCATGGATGGACACGTCGACCAGGTCAACCGCGTGCGTCCCAAGAACCGCGCCCAGGTCCTCAACCGCGGCGGAAACATCGACACCGTCACCGCCTTCGCCTGGCTCCCGGGCGAACGACCCAACCGCGACCGCTTCGGCGCCTACGACGGCGAGATCCGCGACTACCGCCGCCGCGAACCGGCCCACTATCAGCCCTGGGTCGATCGAGGCGGCAACAGCGACAACGTGCACCCGACCAGTTATCCTGACCAGCTGAATCCTGTCTGGCGGACCACTGCCCGGGCGTGGCGGAAACTCGAACCGGAAGTCCGCAAGCGAGGAAGACTGTAGTATGGGTCGCAACGCCACACTCGCCGCCGTCGCCATCGCCCTGCTCGGCTTCGCCGCGTTCCGCTTCACCTCCACCGCCGGCGGGCCCTCGCTGGTCCCGGCCAGCTTCACCAGCCAGGGCTTCTGCATGGCCTGCAAGCAGGACTGCGAGTTCGGACACGAACGCGACGACCGGGCCCCGTTCAACTGCCCGGCCTGCTCCGAACGCGCGGTCTACCAGTGGATGTACTGCCTCGAATGCGACCGCCAGTTCATTCCCGAACTGGTCTACCGCTCCGCGGAGGCCGAACTGCCGCAGCCGAAACCCTTCTTCGCCTGCCCGGCCTGCCGCTGCTCGTCCTACACCCTCTTCCTGCCCGACGATGACAACCAGAAACCGATCGGCAAGGCCAAGCTGCCCAAGTGGCCACCGCCACGCGGCTAGCCCAGCCCGCCAGCTTCGCAGCCATCGAGAGGCCGGATCTGCCACGGATCCGGCCTCTCTCGTGTCCGGCCGGATCCCGTCGCACGCGCGCCTCACGCCGCCAGGCGGTATCATGCAGACGCAGCGCCACCGACCCGGCCCTGCGAGGGGAACCCTGATGATCCGACACACCGCCCTGCCACTGCTGCCGGCCGCCCTGCTGCTGACCTCGGTCACCCTGGCCGGCACGGAGGTGCCGCGCGAGATCGTGCACTTCGAACTCGAGTACACCACCGGTCCGAACCAGAGCGTCTTCGTGCTCGGCAACATTCCGGAACTCGGCACGAACGGCATGCGACGGGCCGTCAAGCTCGTCCCGGACGGCACGCCCGAGACCTGGACGATCGACATCGCGATCCCGCAGGGCACCACCTACACCTGGCGCTTCGTCCGCCGCAACGACGCGATCGAGAACCTCTCCGATCCCGGCAACGGCGTCGATCTGACCACGCCCGTGACCGACAGCACCAGCCCCCCGACCCCGGCCACCACCGATCTGCTGGTCTACAAGAACAACAGCGGCCCCGTCACGCAGATGACCTTCGAGACCGCCGGCGGCCCGCTGGACGTCGGCTTCCGCCCGGTGCCCGGCCGGCCGGACCTGCTGCTGGCCACGCTCGCGGACCAGCCCTTCGGGCCGGGCATCGAGGGCGTGATCAACGAGCGGGACCTCGCGACGCCGCTGCACACCGTCCTGCGGCGCGGGGCCCAGACCTACAACTACGAGAGCGACGAGAACGTCAGCGAGGTCAGCGGCACCGTCGTCCAGGACGTCCTCGCGACCAGCACGATCGTCGGCACGCGCACGGTCAACGGTACCTTCGGCCGCGGCCTGCAGGTCTACCTGCCGCGCGGCTACGACGAGCACACGACCCGCCACTACCCGGTGCTCTACATGCACGACGGGCAGAACTGCTTCGAACCGGGCGGCCCGTTCGGCACCTGGTCGGCCGAGGTGACCGCGGCCGAATGGATCAAGCAGGCCCGCGTGCGCGAACTGATCATCGTCGCGATCGACAACTCGTCGAACCGCCTGCCGGAGTACAACCCCGAGTGGAACGGTTCGCAGAACGCGGCCTACAACAGCTTCGTGGTCGACGAACTGATCCCCTACATCAACGCCGGCTACCGCACGCTGACCGGGCCGGCCAACACCGGCATCGCCGGATCGAGTTTCGGCGGAATCGCCTCGCTGTCGCTGGGCTACTTCCATCCGGATGTGTTCGGCCTGGTCGGGGCGTTTTCGACCTCGTGGTGGGCGACGACCTTCGACAACGCCATCGCGTCCGGGACCTATCCGCCGGTGCGGCTGTACCTGGACGTCGGCGATCTGAACGACGGGGCCGAGGAGGCCTTCCTGGCCCGCGACGCGGCCCTCCGCAACGGCTGGGTGCTGCACGAGGACCTGTTCTTCCAGATCGGCTACAACCAGGCCCACAACGAAGCGGCCTGGTCGCAGCGCTTCGACGAGGCCCTCGCGTTCCTCTTCCCGATCACCGACGAAGTCAACACGCTCGCGCTGCCGCTGGCCGTCCCGGGCGACGCGAACGCCGACGGGTGCGTCGACCTGAGCGACCTGGCCGCCCTGCTGGCCGCCTACGGGACCTGCACCGGAGAGGCCGGCTACGACTTCGGCAGCGACCAGAACAGCGACGGCTGCATCGACCTGAGCGACCTGGCCGTGGTGCTGGGCAACTTCGGCAGCGGGTGCTGAGCGCAGGACGCCGGGCCGCGTCAGGCCGGCCTCGGGCGACGCCGGCAGAGCAGGTAGTGCAACCCGGCGTTCAGCAGTGACAGCAGCGCGCCGGCGATCGCCGCGAGGGCCGCGACGCCGCCGACCTCTTCCGGGTTGATCCGCCACTTGAACCGGACCATCTTGCCGATGCCGAACGGCTGCGTGCCGTCCTGCCGGGCCAGCGCCTCGAACACCATCCGGTCTTCGTCTTCGAAGACCAGCATCAGCCGGGAGTCCGGGAACCGGGTCCGCGTCGCGGACTGGAAGGCTTCCCGCCGTTCGTGCGAACGCCAGTCGAGGAACACGGCCGACCCGGCCCCCGCCACCGCCCCGAACGCGAGACCGTAGACCGCGAACTCCCGCCAGTTCCCGAATCGCCAGCGCAGCAGCCACGGCACCAGCAGCCACGGAACCGCCGGCGCCCAGCGCAGCGCCACCCGCGCCGGGCCCTCCACGACCTGGGCCCATTGCGTTTCGAGATACACCAGCGCACCCACCGTCAGGTTCGCCATGCCCACACCAAGCGCCAGCGCGACAATCAGCCGCACTTCCATCGGCTCCGCCTCGGCACGGCCCTCCTGCGAAACTGGCTGATCTGCCGACTTGCTCACCCGCTTACCTGCTTACCTGGTTACTTGGTTACTTGGTTACCTGCTTTCTTGCTGACTTGCTGACTTGCTGACTTGCTCACTTGCTTACTTGCTTACTTGCTCACTCATCCCCCGCTGCCGCGATGATCTCGCCCAGGACCGGTTCGCCGCCGATCTTCCAGCGCGGCACGATCCGCCCGTTCAGGACGATCGTCGGCAGGCCCTTGCGATGCAGCCGGTTCGCGGCCTTGGCCGTCGCCTGCAATGCGGTCCACGCGGATGCGTCGGGCGACAACACCTCGCCGGCGTCACCATCGCGCCCCGCCGCCTGGTTGATCGCACGCAGATCCTCGGCCGTCCGCTGCCCGGCCAGCGTCAGCGCGTGCTCGGTCCAGAAGGCGTCGGGATCGCCCGCGGCCAGCAGGGCGAGTTGCGTGTGCAGCCCGCAGCTTTCGTGCCGCTGCACCGGTGCCTGCGGATTGCAGGTCTGGTCGAGCGGGAAGTGCCGCCAGGTGTAACGGACATCGCCCCGCTGCTGTACGGCCGCCCGCACGATCCGGTCCGCCTCGACCGTCGTCGCGTCGCGATAGTCCCCCCAGATCGTGATCCGAATCGGCGCATCGTCCGGGCCCAGACGCGGGGCGTGATCGTCCGGACCGACTTCGACCCGAGCGCTGTCCGCCCAGTCGGCGATGTACCGCCCGAGCGCCCGCGGCGGACGATCGTTCTCCGGTCCGGCCGCCGGCGGACTGGTCGCGGCCAGCGCCGCCACCGCCCGGTTGAGCGCCTGCGGCGCCGCCCAGCCCTTCAACTCGACCCCGTTGAGGAAGATCATCGGCGTGAAGTGCAGGCCGAGCGCGACCGCCTCGGCCGCGTCGTCGCGGATCAGCGCGTCGAACTCCTCGCGCAGGGCCCGATCCTGGAAGGTCTGCATGAAAGCCTGCTCGTCGAGTTGCGCCGCGCGGACGGCCGCCCGCAGATCGTCGGTCGACTCGAATCGTCCGCGACGGGCGAAGAGCGCCTTGTGCATCCGGAAGAACCCGTCGGCCCCGCCGATCCATCCGGCCGTTTCCGCGGCCCGGGCGGCCCAGCAGGCGTTCCCGTGCATCGCCCGCGCGATGGCTTCGTTGCAGTCGGGGTGCATCGGGAAGTGCCGGATCGAAAGCGAGACATCGTCGCGGGATTCCGCCAGCCGAATCGCCTGGGCATCGAGCAACCGGCAGTCCTGGCACTGGTAGCCGATGAACATCACGATGCGAATCGGCGCGACCTCGGGCCCCATCCGCCAGCGGCCGGTGATCGGCGGCGGCAGCGGCGCAGAGGGCGTGCCCGCTTCGGCGGAGACGACCGGCTGCGATGCCGTTTTCGGCGCGGGCTGCACGATCGTCGCGATCGACTCTTCCAGTTGAGACTCCTGCCCGGCGACCGCCTGCTGCCGCGCCTGTGCATCAAGCACGCCCAGCAGCACGCAGCCGGCCAGGAACGCGGAGACGGTGGCGATCAGCGGTGTGCCGCCGGCCCGCGGCTTGCGACCGTGAACCTCGACCAGGCCCCAGAAGACCAGGTTGCCGGCGTGCGCCGCCAGGCAGTACTGGCAGAAAAGCTGCTCGCGCACCGCGCCGATGATGAACACGACCGACGCCATGGCCCCGATGCGCACCAGCCAGGTGAACGCCCGTCCGCCGCCACCGCGCAGGCAGCCGAGCAGCAGTGCGACAAAGAAAGCCAGCCCGAGCATCGAGGTCGGAAACTCACCGCCGAGCGCTTCCGGCAGCGGGATGCGACTGTAGGCGCTCTCGCCGAGGCGACTGCACGGACTGCCCGCCCCGCAGCCCGGCAGACTGTGCCCCGTCAGCCGCTGCCAGACCAGCGCGGCCGATGACCCGATCGCCACCAGCAGCGCGATCACACCTGCGTACATCGTTGGGGGTTTCATGCCGCAGATCGTAGCGAACCGCAAGCCCGCGAGCGAGACAGCCCGCGACCGCCGACGGTCAGCCGGCTTCCGCCGCCGTCGCGCCACACTCCGGACAGGTCCCGCTCGTGTTGCCGGACAGGTCGTAGCCGCACGACCGGCAGCACCCGGCCCGGTAGCGGCGCATCGCCACCTGCTCGGGCCGCGGCGGCGGTGTCAGCAGGCTGACGATCACCAGCAGCGCGACCGCGACCAGCATCGCGGGAAGGACTGCGTCGAACTGGGCGGCGAGCCCGGTCAGCGTGCCACCCGCGACCATCCGGTCCCAGACGATTGTCGCCGTCACGCCGCCGATGATGCCGGCCGTCGCGCCGGCCCCGTTGGCCCGCTTCCAGAAGAACAGCGCCAGCAGCACCGGCGTGATCGACGCGCCGTAGATCGTGTACGCCAGCAGCGCCATGTTGAAGAAGTCGTTGCTCCAGACCGACACGAAGAACGCCAGCAGCCCCAGCAGCACCACCGCGATCCGCGAAACCAGCACCAGCCCGCCCGGTGTCGCGCCCGGATTCAGCAGGCGCTGGTACACGTCGCGCACCACCGAGTTGGCCGAGACCAGCAGGAACGAGTCGGCCGTCGAGACGATGATCGCCACCGCGGCGGCCAGGACCCCGGCCGCGAGCAGCGGATACAGGTGCCGATGCGCGACGACCAGGATGACATGCTTGGCGTCGGTGCCGGTCAGGTTCGGCTCCAGCGCCAGGCCGACGAACGCGAACAGGATGATCAGCACCTCGACGATGAACACCGCCGGCACCAGCCAGATGGCGGCCGAGCGGGCGACCGCGGCGGTCCGGGCGGCGAAGAACCGCTGGTAGACATTGGCGTCGCCCATCACCAGCAGCATCGCGGGCAATGCGAAGTTGATGTAGTCGATCCAGCCGAACGGGCCGACCACCTGCATCCTGTCCGGCGTCGCGGCCAGCGCCGTTTCGATCCCGCCCCAGCCGCCGACCTTGACGTACAGGATCGGCAGTCCGATCACGATCCCGAGGATCATCACCAGCCCGTTGATCACGTCGGTGTAGGCCACCGAAACGAGCCCGCCCAGGACGGTGTAGCCGATGATGAACAACGCCGCGACAACGCTGCCCCACGAGGCGTCCTGCCAGGCCGTGTCGTGTTCCTTCATGAAGGCCACGAAGCCGGGGAAGGTCGCGTTGCACCACTCGGCCAGTTCGGGAAACATCGTGTGGATCACACCGCCACCGGCCCGGTACTGGTAGCTGACGATGATCATGTAGGCCGAGAGCAGCGCGAGGGTCGAGAACAGCCGCGGAATGACGCCGAAGCGGACCTCGATCATGTCCTGCAGCGTGAGTTGGGCAATTCCCCGGACGCGGGCCGCGATCTGCGTCAGCAGCAGCAGGCCGACCACGCTGCCGAGCGGAATCAGCAACATCGCCAGGCCGGCCTCGTAGGTCTTCTGGGCGTTGCCCAGCAGGCTGCCGGTCCCGATCCAGGTCGCCAGCATCGTCCCCAGCACGATCGGCGCGGCCAGCGAGCGCCCCGCGACCGCGAAGTCTTCCTGCGTGCGAATGCGGCGTGAGTGCCACGCCCCGTACGCGATCAGTCCCAGCAGGTAGAGCAGCACCAGCGTTGGAATCACGCCGCGGCCTCCCCGGCTTCGGCTTCGTCCGGGCGACTGCCGAGCCGCGACAACGCCGCGGTCGCCGCGAACCCGACGGCGATCATGACCACCACCAGGCCGATGTCACCGGCGGTGATCGGCGGCGCGGTCCGCTGCCTCCAGACCTCGGGCGTGGTGACGTGCGCGATCAGGTGTTCCTTGAGCGTTTCGGCATCGGCCCCGGCCGGTGCCGTCGGCGGAACCGGCAACTGCCAGTGGGCGATGTAGGCCTGCACCTCGGCGACGCTGCGGTCCTCGAGCGCTTTCTCGCCGACCGACTGCGCGAACGGCCAGAGCCCGAAGACCGAGCCGAGCAGGATGCCGAGCAGCGCCGCGACGGTGACCTGGTGGTACCGATGCAGCAGGACCTTGAGCAGGTTCGACAGCCCGACGATGCCGAGCACGACGCCGATGCCGACCGGGATGACGACCGTCAGCACCTCGCCCAGCGCCCGCGTCCCTTCGCCCTTGAGCACGTCCTTCAGGTCGCGCACCGCGCCGACCACGCGATCGTACTGGTCCAGCACCAGCAGCATGTACGAACCGGAAATGCCGGGCAGCACCATCGTCGTCGAACCGACCACGCCGCTGACGAAGTCCATCACCGCGTTGTGCGGAAACCCGGCCCCGGCCTTCAACTGCGACACGCCGAACATCAGTCCGAAACCGATCAGCAGGCTGACGATCACACCGGGCGTGAAGCGCAACTCGCGCAGCAGCAGCGGCGCTCCACCAAGCGTCAGGCCGATGAACAGCGCGAACATCGCGATCGTGTGGTGGAACAGCAGGTACAGGATCACGCCGGCCAGCGCCACGATCGAAACCGCCGCGCACAGACCGACCACGCCCAGGAAGACGATCCGGCGGCGCGAAAAGCGCAACGCCGAGACGTCGGCGATCGAATCGATGAACTCCTGGTAGACACCCATCGCCAGGATCATCGTCCCGCCGGAAACACCGGGGATCAGGTTCGCGACTCCCATCAGCAGGCCGGCAATCGCCGCCCGGATCAGGTCACCCAGGCTGAGCGGCGGCTGCGCGGCGGGGTCGGCGGACGGGTTCGTTTCGATCGTGTCAGGCTCTGGTTGCATGGGCGGAAGCCTAGAGCCTGCCCGGCCGATCGGCAACCTGTCCGCCCGGCCACCGGCAGCGCGGGTCGCGGCGTGCGGGCCGACCCCCGGTACCCTCGGCTGCCGCCCTCAACGGACCAGTTCGTACTCGATCCAGATGCTGTGCGGGCCGTCGATCTCGGTGACGTAGCCGAGTGACGCCTCGACCTCGGTCTGCGGGTACTCGCGGGTGAACGAGAGGTCCATCGGCGGACCGGCCGCCCGGGCCTGCAGGCTGGGCGTCAGCAGCACCTCCTGCGGACCGGGATTCTGCTTGAGACGCACCACCCCGTTGGCGGCCGTCGTGACCAGCAGGCGCCGCACGCGGACACGCGTGTCGCCCGTCGGCATGACGACCGTGCCGGCCGACGGCGCGGCGTGATCGGCAAAGTAAATCGCCATCGCATTCAGCTCCTTCAGATCTGATCGAGTTCGTCGTGTGTGAACCGCCGCGGCGTCGCGGTGTAGTGCGCGATCCGGGCCGCGTCCGCGGACGGCGGCGGGTGCCCGGGCAGGTCGAGTCGACCCGCGGCCACCTGCTGAAGCCAGGCCAGCGTCTCGCCGTGCAACTGCTGCACCCGGGCCGGCATGTCACCGATGAACGGCGACTGCCGCCAGGCGAGATGCTCGGCCACGTCGAGCGTCCGCGTCCGCAGCAGGTCCGCCAGTTCCGGCGTCGCGGCCGGATCGAGCGGCACCCGGTAGCGGCGTGTGAAGTGCGCGTCGAGCAGCGACTCGGCCGCGCGAATCAGTTCGCCACCCTGGACAGCGTCAGCCGTCTCACCGGCCTCGCGATCGGTCAGCCGGGCATACAGCGCCGCGCCCAGCCGTGCGGCCAGGTCGGGTTCGGTTGCATACGGCATCGCGGGTTCTCCTTCGTTCTCGGAAACAGGGCGAAACGGGAACCAGGCAGCGCATCGCAGTCCGCACTGCCTGGTTTCCCGCGCGTCAGACCAGCCTGACCAGGCAGGCGTCCTGCCAGAAGCCGTACCCGGCGGCGTGAATCGCCTTGACGCCGTACTGGTGCTGGTTCTCGTTGATCGCCAGTTCGCTGCCCGGTCCGAGGACCTGCACCTGCACCGGCAGTTCCTCCTGGAAGATGAACGGGCGGCTCGGGCCGTCGTTGCGGAAGATCACGAAGCGATCGTTCCAGGTCAGCCGGGGGTTGGCCACCCAGCGCATCCGGAACGCCTCGCCCGTCACCAGCGGGTTGCTCGACGCCTCGATCTCGCGGCTGCCGAGCGCCGTCAGCACCGGCGGCAGCAGGCCGAGCGGCACCATCACCAGGAACGAGCGGGCCCCCTCGTGCAGCGGCTCGCCCTGGTCGTCGACCAGTTGCAGCATCTGCGTCAGGCCGGCCAGCACCGCGTCGTACATCTCGCTCGGCGTCGGCGCGCTCGGCGTGCCGACATCGTGCGAGAGCGTGTTGCTCTGCGGCGATTCCTCGCCATCGACGTGCGTGCCGGCGAAGAACGGCTGGCCGTCGTAGCCCGCCTCCGTTTCGCCGGCCAGCAGCAGGTCGCTGATCAGCTTGTTCGGATGCGTCGCCACGCGCCGGGCGAGGTCGTTGATCCGCACCAGCATCTGTCCGCTCTTGTCGCGCCGCAGTTCGTCCGCGTCGATCCGCAGCGTCGCCTCCCAGACCTTGTTGACGATCGTCAGCCCCTGGCTGCGCAGCGGACGCACCTGCCGCCCGCCGATCCACTCGCGAACCTGCGGGACCATCCCCAGCCAGCGATAGGTCTCCGACTCCTGGCTGCTGCCGAAACGCAGCGCCACCTGCGTCCACCACGCCGCCGCCGCGTGCTCCTCGAGCCGTCGATAGAATCGCCCGACCACCGCCCGCGACGTCAAGCCCGTGTCCGTGATCACACTCATGCCTGCCCTCCTAATCCCGACTCGCCCACGGCCGCAGCCGCACGCGAACCCTGCCATCCTGCTCGAGCGCGACGATCCGCCCGACCCACGAATTCCCCGCCGCCGTCAGCGTCAACTGCTCGTCGTCCGCGGCATAGACGTCCGCACCGATATCGGTCGGTACGGACCCGGGCAGATCGAGCACGGCATCGATGTGCTGATGCAGCATGACCCGCACCGGCGTCCCGTCGACCGCATCGGCCCCCGCGTAGGCCAGGCCCAGGAAGCGATCGCCGGCCACCAGCGGTCGGGCGCGCCCGCTGGCACCGTCCTGCCCG
This sequence comes from Phycisphaerae bacterium, assembly GCA_030428945.1. Lineage (GTDB taxonomy): Bacteria > Planctomycetota > Phycisphaerae > UBA1845 > Fen-1342 > JAUIEC01. The sequence goes on along the minus strand of JAUIEC010000021.1, from coordinate 43,217 downwards.
ACCAGCGCGCCGCCGTAGATCCGCGTACCGCTCAGGACCGGCAGCGCGACGAGTTCCTGCGAGACGTAGAACTTCACTCTTCGTCCGGTCGTCAATGCCATCCGCCACCTCCCGTCCCGTGAACCTGCACGTGCCCGGCGGCCGCCACGCGGTCGTAGGCCTGCAGATCGGCGTCCTCGATCCAGGTGCCCGGATGCGACTGCCCCTCGTGCCCGTCGGGGCCGGTCAGTTGCCCGGGCGGCATCAGCACCGGCGCCCGCTCAAGCCGATCCGCGGCGACCCGCGGCTCGCGCAGGAACAGCGCCTGCCAGTCGCCGCGGGTGCTATCGAGGATCTTGCCGGCCTGCACGCCGTCCTCGACGAAGCGGTCCGCGCGCTGCTCACGCAGTTCCGTCTGCAGCGCGGCGACTTCGTCACGGGCCGCCCGCAGCGCGCCGGCGAACTCGTTCGGAGCGCCCTGCCGCGAGGCCGCCAGCGCCGGCACGTTGTGCATCGCCGGGTCGTTGGTCAGGGCGACCGGGCCGAGCGCGGCGATCCGCTCCCGCCGGGCGTCCGCCCAGATCAGCACCGGCGAGAAGTAGCGGTACTCGCCGGTCGTCAGCAGGTCGCTGGCCCGCGCGGTCCACTCGACCTCGACCGCCCAGAGTCCGTCGTCGCGGACCTCGAGACCACCGATCCAGCCGGCCGCCGGCGACAACCGGTCCGGACGCAGGTTCAGCGGCCCGAAGCTCTGGTGTTCGTAGTCGATCGCCAGGCGGCGGCCGAGCTGCTGGAACCACGCGGCCAGTTCCGTCGCCTGCCCGCGATCGAACGTGCAGGACAGAGGTGGCTGCTGCTCGACCTGCAGCGGCCCGAAGGGGATCAGTCGAAACGCATCGACCGGCTCCCGCCCCTGTCGCAGCAGGCTCGCCCGCAGCCGGGTCGCCGCGGACGCCTGTTCGCTTGCTTGCATGACAAGCCTCCAAGGAAGACGCGGCTGCGAAGTCAGGAGGAGGTCGACGGGCGCGCAGCCGCAGCGCCGGTCGCTCGAAACACCTCGATGTTGCCGCGCGCGTTGCGCTCACCGCTCGGGCGAAAGCCGAGCCGGCGATAGAACGGACGCGGATCACCGCTGCTCATGTCGGTCTTGACCCGCACCTCGCGCGGACCCGCGGTCACCACCAGGCACCGCCCGATCCCCAGCCCGCGATAGGCCGGGTGCACCAGCACGTTCACCAGCCGACCCGGGCGCGTCAGCACCGCCAGGCCGACCAGCACGCCGTCGATCTCGGCGATGTAGACCTCGTGCCGGTCCCCGCGCAGCATCTCGGCCAGTTGCCCGCGCCGCAGGAAGTAGTCGCGCCGCAGCGCCGTGTCGCAGAAGAAACTCAGCGGCGAAAGGTCATCGGGTTCGCCGCGACGGATCGTCAGGACGGGCTCGCTCATCTCGAGGACTCCATCTGCAGGACCTCGGCGCCCGCCGCGGCTTCCGGAATCCCCAGCGCCTGGTGCGCCCAGCGACGCGGAACCCGCAGGCCGAGTTCGCGAACCGCAACCCCGAGCGTCTCCACCAGCGTCCGCCCGTCCGTGGCCTGCACCAGCGTCCGCCGAAAGTGCGGCACCAGCGCCGCGCGACCGAACCGCTGCAGCACCAGCGGCCGCAGCAGGTCGCGCTCGAGCGTGCGACGCTCCTCGGCCAGGTCGTGGACCAGCAGATCCTCGCGAACCCGATCGTGAATCTCGGCCGCCGCCCGCGAGCCTTCGCCGACTATGTCGGTCGTCAGGTGCTGCCCGAGCCAGAGGATGGTCACCTCGCGATTGCAGTATTCCTGCAGGGCGGCGTACGGGGCGCTGCCGCCGCCGGACGGAAAGAAGTCGAGTTCGACGCTCTTGCTGACGGCGGCGACCGCGTCGGTACCGAGCGCGTTGAGCATTTCGAGCAGGCGGCGCTTGTCGGTTTCGGTCAGGCCGGGATCGAAGCGGGCGACCCGCACGGGCATGCCGGCGACCTGCGAGTAGATCAGCCAGTCCTTGAAGCTGACGTTCTGCGCGAGGTACAGCAGCGCGCTGGCCCGCAGCAGTCCGCCGGTGAAGAGCCCGTCGGCCTGCGGATCGGGGCGATGCACGATCCACTTCCAGGGGTCCTCGTCGAGGGCCGGACCGCCGTCCGGTCCGGTCCGGACCCGCAGCCGCCACGGCTCGTCGGAGGCGGCATACAGCCGCGCCGCGGGCACGGGGACGAGATCCCGCAGGCGTCCGCGCTCCCAGACGAGTTCCGTGACGGCGATCCCGTAGCCGCGGGCCAGCGCCAGATGCGCCAGCACCGCCGGAAGGGTCTCGAATTCGCGCAGGCATTCACTGCAGTACGCGGCCGCCGCCTCGGCCGCGGCGCCGCCGCCCGGCACCAGTTCCCACTCGAGCCCGGTCAGCGCCAGGCGGCGGGTGCTCTCGACCGCGGCCAGCCGCGACCAGCGCTGCAGCATTTGCGCGAACAGGGCGAACTGCCGCTGCGGACGCCCGCGGGCGGCGGCCTGCAGGGCGCCCTGGATCTCCCCCGCGCCCCACGTTCCCCAGGCGGAGAGGTGCGCCGCGTCGTCCGGTCCGGGACGGACGACGCGTGCGTCGGGGGAGGAAGTTGGCCGGGCACAGGTCGTGTCCGGTCGCGAGGATCGTGCCGCCCTGCCGGGCCAGAATCGCATCTCGGTCTCCTTCGTCGGGCCCTTCGCCCCGCGGCCCCGTCGCCCGGGCCCGCTACGGAACTCTACGGGGGAACGCAAGACTTCCTAGGTGTCCTACTGAAAAAAGATCCCGGCCGGGCGGTTTGTTTCGCATACTTCCTTCCGGAGCCGCGACCCAGTTTCGACCGGGTCGCAAAAACTCCGGCACCCCGCGACCGGGTCACGGGTTGTCGGAGGAAGGGAAGCCTTCACTTCGCGTTGAGGTCGGCGTCTCCTGTTTGCTGGGCAGACGCCGACCTTGTTTTGTCGACAGGCCTCGACGATCATCGCCGCGATGCTCCTGACCACCGACATCCCGTCGCCACGCCACCCGCCACCCCCTGGCTGGGACCTGCTCGACAACGACGCCGCCGAACTCGACGACCGCCAGGACCCGACGCCGACTTCGGCCCGCGGCCTCGTTCTGCCCGCCGACCAGGTCGCCGAACACCCCCGACTCCCGGCCGGGCCGCTCCGACGGATCGTGCTGACACCGGTCGCCGCCACCGGCGACACCGACGCCGCCCTGCAGACCCTGATCGAAGCCGCCCTCCGCCTCCGCTGGTCAGCCGAAGCCCGCGGCATCGAGATCCTGCTGCGCGCCGACCTGCCGGTCACCCCGCGGGCCGCGGCCGACGCGATCGAAACGGTCAACAGTCCGCGGGTCCGCTGGGAACTGGACATCCGCCCGCTGGACGCGGCCCGGATCACGACCGGTGTCCGACTGCTGGACTGGCGTCTCGGGGGCCTGCTGCTCGACGCGACCGACCTGCCGGCCGATCTGCCGCGTGTCCTGGACGAGATCGAATTCAACGGCTTCCTGCACAGCCCGGCCGGGACGCCCGAACACGCCGCGGCCATCCGCGCCTGGCTGTCGCCGCTGCCATCCGACCGACGAGGGAACTGAGATGCCGCATGATCCCGCCCGCCTGGGCGACCGGATTCTGATCGCCGACGGTGGCTGGTCCAGCGAACTGCAGCAGCGCGGCCTGCCGTTCGGGCAACCCAGCGAACGGGCCGTCCTGGAACGCCGTGACCTGGTCGAGGCGATCGCCCGCGACTACCTCGCCAGCGGCGCGCAGTTCCTGCGGACACACACCTTCGCCGCCAACGCGATCGCCGCCGAGCAGCGCAACCTGACCGCCGACCTGGGCGAACTCAACCGGGCGGCCGCCGACCTGGTCCGCCGCATCGCCGAACCGGCCGGCGCCACCGTCTGCGGGGTGCTCGGCCCGAGCGGCAAGATCGTCTCGGTCGGGGAGGTTTCCGAGGAACACCTGTTCGAAGCCTATGCCGCGCAGGCCGAGGCCCTCGCGGCCGGCGGCGCGGACTGGCTGGTCTGCGAGACGTTCTCGGAGGTGGGCGAACTGGCGATCGCGGTCCGGGCGGCCCGCGATCGGACGAGCCTGCCGGTGGTGGCGTGCCTGTCGTTCGACTCGGGCCCGCAGCGGACACAGACCGTGATGGGCATCGCGGCCGATGCCTGCGCCACGCCGCTCGAGGAAGCCGGCGCGGACCTGCTGGGAATCACCTGCGGTGCCGGGTGGCAGTACGTGCTTCCGGCGACCGTCGCCCTGCGGGCCCACACCGAACTGCCGCTGTGGATCACCCCGAGCGCCGGCGTGCCCGACCTGGTCGACGGCACGCCCCGGTACCGCACGCGCCCCGAGGACTTCGACGAAGTCTTCCAGCAGGTGCTGGCCGTCGGCCCGCAGATCGTCGGCGGCTGCTGCGGCATCGGACCGGGACACATCCGCCGCTTCGCCGCCCTGACCGCGGCCCACCACCGGCGGCCGCAGTGACCGGCCCGGCCGGCCAGTCAGCAGGCACGCGGATCAGCCCGGCAGCACGTGCGCGAGCTTCCGGCGCGTGTGCCGCGCCTGCGCTCCTGCGCAGTATCTTCGTCAGCGCCGATGGACCGAACCGCTTCGCACCGATCACCGGAATGCGGACCACGCCGGTTCCCTTTCCCCGCCAGTTGTTCAGCGTCCGGGCCCCGCTATAATTCCGAGCTTCATCGCGGAGTTCGGGCCCTGTCAACCCGGCGCGCGAAGGGGCTGGAGAGCGTGTCATGTCGAATATTTGGGTCCCCAAGCAGATGTTCTTTACCCGCGGCGTTGGCAAGCACCGCAACAACCTGCAGTCCTTCGAGGAGGCCCTCCGCGAGGCCAGGATCGCCGAGTACAACCTCGTCAAGGTCTCGAGCATCTACCCCCCCGCCTGCAAGATCGTCGACCGCCGTGTCGGACTGAAGAAACTCAACCCCGGCCAGATCGTCTACTGCGTCATGGCCGAGGCCCGCACGAACGAACCCAACCGCCTGGTCTGCGCCGGGATCGGTCTGGCCCTGCCCGCCAAGCCCAACCAGCACGGATACATCGCCGAACACCACGGCTACGGCATGACCAACAAGCGGACCTCGGACTTCGTCGAAGACATGGCCGCCAGCATGCTGGCCTCGACCGTCGGCGTGGCCTTCGATCCCGACGCCGACTACGACGAACGTCGCGAGATCTACAAGATGAGCGGCGAAATCGTCCACACCCGCTCGTTCGTGCAGACCGCCGAGGGTGACAAGAACGGGCTCTGGACGACGGTCCTCGCCGCGGCCATCCTCGTCCTCGAATCCGAATAGGCGACCATGGACGGCGTCGCGGACAATTTCCTGGGATTGCCTGATCAACTGGCCGCGTACGAAACGGCCCGTGTGGCGGTCCTGCCGGTCCCCTACGACGCGACCACCAGCTACAACCCCGGCACCCGCAACGGGCCCCGCGCGATCATCACCGCCTCCCAGCAGGTCGAGTGGTACGACACCGACCTCGCCCGCGAATCGCAGTCCTGCGGCATCGCCACCCTGCCGGCGCTCGAACCCGACGTCCGCGGACCGGCCGCCATGCAGGAGCGGATCTACCGCGCCGCGCGCAGAGTGGTCCGCGACGACAAGTTCCTGCTGACCCTCGGCGGCGAACACGGCATCAGCACCGCCCTCGTCCGGGCCGTCCGCAGCCGGCACCGCAAACTCAGCGTGCTGCAGATCGACGCCCACGCCGACCTGCGCGACGAGTACCAGGGGTCCCCCGACAGTCACGCGGCCGTCATGCGCCGCATCCAGCAGCTCGGCGTGCACTCGGTCGGCGTCGGCCTGCGCAGTTTCTCGAAGCCGGAAGCGCAACGCATCCGCCGCGATGAACTGCTGCGGTTCACCGCCCGAGCGTGTCACACGCTGCCGGACTGGATCGAGCGCAGCGTGGACGCCCTGCACGAGAACGTCTACGTCACGATCGACATCGACGGCTTCGACCCGGCCGCCGCGCCCGGCACCGGCACCCCCGAACCCGGCGGGCTCGACTGGTTCCAGGTGACCGACCTGCTCGCCGCCGTTGCCAGGCAGCGGCGCATCGTCGCGGCCGACATCGTCGAAGTCAGCCCCACCCCCGGCTCGCACGTGACCGAGTTCCTGGCCGCCCGCCTGGCGTACCGGGTCATCGGGCTGGCCTGCCCGCCGACCCGCCGACGGCCGGCCAAGCGATGACCGCGCCCGCGCCTCCACGCCGCGCGTGGCTGACCGCCATCGCCGTGGTCGTGATCTCCGCGCTGATCGTTGCGCTCGGACTGCGCGCCGTGACGCGCTTCACCGCGACCCTGCCGGGCGCGATCAGTGCGACCATCTCGGACGAGCAGTGGTCGGCGGCGATCAACCGCAACTTCCGCTCAAGCGGCGCAGCCGATGCCCGCAACAGCCTGTCGATCTGCTCGACCATCAACGGGGTCTACGTCGGTCGCCTGCCGGCCGGCAATCTGCGGGCCATTTCCGGTCCGCTGAACGCCCTGCGCGACGGGCAGTCGGCCCGCTTCTGGCTGCTGACCGCCAAGCTGACGCAGTTGCACCACGCCGGCACACCTCCCGACGGCTGGTGGGAACGCATCGAACCGGAAGTCAGCGCGCTCGCGCAGCGCCCGCCGTCCCACGGACTTGGCGCGCTCCTGAAGGAAGTCACCGAGAACTACGCCCAGCTTGGCCTCGATCCGCTCAGCGCACGACAACTGGCCACCGACCAGTTGAGCTATACGCACGGCACCACGCTGGCGATCGCCTGCGACCTGCTGGCACGGATCGAAACCACCCCGGAAAACACCGCCCGCCTGAGCAGCCTGCAGCGCACCCTGCTGGACGCCTGGGTGCGCCAGGAGGGACCGATCGCCCTGCGCCTGCTGGCGGCCGAACGACTCGCCCGCCTGCGCGCGGCCGATGACCCCGACGATGCCCGCGCGGCGGCGCTGGTGACCTGGCGGAAGCGTGTCCGCGGGATCCTGGCGTCCCGGCATCCGACGGTGCTGGGCCTGATGGCCCGGCAGCCGGTTCCGGCAGTCACGCTGCAGACCCGCTGGGTCCATCGCTATGCCACGCTGCACTGGCTGCAGTGGACGCTGTACGGCGCGGCACCACTGGCGCTGCTCGGCCTGGTGGCGGTGGTTCGCCACGGCCTGGCATGGATGCAGGTGCTGGCGGCGGGCGTGGCGGCGGCCCTGCTGGTCGGAGTGCCGACGCTGTTGTCCGAGGAATGGCTGCTGCACAGTTTCCGGCTGGGGTATCCGTTCGGGGACGAGGTTCACTGGCCGACCTTTAGCGGGCTGGCGGTCTGCCTGGGCGTCCTGATTCCGGTGGTTGTCGGCGCGGTCGTGAGCGCCGGCGGGCGCGGGCTCTCCGGCGTCCTGCGGTCGAGTGTTTGCGTGCCGGCGCTGCTGGGCCTGCTGTTGTGGACGCAGACGGTGTCGGCCGAGGGGCTGCGGGCGGCGTTCCTGGCCGCCGCAACCGCTCCCGAACAGGATCTGGCGGTGCTTGCCCCGCCCCCGCCGCCGAAATCCGGGCAACCGTCCGGATAAAACGGCCGATCCGCAACACATCCGGGGGACGTGGGTTAAGCCAGGCCCCGGGACCGGCCGATACCGGAAACAGAAGTCGCCTCTTGCATCCGGACCCCCGTCCCGATATTCTTTTGGGAAAGGTCTGGGAGTCTTCTTGACCTGGCCCATTCGGCTGCACGTCACCGAGAATGGGCAACGGCGTAAGAGAGTATGGGAGCGCGCGAGCGAGCCAACCTGGCTGGTCGTCGGCATGCCATGCATGCGGCCGGATTTTCGTTGATCGAGCTGCTGGTCGTAGTAGCCGTGATCGCCCTGCTCGTGGCCTTGATGCTTCCGTCCCTGGCCGCCGCCCGCGAACAGGCCCGCCGCACCCAGTGTTCCGCCCACCTGCGATCCCTTGGCCTGGCACTGGAAACCGTCAAGACCGAGTACGAGTTCTATCCGTTCTGGGACGACGGCGGCACGCCGATCCGCTACACGTGGGTGGACGTCCTGATTCAGCAAAGGGCACTCGGCAGCGGCGTGACCGGATCACCCCTTCGCGAAAGCAACGCCGGCGCCCGCGCCCGGCAGATCCGCGACCAGGCACGCGTCGGGTACTGCCCCTCGGACAGCCTTCCGGATCTGCGCAACCAGGGCCGCCACCCCGATCTGATTCACCCCCGCTCCGGCGGCCCCGGCATCGACTACAGCTACGGCATCGGCGCCCCCCTCTCTTCCGGTGGCTGGGCCCGACGCAGCCCGAACGCCGGCGGCGCCCCGGCCGGCTTCCGCGACAGCCTGCCGTCCTCGCGAATCCTGGCCGGCGATGCGGTCGAAAGCGTGATCTTCAACCTCAGCGGCGATGCCCTGCTGAACGCGGACGTCAACGAGCGCGACTACTTCAACAACACCGTCGCCTGGCGACGGCACGGCAACCCCGCGGCCGCCCGAGGTGGTGCCAACTTCCTGTTCCAGGATGGACACGTCGGACACAGGACCTTCCTGGCGAACGGGCCGCTGCCGATCAACACCGCCCTGACGTTCGTCTGGCAGCAGGGCGAACCCCTCGACGCGAACCCGAACAGCGCCCCGCACCTGGGGTACTCCTACCCCGGCACGCCGCCCCTGACCGTCTCCGAAGGTGGCTTCTTCCCCGACCGCCTCTACCCCCGCTGGTACACCACCAACCGCGGCTGGACGATGATTCGTCACAAGTAACACCTGTCCCGGTGAAAAGGCGAAAACGTGAAGGAGTGAAAGAGGCTCTTCGCGCGCCCACCCGCAGAACCTGTCCGAGCGCAAAGCGGGGCCTGCCGACCGACTTGCCGACTTGCTTACTTGCTGATTTGGTGACTTGCTTACTGTGTCGCCGGCACTTGCGCCCCGCCAAGCGGCGGGGCGGCCAACATTCCACTTGCTGCGACATGCCGGTTCACGCGGGCTGCGTGAACCAATCGCGCCATCCCGCATCAGAGCAGTTTGCGTGCCGCGCCCGTTGTGGCGTTGCGGCGGCCGCAGGCCCCTTTCGTGGATCCGACTGCTGACGAAAACCCGTCGCAGATGCTTCGCTGGCGGATTCTAAGCAAATGTTCCGACGAACATTACGAACTCCCTCGCGGCTCGGACGCGGCTGACGGAAAACCGTCGCCGCCCGGGAGGCCGCGGCCGGCGGCGGGAAAAGCTGACAAACTGCGGTGATGCCGCCCCCGGTGGCGCTGACAGGTCCGCCCGCCATCGCTAGAGTGTCCTCGGTCTTCTCGACAACATCCATGCTGGTACACGGAGGTCGCGGCATCATGCAGACGCTTCGCGAATTCACCCCCCTGGCGCTGATCCTCGGCATCCTGATCGGCATCGTCTTCGGCGCCGCCAACGCGTTTATCGGCCTCAAGGTCGGCATGACCGTCAGCGCCTCGATCCCCGCCGCGGTCATCTCGATGGCCGTCCTGCGCGGACTGCTGAAGCGCGGCACCGTGCTCGAGAACAACATCGTCCAGACGGTCGGATCGGTCGGCGAAAGCCTGGCCGCGGGCATGATCTTCACGATCCCGGCCCTGTACGTCTTCGCCCAGACCGACAACGACCCGAGCATGGCGCCGACCCTGCTCGAGATGACCCTGTGGGGCGCGTTCGGCGGCCTGCTCGGCGTCTTCTTCATGATCCCGCTGCGGCGGATGCTGATCGTCAAGGAACACAAGAACCTGCCCTACCCCGAAGGCACCGCCTGTGCCGAGGTGCTGCAGGCCGGGCAGGCCGGGGGCGTCAGCGCCGCGACGGTCTTCTGGGGACTCGGCGTCGGCATGGTCTACGAGTTCCTGCGCGGACTGGGCCTCTGGGCCGAGTTGATGAAGCAGCGCCTGCCGCTGGTGAAGAGCGAGTTCCAGCTTGCGGCTGAACCGGCCCTGCTGGGCGTCGGCTACATCCTGGGCGTGCGGGTGGCGGGCTACATCCTGGGCGGTGCGGTTCTCGGCTGGTTCGTGATCATTCCGGCGATCGCGTTCTTCGGGGCCGAAGCAACCACGCCGATGTTCCCCGAACAGAACCTGCTGATCGCTGACATGTCCCCGGATGACATGTGGAATCGTTACCTGCGTTACATCGGCGCGGGTGCCGTCGTGCTCGGCGGTCTCGTCTCGCTCTTCAAGAGCCTCGGCGTGGTCGGCGGGTCGGTCTTTCATATGTTCGCCGGCAAGGGCAGCGGCGAGCGGACCGACCGCGACATCCCGGTCTTCCTGCTGCTGCTCGGCGTGATCGGACTGGGCGCCGGCCTGTACTACATGCCGGACATCCAGGGCGTCAACGGTCAGCCCCTGATGAACGAACTGTTCAAGCTGATCCCGGTGATCGCCTGCGTGCTCGCGTTCGGCTTCATCTTCACAACCGTCTCCGCCCGGCTGGTCGGTATCGTCGGCGGTTCCTCGAACCCGGCCTCGGGCATGACCATCGCGACCCTGCTCGGCACCGCGCTGATCATCGTCAACACGATGGACCTGAGCCCGACCGTCGCCAAGGTCGCGATCCTCTCGGTCGGCGCACTGGTCTGCATCTGTATCTGCATGGCCGGCGATACGTCGCAGGATCTGAAGACCGGCTACCTGGTCGGCGCAACACCCTGGAAACAGCAGGTCAGCCAGATCATCGGCGTGCTGACCGCCACCGCCGCCATCGCCGCCGTCCTCTACCTGATCAACGATCGCTACGGCTACGTGCAGGACGCCGCCCACCCCAACGCCGTGCTCGCCCCGCAGGCCAACCTGATGAAACTCCTGATCGAGGGCGTCGTCGATCAACAGCTTCCGTGGGTCCTGATCCTGATCGGCATCGCGGCCGCGCTGATCGTCGAACTGCTCGGACTGCCGAGCCTGCCGTTCGCGGTCGGCCTGTACCTGCCGCTCTCGCTGTCGACGCCGATCATGGTCGGCGGCCTGCTCCGCTGGCTGATCGATGCCATCCGCGTCAAGAAGCAGTCGGAAACGCACAGCCCCGGCATCCTGGCCGCGTCGGGCCTCGTGGCCGGTCACGGATTGATGGGTGTGATCTTCGTCGGCGTGGCCGCCTTGATCGGCTACTTCTGGAACGACCCGCGGTTCGTCAAGCCGATGTACGTCGAAGAGGCCCGGACCTGGGCGAACTACGATGCGGCGGCCGACACGTGGACCTACTCGCTGGACGGGCAGCCGCATTACCTGGACGAGGACGACGGAACCTGGGTGGCCGGATCGGCTCCGGCCAGAACGCGGCCGGACGATGCGCCCCCGCGCGGCGAACTGGTGATCCCGAAGCACCTCTACGACTGGATGACGACCCGCAGCGACGCCCTGCAGCCGGAGTTCGGCCTGCGTCCGCTGGCCTACGAGCAGAGGACGGTCAAGGCGGACGGCTCGACGGTCGCCGGCCCGTTCTCCGGCAAGTACGCCCTCGACTGGTGGCACCTGCTGCCGGCGGTTCCGTTCGGGCTGCTGACGATCTGGCTGGGGATCATCGCCAGCCGCCGCGGAGGCGAAGACCTCAATCGGCTGCACCGGACCAGCAGCCTGCCGCCGCATCCGAGCGGGCCCGGCGAAGGCGAGCCCGCCGGCGAGAGTGACCGCGGCACGCCGCTGTTCGCCAAGCAGCCGCGCGGCGAGACGCCTCCTCCGGCCCCACCGCAGACGGCTGACGAAATCGAACTGGACGACGGGCCCGATCTGAAAACCTGAGCGGAGACGCACCGATGAAGACGCCCCGCCTGCTGCTTGGCCTGCTGCTGTCGACCACCGCGCTGGCCCAGCAGCCTCTCGAGACCAGCAAGGTCGCCGGACGCGTCCACCTGATCGTCGGTCGCGGCGGCAACATCGCCGTCTCGACCGGACCGGACGGCGTGCTGATGGTCGATGACAAGTTCGCCCCGCTGGCCGAGCAGATCACGGCCGAGATCGCCCGGGTCAATCCCGACGGCGGTCCGCTGGCGTTCGTGCTGAACACGCACTACCACGGCGATCACACCGGCGGCAATCCGATCTTCGGCAAGATCGCGACGATCATCGCCCACGACAACGTCCGCCGGCGGGTCGCGACGCCGCAGGTGGTCAACGGCAACAGGACCGAACCGCTGCCACCCGAGGGCCTGCCGGTGATCACCTACGCCGAGGGCCTGACGCTGCACTTCAACGGCGAGGAGATTCGCGTGCGACACGTCGCCAACGGGCACACCGACGGCGACAGCATCGTGCACTTCGTGGACTCGAAAGTCGTGCACCTGGGCGACCTGTACTTCAACGGCATGTTTCCCTTCGTCGATCTCGACCACGGCGGCAACGTCCAGAACCTGGCCCGGCAGATCGGGCGACTGCTCGATGAACTGCCGGCCGACGTCCGCGTGATTCCCGGGCACGGCCCGCTGTCTGACATCGAGGAACTGCGCAGGTACCACGCCATGCTGAACGCGTCGGTCAAGCTCGTCCGCGATCAACTGGCGGCCGGCAGCAAGATCGACGCGATCCAGCAGGCCGGCCTGCCGGAGAGCCTGAAGCCGTGGGGCAACGGGTTCATCAAGCCGGACCGCTGGCTGGAGACGATCGCGACCAGCCTGATCCGCGAAAACGAAGTGCCGCTGACGCCGTGAGCGCGACGCGTCACCCGCTGCTCAGCAAGGGCGACCTGGACGGTTTCTTCGGCCTGATGGTCGACAACCTCGTGCAGGTGCTGCTGATCGTCGGCCTGTGCCAGGCGGTGGTCGGTCTGCCGGCCGAGATCATCTACACGCGGATCCTGCCCGGCATCGCGGTCAGCCTGCTGCTCGGCAACCTGTTCTACGGACTGCAGGCCCGCCACGTCGCGCGGCGCGACAACAACCCGGACTGCACCGCCCTGCCCTACGGAATCAACACGCCCTCGGTGATCGCCTTCGTGCTGTTCGTGATGGCCCCGGTCGCCCGGCAGACCGGCGACCCCGAACTGGCCTGGAAAGCCGGACTGCTGGCCTGCCTGGTCAGCGGCCTGGTCGAACTGTTCGGCGCGTTCGTCGCCGAGCGCCTTCGCCGCGTGACGCCCCGCGCCGCCCTGCTCGGCGTGCTGGCGGCGATCGGTATCGTCTTCCTGGCCGGCGACTTCGCCTTCCGCATCTACACGGCCCCGCTGGTCGGCATCCTGCCGCTGGCGCTGCTGCTGCTGGCGTACCTGTCCGGCCAGCGCTTCCCGCTGGGACTGCCGGGCGGACTGCTCGCGATCGTCATCGCCACCGCGATCGCCTGGAGCATGACCGCCCTCGGCTGGGCCGACTTCGGCGGGGTGTGGATGGACGCGGCCGCCGTCCGCTCGGCCGCCAGCGATGCCTGGGACCGCCTGTTCGCCGGGGACGGGCAACCGCTGCTGCTGCCCACCTGGTACGGGGCCGAGATCCTCGAACTGGCCACCAGCCGGCAACTGCTGATCGCGTACCTGACCGTCTCGATCCCGATGGGCGTGATCAACCTGGTCGGATCGCTGCAGAACATCGAGTCGGCCGAAGCCGGCGGCGACCGCTTCGCAACGGCGCCTTCGCTGGCGGTCAACGGGCTCGGATCGATCGCGGCCGGGCTGTTCGGTTCCTGCTTCCCGACGACGATCTACATCGGGCACCCCGGCTGGAAAGCGCTCGGGGCCCGCAGCGGCTACTCGATCCTGAACGGACTGTTCTTCGCGGTGATCTTCATCTGCGGACTCGGGCAACTGCTGGGTCTGCTGATTCCGATCGAAGCCGGCGCGGCGATCGTGCTGTACATCGGCATCCTGATCACCGCCCAGGCCTTCCAGGTCACGCCGCGGCCGCACGCGCCGGCGATCGCGCTCGGGTTCGTGCCGGCGATCGGGGCCGTGCTGGTGATCTTCGTCGGCAACACGCTCAGCCTGGCCGGCGCCGATCAGACGCTGGCGGACCTGGTCGCCAGTCCGCCGCCGGCCCTGGCGGCCCTGCCGGGGGCGGTGCTGTTGACGGGCGCCAATTCAAGCTGGATCGTCCTGACGCTGATCCTGACGGCCGCCAGCACGGCGATGATCGACCGGCAGCACCGGGTGGCGGCCGGGTGGTTCCTGGTGGCCGGCGTGCTGACGGCGCTGGGTCTGCTGCACGCGTACCGGCTGGACGGCAACACGATCCGCGAGTTGTTCCTGTGGCAGGCGGCCCCGCCCGAGGGTCAGTTCGTCGCGCGGGCCTGGCCGGTGGCGGTCGGGTACCTGCTGGCGGCGGGCGTGTGCCTGCTGGCGGCCCGCGGAGGCGCCGAGCGGGCTGACCTCGGGGGCGAAGCCCACTAGGATCATGCCGAGGGGTATTTTCTGACCGAAGCGCACGCCGGGCGGCGTCTGTTCGGGCGAGACAGGCAACGCGAGAGCCATGGTTCCGAAGGAAATTCTCAGCAAGGTTCGTCGGATTCAGATCCAGACCCAGGCGATCGTCCAGGACATGTTCGCCGGGCAGTACCACTCTGCCTTCAAGGGTCTCGGGATGGAGTTCGAGGAGGTCCGCGAGTACCAGCCCGGCGACGACGTGCGGGCGATCGACTGGAACGTGACCGCCCGCAGCGGGCGCCCGTTCGTCAAACGCTTCCGCGAGGAGCGCGAGCTGACCGTCTTCCTGCTGGTCGACATCAGCCCCTCGCTGGACTTCGGCACCAATCAGCAGCTCAAGAGCGAACTGGTCGCCGAACTCGGCGCGACGCTGGCCTTCTCGGCCATCCAGAACAACGACAACGTCGGCCTGATCCTGTTCACCGACCAGGTCGAGCGCTTCGTGCCGGCCCGCCGCGGCACGCGTCATGTCCTGCGGGTCATCCGCGAACTGCTCTACCACGAGCCGCGCGGGCGGGGCACCGATGTCCGCGGCGCGCTGGAATACCTCGACCGGGTCGTGCGGCGCCGCTCGGTCGTCTTCCTGGTCAGCGACTTCCAGACCGAAGCGTTCCGCCAGCCTCTGCGGGTGGTCCGCCACCGGCACGACCTGATCCCGGTCCTGGTGCGTGATCAGCGCGAGAGCGAACTGCCGCCGGTCCGCTACGTCGAACTCTATGACCCGGAGACCGATCAGCAGGTCCTGGTCGACACCTCCTCGCGCCGCTTCCGAGATCGGCTGCGCAACTGGCACGCGGCCGAGCGCGACAAGTTGCAGACCGAGTTCCGCCGCCTGGGCATCGACCTGATCGACGTGCAGACCGGCGCGTCGTTCGTCGAACCGCTGCGACGCTTCTTCCAGAAACGGGGATCGCGCCGATGACCCGCCTGGCCGCCCCGCTGCTGCTGCTGATGCTGAGCGCCTGTCGCCCGGCCGAACCGACCGAGACCGCCCCCCTGCGGGCCGAAACCCAGCGCGGCCCGTTCCGCTTCTCGATCGAACTGACCCCGCCCGCGCCGGCGGTCGGGGACCGCCTGCAACTGACGCTGGCCGCGGTCACGCCCGCGACCCACGCCGTTCGCTTTCCCGACGATGCCGATCTCGACCCGCTGGAAGTCATCACCCGCACCGACCGCGAACCGGCCGCCGAAACCGACGGGCACCTCCGCTGGCAACGGGTGATCCAGGCCGAGGTCTACGAATCCGGACCGCTCGAGATCCCGCCGCTGGTGCTGGGCTACGGGGTCGAAACCGACGGCGAACTCGTCGTCGAGAACGAACTGGCGACCGACGCCCTGACCTTCGAAGTCCGCTCCGCCCTGACCAGCCAGGACGCCCTGACCAGTCCCCGCGACATCACCGGCACGCGCCTGCCCGACCCGCTCCCGTGGACCTGGCGGCAGTGGACGGTGGTCATCGGCCTGGCGGCCGTCACCGCGGCGCTGGTCGCCTGGCTGGCCCGCGTGATCCTGCGGCGCCTGCACGCCCCGCCGCCGCCGATTCCGGCCGAGGTCACCGCCCGCGCCGAACTCGCCCCGCTGCGCGACGACGCCTGGCTGCGACCCGAGCGCCTGCAGGAATACCACTACCGCCTGAGCGAAATCGTGCGCACGTACGTCGAGAACCAGTTCGGCATCGCCGCCCCCGAGATGACCACCGAGGAGTTCCTGCGGACCATCGCGGCCGCACGCGGCGGTCGCGTCTCGCACCGCTTCACTCGCGGCCTGCAGCGCGATGCCGGCGAACTGCGCCTGCTGGGCGAACACGCCGCGACCCTGCAGGGCCTGCTCGAAGGCTGCGACCTGGTCAAGTACGGCAGTTTCGCGCCGCCCGCGGACCATGCCCGCCAGGCCTGGAGCGAGGCCGCCCGCTTCGTCGATGACACCGCCGAGTCGCTCCGCCGGCAACGGGCCGCCGCGGGCCCGACGCAGGAGGCGGCCGCATGACACCACGACACCTGCCCGGAACGCCGGAGTGGCTCTGGTGGGCGTACCCGCCGGTGCTGCTGCTTCTGCTGCTGCTGCCGCTGCTGTGGTGGCTGTGGCTGTCGCGGCATCGCCGCCCGGTGCTGCGCTATTCGAGCCTGGCCGGCATTCACGCGACGGCGGGCGCGACCGCCGGGCGGGCGCGGCTGATCCTGCCGGTGCTGCGGACCGTCGCGCTGGGCTGCCTGATCCTGGCGGCCGCCCGGCCGCAGCGTCCCGACGAGACGCGGCGCGTGTTTGCCGAGGGCGTCGCGATCGAACTGGTCGTCGACGTTTCGGGCAGCATGCAGGACGGCGACCTGTCGCCGTCGCCGGCCAGTCGCCTGACGCGCCTGGACGTGGTCAAGGACGTCGTCCGCCGGTTCATTCGCGGTGACGAGGAGCGCGACCTGCCCGGCCGCGAGAACGACCTGATCGGCATGATTCGCTTCGCGCGCTTCCCGGACGCGGTCTGCCCGCTGACGCTCGATCACAAGAGCCTGCTCGAAATCCTGGCCCAGACGCAGATCGTCACCCGCCGCGACGAGAACGCGACCGCGATCGGCGATGCGCTCGGACTGGCGGTCGAGCGCCTGCGCGACGTGCAGCGGACGGCCGGTTCCGGGACCGAACTGAACATCAAGAGTCGCGTCGTGATCCTGCTGACCGACGGCGAGAACAACGAGGGCGCCCTGACGCCCGAGCAGGCCGGCGATCTGGCCGCGACCTACGGCATCAAGGTCTACACGATCCTGGCCGGTACCGGGCAGTCGACCGGTTTCGGCTTCCGCCGCCCGGTGGACGACAGCCAGTTGCGCTACATCGCCGACACCAGCGGCGGGAAGCACTTCCTGGCCCGCGACGCGGCCGCGCTGGCCGAGGTCTACGGCGAGATTGACCGGCTGGAACGGACGCGGGTCGAAGAACGCACCAACCTGCGCTGGGGCGAACTGTCGATGCCGCTGCTGCTGATCGCCTTCGGCTGCCTGAGCGTGCAGGTGCTGCTGGACTCGACATGGCTGCGAAAGATCCCGTGACAGGAGGACCCGGTGTCGGCCGTGCACTTTGATGATCTGCGCTACCTGCACCTGCTGTGGGTCGTGCTGCTGGTCGGCCTGGCCGGCGGCTGGGCGATCTGGCAGCGGCGGCAGGCCCTGCGCCGCTTCGCCTCGTCGGGCCTGCTGGCGAAGATCGCGCCGCGTCCGACCTGGACGCGCCCGATCGCCCGCCTGGCATTGATGGTCACCTGCCTGGTCGCGCTGGTGGCCGCGATCCTGCACCCCCGCTGGGGCGAGGCCGAGGAGCGCTTCACGACCCGGGCGATCGATGTGCTGGTGCTGCTGGACGTCTCGCGGTCGATGCTGGCGACCGACCTGATTCCCAACCGGCTCGAACGTGCCCGCCTGTCGATCCGCGACGACCTGCTGCCGGCCCTTGGCGGCGACCGGATCGGGCTGATCACGTTCGCCGGAACGCCGACGCTCAGTTGCCCGCTGACCAACGACTACGGCTTCTTCCGCCTGGCGCTCGAGGACGTGACGACCCGCAGCGCGGCCCGCGGCGGCACGCTGATCGGCGATGCGATCCGCCTGGCGCAACTGTCGTTCGACGACGCGGTCGATACCAGCCGACTCGTCGTCCTGATCACCGACGGCGAGGACCAGAAGAGCTTCCCGGTCGAGGCCGCCAAGGCGCTCTGGGAGGATCGGCAGGTGCCGGTCGTGACCCTCGCCCTCGGTGACGAACGCGAGGGTGCCCGGATCCCGACGGCCGACGGCGACTACCAGAGATACGACGGCCGGATCGTCTGGACGCGGGCCAACTTCGACGATCTGCGGCGCGTCGCGGCCGCGTCGGGGCTGAACGCGTTCCTCGGCGTCGGGACGCGCGACTTCGACCTGGGCGAGATCTACCGGCAGATCGTCAACTCGCTCGAGTTCCAGCAGCGGACCGAGGTCGAGAAGACCCAGCAGCCCTCGCGGTACCATCCGTTCGCCGTGATCGCACTGCTGGCGCTGCTGATCGACTCGTTCCTGCGCGACGGACCGCCGCGCCGGGCGACGATCCGCCTGACCGAACAGCAGGAGGCCGCCGCATGAAGACGCTCTGGCTGATGTTGCCGCTGCTGGCCGCCGCCCTGCCCGCCCGGGCCGGGGATCCGCGCGACCAGATCCGCATCGGCAACGAGCACTTCGAGGCCGGTCGCTACGATCAGGCCTGGGAAGCCTATCAGCAGGTCGACACGACGGCCGCGCCGGCCTTCGCCCTGGATCTGCAGCACAACCAGGCGGCGGCCGCGTTCAAGCTGGGGCGGCTGGACGAGGCCCGCGAACTCTGGACGCGGATCGCCAGCCGGGGCGACGCCGCGTTCGAAGCCCAGGTCCGCTACAACCTGGGCAACTGCGACTACCAGGACGCGCTCGCGGCGGCCCAGCCACCGGCCGAGGGCGCGGAAGCCGGGGACCGCGGGAATCCGCTGGAGCTGCTCGACCGGGCGATCGCGAACTACCGGGATGCGTTGCGGCTGGACCCGACGCTCGAGAACGCCCGGGCGAACCTGGAACTGGCGGCCCGCTTCCGGAAGCAGCTCGAGGAGCAGTCCGAGCAGAGTCCGGAGTCGCAGCCGAGCGAAGACCCGGACGGCGAGGAAGGCGAGGACGGGGAGCAGTCGGAAGAGGGCGAGCAGAACAGCGAGTCGCAGAACAACGAAGGCGAGGAGTCCGGGCAGTCCGACGACGAGCAGTCGGACCAGGACGACGCCTCCGAGCAGGAGCCGTCCGACCAGGGCGGCCAGCAGGACCCGTCGGAGCGGGAGGACGGTGAGCAGGACGAAACCTCGGAACAGCCCGGCGAGGAACCCGAACCGCAGCAGGACGGCGCGCCGCAGCAGCCCGAGCCCCAGCCGTCCGAATCCACCGAGTCCGACTCGCCGCAGCAGGCGCAGCCGCTACGCCTGTCGCAAGAGGAAGCGGAACGGTTGCTGCAACGGATCCGCGACGCCGAACAACAGCGCCGTGCCGCCCTGCGGGCCCGCGAAGCCGCCCGGCATCAACCGGTCGAGAAAGACTGGTAGCTGGGGGAAGGGAACAGGGAACAGGTCCTTGGTCACCTGCTTACCGAAACGTGAGGCGCCACGTGGGTGGGAGAGAGGCGCCGTGTTTCGGGGTTCCCTCCGTTTGCACTCCTTCACACGTTCACTTTTTCACCGAACGAACGTTCAGGCGACCGAGCGGCCGCCGAAGTGGGGGCGGCGGAGCAGCCTCGTGTTGGCTTCGCTGATGTATTCGGCGGTGGTCTTGACGTGGCAGCCCTTGACGTTCATCTGTCGCATGACCATCGAGGCTTCCTGTTCGGACCAGTAGCCGGAGGCGTCGGAGATCAGGGTCACCTCGCGGTTCCGGCGGAGCAGGCCGAGGACCAGGATGCGGACGCTGGTTTCGACCGGCAGGCCGTAGACGACGAAGTGTTTCTGCGGCAGTTCGGTCAGCAGGCGATCGAGTTTCGGATTGGTGAACGGGTCGTAGTGGACCTTGGTCAGGATCACGTGCTGGAACTGGCGGAAGATATCGAGTGAAACACACAGGTGGTTGTCGGACTGAATCCGCGTGTGATTCGCGAGTCGGGCGAAAGCCGGGCGGCCGGAGTCGGGTGCCCCGTGCGCCGGGGGGTCGAACAGCTTGTGTCCGTTCGGCGGCGGGAAGCTCTCGTCGACGCAACTGAGCACGGGCAGTTTGCGAAGGCGGGCGAAGGCGATCAGGCGCCGCAGGTTGCCGCGAATCGCTTCCGCGTTGCAGCATTGCTGACCACCCGACAGATATTCCTTCTGGACACACAGGTCCACCAGGACGTCGCGCTCCCGTGGCGCCATTGCAGGCCTCTCTTTCTCGACACCGCCCCAACACCCGCGCGCAGAACCGCTGCAGATGGTCGGTCAAGACGTGGTGTTGAAGTCGGTCACCGCGGAAGGCGAGGGGAAAGTTCATCCGCGGCAGTACCCATGCTTCGGAACCCTCCAAGACGTCGAATTCTATGCATGTAAGTAGCACGAGACAAGGAAGTTGTGCGTTTTGAGACGGAAATCCGTCAACTGCCTTGAATGCCCGTTCTTATCGGAAGATCCCGACCCGGCGACCTGCGTTTGACAGCCCGCCCCGCCGCCGCGACCTTACCCGCTGCGATGGCATGCTGCCGTCGGTTTGGAGGGAACCCCCGATGTCGCTGATGATCGGCGTCTCCGGTATCCGCGGACTGATCAACGAGACCCTGACCCCCGAACTCGCCCTGCGGGCCGGCGAAGCCTACGGAACCTTCCTCGGCGGCGGGCGACTCGTGCTGGGACGCGACTCGCGCCCCAGCGGCGAACTGTTCATGGACGCCCTCGAGGCCGGACTGCTGGCGACCGGGTGCGAAGTCACCCGGGTCGGCATCGCGATGACCCCGACCGTCGGACACGCGATCCGCACCGGCGGCTTCGACGGCGGCGCCATCATCACCGCCAGCCACAACCCCGCCCAGTGGAACGGGATCAAGTTCCTCGACGAACGCGGCGTCGCCCCCGATCCGAACAAGGCCGGACGGATCAGGGAACTGCTCCAGGCCGCCAACCCGACGCGGATCACCAGCGGCTTTCAACCGGTCACCCGCGACCGCGATGCCGGGCGGCGACACATGCAGGCGGTCCTCGACGCGATCGAGGTCGACCTGGCCCCGCTGCGCGGCGCGAAGATCGTGCTCGACAGCGTCAACGGAGCCGGCTGCGAGTTCGGCCGACAGTTCCTCGAATCGGTCGGCTGCGAGGTGATCCACCTGAACGGGACACCCGACGGCAACTTCGCCCACACGCCCGAGCCGATCGCCGAGAACCTGACCGATCTGTGCGCGGCGGTCCGCAAGCACAGCGCCGCGGCCGGCTTCGCCCAGGATCCGGATGCGGATCGGCTCGCGATCGTCGACGGCGACGGGACGTTCATCGGCGAGGAGTACACGCTGGCGCTGTCGGTCGCCTCGGTGCTGGCCCGCCGGCCGGGGCCGGTGGCGGCCAACCTGAGCACGTCGCGGCTGATCGACGCGATCGCGGCCCGCTATCACGTGCCGGTGATCCGGACCGCGGTCGGCGAAGCCAACGTGGCGACCGGCATGCTCGAACACAACGCGGTGCTGGGCGGCGAAGGCAACGGCGGCGTGATCGACCCGCGGATCTCGTGGGTCCGCGACAGCCTCTCGGCGATGAGTTTCGTGCTGCAGGCGATGGCCGCGACCGGGCACCCGATCTCCGCGCTGGTCGACGACCTGCCGCGGTACGCGATGATCAAGGAGAAGTTCGAGTGCCCGCGGGAGCGGATCGACGCGGCGACCGGCAAGGTGGCCGAGGCGTTCGCCAGCGAGAAGCTCAGCACGGTGGACGGCACGCGGGTCGACTTCGACGCGGGCTGGGTGCACGTGCGGGCCTCGAACACGGAACCGATCATCCGGATCATGGCCGAGGCGGAGGACGAGCCGACCGCCCGTGACCTGATCGACCGGGTCAAGGCGGCCTCCGGCCTGGACTCCGCCGGATCGTGAATCGCCAGGACGCCGGGGGCTGAAGGAAACAGGCCGCCCGGTCCACTCCGGCGCGGTCCCCGTCGGCGAATCTCCGCGCGCCGGCTCACCTGCTCACTGCTTACTTGTTTGGCGCACGATGCTGCTGGAAATCGAGACAACCTACGCACCGGCGACGGACATCGGGTACCTGCTGCACAAGAACCCGGCCCGGCTGCAGACGTTCGACCTGAGTTTCGGGCGGGCGCATGTCTACTACCCGGTGGCCGACGCGGAGCGCTGCCGGGTGGCGGTGCTGCTGGAGGTCGATCCGATCGGGCTGGTACGGAACCGGCGCGGCCCGAGCGGGAATCGGCGGAGCCTGGACCAGTACGTCAACGACCGGCCGTACGTGGCGTCCTCGTTCATGAGCGTGGCGCTGAACGCGCTGTTTTCGACCGCGATGAACGGGCGCAGCAAGGAGCGTCCGGAACTGGTCGAGACGCCGCTGCCGCTGCGGGCGACGCTGTCGGTCGTGCCGGTGCGGGGCGGGGTCGACCTGCTCGAGCGCCTGTTCGCGCCGCTGGGTTACGAGGTGGCGGCCACGGCCCACCCGCTGGACGAGCAGTTCCCCGAGTGGGGCCCCGGGCATTACCACACGGTGACGCTGGCGCAGACGATCCCGCTGCGGCACCTGCTGCGGCACCTGTACGTGCTGATCCCGGTGCTGGACAACGACAAGCACTACTGGGTCGGCCCGGACGAGGTCGACAAGCTGCTGGCCCGCGGGCGTGACTGGCTGGGCGACCATCCCGCGCGGGAGCAGATCGCCGATCGCTACCTGAAGTACCGCCGGCGGCTGACGCGCGACGCGCTCGCCCGACTGGCGGGTGACGACGACCCCGATCCGGACGCCACGGGCGCGCAGCGTGACCACGAGGAAGAGCGGATCGAGCGCCCGTTGCGCCTCAACACGCAGCGGATGGGGGCCGTGCTGGCCGCCCTGAAGGCCAGCGGCGCGCGGAGCGTGCTGGACCTGGGCTGCGGCGAGGGCAACCTGCTGCGGGACCTGCTGGGCGCGCGGCAGTTCACCCGGATCGTCGGCGTCGACGTCTCGCACCGGGCCCTCGAGCGGGCGGCGGCCCGGCTGAAGCTGGACCGGTTGCCGGAGAAGCAGCGGCAGCGGATCACGCTGCGGCAGGGCGCCCTGACCTACCGCGACGCGGGCCTGGCGGGCTTCGACGCGGCGGCGGTGGTCGAGGTGATCGAGCACCTCGACCCGCCGCGCCTGCCCGCGTTCGAACGGGCGCTGTTCGCGTTCGCCCGGCCGGGCACGGTCGTGCTGACGACGCCCAATCGCGCGTACAATGTCCGTTGGGACTCGCTGCCGGGCGGAGCGCTGCGGCACCGGGACCACCGGTTCGAGTGGACCCGGGCGGAGTTCCGCGGGTGGGCCGAGCGCACCGCGGGCGCGTTCGGGTACGCCGTCCGGTTCCTGCCGATCGGCGATGACGATCCCGAGGTCGGGCCGCCCACCCAGATGGCGATCTTCGAGCGCAACGACGCCGAGGATGCACCGAGATGATCATCGACCTGCCCCAACTGTCCCTGGTAGTCCTGATCGGCGCCTCGGGTTCCGGCAAGTCGACCTTCGCGCGGCGTTTCTTCCGTGCGACCGAAGTCGTCTCGTCGGATGCCTGCCGCGGGATCGTCTCGGACGATGAGAACAACCAGGCGGCGACCGCCGATGCCTTCGACCTGCTGCACTACATCGTCGGCAAACGCCTGCAGCGCGGCCTGCTGACGGTGGTCGATGCGACCAACGTGCACCCCGAAGACCGCCGGCGGTACGTCGACCTGGCGCGCAGCTACCACTGCCTGCCGGTCGCGATCGTGCTCGACCTGCCGGAACGCGTCTGCCACGAACGCAACATCCTGCGCACGGACCGTGACTTCGGCCCGCACGTGATCCGGCGGCAGCGGACCGCGCTGCGGCGCGGGCTGCGCGGCCTGCGGCGCGAGGGTTTCCGGCATGTCTGGGTGCTGGAGTCGCTCGAACAGACCGACTCGGTCGAAGTGACCCGCACGCCGCTGTGGAACGACAGGCGCGGCGAGCGGGGACCGTTCGACATCATCGGCGACGTGCACGGCTGCTACAACGAACTGCTCGCCCTGCTGCAGGAACTGGGCTACGAGATCCAGCCGCGCCCCGGCGCTCCACGTGGCACCTGCCAGGTGACGCCGCCCACGACCGATGGCGTGCCCCGACGGCCGGTCTTTCTCGGCGACCTGGTCGATCGCGGCCCCGACTCGCCCGCGGTGCTGCGCCTGGTCATGCAACTGGTCGCGGCCGGCCAGGCTCTGTGCGTGCCGGGCAATCACGACGTCAAGCTGCTGCGCAAACTGAACGGCAGGACCGTGCAGGTTCGGCACGGACTGGCCGCCACGCTGGAACAGCTTGAACCCGAAGCGCCCGCCTTCCTCGAAGAGGTCCGCTCGTTCCTCGACGGACTCGTCAGTCACTACGTGCTGGACGGCGGGCGCCTGGTCGTCGCCCACGCCGGGCTGCGCGAGGAGATGCAGGGCCGCGGTTCCGGCAAGGTCCGCGAGTTCTGCCTGTACGGCGAGACCACCGGAGAGACCGACGAGTTCGGCCTGCCGGTCCGCTTCAACTGGGCGGCCGAGTACCGCGGGCGGGCCCTGGTGGTCTACGGGCACACGCCGACGCCCGAGGCCGAGTGGCTCAACAACACCATCTGCATCGACACCGGGTGCGTCTTCGGCGGCCGCCTGAGCGCGCTGCGCTATCCCGAGCGCGAACTGGTCTCGGTGCCGGCCGCGGACGAGTACGCCCCGTCGGTCCGGCCGTTCCTGCAGCGGGACTCGGATGACGCCCGCTCGGCGCAGCAGCAGCACGACGACATGCTGGACCTGGCGGACGTGACCGGCAAGCGGATCATCGACACCGCCCTGCTGCCGAACGTCACGATTCGAGCCGAGAACGCGGCCGCGGCGCTGGAGGTGATCAGTCGTTTCGCGGCCGACCCGCACTGGCTGATCTACCTGCCGCCGACGATGTCGCCGTGCCGGACCTCGACGGCGGCGAACCTGCTGGAGCACCCGGCCGAGGCGCTGGACGCTTATCGCAGCAGCGGCGTGGACCGGGTGATCTGTGAAGAGAAGCACATGGGCTCGCGGGCGGTCGTGATCGTCTGCCGCGATGCGGACGCGGCCCGGCAGCGGTTCGCCGCGCCGCCGGGCGAGAGCGGGATCGTCTACACCCGGACCGGCCGGCGGTTCTTTGACGATGCCTCACTGGAAGCCGACCTGCTGGAGCGCGTGCGTGCGGCCGCGACGCGGGCGGACCTGTGGGCGCGACTCGAGACGACCTGGCTGTGCCTGGACTGCGAACTGATGCCGTGGTCGGCCAAGGCGCAGGGCCTGCTGCGCGACCAGTACGCGGCGGTCGGCAGCGCCGCCCAGGCAGCGCTCGCGGCGACGGTGCCGACGCTCGAAGCGATCGCCGACCGGGACGGCTCGGAAGAGGTCGCGGACGTGCTGCGGACCCAGCGGGCCCGGCAGGCGGCGGTCGCGGCATACACGCGGGCCTATCGGAGTTACTGCTGGCCGGTGACGGGGCTGGATGATCTGCGACTGGCGCCGTTCCATCTGCTGGCGAGCGAGGGTCGGGTGCACACGGATCGCGATCACCTGTGGCACATGGGGACGCTGGCGGAACTGGCGGCGGACGATGACCTGCTGCTGGCGACCGGGCACCGGGTGGTGGACCTGACCGATGCGGACGACTGCGCCGGGGCGACGGCCTGGTGGGAGGAGAAGACGGATGCGGGCGGTGAGGGGATGGTGGTCAAGCCGCTCGCGTTCGTGGCCCGGGGTCCTCGGGGTCTGCTGCAACCGGCGGTGAAGTGCCGCGGGCCGGAGTACCTGCGGATCATCTACGGTCCGGAGTACCTGCTTGCCGGGCACCTGGACCGTCTGCGGCAGCGGGGGCTGCGTCACAAGCAGTCGCTGGCGTTGCGGGAGTTCGCGCTGGGTCTCGAAGGCCTGCAGCGGTTCGTGCGCAAGGACCCGCTGCGCCGCGTGCACGAGTGCGTGTTCGGCGTGCTGGCGCTGGAGAGCGAACCGGTCGATCCGCGTCTGTGATTGCCGCGTTGTTTTCGGGTGGCATGGCCGATTGTGCGATGCATTCCGTCCCCCGCGGGGGCGTGGGGTGCGTCATCGACGCGGCCGCGGCGTTTCCATCGACCCGCAACGCCGCGAGCGTCGATGCCGCACCGCGTGGCCGTTCCGACCGTTGGCGGAATCCAACGCAGTCCCCCACCCTTCCGCTCGCTTCGCTCGCTCAAGGTTGGGGCACCCGGCGCTCGCTCAAGGGTGAGGCATCCGGTTTGAGGCACCCGGTTTGAGGCACCCGGTGTGTGCTCGGCGTGACGGACCCGGTCCGTTCCGGCGAGGCTGGGCCGCGGGCGTCAGTCCTGGACGTCGGCGTCGGTCTTCTTGGCCATCTGCGGCCAGGGGATGCCGCCCTGCAGTTTGATCCGCAGGTGCAGCAGGGCGCGTTCGAGTTGCGGGTCGAAATCGGCCGCCTCGTGCGGGTCGCCCTGCAACGCCGTCAGGTCGTCGTCAGTCAGCAGGCGCTCGTCCTCGTCCTCGTCGCTCTCCTCGGCCAGCACTTCGGCCTTGAGTTCGGCCAGGCGCTTCTGGATGGTCTCCTCGTCGAGGTGACTGGCGGACTTGTCCTCGTTGTGAATCACGAAGGCCTTCTGCCCGTGCTCGAGCACCTTGCCGAATTCCTTCGGCGTCAGACGGATCTGCAGGTCGGGGTCGACACCCCAGATCTCGGCGTCGGGGCTGGCCTTGTGCGGCGAGCGGCCGCTCGGCAGGTAGTACAGCGCGGTGGTCAGCTTGAGCCGCGCACCACGGGCCCGGCGGCGAAGGTTGAAGCCGCGATCCAGCGCCAGGACGCGCTGCACGCTGCCCTTCCCGAACGTGCGGTCACCGAAAACGATCGCCCGTTCGTGGTCCTGCAGCGCACCGGCCAGGATCTCCGACGCGCTGGCCGAACCCTCGTTGACCAGCACGACCAGCGGCAGATCGGAAAACTCGGCCTCGCCCCGGACCCGCAGGCGCTGGCGATTCTCGACGCGGCCACGGGTCGAGACCACGTCGCCCTTCTCGACGAACATGCTGACGGTGTCGACGGCCACGTCGAGCAGTCCGCCGGGGTTGCCGCGCAGGTCGAGCACCAGGCCGCGCATGCCCTGCTTGCGGGCATCCCGCAGGGCGATCCGCAGTTCCTCGTGCGATTCGGGGTTGAAGCCGGTCAGGCGGGCGTAGGCGATGCCGGCCTCGCGGTCGAGCATGTAGTCCCACTGGTCGGTGCCGCCGATCCGCTCGACGCCGCGGACGGTCGTCAACTGGATGCGGCTGCGTTCGAGGGGGTAGTCGATCTCGTCGCCCGTCTCCGGACGGAAGATCGTCAGCACGACCTGCGAGCCTTCCTTGCCGGTGATCTCGCGAACGGCCTTGTCGGTCGTCCACCCGGCGGTGGTTTCGCCGTCGACCTTGATGATCAGATCGCCGGGCTGAATGCCGGCCCGCAGCGCGGGCGAGTTCTCGAGCGGCGTGACGACCTTGAGTCGCTCGGTGAACTCGTCGAGCCCAAGCTGGATGCCGACCCCGCGGAACTCGCCGATCATCATCTTGTCGAAGTCTTCCGCATCGGCCGGCCAGACGATCGAGGTGAAGTCGTCCAGTTCGGCCAGGCAGCCTTCGAGGAACTCGATGATCAGCAGTTCCTGCGGCAGGTTGACGCTCTCGCGACTGATGCCGCGGAGGGTCTCGAAGGTTCGCAGGACGTCCTTGTAGCCGAAGCGGCGCTGCGTGGTGGCCTGGCGGCGGAGTTCCTCGATCTTGCCGAGGAAGTGCTCGCGGGCGACCGGGTTGGCGACACCGTCGAAGGCGGGCGAAGACTTCGGCCCGGTGTAGAGTTTCTTCGTATTGCAGAGCGCGACCAGGTTGTCGAGGCCGCCGATGACCATCTTGCTGAAATCGGGTTCCGAGAAGTAGTTGTCGCTGACCAGGCGGAGCGAGTTCTCGAGCAGGTCGTAGGTGACGTTCTCGGTGCGGCGGTCGACCGTCTCCTGGTCCTTGTAGATGATGCCGAGGCGGGCGTGCCGGGCGGCCTGCTCACGCAGTCGCTCGATCTCCTTGTCCTTCTCGTCGACCCGCTGCAGCATCGCGTAGAAGCGGTGAGCCTTGCTCCACTTCTCCTCCTCGACGTACGAGGCGGCCCGGTCGAGGGCCCGCGAGCGGAGCGTCCGAACCCAGTCCTCCTGCAGGAAGCTGTCGGTGTCCTCGGTGTAGGCCACCGCCTGGGCCGCGAAGGTCAGCGCCAGGTAGAGCTTGTCGGCCGCGAGGGCGTCGCGGGCCTGCTGAGCGTGCCAGCCGTAGGTCGTGCCGCGGAGCGTCTCACGCGAGCCGCGGACCTCGCCGTAGCGATCGAGCCACGACAGCGTCCGATTGACCTGCGGATCGGCCGCGTTGTCGGCGATGCGTTCGAGGGCGGCGCGCCCGGCCAGGTAGTCTCCCTTCAGGATCGCTTCGTAGGCCTGGCTGAGATTGTCGGCCACAGCTTGTCCGGCCAGGGCAAACAGCATCAGCACCAGAGGGAGACGACGGGGCATGCACCACCATTCCTTTCTTGCGTGAGGGACGCGGCCGGAACTCTGAGGTTCTATCGGCTGGCCGTGTCCATCGATCCGACTCCATCGGACCGGACCCGCCCAAGTTTTCCAATTATATGACCCGGGTCGGGGGCTGACCCCGCCACAAAGCCATAGGACCGATAACCCGGGACTTCGGGGAAGTCGGTCCGGTCCATCTTACCCGGACGTTCGGCTGGTGGTTGCCGAAGCCGCGAATTCGTGCAAGATGCACACATGGCAGGAGGCCGTTCACACCCCACCAGCGAGCCGGGATGCGTGCTGGGTATCGATCCCGGTCTGCAGCGGACCGGCTATGCCGTGCTGCAACCGGCCCGGCGGCCGACGCTCCGCGAGGCGGGGGTCATCCGCCTGCCGACCCGCCGATCGCTGGAGCAGCGTCTTCTGGAACTCGACGCGAACCTGGCGGAGATCATCGCCCGGCACGGCCCGACCGCCCTGGTCTGCGAGGCGTTGTACGCGCACTACCGGCATCCGCGGACGGCGATCCTGATGGGGCACGCCCGCGGGGTGATCCTCGCCCGGGCCGCCCGACACGAGATGGCCGTCCAGAGCATCGCCCCGACGCAGGTCAAGAAACTGCTGACCGGCAGCGGGCGGGCCGGCAAGGTCCAGGTCCAGCGTGCGATCGCGGCGACCCTGCACCTGACGACACTGCCCGAGCCGAACGATGTCGCGGACGCGATGGCGATCGCGTTGTGCGGGCTGCGGATGCGCGAGGGCGAGGCGGCGGTCCGCGCGGGGGCCCGCTCGTGATCTGCCGCCTGACCGGAACGATCGAAGATGTCGCCGACGGCGCGATCACCCTGGCGCTCGGTCCGATCGCGTATGAACTGCTGGTGCCGGCCTGCGACCTGGCGGCCCACGAGCAGCGACGCGGCGAGGACGTCACGCTGTTCACGATCGAGTACCTCGAAGGCAACCCGGCCGCGAGCAACTTCACGCCGCGCCGGATCGGGTTCGTCTCGGAAGCGGATCGAGCCTTCTTCCGGGCGTTCATCAAGGTCAAGGGCGTCAGCGCGCGGAAGGGCCTGCGGGCGATGAGCGTGCCGGTGCACCAGATCGCGGCCGCGATCGAACAGGGAGACGTGGCCTCGCTGACCGCGCTGCCGGAGATCGGCAAGAAGACGGCGGCCCAGATCGTGACGGAACTGCGCGGCAAGCTGGGCGACCATGCGCTCGGCGCGCGCGAACCGCGTACGGCGATCGCGGCCGAACTGACGCAGGCGCAGCAGACGGCCCTGCAGATCCTGGTGGGCTGGGGCGACAAGGCGGCCGACGCGCAGCGCCTGGTCCTGGCGGCGTGCGAGGCGAACGGGGACCTGAGTGACCCGCAGGACATCGTCACGGCGGCCTATCGGCTGCGAAGCAAAT
The DNA here is from genome assembly GCA_030428945.1 of Phycisphaerae bacterium. Lineage (GTDB taxonomy): Bacteria > Planctomycetota > Phycisphaerae > UBA1845 > Fen-1342 > JAUIEC01. The sequence goes on along the minus strand of JAUIEC010000021.1, from coordinate 13,222 downwards.
GAACATCACGCGGAACGGGATCGTGGATGGCGGGCCCGCCTTCCCGGCGTCCGCGCTGCCTGAGGTACCGGCATGACCGTTGAGCGGGTCTTCTCACAACCGGATCCGGGCGAAGAGACGTTCCTGAACGCGCTGCGTCCGCGGAGCCTGGACGAGTGCGTCGGGCAGCAGGCGGTCAAGCAGCAGTTGCAGATCGCGCTGGAGGCGGCCAAGGCGCGGCGTGAACCGCTGGATCACATCCTGCTGGACGGTCCGCCGGGCCTGGGCAAGACGACGCTGGCGAACATCATCGCCTCGGAGATGCAGGGCACGCTGCGGGTGACGAGCGGTCCGGCGATCGTGCGGCAGGGCGACCTGATGATGCTGCTGACGCAGATGGAAACCGGCGACGTGCTGTTCATCGACGAGATTCACCGGATGAACCGGGTGGTCGAGGAGTTTCTGTACCCGGCGCTGGAGGATTTCCGGGTCGACTACGCGACGGACAGCGGCATCGGCGGGCGGACGGTCAACTTCAACCTGAAGCACTTCACGCTGATCGGGGCGACGACGCGGGCGGGGATGCTGTCGGCCGCGCTGCGCGACCGGTTCGGGCACCTGTTTCACCTGAGCTACTACAACGAGGAAGAACTGACGCAGATCGTGGCGCGGAACGCGGGGGTGCTGGACGTGCAGGCCGACCAGCGGGCCCTGGCGCGGCTGGCCTCGCGGGCCCGGGGGACGCCGCGGATCGCCAACCGCCTGCTGCGGCGGGTCCGCGACTTCGCCCAGGTCCGCAACGACGGCATCCTGACGGCCGAGGTGGTCGATCAGACCATGCAGATCCTCGAGATCGACGCGCTCGGCCTGGACCACCTCGACCGCGGCTACCTGCAGGCCTTGATGCGCCACTACGACGGCGGCCCGGCCGGGATCGAGGCGATCGCGGCGACGATGGGACACGAGCGCGACACGCTCGAGGACGTGGTCGAACCGTACCTGCTGCAGATCGGCTTCGTGATCCGCACGCCGCGCGGGCGGGTGGTGCGCCCGGTCGCGTATGAACACCTGGGCGTGACGCCGCCGCAGACCCCACCGGATCCGCAGGCCGAGTTGTTCTGAGCGGGTCGTGGGGTGCGAACCTGCGCCCCCCCCGCGCAGAGAAGACACGGCTCAGGAGTTCAAGAGCTCAAGAGCAGTGGCACGATCGTGACGTTGCTTCGTGCATCCGGCCACGTGCTTCGTTACTCCGACACGTGCTTCGTTCATTCCGGCACCTCATTCGTTTCGACCCGTGCCGCATTCAAATCGACTCCTGTAGCAGGCGGGTTTCGGGCTTCCTTTCGCCTCGGTTATAAATCGCGGCCCGGGTTCTCCCGGGGGTGAGTTACAACAACGCATCGGGAATACAATCGACGGCGCCCGCGGAAACTGTAGGCTTGAAACAGGCAGGAACAGAGCGCTCCTGCCGCGGGAGGCAGGTCGATGCTGAGCACAACGGAACCTTCGCTGCTGCTGGCCCTCGGTGCCCTGGGGATGTCCTACTGGATCGCGCTGGTCGCCGGCGGCGGACTGCTGCTGATCGCGGCCGCGTCCGGCGGGGACAGCGATGCGGGACTCGAGATCGACGCCGACCTGGACGTCGACCTGGACCTCGATCTGGCCGCCGATGCCGACCTTGACCTGGATGTCGACGACGTCGGCGCCGAAGGCGGGCAGTGGGCCCCCGACCTGGCCCATCCCTCCGATACGACCGCGACCACGACCGCCGGCGGACCGAGCCTGGCCGACTGGCTCTCGCTGCGCTTCTGGATCTTCTTCGCGGCCGTCTACGGGGCGGTCGGCGCGCTGCTGCATCACCTGACCGACCTGGGCGCCGGGCTGACCTGCGGGCTGGCGGTGGTCAGCGGGCTGATCGCCGGGCAGACGGTGCAGTACGCCCTGCGGGTGATCCGGGCGAACTCGGGCAACAGCGCCACCGGGGCCGGCGACTACGTCAACCGGCTCGCGCGGGTGACGATCGCGATTGCCGACCAGCGCAAGGGCGAGATCGTGGTGCAGGTCCGCGGCGGGCAGCGCTACATCCCGGCCGTGGCCCCGCCGCACCAGTCCTTCACGCTTGGCGACGAGGTGCTGGTGGTCGGCTACCGGGCCGGGATCGCCCAGGTGACGGCACCGAACACGGGTGACTGAGCGCGTTCGCGCCGCCGCCCCCGCCGCATGGACCAGACGAGAAACGCAGACCGGTAGACCGCAAAAGGAGGAGCACACATGAGCGACCTGTTGGCAGTCAGCAGCGGCTTCGTCGCCGCACTCGGCATCGGCGGAATCATCCTGGCCGCGGTGCTGGTCACGATCCTGATCATCACCAAGCTGGTCGTCGTCGGCAGCCCCAGCGAAATGCTGATCATCAGCGGGCAGGGCCAGCGCGACGGCACCGGCTACCGCATCCTGATCGGTGGCCGCACGATCGTGATTCCGTTCCTCGAGAAGGTCGCCCGGCTGAGCCTGCGGAACATCCAGGTGCAGCTCGAAGTCAAGGCCCAGTCCGGCGGCGGCACGATGATGCCGGTCCTCGTCAACGGGGTCGCGAACGTCAAGGTCTCGTCCGATCCGGCCGAACGGGCCAACGCGATCGAACGCTTCCTCGGCCAGCCGATCGAGGAACTGCGACGGGTCGCCCGCGAGACGCTCGAAGGCGGGCTGCGGGCGGTGATCGGAAAGATGACGCCCGAGGAGATCGTCGAGGACCGCGACAAGTTCGTCCAGACCGTCATGCACGAAGTGACCGACGACTTCCGCAAGCTCGGCCTGCTGATCGACAGCGTCAACATCCAGAACGTCGCCGACGAGGAGCAGTACCTCGAGTCGATCGCCCGCAAGGCGCGGGCCGAAGTGATCGCCTCGGCCCGCAAGGCCGAAGCGCAGCAGGCCTCCGAAGCGGTCGTCAAGGAAGCCGAAGCCAACGCGGCCGCGCGGAAAGCCAAGGCCGAACGCGACGCCGAAGCCAAGAAGTCCGAGGCCGAGGGGCGCCAACTGGCCGAGCAGGCCCGCCTGCTGGCCGACACGGCGATCGCCGAATCCGAGAACGCCCTGCGGATTCGCCAGGCCGAACTGGCCCGCGAAGCCGCCCTCAAGGAAGCCCAGCAGCAGGAAGCCGCGGCGCAGGCCGAACGGGCCCGCCTGACCGCGACCGACGTGGCCGCGGCCGAGGCCGCCCGCGACGTGTCCCGGGCGCGGGCCGAGGGTGACGCCGCGTCGGTGATGGAAGAGGGCAAGGCCCGGGCGGCCGCGATCGAACAGATCGGGCACGCCATTCAGAAGCACCCGGACGCGTTGCGGGTCATGCTGGTCGAGATGCTTCCGTCGGTGGTGGGCCAGTTGGCCGACAGCGTCAAGAACGTCGACCTGGGCAGCGTGACGGTGATCGACGGCGGCGACGGCAAGGCGATCCAGGGCGCGGGCCTGAGCCGGGCCCGGATGCTGGCCGAATCGCTGGCGACGGTCGAATCGGTGCTGGGCATCGACCTGCGACAGCTTTCGCAGGCGATCGCGACGAAGACCACGGACGAGGAGGCCGGCGCGAAGGCGTAGGGTGCGTCATCGACGCGGCCGTCCACGGGCGCTGCGACCCGGCGGCCGTGGGCGTCGATGCCGCACCGCTTGGCAATTGCATCGACCCGGGTGGGCGGGATCCAACGCAGTCCCCCACCCTTCCGCTCGCTGCGCTCGCTGAAAGGGTGGGGCACCCGGGGCGCGCTCGCTAAAAGGGTGGGGCACCCGGGCTGCGCTCGCTAAAAGGGTGGGGCACCCGGGGCGCGAGGGTCCGGCACCCGGGCTCTGCACCCGGGCTCTGCACCCGGGGCTCAAGCGTGAGGCACCCGCGGCGGGAGCGCGGGAACGGCTTCGCGTGGCGTTCCTCCTGCACGCGTGGCCGCTTTCACTTTTCGCCCCTGTGCGTAGGCCGTTGCGTGGGTCTGGGGCGGGCGCTATACTCGGTCGTTCGGGAGGTAAACGACGTGCCGATCTATGAATACGAGTGTCCGGCCTGCCAGGCGGTCTTTGAGCGGCTGATTCGCAATCCTCGCGAGGAGGCTGAACTGGCCTGTCCGAAGTGCGAAGCGACCAACGTCAGCCGCAAGCTGAGCGTCTTCGCCGCCCGCTCGGCCGCCCCGGCCCGGGCCCTGCCGACCGGTGGCGGGTGTGCCTGCGGCGATCCGGCCGGGCCCTGCAATTTCGGCTGACCGCATGAAGCCTGTCGACCAGACGAACCAGATGATCATCGCCGGCCTGCTGACCTGGGTGCTGCCGGGCGCGGGGCATTTCTACCTGGGGCACAAGCGCCTGGCGACGATCTTCGGGCTGGCGATCATCCTGCCGTTTCTGACGGGGGTGGCGGTCGGGGGCGTGAAGACCTCGGTGAACCCGCACCTGAACCGCTGGCTGTTCCTGGCCGAGATGGGGACCGGCGGACTGGCGACCGGGTTCCTGCTGCTGAACAACACGGTGGGCGGCCTGAACGCCCGCGAGACGGCCGACGTGATCCGCAAGCATCCCAGTTTCCAGCAGGCCCCGCCGGAGCAGCGGCGGCAGATGCAGACGACGCTGCAGCCGTACGTCGCGTATTACCCGGCTTCGGACATCGCCCAGATCTACCTGGCGGTGGCGGGCCTGCTGAACCTGCTGGCGATCCTGGACGCGATGACGAGGGCCCAGACCGGAGGCCTGCCGGTCTACTACCACGAACTTCCCCCGGCGGCGGAGGGCGAGGCATGAGCCTGCTGACCGGCCTGCTGGCGTGGATTCCGCTGCTGCACCCGATCGCCCTGCCGACCAGCGCCCGGCTGTGGATGTTTCCGCCGCTGGCGCTGTGCATCGCGGTCGTCTACCGCGCGACGCGGGCCCGCACGCAGGACCGCCTGCTCCGCGGGTCGCTGATCACGTTCGTCAACATCGTGATCGGCATGTGGCTGATCGCCCTGGCCGCCTACCTGGTGCACGCGATCGCGCTCTGGCTGAGCTGACCGCGCGCGGCAGTTCCGACCGTCGACGGAAGCAACCGCGCAGAAGAAGACACTGCTCAAAAACTCAAGAGCAGTGGCACCAGACGGTTCTCGCTCCCCCGCTCCCTGGCTCCCTCGCTCCCTGGCTCCCTCGCTCCCTCGCTCCCTCGCTCCCTCGCCATCCGGCTGCCTCCTACGGCGCCCCCTCATCGCTGCTGTCGCGAAGCATCTCCGCCGCGTCGCGCAACTGCTCGGCCAGGTCCCGGCTGGCGGGGTCGTCGCGCGATTCCAGCAGCGTGATGGCTCGCTCCAGAAGCGGGATCGCGGCCGCCGGGTGGCTCGCGCGAACCAGGTCACGCGCCACAGTCCGCAGGACACCGATGCCGCCGTCGAGGTCGCCCGTACGCGCGTGGCTGGCCGCCGCCTCCAGGGCCAGGTCCGCCGCTTCCTCCGGTCGGCCCTGGAACGCCCGGGCCTGCGCCAGCCGCTGACGCGTCGCGTTCAGGTCCGGGTGATCCGCCGGCAGTACGACGCGTCGAATCTCCAGCGACGACGCGAAATGCTCGGCCGCCTTCTCCAGGTCACTCAGCGGAATCCAGGCCGTCCCCAGGTTGAAGTCCAGACGGGCCACGTCGGGATGCGTCGGACCGTACAACGCCACCAGCGCCGCCCGGGCCTGCTCGTAGTACGAAATCGCCGTCCGCCGCGCGGCCCGATCGACCTCGTCGTTGCCGCGCGCCCGGCGGCCATGCAGCAGGCCGAGATTGCCGAGCGCCGCCGCCCGCGCCGCGGCCGCACCAGCGTGCGTCCGGGCCGCGATCTGCTCGAAGATCGCCTGCGCCGCGTCCAGATCGCCGCGGTACAGCAGCAGCAGGCCGTGATTCTGCTGGACACGCAGCGTCACCGGGTGGTCCGGCCCCAACTGCCGGTCGAGGTCGATCAATGCCTGCGTGTACAACCGGTCGGCCTCGGCGTAGTCGCCGCGCACGCGGGCTGCCCGGGCGATGTTGCCCAGCGCTGTCATCGTCGCCGGGTGCACCGCTCCATGCGCCTGCTGGTAGGCCGCGTACGCCAGTTCGAACTGGTCCGCCGCCTGGTCGGCCCGCTCGTTGGCGAGCGCCAGCAGTCCGGCCAGGTTGCGGGCCTCGCCGAGCAGTTCCGGATCCGGGTCCGGCGATTCCTGCAACGCGGCCAGGACGGCGTCGATCCGCGCCCCGGCCGCCGGGTAGTCGCCGCGGTCGAAGTCGATCTGGGCCCGCAGGATCTCGGTCGCCCGGCGAAGCGGAACGTTGCCGGGCGCGTCCGAAAGCTTGGCGAGCGCCTCGTCGAGCAGTTCCTCGGCCAGTTCGAACTGGTCGGTGTGTCGATACAGTTCCGCCGTCGCGTGCAGGCTGGCGACCAGTTCGGCACTGTCCGGCGCGTGGTACGCCCGACTGTCCGCCAGGGCAGCCGTCAGGTGTTCGGTCGCCTTGTCCAGTTGGCCGAGATTCAGAAAGCTGGTTCCGATCGTCCGCTGGACCGGAATCCGCACGGCCGGATCGTCCGTCAGCGTGAAGTGGATCTGGGCCGCGGCCTGGTCGAGCAGGTCGCGGACCGTCGGCTCGCCGCCGGCGCCCTCGTACGGATCGGCCGCGGTGATGGCCTCCTGCAGGAAACCGGCGACCTGGTCGGAAGTGGCCCGGGCGTCCTGTTCGGCGGCCTGGCTGCGGCGCAGTTCGCGGTTCTGCAGGGTCAGCATGACGGTGCTGGCCAGGACCACGCCGATCAGCAGGGCGGCGGCCGCGACGGCGCCGCGATGGCGGATCAGCAGCTTGCGAAGCACGTAGGTCGTGCTGTCGCGCTTGGCTTCGATCGGATCGCCGGCCAGGTAGCGGCGCAGGTCGCGGGCCAGTTCCCCGGCGTTCTGGTAGCGCCGCTGCGGTTCCTTGGCCAGGCAGCGGGCGACGATGGTGTCGACTTCGTCGTCGGCTTCCGGGCGGCTGCGGCTGACCGGTGGCGGCGTGTCGTGGCAGATGCGCTGAACGACCTCGTGGGCCGGCCCCTGCACGCGGTAGGGGAACCCGCCGGTCAGCAACTGGTAGCCGACCACGCCCAGGGCGTAGACGTCGGTCCGCAGGTCGGTCGCGTCGAGCCGGCCTTCGGCCTGTTCGGGACTGGCCCACGGCAGCGAGCCGATGAACTGGCCGGTGCGGGTCATGGCCGCGGCGCTGTCGTCCTCGTCACTGGTCTGTTTGGCCAGGCCGAAGTCGAGGACGCGCGGGTTGCCGTCCGGTGTCACGCGGACGTTGCCGGGCTTCAGGTCGCGGTGCATCACGCCCCGCAGGTGGGCCGCCTCGACCGCTTCGCAGACGCGGGCCCAGAGTGTCAGGGTCTCGCGCACATCGCGGCGGTTCCCGTCCGGGCCGCTGGCGACGTACTCGTCGAGCGCCGTGCCGGGCACGTAGTCCATCACGAAGTAGTCGTGCCGCCCGCTGCGTCCGCGGTCGTGGATCGTGACGATGTCGGGGTGTTCGAGTCGCGCCAGGATGCGGACTTCCTGTTCGAAGCGCTGCAGGTCGTGCCGCCCGGCGAACGGCCCCTCGCGCAGCACCTTGATCGCGACCTCCCGCCGCGTGGCGTTCTGGATCGCGCGGTAGACCACGCCCTGGCCGCCGCGGTGAATCTCGCCGACGATCGCATAGCCCGGCAGCGCCTCGCCCGGCAGTTCGGCCGCCGCCCCGCTGCCCGCGTCGAGGTCGCTGCTGCTGCTGGTCGCCCGCGCGAACGCCTGCCGGATGCGGGCCAGCTTCCGCAGCTCATCCCCCAGTTCCGGCATCAGGTCCGGATGGCCGGCCGCCAGTTCATCCGGGCTCGAAGAGGTGTGCGACGGGTCGGCCAGCAGGCTGCGGGCCAGTTTGCGGGCCTGTGCGGTCCGGGCCGGATCGGGGGGCGGCGCGGTCATGGCATCCTCTCGCGGTGCGTGTCGTCATGCGACGCGAATGCGCCGCCGGGTTGGACAGCGGGAACGGCGGCTCGCGCTCACGCCTTGCGGCTGAAAAACTGCGAATCCGACCCGAGCGTGTCGCGCAGGCTGAGCAGCCCGCGATGGCAGAGCATGTGGATCGCCGGCTCGGTCCGGTCCATCCGGGCGGCCGTGTCGGCCACGCTGAGCCCCTCGACGTACCGCAGCCGCAGCGCCTCGCGATAGTCCGGCTTGATCTGCTCGAGCGCGCCGCGGATGGCGTCGACCGCCTCGTGTCCGGCCGCCGACCGGCTGGGCGTGCGTTCGTTGACCGCCAGCAGGCCGAGCAGGTCCGCGACGGACTCGGCCTCGCCGGCCGCATTGTCGACCTGGGCGCGGTCGCCGCCCCGCTTGGCGGCCTTCTGGGCCCGGATCATGTCGATCAGGCGATGCTCGGCGATCGTCGCGACCCAGTGGAAGAACGCCTCCTCGGAGCGCGGCTCGAACGTCGCGATCCGGTTGATCACGTCCAGGAAGGTCTCCTGCAGCACGTCCTCGGCCGTCAGGGTGCCCTGCAACTGGGTCGGGATCTTGCCGGACAGCCGGAAGATCAGCCGGTCGTAGTGCTCGAGCAGCAGTTCCTCGAGGGCGGCCTGATCGCCGGAGGTGGCCCGTTGCAGGCGTTCCAGGTTGGGCGTCGATTCGCTCATGCTGGCCCCGATCTTACCGGTCGGTACCGGAAAAAACAGCGCGGGACCGGTTTTCGCGAAAGCCGGCCGGGCCGTTTTCGCTGGGATTTGCAGGGAAGCCGGGTGGCCCGGCTGGCTAGAATGCGAGGACCCGCGCGCGGTGGCCGCGGGCTTCGGGCAGATGAGGATGACCATGAGAACTTGGACTCGGTGGCTGACGACCGCCGTTGTGTTGACGGCCGGCGTACCTGCGCTGCAGGCCCAGACGGTGACGTTCCGCGGGCTGCAGCACAGCCCGATCGGTTCGGCCAGCCTGCTGCAGATCGGTCCGGACACGCTCGAGGTGTTCACCTCGGGCACGACCGCGGACGGTTTCTCGGTGAACCTGATGAGCGTCGAGAGCGCGACCGGGACCTTCTCGGGGCTCAGTCCGTCCAGCGTGCCGACCGGGTCCGTCTGGCGGGCCGAGACCTTCAGCGGCGCAGCCTCGCAGTCGGAATTCAACGCCGTCGCCAGCGGCGGCAAGTGGGACTTCGACGCCGGCTTCTTCGTCTCGACCGTCGTCGATGTCGACGTGTACTTCGGCGACACGCTGCTGACCGCGGCCAGCGGTGTCAGCGGAACGCTCGGCGCGCATGGGGCCGATGCCTGGACGATCACCTACCTGGAAGACGGCGACGGCACGCTCGAAACGACCCTGTCGTTCGCCAGTCCGACGACGATCACGCTGCTCGGGCAGCCGAGCGTGACCGGTGACCGGATCGTGATCTCGACCACGTTCGGGGGTGGCCGCGGACCGTTGAGTTCGGTCAGCGTGACGGCCCAGGGCCCGGGCGTCTTCTTCGTCAACGATGCGACCATCGGCCTGTTCGGCAACCAGCACCGGGCGCTCGGCCAGGCGACGCTGCAAGCCAGCGGCACCTGCCCGGCCTGCACGCTGACGCTGGGCAACATCGGCTCGTCCGGCGTCGACGGTGTGCGGACCCTGCTCGAGGACGCGGACGGCCTGGAGGTGATCAACGGCGTGCTGCCGTCCGGTCCGACCGGCGCCAGTCGGACGATCATTGCCCGCGGCGTCGTGTCGGAAGTGCCGGATACGCGGATCGGCGAGATCAGCGTGGTCGACAGCGGCAGTTCGATGGTGATCTCGTCCGACCTCAGCGGGCTGGGCGTCACGTCGCGAACGGTCGAACTGTACGACGACGGCGTGCGGGTGGCCCGCGTCACCGGTGTGACCGGCCCGCAGGTCGGAACGGTGCTGAGCCGCGCCTGGCCGATCTCGTACAAGGTGTCGGCCCGGCGGGTGCCGGGGCTCGACCCGGCTTTCGAGTTCGGTTTCGACACGGACTACGGCTTCACGCTGCCGGGCCTCGGCCCGACCAACGGCGACCGGATCGTGGTGATCGGCGAGAACCCGGTCGCGGGCGGGGCGTTCACGATCGGCTCGGTCGATGATCAGCAGGGCGACCTGCCCGGCCTGGACATCGGCCAGGAAGATCACGACCCGTTCTGCCAGGGCGACTTCAACAACACGAACTCGGTCGACCTCAGCGACCTGGGCATCCTGCTGACCAACTTCGGCCTGTTCGACGCCGGCGTCGAAGACGGCGACACGACCGGCGAAGGCGACGTCGACCTCGAAGACCTCGCCAACGTCCTCGCGATCTTCGGCAGTAACTGCGATTAGCAGGAGGGAGCGAGGGAGCACGTCGAGGGAGCAAGGGAGCGAGGGAGCGAGGGAACACGGGTGCCCGTTGAGCGAGCGCCGGGTGCCCCATCCTGGAGTGAGCGCTGGGTGCCCCATCCTGGAGTGAGCGCTGGGTGCCCCATCCTGGAGTGAGCGCCGGGTGCCCCATCCTGGAGTGAGCGCAGCGAGCGGAAGGGTGGGGGACTGCGTTTGATTCCATCGACGGCCGGAACTGCCACTGCGTTTGATTCCATCGACGGCCGGAACTGCCACGCGGTGCGGCATCGACGCTCGCGGCGTTGTGGGTCGCCCGAAGCGCCGCGGCGGCGTCGATGACGCACCCTACGTCCCATCGCCGGTCGGTGCGGTGTCATTGACGCACCCTGCGTCCCGCTGCCAGTCGGTGCGGCGTCGATGACACACCCTGCGTCCCGTCCACCTGCGAACCGGATGCCTGCGGCGCACCTGCCTGCGTGCTGACTTGCTTACTTGTCCGGGTGACTTTCCCTCGGCCCCTCCTAGTGGATAGAATCACTGCTGGTGCCTGACAAGGGTTTCGGCCGCGACCGCCGCCGGGCGGTCCCCACCACGGCCTGGCAGGTTTTGATGAGCATGAGCAGGTCACAATTCGGGTTGCTCGCGCGCGCGCTGACGCTCGCGGCGCTGGCCTTCTCGGCCGGCTGCCGCCTGGGTGTTCCGCAGGCCGACCGGGCTGCCTCGGTCGAGACCCTCGCGACCGCCGCGGCCGAGACCTCGCTGGCCGGCACGTCGGCCAATGGCGAGGACGGACTGGGCCTGCTCGCCCGGCCGACGCCGCCGGTGTTCCAGATCGTCGTGCTGCATGTTCGCGTACCGATCGAAACGGCCGGGGCCGTCTCCGGTGTCTGGCAGTACCTGCGTGAGGAGATTCACTCGGGCGTGACGCAACTGGCGCTGCGCGACAACGGCCTGCGGGTCGGCGTCGGGCACGCCGACTGGTGGGATCCGATCCGGGCGACCTTCGAGCGGGTCGAGGGGCAGATCACGACCGTCGCGCAGCCCGTTCGCGTGCCGGCCGGCTTTCCGCTGGCGCTGGAACTCGACACGGCCCCGCGCGACCAGACGCTGTTCTACGTCGGGCGCGACGGCGTGCTGAGCGGCAGCACCTGGCAAGGCAGCCGCAACGTCCTGCGGGTGACCTACGACAACGATCCGCGCGATCCGCGGCAGGTGCGCATGCTGGTCGTGCCCGAGGTCCGCAAGCAGGAGGACGGCCTGCGGATCGTCCGCACCCCGGCCGGGCTCTGGCAGGTCCCGCGGCACGAACTGCAGACGTTCGACGCGGCCGGCTTCGAGACGGTGCTCGGCCCGGGCGAGTTCATCGTGATCGGTCCGAGCGTCGGAGAACTGGCGGCGGGCCTGGTGGGGGACGCGTTCCTGCGGCAGGATTTCGAGGGAACGACTTACATTTCATACGTTGTGCTGCGACCGGAAACAGTGGGTGTCAGCGAACACGAATAACCAGCCGAAGGTGATCGGGACGTTGTCCGCGGACTTCTACGAGCGGCTCTTCAGCGGGGCCGGTCTGCCGATCTTCGTCTGTGACCTGAAGGGCCGCATCGAGGCGGTCAACCCGCTCGGGGCCGAACTGCTGCCGGCCCGGGCCGGGCTGACGCTGCGCGACCTGCTGCCGCCCGAGGCGCACGAGGCCTACGACGAGAGCGTCGCGGCCCTGCTGCGTTCGCAGGAGCCCCTCGAGTTCCGCCTGCGCCTGCCGGGGCTGGAACGCGACACCGAGTGGGCCACCTGGATGACGCCGCTGCCGGACGCCGACGGAAAGCTGGCCAGGATCGTCGTCTGGTTCCACGACATCACGTCGCGGATGCAGGTTCGGCGGTCGCTGCGGCAGCGTGAGCGGCTGACCTCGCTCGGCGTGCTCAGCGGGGCCGTCGCGCACCACTACAACAACCTGCTGTGCTGCATCGCCACGAGCCTCGAATTCGCGATGAACATGAACACCCTGACGGCCACCCGCCGGGCGCTGCAACGGACGGCCGACGCGGCCCGCCGGGCGACGGACCTGACCCAGCAACTGCTGGCGTTCGCCCAGGGGGACTACCGGGCCGAGCACCAGGCCGATCTGCTCGAGACGGTGCTGTTCTTCTTCGACGAGAACGAGAAGCGCCTGGCCGAGCGGATGATCCGGCTGGACCTGACGTGGGACCTGATTCCGACGCGGGCGATTCCGCGTGAGCAGATGATGATCGTGCTGACCAACCTGACCGCCAACGCCCGCGAAGCGATGCCCGACGGCGGCACGCTGCACGTCACGATCGGCCTGCGCGACGAGAACCACGTCCGCCTGGCGATCGCCGATTCCGGCTCGGGCATCGGCCCCGAGCACCTCGAACACATCTTCGAGCCGTTCTTCACCACCAAGGGCGTCCTCGGCGAGGGCAGTTCCCGCCAGGTCGGCATGGGCCTGGCCGTCGCCCACGGCCTGATCGCCGAAATGCACGGCACGATCAGCGTCTCGAACCTCCCCGCCGGCGGCGCGCGATTCGAAATCGTCCTGCCCCTGCACGATGAGTGACCTTTCGAGGGAGCGAGGGAGCCAGGGAGCGAGGGAGCCAGGGAGCCCCGCCCTCAGGTCCGGGTGCCCCGCCCTTGAGCGAGCGCAGCGAGCGGAAGGGTGGGGGACTGCGTTTGATTCCATCGACAGTCGGAACTGCCACGCGGTGCGGCATCGACGCCTGGGAGTTCCGAGTTGTCGAAACCGTGGTCTGCCGCGTCGATGACGCACCCTACGCCGCTCGTCCTCAGGTCCGGGTGCCCCGCCCTTGAGCGAGCGCAGCGAGCGGAAGGGTGGGGGACTGCGTTTGATTCCATCGACAGTCGGAACTGCCACGCGGTGCGGCATCGACGCCTGGGAGTTCCGAGTTGT
>JAUIEC010000020.1 GCA_030428945.1 Phycisphaerae bacterium | reverse complement strand
CCCACAGGACGACGCCGTTCGCAAGGAACTGGCGAAAGGGCTGTTCAATGCGTTCAACAACGCAGGAGCCGATACCGAGCGAGCCGACAGACTCCTCAACGAACTGCGAAAACTCCAATCCAGCTACCCACAGGACGACGCCGTTCGCGAGAGGCTGGCCAACGGGCTGGTCAACGCCATCCACTACGCAAAAGCCGATACCGAGCGAGCCGACAATCTCCTCAACGAACTGCGAAAACTCCAATCCAGCTACCCACAGGACGACGCCGTTCGCGAGAGGCTGGCCAACGGGCTGTTCAACGCGTTCAACAACGCAAGAGCCGATACCGAGCGAGCCGACAAACTCCTCGACAAACTGCGAAAACTCCAATCCAGCCACCCACAGGACGACGCCGTTCGCAAGGAACTGGCGAAAGGGCTGTTCAATGCGTTCAACAACGCAGGAGCCGATACCGAGCGAGCCGACAGACTCCTCGGCGAACTGACTGGCCTTGCTGAAAGGAACCCGACCGACACGATTCTCCCCTCCTGGGTGTTCCGCGCATGGATCGCTGATTTCCTGCGGGGTCAGGCACACAAGCAGTCGCGAATTGAATCGGTCGAATCCGCGGCCGCCGTTGTTCCCCGATTGAGACGCGATGACGAAAACGCCCGGATCGTACAGGCCGCCATTGCCGTCGTAGCCGAGGAAGCCCAGGCGATCGCCCCCGACCAACGCCCCGCCCTGCTGGCGGCCGGGGAAGCGATGCGCAGTGCGTACCGCGCTCACTTTGACCCTGACGGAACCGACGAACCCGGCTAGCCCGCGCCCTTGCGGTCCCGGGCGCGTTCGGTCGGGCGGCCGCGCTGGATTTCGGCGGGGGCGGTCCGGCGGTACTCCTCCAGGCGGGCGAGCAGGTGCTGCACCAGGTCCGGGGACTGCCCGGCCAGGTTGGTGTTTTCCCGCGGGTCGCTGAAGACGTCGAACAACTCCACCGAGCGGTGCTTCCGCGGGGCGATCACGTTGAACGGGATCGCCTCCTCGTAGCTGACCACCAGTTTGTGGCGGCCTTCCAGGATCGCGGCCGTGCGGGTCGAGAGATTCAGCAGCACCTCGCGCCCGGGGTCGCTGCGCTGCCCGCGAAGCAGGTCCCAGACGTCCTGCCCGTCGATCGCCAGCGGCGGGCGGGCGGCGCCGGCACGTTCCAGCAGCGTCGGGAACAGGTCCGTGATGTGGATCGCCGTCTCCACAACCCCGCCGGCCGGCAGGACGTTCTCCCAGACCGCGAAGGCCGGCACGCGCACGCCGCCCTCGTAGAGCGTCTTCTTGACGCCCCGCAGCGGCTGATTCGAGACCGGCTCCTCGGCCCCGTTGTCCGAGCAGAAGACCAGCAGCGTGCGGTCCCAGAGGCCGGCCTTGCGGAGGGCCGCCTCGATCCGGGCGACGCTCTGGTCCAGGCAGATGACCATCCCGGCGTAGCGCTGATCGTGCCCGCTGCCCGAGCGTCCGCGAACGTACTCGTCGGGCGCCTGCCAGGGACGATGCGGCGCGGTGTACGGCAGGTACAGGAACAGCGGCGTGGCCGGATCGTGCGCGGCGATCAGGCGGACCGCGTCATCGGTCAGGCTGTCGGTCGCGTACTCGGCGTCGTCGGCCACCGGTTCCTCGTTGCGATACCAGTCGCGGACGCCGAACTTCTCCTTGGTGTAGTAGTCGACCCCGCTGGAGTAGCAGCCGAAGTGATAGTCGAATCCGCGCCGGGTCGGCAGGCACTCCGGACGGTGCGCGCCCAGGTGCCACTTGCCGATCATCGCCGTCGCGTAGCCCTCGGCCCGGAGCAGTTCGGCCAGCGTGCGTTCATCGAGCGGCAGGCTGTGGGCTTCGTTCGCCCGGATGATCCCGTCGGCCATGCCCAGGCGGACGGGATGCCGCCCGGTCAGCAGCGCCGCGCGGGCCGGGGTGCAGACCGGCAGCGTGTAGAAACGATCCATCCGGACACCGGCAGCAGCCAGTCGATTGAGGTTCGGCGTGGGAATCCAGCCCCCCTGGTAGCCGACGTCGGCCCAGCCGAGATCGTCCGCCAGGATCAGGACGATGTGCGGCCGCTCCGGCGGCGGCGTGACCGACACCGGGATTCGAAAGGCGGCCGGGCTGGTCGTCGGCGGTGTGACAGGCGACTCGCACCCGACGCTCAGCAGTCCCGCCAGGGCGGCCAGCAGGCAGAGCGCCCGCCGCACGGGACCGGTGGCCAGGCCTCGAAGGGCCGGCCGGGAGGTTGTTACCACTGCGCCTCCTCGAAGGGGTTGCGCGGTCCGCTGTCCTTCGGTTTCCGCGGCATGCCCTTCAGAATGGTGCTTGCGAGGGTCATGTCCGACCTGGTGGTGATCTTCAGGTTGCGGCGGTCGGTTTCGACGATCGCGACGGGGTGGCCGCTGCGTTCGACCACCTCGGCGTCATCGGTCGGCGCGGCGTCGTCGGCCAGGTTCTCGTAGGCCTTGACCAGCAGGTCGCGGTGGAAGACCTGCGGCGTCTGGGCCTCGTAGAGCCCGGCTCGCGGGACCGTTTCGCTGATCTGCCCGTCGGCGACACGCTTGATCGTGCCGACCAGCGGCGCGGCCAGGATCGCGGCCCCGGTCTCGGCGGCGCGGGCGAAGACGCGATCGATCCAGCCCTGCGTCACGCACGGGCGAACGGCGTCGTGAACGGCCACGAGTTCCGCGGCATCGTCGACGGCGTCGAGCGCCTTGCGCACGCTGGCGAAGCGCTCGTGCCCGCCCTGCACCAGCTTGATGTCGAGCACCATGATGTTGGCCGCGTACTTCTCGCGAACGACGTCGTAGTCGTCCGGGGAGACGGCCAGGATCACCTGGCAGACATCCTCGCGGCTGAGGAACAACTCGACCGTCCGCATGAACACCGGCCGGCCGTCAAGCTGTGCGAAGGGCTTCTTGACGTCCCCGCCAAACCGCTTGCCGGCCCCGGCCGCCGGGATGATCACCGCCGTCTTCATGATTGCGCCACCTCCTTGCCCGCGAGCCCCGCAAGAGTAAGCGCCCGGTCGGACCGGGGGCAAGGGAACGCGGCAGCGGGCGGAATCAAACAGCGGGCACCTTCCGCCCGGAAGGCACCCGCTGGGGTGTTGCGATGAGCCGGCGCGCTACTCGTCGTCTTCCGGCCCGCCCTTGCGGCGGCGGCCACGGTCGGCGTCGTCGACCCCGCGATCTTCGCCGCGGCGGCGGTCGGTTCGATCGCGGCGATCCCGGCGGTCACGGCGACCTTCGTTCTCGGTGCCGAGGGCCCGGTTGAACTGGGCCTTCTGTTCGTCGTCGAGGACGCTTTCGATCTCGGCCTTGGCCTGGCGGGCGACGACGTTTTCGCTGGCGGCGTCGCGGCCGGCCTGGCGGAGGTTGTAGCCGGCCTCGGACTCGACCTGGTTGATCTTGTCGCGCTGTTCCTGGTTGACGTCGAGGCGCTTGGCGGCCCGGAGGACGTCCTGCACCTTGAGTTGCCGGAGTTGCCCGCGGTCGCGCCCGCCGGGGCCGCGGCCATCGCGGTTGGCGAAGGGCGCATCGGCCCGCATGGCCTGAAGCTGTTCGCGCTGGTCGGGATCGAGCATTCCGCCGACTTCCTCAAAGAAGCGGTCGATCATCTCGCCGGGGGCGCCGCGCATCTCTTCCATCTGGGCGCGGATCTCTTCCATGCGGCTGTCGTCGCCGTTCTCGCGGGCCTCGCGGGCTTCGCGCATCAGCGGGCCCATCTCGCGCCAGCGGTTGCGCATCGCCTCGCCCTCGGCTTCGAGGTCGGTGACCATGCCTTCGAAAGCGTCAAGCTGCTCGGGGGTCATGTCGAGATCGGTCCGCATCCGCTCGACGACCTTCTCCATCGACTCGCGCGGGTTCATGTCGCGGCGGCGCTGCTCCATCCGCTGGCGGAACTCGCCGAGGCGGTTGACCTGCTCGGCGTTCAGGATCGGCTCGACTTCGTCCAGCATGACCGCCATCGTGTCGCCCATCGCGCTGAAGTGGCCGCGCATCTGGTCGCGGAGCGCGTCGGCGGCGGCCTCGTCACCCGCTTCGCGGGCTTCGCGCATCTGCTCGAAGATCTCGCGGGGCGACGGCTGCCCTTCGGCCTGCAGTTGCATGTCCTCGCGGAAGACGGCCACGATCTCGTCGAACTGGACCTGCTGGCTGGCGTCCAGGTCGAGACGGTCGGCCAGGGCCTCGGACATGCGGTTGAGGATGGCGTCGGGGGTCGGCGGGCCGTCGAAGCCGCGGCCGCCCATCGGGCCGCGGCGGGGCCCGCCCTCGGGACCGCGCTGGGGGCGTCCTTCGCCGAACCGGCCGGCGTTCTCGCGTGGCGGCTGACGGTCAAAGCCCTCTTCGCCGCCCCGTCCGGGACGCTGTGCGGCGGCGTAATCTACGCTGACGGCCAGGGTTAGCAGACAGGCAATAATCGTGCGCATATCTTGGATTCCTGTGTTCCGGCCACGGGCGATG
This sequence comes from Phycisphaerae bacterium, assembly GCA_030428945.1. GTDB lineage: Bacteria > Planctomycetota > Phycisphaerae > UBA1845 > Fen-1342 > JAUIEC01. The sequence goes on along the minus strand of JAUIEC010000020.1, from coordinate 89,891 downwards.
GCCCCTGTGATCTCACCGTGAGCGGCCCGCCCGGGTCGAACGGCCTCGGGCGCGGCGGCTCTACTATTAAGGGTAACGTGCGTTTGCCCGATTTTCTTGCCGGTCCGGGCGGAAACATTCCGGGAATTTCCGCGGGCCCGGGCGGGTTGTCAGGCGTCGCCCCGGCCGCCGGTGCCGCTGTCACCGGAGCGGCGGCGGCGGTAGCGGCCGAGACGGGCGTGGATCAGGTACAGGTTGCGGGCATAGATGCCGATCCCGAGCGACTGGCCGAGCAGGATGACGGGGTCGCGGTCGAGCAGGCCGTAGATGAACAGCATGACCCCGCCGGCGAGGCTGATGTACCAGAACGCCACGGGGACATAGCTGCGGCCGCGGGCTTCGCTGGCGAGCCACTGGACGACGAAGCGCATCATGAAGACGAACTGCCCGGCGAGGCCGAACAGCACGAGCGGTTGCTTCAGTTTCTCGATCAGCCAGTAGTCGGACATTGGGGGGCAAAGGTAGGGAATTGGGAGCGAGGGAGCAAGGGAGCCCGGGAGCTAGGGAAGATCCCCGCGGCGGTTCATCCACGCCAGAAGACACTGCTCATGAGCTCAAGAGCAGTGGCACCGGAGCGGCCTCCCTGCCCCCCCTGGCTCCCTGGCTCCCTCGCTCCCTTGCTCCCTCGGATGAAAAAGGGACCGGACCGCCTGCTGGCGATCCGGCCCCGTCGTGAGAACGGCCGTGCGGTCCGTTTGTCAGTCGGACTCGGGCGGCGTGGGCTTCTTGACGACCGGCGGTTCGCGGTAGTTGGTGATCTGCTTGACGCGGACGAGGTTGCCTTCCATCGTCGTCTGCGTGGCGCTGCTCAGCAGGAAGTCGAGCTTGCGTGCCACGCGGCCGAACTTGCTGACCATCCCGAGGATCGTCTGCAGGCCCTGGTCCTTGGCGGCTTCCGGCGGCAGCATGGCCCGCATGAAGCCGACCATGTTGAGGGCCTGGCCGAGTTCCTCGCCGAACTTGGTCATGTCCTGGAAGCTCATCGAGGTGACGTTCTTGCCGAGCGGCAGACCTTCCTTCTGGAAGCGTTCGTTCTTCGAGAAGTCCTCCTCGTCGCCGCTGGCGACCGCGAAGGCCCGGTTGATGATCTCCGGGCTGGAGCCGAGCACCAGCCAGTCGCTGGTGAAGCCGATCGTCGGGGCGGTCATGCCGACCATGCCGAGCATCGGACTGCGGATCGAGCGGAAGCCCTCGCCGCCGGTGATGCTGGCGTCTTCGATCTGAACCTGCTCGGCGAACTGGGCCGCGACCATGTCCAGCAGCTTGCCGACCATCTCGTTGCCCTTGGCCGCGTCACGGACGCCGACCATCATGACGAACTCGGCCGGCGAGTAGGCGGTCGGGCCCGGGATCGAGAACGACACGACGTTGCCGCGCATCCAGGCGAAGATGTCTTCGCGAATGTCGATGCCGACTTCTTCCTTCAGGCCGGCGATTCCGTCGATGGCTTCCTGCCCGTCGGGGATGTCGGTCTTCAGCACGTCGATGACTTCGTCGTACAGGGCCAGCAGGTCGATCCCGCTCGAGACCGAGACGTTGCCGGCGTCGATCGGGACGTACTTGAGCGGTTCGGCGATGGTGCCGTTGCCCATCAGGGCCTTGTAAATGCCCTTCTCGCTGGCGTCGGCGCGCATCACGATGATGCTGTCGGCCGTGGTCCGCTTGTCCTTGGTGGTGGCGACGGCGGCCATGTATTCGGCGATGTCGATCCGGTCCATCAGCTTGCCGGGGATGTCGCGTTCGCCTTCCGGAGCGCCCTGCATGGCGACGGCGAGCACGCCGCGGATCTGGGTGAACATCTTGGCGATGTCCCAGAAGACGACCGAGTCCTGCGGCTCGGGCAGCTTGGCGAAGGCGCCCTGGAACCGCTCGGTGCTGGCGAGCGTCTCGCCTTCCTCGCCGGCCAGGAGGGCGAGGCCCTGCTCGGCCATGCCGGTGCCGAAGCTGAACAGGATGACGTTGTCGACCCGGGCGAGCGTGACGCCCAGCGGGAACGGCGCGGGGACGACCGAGACCTTGTGGACGATCTGGCTGCCGGCTCCGTCGGTGGTCAGGGCGAAGGTGTCCGGATCCAGGCCGACCAGTTCGGTCAGGATGCCGGCCAGGCCGTTGAAGCTCGCTTCGACCTTGTCGGCCGGCGGCTGCATCAGGACGAGGTACTCGGGCGTCGGGAAGCCGAGCCGCATGCCCATCGCGTACTCTTCACTGGCGAGGTCGGCCCAGTCGACACTGGTAGCCAGGTTGACGACCCGCTCCCACTGCGCCTCGAACTCCTCGAGGTCCTGCCCGTTCTCCTTGGCGACGGTCTTGAAGAACCGCTTGATGTCGCGATCGAAGCGGGCCTTCTCGATCTCGGCCCAGATGCGGGCCATCTGCGCGTTGAGGAACTCCTGTCCCTCGTGCCCGCGGGTGTGGACCGCCAGGAACGAATCGGCGGGGATCGCCCTGGAGAGCGTGAACTTGTCGAGGCCGCCGGCCAGGGCGGTCGCACTGGCGACCCCCAGCAGCAGGAGGCTCAACCCGGTACGAACCATGCGTTTCATCAACTTGCTCCTTCTCGTGTGTCTCCGGGAACCGGTCCCGGATCTCCTGCCCAACTGAATCTTCAGCGTTTCTTGCGGCGTCCGGCGCGGCCACGCTGGCCGCGAGGTTTCCAGTTTCCGTCGTCACGCGCCGCGACGCCCACACCGGGTCGCGCATCGGCGGCCGCCACCTTGACGTGCGGCGACTCCTTCAGACGCGTGATGTGATCACGCAGCGCGGCGGCCTTTTCGAAATCGAGTTCCTCGGCCGCGGTCAGCATCTCCTTCTCGAGCGTGCCGATCAGTTCCTCGCGATCGTATTCGCCCTCGTCGGCGTGCACGGCCTCGCGGACGCGCCGCATGGCGGCGACCTCGGTGATCAGGCCGTCGCGAATCGCCTTCTGGACGGTGTCGGGCGTGATACCGTGCTCGGCGTTGTACTGCAACTGGATCTCGCGGCGGCGGTCGGTTTCGTCGATGGCCTGCTTCATCGAGGGGGTCATCTTGTCGGCGTAGAGGATCACGCGGGCGTTCACGTTGCGGGCACAGCGGCCGATCATCTGGATCAGCGAGGTGGCGCTGCGGAGGAAGCCCTCCTTGTCGGCGTCGAGAATCGCCACCAGCGAGACTTCCGGCAGGTCGAGGCCCTCGCGCAGCAGGTTGACCCCGACCAGCACGTCGAAGTCGCCCTTCCGCAGGTCGCGGAGAATCTCGACCCGCTCGAGCGTGTCGATCTCGCTGTGCAGGTACCGTCCGCGCAGCCCGGCCTGCTGAATGTAGTTCGAGAGGTCCTCGGCCAGCCGCTTGGTCAGCGTGGTGACCAGCACGCGCTGCCCGACGGCCGCCCGCTGCTTGATCTGGTCGAGCAGGTCGGGGACCTGGCCGGTGGCGGGTTTGACATCGATTTCGGGATCGACCAGGCCGGTCGGACGGATGATCTGCTCGACGACCTCGCCGCCGCAGCGTTTCAGTTCGTACTCGTTGGGCGTGGCGCTGACGAACAGCACCTTCTTCCACATGCCCTCGAATTCCTCGAAGGTCATCGGACGGTTGTCGAGGCAGCTTGGCAGGCGGAAGCCGTGTTCGACGAGCACTTCCTTCCGCGAGCGGTCGCCGCCGTACATCGCGCCGATCTGCGGAATGGTGACGTGCGACTCGTCGATCACCAGCAGGAAGTCGTCGGGGAAGTAGTCGACCAGCGTGTAGGGCTTGGCCCCGGGCTGGGTGCCGTTCAGGTGCCGCGAGTAGTTCTCGATGCCGCTGCAGTAGCCGACTTCCTTCATCATTTCGAGATCGTACTTGGTCCGGGCCAGCAGCCGCTGGGCCTCCAGCAGCTTGCCCTGGTGCCGAAGCTGCATGACCCGCTCGTCCAGTTCCTGCTGGATCGCCTCGATCCCCCGCTGCAGGTTCTCCTCCGGCATGACGTAGTGCACGGCCGGGTAGATGAAGACGTGGTCGCGCTCCTGGAGGACCTCGCCGGAGACCGGGTGGATGTAAGCGGTGCGTTCGACCTCGTCGCCGAACAGTTCGATCCGGACGGCGATCTCTTCACTGGCCGGGTACAGTTCGATCACGTCGCCGCGGACCCGGAAGGTCTTGCGTTCGAGCACGGTGTGGTTGCGGTCGTACTGCAGCCGGACGAACTGCTTGAGCAGTTCGTCGCGATCGACCGTCTCGCCGACCCGGACCGCGATGACGCTGGCCTTGTACTCGTCGGGACTGCCGAGGCCGAAGATACACGAGACGCTGGCGACGACGACCGTGTCGCGGCGCGAGACGACCGAACTGGTGGCCGCCAGCCGCAGGCGGTCGAGGTCATCGTTGCGCGAGGCGTCCTTTTCGATGTAGATGTCGCGCTGGGCGATGTAGGCCTCGGGCTGGTAATAGTCGTAATAGCTGACGAAGAACTGGACCGCGTTGTTGGGCATCAGGTCGCGGAATTCCTCGAAGAGCTGGGCGGCGAGCGTCTTGTTGTGGCTCAGGATCAGGGTCGGCACCCCCAGCCGGGCAATCGTGTGGGCCATCGTGAAGGTCTTGCCGGAACCGGTCACGCCGAGCAGGGTCTGGGACCCCTGGCCCTGGCGGAATGCATCCGTAAGACGCTGTATCGCCTGCGGTTGGTCACCCCGAGGCTCAAAACTGCTGACAACTTCGAAGTCGCTCATGCTTTCGCCATAGACGTAAACGCCCCCGGGCACCGGGCCCCACGCGGACGCGGATTATAACGCTGGGGCGGAAGTGCGGGAGTCGGACGCCCCCCGTGCGGGGAATTCTCGGAACCGGACAACCCGCCTCACCCAGGTGCGGACCGCCCCCCTGCTCAGTCCGGCCCGGCTTCGGTCGCCCGCCCTGCCAGCGCCTCGATCTTCTCCTTCCACGGCGGGCCGCCCAGATCGGGGAACCAGACCCGCTCCTGCTCGATCGCCTGCCGGACCTCGGCCAGGCGGCCATCCTCGGCCAGCAGGCGCAGGGCCTCGTACCGCGCCGGCCAGTACCGTTCCGGGGCGGCCGTGCGAAGCGTCGGCAGCAGTCTCCCCCAGGCCGCCAGGGCAGCGGTCCGCCGCGCGGGTCGCTCCGCCGCGGGAGCGGACCGGGCCAGCGCGGTCAGGATCCGGGCCTGCCACCAGCGGGTCGCGATGTCAGCCTCTCCCGCCAGCAGCAGCGTCGTGATCGTTTCTTCGGCCTGGCTGAATCGCCCGGCGTGGAACTGCAGGCGGGCCAGGCCGAACAGGACCGGCCGGAGCGCCGCGGTCTGGCCGGCCGCCCGCAGTCGTTCCTCCGCCAGGGTGAAGACCGGCAGCACCGCGTTGGCCAGCGCGGCCAGGGACTGCTCATCGCCGGCCGCTTCCCGTCGGGTCAGTTCGCCGAGAGCCGCCTGCAACAGCGGCAGGGTTCGCGTGGTTGCGGCGGGATCGTTCAGTCGCAGCAGCGTCTGCGCCAGGCGGGCGGCATCCTCGAACCTGCCGAGTTGCGCCAGGCCGGCGATCCGCAGTCCGGACTGGCGGGCGGTGTCGTCGGGCCCCCCGCCGATCAGGCCGGGATGGTCGAGGGTCCGCAGGACGGCCGGGTGATCGCCGGCCACCTGGTAGAGTTCGGCGGCATCGAGGATCGCCTTGCGGACGGCGGCCTGGAGGTCGGGGTCCTGACCGGTGACGGCGGCGTCATCGGCGAATCGCAGCAGCGCGCGGGCGAGTCGGGCGGCATCGTCGGCCGGTGCGCCGCGTGCCTGCCAGTCTGCCAGCAGGCAAGCGTTGGCCCGCTGTCGGGCCTGCTGCCAGTGTTCGCTCTGCGGCGGTACGGCGGCATAGCCGCGGGCGGCGGCCGCGTAGTCGCCGGCGGCTTCGAGTGCCCGCGGTGCCCACCAGGTGGCGGCGAGCCGGTCCGGGTGTTCGGGGAAGCGGGCCAGCAGGGTCGCCAGCGTGGCGGCTACGGCGCGGTAGTCGTCGGCCGACCGCGAGGCGTCGGCCAGTTCGGCCTGCAGTTCGTAGGCGCGGGTGATCGCCCGGGTGGCGAGGGGGTGGCTGACGTGCTGCTCGACGAAGGCGAGGAAGCGGGCGGCGGCCGGGCGGGTGGCGCCGGTCAGGGCGAGCGCGGTGGCGTGTTCGAAGCGCAGATCGGGGAGCAGGTCGACCGGGACCTCCTGGCGGCGGAGTGCTTCGTCGAGCAGTTCGGCTGCCCGCGGCCAGTCGCCGGCGCGGCCCTCGCGGCGGGCGATGAAGAGCAGTTCGGCGATGCCGAGCGTGGTCGGGGCGGCAGCGACATCCAATTCGCCGGCCAGGTACGCGTCGACGAGGTCCTCCCAGACCCGACCGCGGCCGGCGAGTTGGTTGAAGCGGCTGAGCGCGGTGGCGCGGCGGCGATCGGCCTGGCTGAGCAGGCTGTCGCGGGCGGAACTGGTGGCGGCCTGTCGTCGAAGCAGGCGGCTTTCGAGGAGGTAGCTGTAGGCATCCCAGAGTTGTGCCAGGTTGACGTAGAACAGGCCGGGCTGCTGATCGTCGGTCATGTCGGCCGGATCGAGGCGTGCGAGCGGCGCGAGCACGGCGCGGGCGTCGTCGAATCTGCCGGCGTCGATCAGGGTGCGGCCCCACTCGTATCGAATCTGGGCGGCGGCGCGGAAACCGGCTGCTTCGGGCAGCGCGCTGCGGAGCAGTGCGACGGCTTCGGCGGTTCTTCCCTGGATGCGGTAGGTGCGGGCGAGGCCGATCCGGCAGCGTGTGCGGGCGGGTCCCTTGCCGAGCAGGTCGACCAGCGTGCGGAAGAGGCGTTCGGCGTTCCGCAGGTTGTCGGCCCGGCGTTTCGGATCGTCTTCGCCAAGCTGGGCCAGGCTGAGGCGCAGCCAGGCACGCTGCAACTGGGCGTCGCGGCGGAGAACCTGCACGCGATCGAAGATGCCGAGGGCGAGAAACTTCTCTTCCAGGTCGGCGTCGCTGCCGGCCAGTTGTTCGAGCAGCGGCCGGAGGCGCTCTTCGGCGGCGGCGCTGAAGGTGGTGGCCTGTTCGAGTCGCTTGCGGAGCTCGTCGAAGCCGGTGCTGCCGGGTGGCTGAAGGGAGAAGCGGTCGAGGTCCGGGGCCGACCAGCGGGTGAGGATCATGTCGGCGTGTTCGAGTTCGGCCTCGGCGAGGGCGACGGCCTGCTGTTCGGGGCTGCCGCCGCGGGCGCTGCTGATCGCGGCGGCCCAGGCCCGGTAGCGCCGGCCGGCGTCCTGGAAAGCGGCTTCGCGCAGCGGTTCGGGCAGTTCGGCGGCGCGGTTGGCCTGGGCGCGGGCGAGCAGTTTGCGCTGCGTCAGGGTCGGTGCCCCGGCGAAGAGCGTCTCGAGTTCGGTGACCTGTCCGCGCTCGACGTGCCGGAGAACTTCGGGCGGGATCGCCTCCTGCCAGGCGAGCAGCGCGGCGATCAGCACGGCGGCGATCACGGCCGGGTCTCGCGGGGGCGGACGGCGAACTGCAGGTTTTCGAAGCCGGCCTGGGTGGCGGCGTCCATGGCCGCGACGACGTGTCGCCAGCGGACGTCGCGTTCGGCGGCGACGACGAGCGGGCTGCGGGGATCGGCGCGGGCGGCGATCCGCTCGGCGAGGTAGGCCTGCAGGGCGTCGAAGTCGGCGAAGGGCTGCCCGAGGACGGTGATGGCGCAGGTGTCGCGGTCGGCGGCGGCCAGGCCGATGGTGACGCTGGGGATGATCTCGATCGAGGCGTAGCCGGCGGGCCCGCTGCGGGGGTCGAGTTCGGTGCGCAGGACGCCTTCGCGGCTCATCTGCAGCGATGCGCCGAGCATGAAGAAGACCAGGATGACCATGATCACGTCGACCATCGGGGCGAGATTCGGAACGGTCTCGGTGGCGGGTTGCGGGGCGGGTCGCATCAGGTGCCCTCGCCGATCGGGGTGGCGCCGAACACGACGCGGCTGACACCGGCGATTCCGCAGGCCCGCAGGACCTCTTCGACGGCGGCGTAGGCGGCGTCACGATCGGCCCGGATCACGCAGCGAATGCGGTCGGGATGCCCGGCGTCGCTGGCCCGCTGCTGAAGGAAGCCGGCCAGTCCCTCGGCCGGGAGCGACTGGAGCGTGGCCATGCCGCGGCCGACGGCGGCGGCGTAACCGGGTCCGTTGCCGTCGCGGGCGGGCGTGACGTTGATCGTGACCTGGGTGAGTTCCTCGGCCCGGGCGAGTTTCTCGGCGGCCCGCGCTTCGGCCAGGTCGATCGGCTGGCTTTCGGACACCAGTCGGCTGCCGAGCAGGAAGAAGATGATCAGGCACATCATGACGTCGACCATCGGGGCGAGATTGAGCGTCATGCTGACCGGTCGGGGCGGCCGCGGAGTCATGGCGAATCGGTCCGGGCGGGCGTGATCGCGGGTGCGGCCGGCGCGGTCGATGGCCGGGCAAAGGGCGACCCCTCGATCGCGGCGCTGGCGGGTCGGAAGTATTCGAGCAGGTCGAAGACCTGGACGCTGGCGTGGGCGGTCAACTGGTCGACGCGGCTGCGGCACCAGCCGTAGAACCCGAGGCCGACGATGGCGAGCGCGAGCCCGAGCAGCGTGTTGACGAGCGCGAGGCTGATGCCGGAGGCGAGCGCGCCGGAGTCGGTGCTGGCTTCGCCCCCTTCGGCCGCGAGTGCGGCGAACGCGATGATCATGCCGTAGACGGTTCCGAGCAGGCCGAGCAGCGGGCCGAGGTTGCCGAGCATGTTCAGGTACTCGACCTTGCGGAAGTGTCCGCCGCTGAGTTCCTGGGCCTTTTCACCGGCGGCGGACTGCATGGCCTCGAAGCCGTGCCGACCGTGTCGGAGGGCGGCGGCCAGGGTGGTGGCGAAGAATGTCCCGCTCTTGCGCATCTGGTCGAGACACTCGCGGAACTTGCGGCGTTCGATCAGTTGGCGGGCGCGGCGTACCTGCTCGGCCGGGACGATGGTGGCGGTGCGGACGGTCCAGAAGTGATCGATGATCAGGGCGATCGCCGCGAGCGAGCCGAGCAGGATCAGATAGGCCGGCCACTCGATGCCGTCGCGGATGACCTGCCACATCGAGACGGTCCGGGCGGTTTCCTGGGCCAGGGCGGTCGCGGGCAGGCCGGCGAGGCAGAGGAATCCGAACAGGCGGTATGGCAGGGATCTGGCGGGCACGGGTGGTTCCTTGGGTGTTCAGTCGAGGTCTCGGGCGGTGACGATCTTGGTCTGCCCGCCGCTGCGTTCGGAGATCCGCTGGAGGCGGCGGGCGCCGTCGGTCGGGCGTGGCATTCCGTTGGTTTCCGCCAGCAGGAGTTCGTCGAAGACCAGGCAGTGGATCTGGGCCGGCTTGCGGTTGGCGGCGGTGATTTCGTCGACGACGGTGTCTTCGAAGACGCCGTCGGAGAACAGGAAGAGCGCCTGCGGGTCCATCGTCAGGGCCCGCTGCACGGCGGCCAGCGGGCGGGTCGAGCCCTGCGGACGCTTGGCGTCGATCCACGAGAAGAAGTCGCGTTTGTTCCGCGAGGTGGCCGGCTGAAGTTTCGGGGCGAAGCTTTCGATGCGGAACTCTTCGCTGCGGCGTCCGGGCGTGCTGTAGAAGACGATCACGTTGAAGGACTGGTCGCTCTGCAGGTTGCCGATCGAGCGCTTCAGTTCGCGTCGGAGGTCCGAGACCGCGACGACGATCGATCCGGAGAAGTCGACCACGTAGACGAAGCGGTTGCCGCGGGCGCTCAGGTTCCAGACGCCGGCCGTGCCGCGGGCGGTGCCGGCGCCGGAGCCGAAGCCGATGCTGCCGGTGCCGCTGCGGTCGGCCCCCTGCCCGATGCCGAGCAGGCCGACGTGGTTTCCGCGGCCGATGCCGCTGCCGGCGGCGGGCTGGGCCCGGTCGAGGGCTTCGGTGCCGGTCGCCGCCCCGCCGCCCTGCATCAGTCCGGCCAGGTCGGGAGGCTGGGCGGCGAGGTTGGGCTGCAGTTCGCTGCCGGTCTGCCCGACCACGGGCGGCGTGTCGTGCCACTTCGTGCCGAACTCGCGTCCGCCGCTGGTGCTGACGATGCCGACCGAGAACTCGGGCCCGGCCGAGGCGGTCAGGCTGCGGTAGGTCGTCCAGGTGGTCAGCGTGATCAGGACCAGCAGGAGGGCGTGGACGGCGACGGACCCGGCCAGCGGCACCAGGAAGCGCAGCGGGCCCGCGACCAGCGGGCCGGGGGTCCGACGGGCGGGCGGCGCGGCGGCATCAGCCTGTTCGGGGCGCGGCGGTGGCATCGCGGGCGTCGCGGGTTCTCAGGCGCCCGGGGTGGTCGGCGGGACGGCGCCCCCGGGTGCTCCCGCCGATCCGGCCGAGTTCATCTGGACGAACTGCATGCGGACCTCGTAGAGCACCTGGTCGAGGACTTTCTTTTCCTCGTCGGTGAGGTTGCCGCGGGTCTTGTCGTCGACGACCTGGAGCATGTCGATCGCGTGCTTGGCGGCGGCCATGTTCGGCGGGATCCGCTGGCCGTCGGGCCCGGCCATCAGCCCGAGTCCGGCGAGGGCCTGCATGGCGAGCAGGTTGATCAGTTCGATGAACGACGCGGCAGGCGCGGCGCCCTGCGCGGGCTGACCGGCCGCGCTGGTTTCCTCGGCGAGGCGCTGCTTCTCCGCCTGGGCCTCGGCCTTCCAGTCCTCGTCGACGATGATCTTCTTGGGTTCGTCCGACATCCGTCACCTCCTTCAGCCCGCGGGCTCGACCGGGGCCGCGTGGTTCGTTTCGTCTTCAGGCTCGAACAGCACCGCCCGCGGCGAGCGTGGCGGCAGGAATTGCAGAGCGAACAGCCCGACGATGCCCAGCACAGTCATCGTGACGGCCAGGCCCTGCGAGATCGTGAAGACCCCGAGCGTGTCGATCGGGTTGTCCGTGCGGATGACTTCGAGCATCCAGCGGGTCACCGGTTCGATCGCGAGCAGCAGCAGGATCACCTGTCCGTCGCGTGTCCGGCGATAGTAGAACGCGTTAAGCAGCAGCGCGATCAGCCCGGCCGTGACCGTCGAGTACAACTGCGTGGGATGCAGCCGGGGAGAGCCGTGCGCGGCGGCCAGGGTGTGGATTTCCTCGTGGGTCAGTCCGTAGCGCTCCATGTTGCGCCGCAGATCGAGGTAGGCGCCCCGGGCCATGTTGCGTTTCTGCTCGACTTGCTTGATCTGGCGCTCGATCGACGGGCGGCCCTCGGAGGTTGCCTGGGCGAGCTTGGTCTGCAGGCCGGCAAGCTGGGTGCCGAGGGCCTTTTCCTGCTTCTCGACGGTCGCCAGGTCGGCCGGACTGGCGGCCATGCTCTCGCGCGAGATCGGCATGGTCAGTCCGGGCGTGTGGGTGAAGAGCAGTTGCTCGGGCAGTGCGGCGCCGGGGACGCCGGCCTGCCACTGGTGCACGGCCGGGGGGCTGCCATAGGGGAACTGCACGGCCCAGGGCAGATCACAGACGCCGCCGAAGCAGCAGCCGTTCAGGAAACAGCCGATGCGACCGATCGCGAGTCCGAGGGCGGCCGAGGGGGCCATGATGTCGAGGTACCAGCGGATCGAGACGCGTTCCTTGAAGCGGAGCCAGAGCAGCGTCATCAGGATCGTCAGGATGAAGCCGCCGTAGAACTCGAGGCCGCCCTTCCGGATGTCGACGACGGCCAGGAAGATGTCCCAGGCGGAGCCGCGACTGGCGAACTGTTCCCAGTAGTGGACCACGTACATGATGCGGCAGCCGACGACACCGCCGACGAGGGCCAGGAAGCCGACGTTGAGGATCACCTCGGGGTCGGCCCCGCTCTTCTCGGCCCGGCGGGTGGCCCACCAGATCGAGATCAGGAAGCCGAGCATCAGCATCAGGCCGTAACCGGGGATGTCCCAGTTGAGGAAGGGGATCGTGAATACAACTGGTTTCATGGCAAAGGCATACCTTGGTTTCGCTCGTTCGTGTGAGGAGTTTAGTCGCCGGTCGCTGGGGGGTCCACTTCGAGGTTGTCGATCAGCCGGGTCTGGCCGATCCGCACCGCGGCAGCGACGACGACCGGGCCGGCGACCGTTTCGAGCGGCTGGAGGGTGTCCGGGTCGACGATGCTGGCGTAGTCGATTTCGAGCGGCCCGCGGCTGCGGAGGGTGTCCGCCAGCAGCGTGGTGAGGTCCGGCACGCCCGTCTGACCGGCTGCGATGCGCTCGGCCACAGCCCGCAGGGCCGCGGGAATGACGGCCGCCTGGCGGCGGTGCTCGTCGGAGAGATAGACGTTGCGGCTGCTGAGGGCGAGTCCGTCGGCTTCACGGACGGTCGGACAGCCGACGACGTCGACCGGCATATCGAGGTCGCGGACCATGCGTCGGATGATGGCCAGTTGCTGGTAGTCCTTGCGTCCGAAGTAGGCCGCGTCGGGCTGCACGATCTGGAACAGCTTGGCGACGACGGTGGCGACGCCGACGAAGTGGCCGGGTCGGTGCGGTCCGCACAGGTGCCGGTCAAGTCCGGCGACGGTGACGGTGGTGCTGGCGTCGGGGCGGTACATCTCGGCGGCGGTGGGCTGGAAGACCAGGTCGATTCCGGCCGCGCGGCAGACGTCGTAGTCCTGTTCGGGGGTGCGTGGATAGGCGGCGAGGTCCTCGTCCGCGGCGAACTGGGTCGGGTTGACGAAGATGGTGGCGACGGAGAAGTCGCAGGCCTGGCAGGCGGTGGCCAGCAGTTCGATGTGTCCGGCGTGCAGGGCGCCCATGGTCGGGACGAGCCCGATGCGATCGCCGCGGGCGCGGGGAATCGCCAGGGCGCGCCGGGTGGCGGCAATGTCGCGGGTGACATCCATCGGGGGCCTATTGAATCCGCCCGCCGCCGGCTTGTCACGTGGCGGCGGCGTTTTCGTCGTTTTCGATGGCGAAGTATTCGCGGAGGAAGGCCGGCAGGTCGTCGGCCCGGGTGAGCTTGACGACGTCGAGCAGCCTGAGCAGGTCGGCCTGTTTCTTGCGCTGCAATTCGGCGGGATGGAGTTGGTCGGGCTGCAGCGGGTGCAGGAAGCGGTACTCGCCGTCGAGGGTGGCCTCCTCGACGCAACCGAGTTTTTCGAGGGTGATCAGGCAGTACTCGGCCCGGCGGTCACCGCGGTTCCTGTGGATGATCAGGTCGCGGAGCGTGTCGACGTCGAAGACGGCCTGCTCGCGGCGCTGCAGGGCGATCGAGGCGTCGAGCAGCAGTTCGGGCGACGGGTTCATCCACTCGATGAACTGGTGCTGAATGGCCAGATCGTCTTCGCTGTAGAGCAGTCGGCAGACCGAGGGGAGTCCGTCGCGGCCGGCGCGGCCGACCTCCTGGTAGTAGGCTTCGACCGAGCCGGGCACCTGGGCGTGGACGATGTAGCGGATGGCCGCGCGGTCGACGCCCATGCCGAAGGCGTTGGTCGCCAGCAGCATGAGCGGTTCGTCGACGGGGGCCTCGACGAAGCGTTCGTAGACGCGTTTCTTCCGGCGGGGATCAAGCTGGCCGTGGTAGATTTCGAAGGCCTGTCCGGGCGGGGCCTGGCGGCGGAGCAGGTCGGCGAAGGCGTCGAGGTGCTTGATCAGCGCGAAGTAGACGATGCCGACGCCGGGCTGGGCGGCGGCGACCTCGAGGATCTGGCGGCATTTCTCGTCATCGTCGAAGACGGGAGCGACCTCGAGTTGCAGGTTGGGTCGGTCGATGCCGGCGGCGAAGAGCGGCATGTCCTCGGGCGTGCGATCGAGGGTCACGCGGATGTCGCCGCGGACATGCGGGGTGGCGGTCGCGGTCAGGGCAATGGTGGTCGGGCTGCCGAGATCGCGGCGGAAGCTGCCGACCTGCTGGTAGGCGGGGCGAAAGTCGTGGCCCCACCTGGTGATGCAGTGGGCCTCGTCGATCGCCAGCAGTCTGACGCCGCCGGGGACGGCCGCGAGGGCGGCCCGGAACTCGGGCTTCTCCATGCGTTCGGGCGTGGCGTAGATCAGTTCGTAGGCGCCGCGGGCGAGGCGTTCGTAGCGTTGCGTGCGGCGTTTCCGGTCGAGCGTGCTGTTGAGGTAGGCGGCCTTGATGCCGCGTTTGCGGAGCGCGCTGACCTGGTCTTCCATCAGGGCGATCAGCGGGCTGAAAACGAGCGTGACGCCGGGCCCGGGCAGCGCCAGGGCGGGAAGCTGATAGCAGAGGCTCTTGCCGGCCCCGGTCGGCATGACGACCAGGCAGTCGCCGCCGGCGAGTACGCGGCTGACGATCTGCTGCTGGAGCGGATAGAGCGATTCGAGGCCGAAGCGCTCGCGCAGAACGGTGATCGGATCGGGCGTTTTCATGCGCCGTGGAGGGTACCTCGGCGGTGCGCGCGGGAGCAAGAGAACGGGGGCGAGCGGGGAAAGGGATTGGCGCGGGCGCAGTCGGCTCTGATAATGCGGTCGCGTCGGAAAACGGTGGGCGCAACGGGCAGCGACAACTCCTCCACGCACGACCGGGCAGACACCACTTGGATCGATTCGCGCGCATCCTGGCGGCAGTGCAGGCCTGGCGGGCCATGCAGGCCGGCGGTACGGCCCCCGATCTGGACACGTTCCTGGATGAGAATCGGAGCCTGCTGCCGGAACTGCGGTCCCAACTGCTGGACGAAGCGGCGGGTGACGCCGAGGCCTCGACGGTCGCATCGGGCGCTGCCGTGGCGGCGCTGGCGGGTCTCTCGATTCCGGGCTACACGCTGGAAGCGCGGCTCTCGTCGGGGGCCCAGGGGGTGGTGTACCTGGCCCGGCAGGACGGGACGGGGCAGCAGGTGGCGATCAAGGTGCTGAACCGGGCGTCGGCGGAGGATGCCGCGCGATTCGCCCAGGAGGTGCACCTGGTCTCGCGGCTGCAGCATCCGCACATCGTTCCGATTCTCGATTCGGGCAGGACGGACGACGGGCTGCGTTACTACGTGATGCGGTACCTGCCGAACGGGCGGTTGACCGACAGCCTGCGGTCCCGGCGGGCGGGCCTGGAGGAGATTGTCGGCACGCTGGTCACGGTCGCGCGGGCGGTTGAGTTCGCGCACGCGCAGGGCGTCGTGCACCGCGACCTGAAGCCGTCGAACATCCTCGTGGATCAGCACCAGCAGGCGCAGATCGTGGACTTCGGACTGGCCCGCTATCGGGCGGCCGAGACGCCGCAGATGACGATCAGCGACCAGGTGATGGGGACGCTGGCGTACATGTCGCCCGAGCAGGCCCGCGGACAGACGCGGGACGTGGACGGACGGGCCGACGTGTATGCGCTGGGCGTGATTCTCTACGAGTGCCTGAGCGGAGCCCTGCCCTACAGTCCGCACGGTCCGGTGCACGAGGTCCTGGCGCGAATCGAGTTCTCACCGCCGGTTCCGCTGGCGACCCGCCTGGCCGAGGCCGGCGCGGCCGCCCCGGTGGCCGGTGTGCCGGAGGACCTCGAGACGATCGTGCTGAAGGCGCTGCACAAGGATCCGGGTCGGCGGTACCAGAGCGCCGGCGGACTGGCGGCCGACCTGGAGCGTTTCCTGCGGGGCGAGGTGATCGAGGCGCGGCGCGACAGCCTGCTGTACGTGGCGGGGGTTCAGGCGCGGCGGACGATCGCGCGGCATCGCAGCCTGGCGCTGCTGCTGGTGGTTCCGCTGGTCTTCGGCTTCTGCCAGTGGGTGGTGCAGCCGGTGGCGGCGTGGTCGGGGGTGGAGCGCGGGTACTTTCGGGCGATGCGGGCGGTCCTGCCGCTGCCCTCGTCGAGCCCCCCGCTCGAGTCGGTCCGGATGGTGTCAGCGACGGATGCGCTGCCGTTCGAACCACTGCGCGCGACGCTCGACCTGCCGGACCTGTCGCGCTGGAATCCGCAGTCGCGGCGGCTGCTGTGGGGGCGACTGCTGGAACGACTGGCCGAGGCGGGGCCGCGGGTGGTGGTCTTCGCGATTTCGTTTCCGGGCGAAACGCCGTTTGATGCCGGGCTGGTGGCCGGCCTGGAGCGGTGCCGGGCGCGCG
The DNA here is from genome assembly GCA_030428945.1 of Phycisphaerae bacterium. Classification (GTDB taxonomy): domain Bacteria; phylum Planctomycetota; class Phycisphaerae; order UBA1845; family Fen-1342; genus JAUIEC01. The sequence goes on along the minus strand of JAUIEC010000020.1, from coordinate 73,916 downwards.
GGATTCGCGTGCTGATCGGGACGCAGAACTGGGACCCGACGCCGGACCTGAGCGCCAACCTGCTGCCGCTGGTTTCGTGGGGCTGCCCGACCAGCGAACTGGTCGTCGGAGACCTGTGGCGGATCGACATGGCCCGACTGGATCGGGACGGGGGCTGCACGCCCGGCCTGGCGTTGAAGGCGATCGGCGCGTGGCTGCAGCCGCGGGACGAACTGTCGCTCGAATGGAACCGCGGCTGGCGCGACCTGGTGCTGCGCTTTCAGCGGCGTGATCCGCGCGTGCCCGAACTGGTCACGCCGGGCGGCCCGGCCGTGCGCCTGCAGATCGGTGACCTCGGCGATGTCCGGACCGAGGACGCGGGGGCCGGAATCGTTCGCGGGGATCGGTTGTTGCGAGTCGTGGCCGAAGCGCCCAGCGCCGAGACGATCGCGGGCGCGAGTACGTCGGTCGGCGCGTTCTTCGTGCTGACGCCCGATGAACTGCGGGAACGGTTTGGCGGCAAGGCCGTGCTGGTGCTGACCGACTCGGCCCGCCGGCCACGGGTGCCGGTTCCGGGCGGCGATGCGCCGGAAGAGGTTGCGATCGCGGTGGCGATCGAGCGCGGGCTGCAGAGTCTCGACCAGGCCGGGATGCCGGCCCCGATCTGGGCGGTGGTGCTGGTTCTGATCGTGCTGGCGTGGCTGCTGGCGGTGCTGCTGCCGGGACGGACGGTGCATGTGGCGCTGACCGGCACGGCGGTGCTGCTGTTGCTGGCGGTACTGGTCGGCCTGCTGACCCGCGTGATCTGGAGCCCGTTTCAGAGCATTTTCGCATTCGTGGTTACGCTCGCGCTGGTTCGGCTGACGCGGTCGCCCCGACCGTGGCCGACAGACGGGCACCTGCTTCCTTCCTCGGAGACCCAACGATGACGTTCCGCACGCGACTGACCGCACTGGTACTCGTCAGCCTGCTCCCTGGTCCGCGCCTGCTGGCCGACGGGCAGAGCACGCACGTGCTTGCCCGCGACACGACCGCGCGGACCTGGTCGGCCGGCGACCCGGTGACCCTGAACGGGATCGAACTGGTGACCGAGGACGGACATCCCCTGTTCGTGTCCGGCCCGAACCGGTTCGGTCGGAGCACCAAGGTGACCTACCCGCACAGCCAGGACCCGGAAATGATCGCGCTGGACACGCCGGGGTGGGTGTTCGTTCCGGCCGGGCAGCGGAACATCCGTGGCGGCGCGATGATCACCACGTTCGCGGGCAGCGCACGACCGGAGTCACTGGGGATGGTGTGGATCCAGCAGACCGCGGACCTGGAGCACTACGTGTTCCTGGTCAAGGTCGGCGACGACGACCTCGAATTCGCGCCGGCCTGGAAGGACACGCCGAACCCGGCGGTGCCGCCGTTCAAGCTGAAGAAGCGGCAGCACTGGATGGTGCATTTCGAAGTCCGGCTGACCGCGCCCGGTGCGTGCAAGGTCAGCCGGGTCGAGGTCTTCTCCCTTGCGGAACTGGCGAAGTCGGGCAAGTACCGGGACTGGCACACGCGGGTGCGTTGGATCCTCGGCACGGTCGCGATGCTGAAGGACGGCAGCATCCCGCTGCCGACGCAACTTCGCGCCGCGACGATGCACGTCCTCGGGGCCGTCGTCGGCGTGTTCTCGGTGGAGTATCCCCAGCCGATCGCGTTCACCGACCGCATGACCGGCGTAACCGAGTACGGCCGGATGATTGACGATCAGAACGACTGCGCGAAGGTCGTCTTCGGGCCGCATGCCGGCACTTCGGAGCAGGCCCACGTGCGTTTCCCGGCCGAGTCGAACGGCGGCCCGCCGCCGCCGGCCGACTCGATGACGCTCTACAGTGGCTGGGTGTTCGTCGGGTCGGGCGTGACGATCACGACGACTTCGATTCGGGCGACGGTTGACGTGAACGTGACGGCCCGCTCGATGGTTGTGGAGATCGACGGCGGAACGCACCGGATCTACATCCTGTCGGACGGGACGCCGCGCCGGTTGTGGGTCCGCACGGATACGGCCGAGCACGACGACTGGTACATCAAGGACCACTGGGTCTCGGTCGATGCGAGCGGGCGGATCAGCGCCGCGACGCCGGTCGAGGACAACGAGGAACGGCAGTTGTTCGTGGCCTACGTGCGGGCGCAGGCGGACGCGGTTCAGCCGTGTCCGTGAGGCGCGAACGGTCCGCCGCCCCGGTTTGACGGACGCGTGGGGTCTGCCGATACTTCCGGCGGGTTGCGACGGAGGAAGGTATGTCGGTGACACCGCATCCGCTGGGTTCATCCGCGGCGCAGGGCGCGCCCTGCCGGGTGTGCCGGTATGACCTGACCGGTCTGTCGGCGTCGCGCTGTCCGGAATGCGGGTCGGAGGTCGATCCGGATTACGCGGGCCTGCCGTGGCACCAGACGGCGACCGGGCGGCAGTACCTGCTGACGCTGGCGTGGACGTTCGGCGCGATCGGTGTCTGCGGAGTGGCGTACGCGCTCGAGAAGTACCTGTTCCGCGACGCGCTCGGGCTGATCAGCGAGACGCGCTACCGGATGTTCAAGAACCCGGCCGAACTGCCGATGCGGCTGTTCGGGCTGCCGCACTTCATCGTCGGGCTGTTGTTCATGCTCAGTTCGAAGCGGATGCGCGGGGCGGTCAGCATCGCCTGGCTGGTCGGCCTGACCGGACTCGGGATCCTGTTCTGCTGGCTGTTCCACACGTTCGGCAGCCAGATCCACGAGGGAGGAATCCGTTTCAGCCCGCTGGCGCTGCTGGTCTTCTACTTCTACTTCCTGATTCACGGATTCCGTGACGAGGCGTTCTTCTACCGGGCCTACGGCGAGATGCCGAAAACCGCGGCGAAGACGCACGCGCAGATCATGGTCGTGCTGCAGATGCTGATGCTGGGCCTGCTGGTCTCGCTGGCGCTGCCGGCCTACATCCTTTTCGGCGAGTACTTCCCCGAGTTTCAGCACCCCCTGCTCGAACAGATCTTCCCGGCGTCGTGGCCGTACGTGCTGCGCTTCGCGGCCACGTTCGTGCCGATGCTGCTGATCGCCCTGGTGGCGCTGCAGCGGATCGGCCGGAAGTTTCCGAACGGGCTGCGTGGTCTCTGGAACGTGCACGAGCCGATCCTGCGGGTGTTCCTGATTGCGACCGGGATCATCCTGGTGGCGCTGGTCTCGGGCCCGTGGACGTTCAACGCGGTCGTGCTGATGCACTTCGTGGCCTGGTACATCTTCGGGCGGCGGAGCCTGGCGAAGCGTCCGCCGGCGGTGGCGCCGCGGAAGTGGTCCTGGACGTGGATGCGAACGACGGTGGCCGGCTTCACGTTCCTGCACCTGAGCCTGGCGGTGGTGGTGGTGGCGCTGGTGGGGGTTTCGACCTACGCGTTCGGCAAAGCCGGCCCGCTGGAGATGATCGTCGGCTCGAAGGTCTTCTACTACTGGACGATCATGCACGTCACGCTGAGCTTCTTCCCGCGGTAAAGCGGGCATTTCCCCGGGGCGACCCTTTTTCGGGCCCGATCCTGCGCGAGCCTGTGGTCTGCGACGCCGGTTCTGCGTTTCCCCTGTCAGGAGCGTTCGGCGCCGAAGTGCCGCCCCACCCGTCCGGCCGCACGCCGCTGCGATGTGGCCGCGCGGAAGAAGCGCTGTCAGGCTGGCCGTCGCGCAGATTGCAGAACTCGTTCCTCGTCGGGAGTCGCCCATGTCCGTGCCGCGAATCGCCCTGCTCACCAGCCTGCTGTGCGGCGCCGCCGCGCTGGCGGGCGGATCCTCGGGTCCTTCGACCGAACCCGCGACCGGCCCCCAGATCCAGTGGTTCGGGACCTGGGATGCGGCCCGGGCGGAGGCGGCCAGGACCAACCGCCCGATCCTGCTGACCTCGGCCGCCCCGGCCTGCCAGGGTGTCTCGGGGATCTGGTGACCGGGCAAGCAGCACGCCGACAGGGATTTCCTGTCGCACGCCACGGTCGTGGCGGCTTCCCGCAAGTGGATCTGTGTTCGCCTGGCAACCTTCGAGGATGCCGACGAGGCGGCGTTTCTGCAGACGTTCTTCGGCCGACGCGATCTGCCGAACACGGCGTTCGTGCTGCTGGCCCCGGACGGGCGGACGCGCCTGACGCGCACGCAGCGTGGTCCGCTCGGACTGGTCGGCGAGGCAACCGACGACGGGCCGGCCGAACTGGCCCGCTACCTCGATCGGGTCGCGGCCGACTACCAGGCGAAGACGGCGCCGGCCGCCCTGCCCCAGACGCTCGATTTTCGGCGGGCGCTGAACGTGGCGGCGTGTGACAGTCAGCCGCTGCTGGTGCTGCTGGCGCCCGGCGAAGCGGGCCGGTCCGCGGCATCGGCCCGGATCGCGAAGCTGGCGTGGGACGCGCGCTATGTCGGTCGCCTGCAGTACGCGGTGGTTGCGGACGCGGCCGACCTGGAGGCGCTGGACCGCCGGCCGGCGGGCAGCGGCGTGCTGCTGGTCGAGCCGGGCCGGTTCGGACTGACCGGCCAGGTGGTCGACGAGATACCGCTGAAAGACCTGGCGCGCCTGCCCGCGCGGATCGACACCTTCCTGAAGGAACGGACACCGCCGGACAAGGAACACCGCCGGCACGTGCGCGACGGTCGCCGCAACGGGATCAAGTGGCAGACCGTCGTGCCGCAGACCGACGGTCCGGCAGCGGGCAAGTAAGCAAGTGAGCAAGTCAGCAAGTCAGAAGTAGGCAAGCAGGCAAGTTAGCACTTGCGCACGTGGGCCGCGGGCGGAACCGGTTCTTGTTTCCTGCTGGCCTTCCTCTTTCGCGCCGGGCGGTTCGTCGTCATGGGCGGGCGCGTTCGAGTCGGCTGACGCGATCCCGGATGCGGTCGAGGTCGCGCTGCAACTGGCTGAACTGGCGCTGCAGCAGGTCGACCTGGCGGGTGTTGTCCGGTCGGCCGGCGGCGCGTTCGAGTTCGGTCAGGCGGCGTTCGCGGTCCTCGCCGGCGCGGCGGACGCGTTCGAAGTCCCCGGCCCGGACGTACTCGGGTCCGCCGGCGCCGGGCTGACGATCGACCAGCAGCGTCAAACGTTCGAGGCGATCCTCGAGCCGGTCGAGCTGACGTCGCACGGAGGGCACCAGCGGTCCGACCGGCGGCTGGCCGACGGACTGTTCGAGCCGCTGGAGGCGGTCGCTGAGGTCGCGGATCTCGCGCTCATCCCGGGCGCCGCCGAGCCAGAGCAGGATGAAGATTCCCAGACAGGCAGCGGCCAGCGGTCGTCGCATCGTGGTTCCTCCCGATCGTGACTCGCGACTGATGGTACGGCAGGACGGCCGGGCGGCGATGCGAAATCCGGCCGGATCGTCGAAGTTGAAGCTTGTTCACCGCGGAACGGGGCGGCAGAATGCGGAGCGTGAGGCGGCGGCGACGCCTCCGGTCACTTCAGTTTCGATTCGCAAGGAGCAGGTCATGCGGGCAACTTTCCTGATGCTGATGCTGTTGGGTGGCGGCGGCGCGTTCGCGCAGACGAGCTTTGTCGGCACGGACGTGGGTGCGGGCGATGCGGCTTCGGGCATCGCGGTCCTGGACGCGGACGGCGACGGCGACAACGACCTGGCGATCGCGAATCGCGATGACGACAGCCTGACGCTGCTTTTCAACGATGGCAGCGGGCTGTTCGGGACCTCCGAGACGATTTCGCTGGACCTGTCGGGGGGGACCGAGCGCCCGATCGCGGTGGTGGCCGGCGACTTCGACGCGGACGACCGCACGGACCTGGCGGTGCTGCTGCTGGGGACCGACGAGATCGCGATCCTGCAGCGCGGGGCGACCGGAAGCCTGGCGGTGACCGGAACGGTCAACACGGGCGACTCGGCCCGCGGGATGGCGGTCGGCCTGATCGACGACGACATGATCCTCGACCTGGCGACGGCGAATGAAACCGACGACACCGTCAGCGTGCTGCGGGGCAACGGCGACGGCACGTTCACGGCGGTCGACGACGTCGCGGTGATGATCGACGCCGAGCGGACGCGGCCGAACGCGGTCGCGATCGGCGATGTTGATGGCGGCAGCCCGGACCTGGTGGTGGCGCTCGAGACGCCGGACCAGGTGGCGGTGCTGTCGGGGAACGGGGACGGGACCTTCGGCGACCCGACGTTCTTTGACACGGGCGCGAATCCGCTGGCGGTGGCGCTGGTCGACCTGAACGGGGACGGCAACCTCGACATCGTCACGGCCAACTCGATCTCCGACGACATCAGCGTGCTGCTGGGGAACGGAACCGGAGCGTTCGGGACGAAGACGGACTTCGCGGCCGGGAACTTCGCGCGGGGCCTGGCGATCGCGGACCTGGACGGGGACGGGAACCTGGACGTGGCGACGCCGAACGGTGAGGGCGACACGGTCAGCGTTCTGGCGGGCAACGGCGACGGAACGTTCGGGTCGGCGATGGAGACGGAGAGCGGCAACTTCCCGTTCGGGATCGTCGCGGCAGACCTGGACGGGATGGATCAGCTTGACCTGGCGACCGCGAATCAACTGGGCGACAGCAGCACGATCCTGCTGGCCGGCGAGGCGATCATGATCGACCCGATGGCCTGCGGCGCGGCGTGCGGACCGATGGGCGCAGCGCCGCTGGCGTTGACGCTGCTGGGCCTGCGCGGGCTGGGCTGGCGGCGGCGGCTGAAGAGGTAACGGGGGGAGGGAGCAAGGGAGCGAGGGAGCAACCGTGTTCCCTGTTCCCTGTTCCCTGTTCCCTGCTCCCCTGCCGAGTCCGTTGTTCCAACGACGGATGGAGTTGCCACGCGGTGCGGCATCGACGCCTGGGCATCCGCGCGGAAGCGAGCGCGGGCGAATGCGTCGATGACGCACCCAACGCCCTGTTCCCTGCTGGCCCAGCAGGGCCGCCCTGTCGGTCAGGCCTGCCTGGCGGGGTAGCCGAGTTCCTGCAGCAGCGTGACGACACGGGGGCGGTGGTCGCCCTGCAGTTCGATGGCGCCATCGGAGATGGTTCCACCGGCGGCGCAGGTGGTCTTCAGGCGGGCGAGCAGTGCGGGCAGGTCGGAGGCTACCGGGTCGAGGCCGCGGATGATGGTGACCGCCTTGCCCTTGCGGCGTTTTTCGCGGGCGACGCGGACCGGCTGATCCTGCGGGCGACGGACCTGTCCGTCGGCGTCGCGCGGGCAGGCGCAGGCATCGAGGGCCAGCCCGCAGACTTCGCAGGTAACCGGTCGCTCCAGCGGTGTTCCGTCAAACAGCCCGGGCATGCCGGGATGATACGCGGTCCTCGTGGCGAACGCAGCGGTGCCGGGCCGTCGGAGGGAAACCGGTCCGGCACCGCCGCCAGGTCAGGGGCAGGCCGCCCCGTAGTTTGCCAGCACCAGGCTGAGGTCGCCGAGCCCGACGACACCGTCACGATCGAGGTCTCCCCCGAGGCCGGCGCCGACCGCGCCGAACTGCCCGAGCACAATGCCCAGGTCACTCAGGTCGACGTCGCCGTCGCTGTCGGCATCCCCGGGACAGGTCGCGATCTGCCAGCCCCAGAACTCGACATCGTCGATGTTCCAGCCGGGGTAGGTGACGCTGCGATCGGTCGGACCGATGCTCCAGCGAACGTAGACCGTCGGCTGGCCGTCGGCCACGGCCGAGATGTCGAGCGCGACCGGGGTCCACGCGCTGTCGCTGGTGTTGGTCAGCGGGTTGGACCAGACCTCGGTCCAGGCCAGCCCGTCGCTGGAAACGGAGACGGTGGCGAAGTCGAAGGGCTGCCGCTCGACACCGAGCCAGCGCCTGAACCGCAGTTCCGTGTTGAACAGGTTGCTGCAGTCGATGGCCGCCGTGGTGAGCGACTCGGCGGCGGCCAGATCGTTGGCGTAGTCACCGGCCAGGTTGTAGCCGTAGACCGCGGCGCCGGTGTATCCGGCGACCGGGTCGCCGGCGAAGCTGCCACCGCCGGTCGGCTGCCCGTAGGCCCAGGCGCCCTCAGTCGTCCAGCCCGGGTCCTGATCGAGCGGGAACACGTACACGGGTCCGCTCGGCGGCGGTTCAATGTCGATCGAAACCGTGGCGAGATTCGAGTCTCCGCCATCCGGAGCCATGCCGCCGTCGTTCGCGCGGAACGTGAAACTGTCCGGGCCGGCCTCCCAGTCGTCGGGCGTGTAGGCCACCGTGTTGCCCCCGGCGGCCAGGACGTACGGGACGCCGGTGATCGAACCGGCCAGCGGGTCGGCGATCGTGCCGCGGGCGGGCAGGCTCTCGATCCGGTAGGCCAGCGTGGCCGGCGGATCGGGCAGTCCGTCGTCGGCGGCCGGCAGGTCGATCACGACCGGCGTACTGGCTGGCGTGGTTTCCTGGACATCGCTGGCCGTGGGCGGCAGCGGGAGCGCCAGGACGTTGAGGTCCAACTGGCGCTGGTCGCTGCGCCCGAGGGCGTCGGTGACCTTGAAGATCGGCCGGAAGAGGCCGGCGACGGTGGGTGATCCGGTGATCAGGCCGGCGGTGCTGAGCGTCAGGCCGTCGGGCAGCAGGTCGGCGGGCGGTTCGAACTCGAGCGACGGAGCATCGTCGAGCATGCTGGCGGTGTCGTAGCTGGCGAGCAGGTAGTTCACGCCATCGCCTGCGGAGATGCCGATGGTCGGCTCGGCGCCGGTGTTGCCGGGGCCGTAGTCGAAGACGATGCGTCCGTCCTGGTGCAGGGTGACGGCGAAACTGCAGGGGTAATCTCCCCAGTAGGTCAGGGCTTCCCAGCGGACGGTCACCTGTCCGGCGACGGAGTCGTCGATGTGGATGTCGCCGGGGGCGTCGGTCTTGAGGTCTTCCCAGAAAGGCGCGATCCGCGGCGCGGCGAGGAACTCCGGCACGCTGTTGGTCGGATCGGTGTCGGCCGAGGCGAAGTCGATGAACCCGTTGCTGCAGACGTGGATGTCGGTGTAGTCCTCGCCGAAGAACGGAAAGGCGAACGGGAGCGTGTAGGTCCAGGAGGCGTCGTCATCCTGCCAGCCGCGCGGCGTGCCGACCGTCGCGTAGCCGCTGCCGGCCTGCGGAACCTCAACGTAGGCGGCGAGAAAGACCTCCCATTCGAGTTGCGGCTGGCCTTCGAAGACCTGCAACTGGACCGGGCCGAACGCGGCGCTGATCAGGCCGTTGGGCAGGTCGGTGCTGGTGATCTGGGGCGGGCCGAACTTGACCAGGATCGTGATCTCGGCCGGGTCGGACTGGCCGGCATCGGGGGGCACGCCGCCGTCGGTGGCGGCAAACTGGAAGGCGTCCTCGCCGTAGTAGCCGCTGGCGGGCGTGTAGAGGACCTGGTTTCCGCCGCCGGCGAGCGTGTAGGGCAGATCGCCGGGCGCGATCAGGTGTGCGTTGACGGGGTCGGTCAGCGTGTTGCCCGGCTCGGGCAGGCTGGTGATCAGGTAGGTGAGCGCGCCGGGCGGATCGGGGAGGCCGTCGTAGTCGGTGGCGACCAGGGTGACGGTCAAGGGCTGTTCGACGGCGGTTTCGAGGTACGCGGGTTCGGTCAGCGGGACGCCGGAACAGAGCAGCGCGGCGAGCCGGACGGCTTCGTAGGCGTCGATCAGTCCGTAGCCGGAGTCGTTGTCCTTGCCGGGGTCGCCGAGATCGAGCGCGGTGTCGTAGATGACCTGTTTGACCTCGTCGGGGGTCAGGACGGGGCAGACCTGGAGCATCAGGGCGACGACGCCGTTGACGTGCGGCGACGCCATCGAGGTGCCGGTCAGGGGGCCGTATCCGCCGCCGGGGAAGGCGGAGATGACATTGACGCCGGGGGCGCTGATGTCCGGTTTGATCATCGTCTGACCGCCGGGGCCGCAGTCGGTCGGTCCTCGTGACGATCCGGTGAACATGGTCCAGTTGGGTGCGTCGTTGGCGTTGATTCCGCCGACGGCGCAGTTGCGGTATTCGTCGGAGGCGCGATCGGCGGGCCGGCGGAGGGAGTTGCCGAAGGGTCCCTCGTTTCCGGCGGAGAAGAGCTGCACGGTACCGGCGGCTTCGCTGGCGTCGATGAAGCTCCAGAAGGAGCCGTCGCAGGGCATGCTGTAGGGTGGCAGGTTGTGCCCGGTGGCGATGCCCCAGGAATTGGAGCAGACCTGCGGGACGTCCCAGCTCGTGTTGGGGTTGCCATCGGGATCGAGCATCCACTGGAACGCGAGGATCGCATCGGAGACGGTCTGCGTGCCGCTGATCCGGTCGATGACAGCGGCGGAGATCCACTCGGCGCCGGGCGCGACGCCGATCTGGTTGCCGGGGGCGCCGCCGCAGACGGTTCCCATCGTGTGGGTGCCGTGCAGGCCGGCGTCCTGGGGGAAGGTCCAGTTGGTGACGGGATCGAAGAAGGCCCAGCCGGGGTGGCCGGCGTAGGCCGGGTCGTTGCCGCGCCAGCGGTCCGCCAGTGCGGGGTGGGTCCCGTCGACACCGGTATCGAGCGTAGCCACCAGCACGCCGGTCCCGGTGATGCCCTCGGCCCAGACCTCGGGCGCGCGGACGGCGAGGATGCCGGGTTCGATCAGCGTGCCGGACCTGGCGGCGACCGGCTTGGGGTCGGGCTGCAGCGGTGCGATCAGTTCGATCGGGTAGTCGAAGAAGACGGTGCGCACGTCGTCGCGGGCGGCGAGTTGCTCGATCTGATCGGGGCGGGCCTCGACGCGGATGCCGTTGATGATCCAGAACGGCTGGAAGTCGTCGACGGCCCCGGAGGCGTGGAGATCGGCCAGGGTGGCCCGCAGTTCGGCCTGCAGCGCCGCGCGCTGGAGCAGTGCGGTGACGACCCGCCGATGACGTTCGGCGCGGGTGGGTCGCCGGGTGGACTCGGCGGCGAGTTGACTGCCGAGCGCGTCCAGGTCGACCGGGTCGTGCAGATGCACGATGACCGAGACGGATTCGTTGGGATCGGCGACGGCCAGCACGTTGGCGAGGTCGGTGTCGATCTCGCCGGCGTGGGCGGCCGCGGTGATTCCGGCGGCGATCGCGAGCAGCGCACACAGCGCTCGAGTCATCGGAGTGCTCCGTATCAGGTCCGAATCACGGTGGTACCCGCGATCGGGGGCGCGGCGTCCGCTTCAGGGTTGCAACGTAGCAGCGCGAGCGGTCGGCACCCGTGCCGGAGGCCGCCGCTCAGCGCTGCCGGGAGGGAGGACGTCAGCGACGTCGCAGCGCCAGCAACGGGAGCGTCAGGAGCATCAGGGTGCCGGGCTCGGGGACGTAGGCGAAGTTGGTGATGGTGACGTAGGCGGCCCCGAACAGGTTGTCGGCCGACTCGACCCCGAAGGCGACGTCATCGTTGAAGGAGACGGGGATCGAGAGCGAGCCGGAAGCGGGCGAGTTGGTGACGACGGTCTTGCTGCCGTTGACTTCGTAGTAGAACCAGTCGCCGTTGGGGAACGCGTTGGTGCCGAAGTTGTAGTCGAGGGTCAGGGTCTGGTCGGCGGCGGCCTTGATTCCGTAGTAGGCGGTGTAGGGCGCCGGGGTGTAGAAGCTGCTGTTGATTCCCTGGATGTACATGGTGCTGACATCGAGCGTGCCGAGCGAATCGGCCGGGTTGACCAGTGTCCAGTTCTCGGGCGCGTAGGGTCCGTCGAAGTCCGCGAACGAAGCCGGGGTGGCACAGGCGAATGCCGCCAGGATTGCCAGACGTTTCATGATGTTCTCCTCCTGGGAAAGGCGTCCGGACCTGTACGTGATCCGGTCGTGTTTCGAACATCGTTGAGAAATGCGTGGCCTGTGTCAATAAAAAAATTTTTAAAAACGTACGGACCGCCCGTCTGGTGCCGTTATTCTCGCTGTGGGAGACTACGTTCGGTGGGCGGGGTGTTTTGTCCCTGCCCGGGATCATCGTCGACCCTGGCGGCGTGGCGGCCCCTGCCCCGCGCTGCCGAACTGCGGGGAGTTGGACCGGTGCGGAACGCGTTGTCGATGCTGGTGGTTGCGGGCGTCCTGGTGGGCGGCCTGCTGATGTGGCGGAGCGGCCGGCCCGCCGCAGTCGGCGGGCGTTCGCCGGCAGTCGGGTCGGCGCCGACGAACGTGGTGCTGATCTCGATCGACACCCTGCGGGCGGACCACCTGGGCTGCTACGGGCATCCGGCGCAGGTCACGCCGCGGATCGACCAGCTTGCGGCCGAGGGTGTGCTGTTCACGCAGTGCACGGCCGCGGCCCCGCTGACGCTGCCGTCGCATGCGACGATGCTGACCGGCACGCAGCCTTACGTGCATGGCGCCCGCGACAATGGTCACTTTCACCTGCACGCGGACAACGTGACCCTGCCGGAAGTCCTCGGCCGGGCGGGATTCGCGACGCTGGCGGAGGTGGCGGCGTACGTGCTGAACCACGAGTACGGACTCGGCCAGGGCTTTGACGTGTACCACGACGTGACGGTCGGCGAAGGCGTGATCGGGATTGCCGAGCGACGTGGCGACGAGGTCTGCGAGAGTGCCATCCGGTTGCTGGATGCGCACCGCGACGAGCGTTTCTTCCTGTTCGTGCACATGTACGATCCGCACTTCCCGTACCAGGCGCCGGAGGAGGTGGCGGCGGCGATCGACGACCCGTACCTGGCGGAGATCGCTTTCGTCGACAGGCAGGTCGGGCGCCTGCTCGATGCGCTGGCGGCGCGATCGCTGGATCGTGACACGCTGGTGATCCTGGTGGCCGACCACGGCGAATCGCTCGGCGCGCACGGAGAGCGGACGCACGGGGTTCACGTCTACGACGCGACCATGGCGGTGCCGATGATCTGGCGGTACCCGGGTCGGCTGCCGGCCGGTCGGCGGGTTCCGGGGCAGGTGCGGCTGGCGGACCTGGCGCCGACGGTGCTTGATCTGCTCGCTCTGCCGCCGCTGGCGGATGCCGAGGGGGTCAGCCTGGTGCCGCTGCTGGAGGGGCGGGTGGACGATGACGGACGGCTGGCGTACAGCGAGTCGATGATGCCCTACCACAACTGGGGCTACGCCGCGCCACGGGCGGTGCGGCAGGCAGGCTGGAAGTACGTGCATGCGGGCAGTCCGCAGTTGTTCGATCTGCGCAGCGATCCGGAAGAGCTCAGGAACCTGGCGGCGGCGGAGCCGGACCGGGCGGCCGCCCTGCGGGCCGCGCTCGAGGACCTGATCACGGAAGCGCCGCAGGTGGTGACGCGCACGGCGGCGACGCGCGAGGCGAGTGCCGCGGAGATTGCGCGGCTGCAGTCGCTGGGTTACCTGGGGGGCGACGAGCATGCCGGGGGCGCGCGGAGCGAGCTGGAGCTGCTGCGGCTGGCGGAGACACTGCCGGATACGCACGAACACAGCGCGGAAGTCGACCGGATGCAGTCCGCCCTGCGGCAGATCATCCTGCAGAACTATCCGCAGGCGGTGCGGGACCTGGAAGAGGTGATCGAACTGCGCGGAGCGAACGCGGCGATGCCGTGGGTGTACGGCAACCTGGGGCTGGCCCTGGCGCGGCTCGGGCGTCACGAGGAATCGCTGCCGCACTACCGCCGGGCGGTGGAACTGCAAGCGGACAACGGCACAACGCTGACGAACTACGCGCTGTCGCTGATCGAGCTTGGCCGGAACGAGGAAGCCGCGGCGATCCTGCGGCAGGCGCTTGACGTTGAGCCGGTCCTGGCGGCGACGCACGAAGCGTACGGACTGGCGCTGTACCGGTTGGGGCGGATCGACGAGGCGCTGGCGCAGTTCCGCGCGGCGCAGCGGATCTCGCCCGGTGCCGCGCATATCGCGGCCCGGCTGGCGCGGGTGCTGCTCGAGGCGGACCGTCCGGAGGAGGCCGCGGCGGCCCTTGACCGGGTACTGGCCGCGCAGCCCGAGAACGTCGCCCTGCTGGAACTGCAGGCCGAGGCGCTTCTGCGGGCGGGGCGCGGGTCCGAGGCGATGGACGCCCTGCAGCGCGTGGTCGGGCTGGCGCCGGAACGCGACCGGGCCTGGCACATCCTCGGTTTCGCGCGTCTGCGGGCCGAGGACTGGGCGGCGGCGGCCGAGGCCCTGCGCGGCGCCGCGGCGGCGGCCCCGGAGAACCGGCGTTACGCGAATGACCTGGCGTGGCTGCTGGCGACCTGCCCGGATGCCGACGTGCGGGACGGTGCGGCCGCCCTGCGGATCGTGACGCGCGCGGCGGAACAGGCAGCGCATCCCGACGCGAACCTGCTGGACACGCGGGCGGCGGCGCTGGCGGAGCTGGGTCGTTTCGACGAGGCGATTGACGTGATGAAGGCGGCGCTGGAGCTGGCGGACGCGGCGCGGATCGCGGACCTGGAGGAGCGCCGGAAGATGTACGAGAGCGGCGTGCCGTACCGTCTGGGGCGGTAGGCGGCGCACGAGGAGCCGCCCCGTTCGTGGCGGGGCATTCGCTGTTGGAGCAGAGCAGACACATGGTGGTACGAGAGAAGACCAAGCGTGACCCGCGGGCCTTCGAGGCGGGTGCCGAGCAGGTGCTGCAACGGGTTCGACGGGCCCTGACCGCGGTGGTTCAATCGGTTCCGGGTGAGAACATCGCCCGTCCGGCCGAGCTGGCCAAGGCGTTGAACGTCGACAACGGGCTGGCGTGGAAGGTATCGAAGGCGATCGAAGGGGACGACCCGTTCCGGGCCGCCCAGCATCTGCCGGGGACCCGCGGCGTGCAGATTCTGCTGCGGGCCGCCAAGCGCAAGCGGGTTGCGGCGGCGCATATCGCCGAGGTCGAAGAGGCGTTCGTCGCGCTGCGCGAGTTCGTCCGGATTCACGCCGGGGATCGCAAGTCGTTCAACATGCTGACGACGGGCCAGTCGAAGACGCGGCGTGCCGAGGCCGACCTGCTGCACCGGCGGGGTGCGTTCGAGCACCTGAGCTATGTCTTCGGGGTGCACGCCCGCACGCACCTGCGGACCTACATCCTGTGGCCGTCGGCGGACGGTCGGCAGGTCGACGCGATCTCGCTGGTCGGTTACGTCGATGTCCGGCGGATCCGAACCAGCGTGCCGTGGCGGATCACGAGCATGCACTCGATCGACGCGGACGGCCGGATGCGGACGGACTTTGACCGGCGGCCGTTGGATCCGGAATGTCGGCCGGGCGACGGACTGCCGCTGATTCGCCGGTTCTGTTCCGACCCCCTGCCGGCCTTTCGGACGGTTCGCCGGGTGAGCGGTCTGGTCGAGCACCTGCTGGCGGAGGAGCGGCTGGGCAATACGGGGATGTTCACCTGCCTGACCGGCGAGATCGTCCGGGCGGCCGAGCCGCGCTTCCGGGACGAGGCGCATCGCCAGGCGGCGGTGATGGCGCGGGTGCGAACGCCGACCGCGTCGCTGCTGTTCGACTGGATCGTGCATCGGGACCTGTACGGTCCGATCCGTCCGGAGGCGGGGATGTACAGCGATGTGTTCATGCGCGACCCGGCGGAACTCGAGGACCACGACCGGATGCCGCTGCGCGAGACGCCGGAATACCTGGGGACAGGGACGACAGCGCTGGCGACGTCGGGCGTTCCGCGATACGCGGAGCTGATCGAATACGCGCTCGACCAGGTCGGGCTGCAAGGCGACGACTTCGAGACGCACCGGCTGACGATCGGATACCCGCCGATTCCGTCGAGCGTGGTGATGACGCACCCGCTTGCGGCCGGCGGGTCGTAGCGAACGCGCCGGCGCGTTCGATCCCGCCCCGACGGTCCGGCGGTTTCGGCGATTCGCGTGCGTTACTCGCCGGACGGGCGATCGCTGCCGGCCCGCCGCAGCAGGCGTCCGGCCGGGCGGGCGACGCTCCCCTCGCCGGCCCGCACGAGGCGGCCGTTGACGATGACGGCGTCGAATCCGGTCGCCACGGCATGCGGGTGTTCATAGCTGGCGTTGTCGCGGACCCGGGCGGGATCGAACACCAGGATGTCCGCGGCCCAGCCCTCCGCCAGTCGGCCGCGGCGCAGGCGGTCGAGCCCGATCGTTTCGGCCGGCAGACCGGTCATCTTGTGGATGGCGGCCTCCAGCGTGAGAAGGCCCTCGTCCTGGACGTAGCGGCGAATGATGCGTGCGAAGGCGCCATGGCCGCGGGGGTGGCTGGTGGTCGGGCTTCCGTCCGAGCAGATCATCACGAACGGGTCGGCCAGCAGGTGCTCCTGCAGGTCGCGATCCATGACGAAGTAGGCGGCGTCGGCGCCGTACAGGCCGATGTCATCGATCAGCAGGTCTTCGAACGGCTTGCCGACACGGTCGGCCGCCTGCGCGAGGGTCAGGCCGCGCCACGTCCCCGTTCCCAGCAGCGTGGCCTGCGGGCCGTTGCGTGCCGCGACCTTGCGACGCAGGAAGTCGGCCAGGTCGGCCCGGCGGGTGCGGACGATGTCGGCGTAGTCGTGGGGCGGTTTGGCCCACTCGGGAAAGAGCAGCGCGATGCCGGTGTAGCTGGCCTGGTACGGGTAGAGGTCGGCGGTGACGCGCTGTCCCTGTCGGCGCGCGTCGGCCATGCGAGCAAGCAGGCGGGCCGCGCGGGGTGCCCCCTGCCCGTAGATCACCTTGATGTGTGACACATGCACCGGGCAGCCGGCGCGACGGCCCTGTTCGAGGAGTTCATCGAGCGCCGCCGCGATCCCGTCGTTGTCTTCGGTTCGCAGATGGCTCATCACCAGGCCACCGGCGCGGGCGACCGGTTCGGCGAGCCGGGCCAGTTCATCGACATCCGCGAAGGAGCCCGGCTGGTACTCCAGGCCGGTGGTCAGGCCGAAGCAGCCCCGTTTCATCGCCTCGTCGACCAGGCCCTGCATGGCGGCCAACTGCGCTTCGGTCGGGTTCGGCTGAAGCCCGACACCCGTGTGGTCGCGAACCGTGCCGTGCCCGATGAACATGGCGACATCCGTTCCGAGTTCGGCCACGGCGGCGCGAGCCATCCAGTCCGCGAGGTCGGACGGGCTGCTCCCATCCTGCCCGAGGCAGACCGTCGTCACGCCCATGGCCAGGAAGTTGTCGAAAGCGTGATCCGAAAGCGGGTCGCCGTGGGCGTGCGTGTCGATGAAGCCCGGCGAGACGATCCTGCCGCGGGCATCGATGCGGCGGGCAACCTGTTCGGCGGGCGGTTCAAAGCGGCCGATGCGGACGATGCGTCCGTCCCGGACCAGCACGTTGCCGGGCTGTCGCGGCCGTCCGGTTCCGTCGATCAGTGTCCCGCCCTCGATCAGCAGGTCGTAGCCCGGCGCGGGTGGCGTGGCGAGGACGGCCGGGGTCAATGCCCACAGAACCGCGGCGATCGCGCGTGCGGAGAGGCAGCGGCTCATCCGTCGATCGCCGCCTGGGCCGCTACCTGCTCGGCTTCCCGCATGACCCGCAGCAGGTTGCCGCCGAGGATCTTGTGGATGTCGGCCTCGCCGTAGCCGCGGTTGAGCAGTTCCTGGGTGATGTAGGGGAAGCCCGACACGTCCTCGAGTTGCCGGGGGAAGAGGCCGGCCCCGTCGTAGTCGCTGCCGAGCCCGACATGATCGATGCCGGCGACGCTGACGATATGGTCGATGTGATCGACCAGCGAACGAACCGTGCCTGCCGGAATCGGCCGGGCGTCACGGTACCGTCGCCAGGCCTCCTGGTAGTCCGCCTCGTCAGGGTATTGCTGCCGCAGTTCACGGCGCGTCTCGAGATTGCGGGCCATGATGCGGGCGGCCTGCGGATCGACGTAGCCCGAGAAGAACACGACCATCACGAGGCCGCCGTTGTCGCGGATGCCACGCAGCACGTCGTCCGGAATGTTGCGGCTGTGCGGCGCGACCGCGTACGCGCCGGAGTGCGACGAGATCACGGGCGCGGTCGTGACCCGCAGCACGTCGCGCATCGTGTCGGGCGAGACGTGCGCGAGGTCGACCAGCATGCCGAGCCGGTTCAGTTCGCGGACGACGTCCTCGCCGAACGGCGAAAGGCCGCCGCTGCGCGGCTCATCGGTGGCCGAGTCGGCCCAGTCGATCGTCGCCGAGTGCGTCAGGCCGAGGTACCGGGCGCCGCGGGCATGGAACTCGGCCAGCAGCGACAGGTCCTGCTCGATCATGTGTCCGCCTTCGACGCCGATCAGCGAAGCGATCCTGCCGCCGCCGACGATCCGCTCGATGTCGGCCGCGGTGCGGGCGAGTTCGAGGTCGTCCGGGTGGCGCGCGATCATCTCGTGAATCAGGGCGAACTGTTCGCGGGCCTGGGCGGCGGCCAGCCCGGTGCCGTCGGTCTCGGCGGGCACGTAGACGACCCAGAACTGGGCGTCGACGCCGCCGGCCCGCAGCCGAGGGATGTCGGTCTGCACGCTGTCCTGGCGGCGGGAGAGGTCGAGATCGTCGAACGATGAATCGGCCTTCTCGCGTACCTGCCAGGGAAGGTCGTTGTGGCCGTCGACAACGATCCCGGCCGCGTGAATCTGCCGGGCCCGCTCTGTCAGCGTGACCGGCCCGTCCGCTGCGCAGCCGAACAGGATGCCGCCGCACGACAGCACAACGGCGATGCAGAGTGATCTGGCGGACATGCGCATCGACAGGACTCCTCGGTTTCGGATTGTTCGGCCGGGACTGCCAGCCGCTCGGATGTTCGCCGGGAATGGTTCGCCGGGCAGGCGCCCGCTGCCGGCCGCAGCCTGGACTCGCGGATGATACGGCCCGTACGGGCGGGTTCCAAGCGCGGCCGGAGCGAGGCGCTGCCCCGGCGAATGCGCGCGACCGCGAAACCACTCGCGCCCGGGCACCGTCCCTGGTGTGATCTTTGGATCTCGTCCGGGCAGTGGAGTTCAGCGGTCCATGCGGCCGCGTGCGAGAGTCAGGTGGCTGGCCGGAAGCGAAAAACGCACGATAACATCGCATAGGTTGCTGGGCGTTGTAAGTGGTACAACGGCTGCAAGGGCCCTTTCGCCGGCAAGGTGACGCGTTACGTCAACGAAACGCTCGGCGTCGAGGCCACCTGTAGAAGCCCACATCCGCGTCGGTCGCGGGAAGACACCTACTTCGCCGGCCAACCATTCACCGTGGGCTTTTCTTGGCCGCCCTGATCTTGATGTTGCAGGCCACCGCCTCGCGGATCAGCGCCTTGAACGCGGCCTTCGGCACCTTGTCTCCTTCGTACAGGTCGATGGCCCGCCACCGGTTCCCGCCCAGTCCCGCGTTGAAGAGCTTCCCGGCGTCAGCGAGCCGGGCCCCCTGTGCGAAGGTGAGTTTCACCTTTTCCTTGTGCGCGTTGCCGACGACGAAGATTCCGTCGTGCGACCAGACCGGGCTGCCCATCCACTTCCACTCTTCGACCACGTCCGGATCCGCTTCATGAATGAGAGCGCGGATCTCCCCCAGACGCTCGCCTCGCCAGTCGGGCAGCCCGCTGATGTACTCGTCGATGCGCCTGGATGCGCTCACCTGGTCCGACGACCCGACGGACCCGCCACGCGGCCTGGCTGACGCAGCGGCCCGCCTGGCGGCCGGTTGCTTCTTGCGTGACGCCGACGTCTTCGCCGTCTTCTTCCTGGCCGCAGCGGACTTGCCTGTTCGCTTCCCGCTATTCTGCATGCTGGGTTCCTTCCTGGTGCTGCACGCCAGAACGTAAGCGCACACCCGCGGGCCTTCAAGGACAAGCTCCGTCCGCCGGGCCCTGCCACGGCGTGGTTGTTCCCGCTTGAGAAGCCGGCCATTCGAGCCGGGCAGTCTCCGAAATCGCCGTCAGAGGCAACGGAAGCTTGACGAGGACGCTGATTCGGCGTTAAGTACTTATATTGCGTCTGCGGGCGTAATTCAGTGGTAGAATGCCAGCTTCCCAAAACGTCAAAGCTCGATTTTCACAATCTACAACATCTTCACAAACGGCTATCAGAAAACAACTTACAGCAATTTTCCTGGACCGCCAGACGGGACAAATTTGGCCCTAAGTAGTGCCATTTCGCCCGCTTATGTAGTGAAAGATATTTTTGTCACGCAGCCGCTTTCACGGTCACAAGCTCGCTCATGACCTCACTCACGACGTTCGCGATGCACCCCGGATTGCCCCGTTCATCTTCGCCTCGTCCGGCTTGCCGATGGACCCCTCGCAATCGCTTCGACGCGTCTCGCTCCTCTTCCCACTTGAGGAAGTGCCACATGCGACGATGCACCATCCACGCGAACAACTTCGCGGCACAGCCGCCTTGTCGTGCGACAAGTCGCCGTGCTCGTATCGCACCAGCGACGAACGTTTCTCGCGGAGCCTCGACACCGACGAGCAGCCCCGACTCGCTCGCCCGCTCGTAACACGCGAGCACACCCGAGAGTGTTTGCAGTTCTGACGGAGCAATCCGCCATCGTTTTTCCCGTTTCTCCTCAAAACCAAAGGGACCGGCTCGCCGGGGGTCCTGGTTCTTAGGTACTTTCGAAGAAAGGTCCTTGTCTCTATATGGGGGTCTCATTTGCACCCGTGTTTTCGTCCGCAGGGGTCTCACTTTGCATCCATCAGCGAGCCAATCCAAGTTGATCAACGTGCGAGCTCCCCACCGTTGTTGAACCCATTGCTTTGTCGGCAATCGCTTCAGCCACGGATTCTCCCCTTGCCCCAGGTTCGACATCCATCGCTTCACCGTGGAATGACCCACGTCGAATGCTGAAGCCACCCATGCCGTCGAACACAAACCGCCGGACACCGTCACATGACAGCCGTTGACGCGGCGTCTTCGCAAGCAGCGAAGCGATACCGCGAACACAACCGCCGTCGCACCGATGCAATCCCAATCACCCCGAGCAATCGCCGTGAGCACACGTCGAGACATCGGCACTGCGAGCTTGCGTCTCGCACAAGCCCCGACGCGGTCCTTGAATTCCCAATACTCGTCCATGCACCCAAGGCCGCCGGCTTCGCCTTCCGTCGCGAACTCGATTGAATCGCGTCGCCAACGCAACAGGCCGCTTGCCACAAGCTCACGGGCAGCACGCCGCACGCTCGCCGTGCAGGTCGAACCCACAAGCTCACAGGCTTCTTGCAGACTGTTCAACTTCCCCGGCGTATTCGTCCCCTTTCTGCGTTTTGCGATTTCCACCGCCGCATAATAAAGCCGAAACGCGAGCGGGCTGATTCGCCCGCTTCGCCTCGCCCAATACGGTAGAAGCAATTGCTCGGGTGCGAGAAAGACGAATCCCCCAGGACTCAAAGTCCGCACGTCGTAGTAATCCCGCAACCAGCGGGTGCTTTTTGTTCCCCTTCCCTCAGTGTGGCCCATGGCTCCTCGTTCGGTTCAGCAAACCGACGAACACAACGCCTAACGCAAGACGCAAGTCTCCTGTTGAGCCCGAATGATTGCCATTGACCGATTGGAACCGAATGAGGTAGGTTGAAGGTGTTCAGGTCTTCAAGCTAAAGTCTGGTTCCGTTCGATTTTGGCATTCAGCTTTGGCTCCTCGAAAAAGCGACCCTTTATTGGTCGCTTTTTTTGTGCCCGCTCGCTTCCCTCCCCTGGAATTTCGCAGAACGTGCTGCGACTTTAACGTTCTTAAAGTAAGCACCTCACCATACGTCAGCCGCGAACATCGCGAAAGCATGCTGTTTGCAAGCAATTTGCAAGCTTTCAATACGCAAGCTTGTCAGCTTGAAAGTTTGTGAGCTTGTAAACAACCAGACATACATGCATGCAAATTGTCAGCTTACCAGTTTGCAAGGTTGCAAGTTTTCGATTGCCAGCATTCGAAGCGGTGCGGCATAGTCAGACTATGTTTATCGCCGTCACCAATCAGAAGGGTGGGGTAGGCAAGAGTACGCTTGCCGTCCACCTCGCCGTTCGGCTCAGCGAACTTGGCCATCGCGTTGCGTTCATTGATGCGGACCGCCAGGGCACGGCCACGCGGTGGATTCCGCACGTGGACGAGTCAATTGAACTGGCGACGCTACGCGAGCCCGACGAGATTCTTGAGCGGGCGAGGGAACTCCTCGCCACGCACGACTTCGTCGTCGCGGATGCACCAGCAAATCTCGACGACGTTACGCGATGCATCTTGCTACTTGCGGACCTCGCTTTGATTCCGTGCGGGGCCACAGTGCCCGAAATGGAATCAACACAATCCGCGATTCGCATCATCAAGAACGCTCAAGCCGTTCGCGATGGCAAGCCTGACGCACTTGTGGTCTTCAACCGGTTGCCGGCGAACGAACGGCAACGGCTCGTGCGAGAGGCGAGGGAAGCCCAACACTGCCTTGGCTTTCCAGTGGCGAAGCAAGCACTTCGCCTTCGAGCCGCATTCGCAGATGCCCCAGGTCAGCGAACCGTTGTTTGGCGTCTCGGTGCGTCCGCCAAGAAGGCAGCCGCAGAAATGCACGGACTCATTGAGGAGGTTCTCAGATATGTCAAAGCCAGCCCGACTAAGCATCGTCCAAACGCTCAGCGAGGAGCAAAGGTCGTTCCTCGAAAACGACTCGCCACCCGAACCGGCACCGCTGCCGAAGCCGGTGCCCGAGGCGGAGGCGGCCCCGCAACAAAAGGCCGCTCCAAGACGACGCACACCTCGCACTAAGCCGGCCCAACAGTCGCCGGCACCAACGCCGACCGCTCAGCCGATGGCCGAACCCTTCGGCTTCGCGACGCTCACGCACCGCATTCGCCCGGCGATTCTTCAACGTCTTCAGCAAGCCGCCGCGGCTCGCAAGCCCCTTCGCCAATTCCCGTGGACCCAGCAGGACATCGTCGAACACGCGTTGGCGGAATGGCTCTCACGCAACGGATTTCCCATCAACGACTAGGATTCCAGGGGCCGTTCAGAACCACCCCTCAGAATCCCGTAACGGGCTCTCACGGTTATTTGTCCGTGTCCCCATCCAATGCCCCGCAACGCGGGAACGCTCTATCGCCTTATCCAACCAAGAACTGAATCACGCTCCGACCGATTTCGATGGGGGAGCGGTCTCGGCTTTCCCGTACGAAACGGGAAAAGCCTCGGCATTCTTCCGCTCACGGCCGGATTCCCCCGACGCTCTCGCACCTGGGAGATCCTGCCGTTCGCTCACCCCGCCCAGCCACAGCACCCGCCGACGCCACACCACCAACCCACCGCAACCCTCCGCCGTCTCTTATTCGGTCTCGCCTTCGGCGAGGCAGTGCTGTCGCTCGGCAAGCTCGGCATTCCGCACCCGGAAATTGCCGACCGTAGCCTTTTGTTCAGTCGGAACGGTTTCCCTCAAGTGCAAGCCGGGAAGACCGTCCCGCCTTCACCCACCCGGCATTCCCGACCTTCGGCCAGGATATGCCTCCCCGCTCGGGATTCCCGCTCCGGCCGAGACCCTACTTGAAGCGACTGACCTCCGCGGGACATCCCTCGCACCCCAACCACCGTTTTCCCCCAAGCCGCCTGAACGGCGGCTGGCCCTGGACGGGCCTTGCGGTGCTGTACGCACCGCGTGCTCGCTGGGCCGCTCGCACTGGCCTGACCCGGCTTGGGCCGGGTGCAGGCCTTGGGCTCCGCTGAACGCTCCGCCCTTCGGACCGCCTGAACGGCGGTCCTCATGCTGGGCTCGCTTCGCTCGCCCGCGGCACCCATACCTACACACTCACCTGCCGTTCAACGTGCCAGTGCTCCACCGACAACTCATTTCCCGGCATCGCTTTACGTCTCACGAAGCTGCCGGGTATTCCGGTACAGTGTTCGCGACCGGTTTGTACGCCGACTCGTCGCCCGGTATCCTGTAGTCCCAGCAAAGCGAGCAGGCAAACTCGATGCAATTAACCGAGCGAGACGAACAGGTGCTTCAAGCACTGGCCATGCGAGTCCGACTGTTTTCGGTGCGACAACTCGCAGGCACAATGTGGAACAACGCATCGACCGCTCGTCGCCGCCTCGCTCGTTTGGGGAAAGTTGGCCTGGTATCCTCAGTCCGCGTCACCGCCCGAACATTGCCCGGCACAATGGAGCCCGTTGTTACTTGGCAGCCCTCGCAGCCGCCGCCGCGATATGGAGCCGTCGCATGGTCGCTTCAAAACCGCTGGACCATCCCGCCTCGCACCACGACGCTCTACCTCGCGACCCGTCGAACGGGCAACCTCTTCGGCACTCGCCGGACGGGGGCCATCCCTCAGCCCCTTCAGGTAGACCACGACCTTGGCGTCTCTGCGGTGTACCTTCGATACTGGCAACACGAACCCGAGTTGGCCGCTCGGTGGGTGGGGGAGGATGCCGGCCACAAACACTCCACCGGCGAGAAGAATCCCGATGCGTTTATCCTCCGGGAAGACCGCTCGACGGTTGCCCGAGTCATCGAATTTGGGGGAGCCTACCCCGCGGAACGCGTTCAGGCTTTTCACGAACATTGCGAGCGAGAAGGGTTGGCCTACGAGCTATGGTGACCAATCTCGCCACAACGGCCAAGCCTAGGGACCTTCAACCCCGTGATATCGAACTCTTGGAACATGTCCGACGTTACCGTATTACGGTCCCGGAAGCTCTCGCCACGCTCCCTGGATTTCGTGGCCTCCCTCTCAATGCCATCACCAAGGTCACATCACGCCTCCGTGAGCGAGAATATCTCTCTCCTTACCGCCTGCTAGACAAGCGGATTTACTTCATGCTCGGCCGCAATGCGGCCCGCATGTATCAGCTTTCGACTGAACGGTGGTGCAAGGCGTTGGGCATGCAGGCCCTCGCCAACGATTACGGCACCCTTTTCTTTTGCCGACTCATGGGAAGAACTCGTGAGCGAATTACACGAGATGAGCTCCAGCAATCCTTTCCCGATTTTCTGGAGGGTGAGCAGCGAGGCATTGATAGCACCCGCTATTACTGGGACCGGCAAGACACACGCAAGCGTCTGGCTTCCATCCGTGTCGATTTCAACACCACGATAAGCCGCATCGTAAGTCACTGTGCGAATGACATCGCCAAGCGGCTTCGCGTTCCCGCCCTTCGCCGGCTCATCTTGAATGACCAATATCTCATCAGCATCGTTACCCTGCGACCGGAACGAAAGGCACAGATAGAGGCAGAGTTGAAGAACCGACGCCATCCAGTCAAAGGACTGATCCAGGAACGCTGGCCGGTCAAGTTTCGAGTCAAGGTGTGCCCCGACCTAGTGCCGTTGCTGGAGGGACTAAGCCGTGCGTGACAATATTCCGCCCAATAATGTTGGCGACCCAACCAACCACGACCGCATGCCGGACTATTCCGACATCGGAATTGAACACGTCATTCGCGGCTCAACCACCAGCCAGAATGTCGAGCACGCCACGACCTTCATCTTGCGACTCGCTCTCATCGGCATCCTCGTTAGCATCGTCTTGCCGTTCTTCACCCGTTTCGTTTTTCTCGACACCATGCTCCCGACCGTCATGTTCATCGGCATGATTGGGTTTCTCTACTGCTTCCTCGTCAAACGTTCGAACTTGGTTCGGATAATGGTTCTCGTCGCTGGCCCGGCTGTTTGGTTTCTCGCTTTCATCATCCAGAGCGATTATCTGTTTCTGCTTCTCGCAATGTCAGCCACCGCCCTTGTCGCTGATTCCATTGCCACGCACTGGCTCTACTACCGCACAACATCGCCTTTCCCACGTCCCATCGCCGATGAGCTTCGCAAGCTGTGGAACACGCGGGCCACCACCGAATACCGCCGCAGTATTCTCGTTTTTGTCGCCGCCTTTTTTCTCGTGGTCCTTACGAAACAACGATTGCTTGCCACCGACTATCGCCACTACGCCGGTGGTCTCAGCTTGCTCCTCGCAACGCTCTTTGTGATTTGCACGCCATTCCTCTTTGGTCTCGTCCACATGTACCGGGTCAAGCGAGATGTGCTCCTTCCCGTTTCGACGACCTGTGTCGCTTCCTTCCAGGCGATGCTTAGCTGGTTCACCTACAACCTTGACCAAGTCAAGGGACCGGGCGTTTTCGCAAGCCCATCCGGCAACTACAAGCAACGCTCGGGAATGGGAACGGCGGCTCTGGTATTGCTTTCGGTTGCGGTGCTCCGCATCACCAACTACTTTCCGGTCAACCAGCCTGAAGCCGTTTTCTTCCAAAACATCACGCAACAGACTCCAGATGATGACGCACCATTCTTAGCGACACTGACGGAAGAAGCTTTTGTCCAATCGCTCACACCAAGCGAGAAACTGGCCTACGGACGCCTCGCACCGGATGCAAAGAAACGATACAAAGAGGCTGAAATGAATCTTCGCGACCGGCGTACAACCGTCCGGATTGACCGTTCGGTCGCCAAACCGACCGGGGGTTGGATGCTCGCCGCATTTGGCTACGGGTACACCAAAGACGACGCTTCACTTTACTACCTACTGGCGTCCGTCATATTTTCGATTCTCGGCCCGCTCGTGTTTTTCTTCGCTTTGTGTTTTGCCACAACGGCACGCGTTTCCGCGTTTCTTGAAGAGACCGCGAGACGCTTCCCCGCTGCCACTGGACCCGACGGCACGTCGCCCAGTTGGGACACCATCGTCAATGACATTCATCAATCGCCGAATTCAACAGCGAACAAAAGTATTTTCGTCGGCCATGTTGCAGCCACTGGTGCCCCGGTGCTTGTCCCGCGGAAAGTATTCACCCACCACGCACACATTCTTGGGGCCACGGGCACCGGCAAAACTTCCTTGGGTTTCGTCAATCTCGTTTCCCAGTTGATTCGCTTCGGTGATTCCTCGGTTGTTATTCTTGACCTGAAAGGCGACGACCAGGGTCTTTTTGAAGTGGCAAGGACCGAAGCTGGCAACGCACGCAGGCATTCCCCGAACGGACTCTCTTTCAAATGGTTCACGAATCGCATCGCACACAGCACTTTCGCATTCAATCCCTTTTCACAGTTCACGGCGGCAAGACTCTCCACATTTCAGATGGCTGATGTTCTCACCAACGCCCTTGGGCTTCAGTACGGGACGGATTTTGGCAAGGGTTATTTTACCAGTGCCAACGTCGACGTTTTATTTCAGTGTCTTGAACGCAACCCCAACGTGCAGTCATTTCGCGAACTGTGCCAACTTCTCGACGACCGCCGAGCGTATCAAGGACATCCTGAATTATGGAACGCCGCCTCCCACATCCAGGCGGTCGTCAAGCGATTGGCCAGTGTCGAACCACTGAATATCTCGCCACGCAATTCTACGCAGCCGAAAGAAGTTCTCGATGCTTCAATCGACTTCGCATCCGTTGTCCGCAAACCACAGGTCGTATACTTCAATCTCCCTTCGACATCTGGCCAGATGGCAGCCCCCGAAATCGGACGGCTCGCACTTCAAGCACTGCTACAACAGGCGACGCACACGCCGCGACGTCATCGCAAGCAGGTTTTCGTCTTCATCGACGAATTTCAGAACATCGTTGCCAAGAACGTCGAGCGAGTCTTGCAAATGGCACGCTCTCATGGAATTGGTGTCATCCTCGCGAATCAAGGCATGCAAGCCTTGAAAACGAATGACTTAGACCTGACGCATACGCTTGTGAATAACACCAACTTCAAACAGGTGTTCTCAATCTTTGATAGTCGAGACCAAGCCGATTATTCGGCGGCGTCCGGAGAGACCCTTGATTATTTGGGCTCAGTATCGACGACCTCGTCGGCCGGCGGTTCTTCATCACGGACAAGCCGCACGAGAACTTATTCCGAACAAGTCGGACCGCGGCTGCGAACCAACGATATTCTCCAAGCAAGCGATGATGAGCGATTGAGCATCGTCAAAGTGACCCCTTCCAAGGGTTTTGCTCAATTCGGCGGCATGCCGTTCTTGGTAAAATCTGATTGGCGATTCATGGAAGAGGACTACGAAAGGATGCAGGATGCCGATTGGCCCGCACCGCCCCCTGGAGCCTTCGTTCCCGGATTGTCGCAACGAAGCTCTACCGTGGCCGACGACTACGACCCCGTGATTCACGATGATGACGACGATGCGAGCGGGCCTGACCCGCGAATCGTCGACGACCCCAAGCTGCTCCCGTAACGAAGGCAGGAGATAACCATGAACGACCTCAAAACTGACTCACGACCTTTTTTTGATGCCAGTGGCTCGCGAATCAAGCTCGCACTCTATCTGGCTCCCGTAGTTCTCGTCGTCATCTTCGCCGTATGGTTATTTTGGCCAAGTGGCGGCACGGCAGCCGCCGCCAACCCCGAGCAGGTCAAGTCCGAACTCGCGGCCCGGCACGACCTCACGCGAGATATCCAAGACCTACAAGTCAAGCTCGATGCCATGGACACCGTCAGCAATGAATTTGCCAACAAGGAAGCTCTTCTTGGTGCTCGCTCTGCCGAAGCTCAGACGTTGCATGACTCCACCGCCATGTTAATCGCACAACTCTCCGGGGAGCGGGCCGCCTGGAGTCAGCGGATTCAGCCCCTTCTCGACAACGAAGCCGGTCGACGCCTTGCTGCCAACGACGCCGTCGTCACCCGTGTTCAAGCAAATTGGCTCCCCGACACTTACATGACCGACCCGGCGTTCGAGCCCGAACGCTTCACCACTCGCTTGGAAAAATTGGCAAAGTCAAGTCACCCAAGTCCCGCAGTAATTGAACTCTACAAGGCTCTTCGTGATGATTTGCAACAGGCCCTCACATTTATCCAGCAGAGGCGAAAAGGCATCGAAGGACTTGTCGCAACCTCGACCGCAGCCGCTCCCGCCAATCGCACTCTGCGAGTTGCGATTGATGATATTCGCAAGCACAAGGATGCCGAGCATGCGGCTCGCATTGCGGAAATGCTCGAAGACGCCGAGTCTGAACGCGTTGCGTCAATGGGCGAACTTGAAGCGGAACTCTATCGCAAACAGACCGAAAAACTCAAGGCTGACAAGCGTCGTGAAATCGCCTTGGCTGATAAAGAAGCCGAACTCGTCCGTGAAAAACAACAGCAAGACCTTCAACTGGCGGACACGAAGGCCGAACTCGCTCGCGTGGCCGCTAAAAGAAAACAGGACCTCCTTGAGTCTCAAGCTCGTCGCGATGAGTTGAAGGCCGCCATGCAAAACGACCTCCGCGAAATCAAATCGGTTCTCACACCTTTCATCACGCCCGGATACACGTCTTTTGGCGGAGACCGATGGTTCACCCGCACCGAGAAGCGACCCATGTCTTTCTCTGCCATCGTTAGCTTCGGTGCTCTCGATGACTCAATGGAGGGAATTCATAAAATGTGCACCATTGCGGCCGGAGGAGGCACCCATAATTCCACCCGCGGCGACCGACCGATTTGGCGGGGATACTACGAACCCAGCTTGCCACTTAGCCCGCGACTCAACGGTGAACGCATTGAATTTATCAAACGAGCTCAAACATTGCTTCGCAAATATGGCTCGTTGATGGTCGAAGAGGGAATGCTCTCGCCGTGATTTCTTGACCTTTGGTCTCGACGTGTGCGATAAAGAAAAAAAGGGCACGTCTTTCGACGTGCCCCCGCGTTGTTACATTGCTCTGCGACCGTAATCGTAGAAGCCGTATAACATCGCTGCCAAGATTGCTATCCTGAAGAACAGCAAAATCGAGGCTCGCAGAGTTGGGTGAATCCAAATCTTCTGACGGTCGTAGCCGCTAGAACGCTTTGGTTTCTTCTTTCTCTGCTTTTTTGTGCTCGGGTCTGGCCAACTCCAGGTGCCGATGCGGATGAGGTTGCCCATGGCAAGTCCCTCCATGTTTGGTTGTTATTAAGCTAAACCCACTTCGCCGTAACGAAGTGGACAAGGCCCGACAACCAAACACGCCCGCCTTTGCAACCAGCGTGGACCGCCCTCGGAGCACGCGAGGACCCCTTTTTCAAACCAAAAGGGCAGGTTGGAAAAACTCGTTCCTCCAGCCGCTCCATTGTATCCACGGCCCCGGCCATCGCTAAGCAGAACCCCAGCGAAATTCGCGACCATTGGTCACGCATCCAATTCTCGCCGGTTAACGTCGTTTGCACGGGTCACGTCCACCGGAATTTTTGGCCCAGCCGCCTTAACGCAGCCCCGTTCTTTACGCGTGTTCTTCGCCATTCCGCCACCGTCTCGGGCTCTCGATTGCCCGCCATCGCAACGCTCTGCCACGCGGGGCGTGACGGCTACGCATTCATTCGCCTTGCTTTTTGTCGGGCGGCACGCCGCCGTTCGACTCGCGGCTCTCCTCCGTCTCGGGTTTACGTTGTCCATCAGCCTTCGAGTGAATGGACAAACGAAACCCTTTAACTTGGAGGATTCAAAAATGGCGAAACAGAAACCCGCAAACGAGATTCGACTCGGCCGCATCAAGGCGACCATCTGGGCCAACAAAACCGAGTCCGGCGTTCGGCACAACGTTCAGGTGCGACGCCTCTACAAGGACGGCGACGATTGGAAGGAGTCCGACAGCTTCGGTCGCGAGGACCTTCCGCTCGTAGCGAAAGTGCTCGACCAGGCTCACACGTGGATTTACACGGAGCCGCGTGACGAGTAGCTTTTTCTCGCCCGCCTGTCGGTTTCGATAGGCGGGCATTTTTTCTTGCTATCGCCTCAGGCGGGCAGACGAATGAAGGCTAGGAACTCCGCCCCCAACTCGGTACATCGAAACGCTTGTTTCGCCTTTACCAATCGCCCGTCTTGCTCAAGTGGAATGGGGCCGCTCAAAACGAATTCTCGATTTGCCAGTGTATCTAGGGCCGAGTAAACAAAATTGATGTCCGATTCCTTCGTTGCCCCCAAGACCCCACAGATTTCCGGGTACCCGACGAACTCCTGTCCTTCTTCGAGTCGTCGCGAGGCGAGTAGCTGCAACACAGACAAGTGCACGCCCTCCATGACATCTACTGTCTTCAGAAACGAACTTTTTTTGTCGAATTCCAAACTTGGGTTCCCAACCACCACACTTACAAGCACGCCCCTCAACGCCGCCAGCTTCTCTTCCGCCACCTCAAAACTAACTCGCCGAATCGTGCCCTCTAGAAAGTACGCGAACTCGTCGGACTCGAAAAATGTTTCTGGAACGCTGCGGCACTCGTCCTCTAACAGTCCGAGGTCCGTCTTCAACACACTAATCCATTCATCTATTCGTTTTAGCCTTCGGGCGTCTATGGTACCGAAGTACCAAGTCTCAATTGCACTCCCCACTCCGAAAGGTATCAGTTGAAGGCCTGACCGCACTGCAATCGCTATGCGTTCGCCAGCCGACAAAACGACCTCCGCCGCCCGCTTCACGATTTTGCGTTCTTCCTTCGCCACACCGCATCTCCCTGATTTGCTACCGCATCACCGCATGTCCTCTATTTCCGCAATGATACCCGCATTTTGTTTCCCTTTCCTCGCTCTTTGAGACCTCTCTCAATCATGCTCATTGACCTGCCTTGAGTTCTTTGTCGACCCTCCGACCTTGTTCTGCATGCTTCCGGCTCGCAACTCGTGGGCTTTCGCTTCGCTCACGGTCTCCGCTTCCGCATCGGGCCGCGGCCAGGACGCTTCGCGTCCGCCTTCGGCGGAACCTGTCACGGCCGCTGCCTGTTCGCTGCAACCGCCGCCCACGTGTTGCTTCGCCAACTCCTTTCGGCTCGGCGGGCCGTCCCTCATCC
Source organism: Phycisphaerae bacterium (assembly GCA_030428945.1). GTDB lineage: Bacteria > Planctomycetota > Phycisphaerae > UBA1845 > Fen-1342 > JAUIEC01. The sequence goes on along the minus strand of JAUIEC010000020.1, from coordinate 42,531 downwards.
GCTTGCGAAGGGACGGTCCCTTCTTCGCAAACCGAAAGGAGAAAATCATGAAAGCAGAACAAGCCAAGAAACTCGCAGACGAAGCGCTCGAACAACTCAATCAGGCCTTGGAGCAGGGCAAGAGCGAGAACCTCACCGCGTATCTTGCCGCGATGGGCCGCTTCTACAATTACAGCTTCGGCAACGTGATGCTCATCGCCTCGCAGAAGCCGGATGCGACGCACGTCGCCGGCTTCAAGGGCTGGCAGAAATTCAGCCGCTTCGTAAAGAAGGGCGAGAAGGGCATCGTCATCATCGCTCCGATGCGAATCAAGGCGAAGGAGCAAGGCGAGAACGGTGAAGACGCGAGCATCCTTCGCTTCCGTGCCGCCTACGTGTTCGACGTGTCGCAGACCGACGGCGAACCGCTGCCCGAATTCGCACACGTTGGCGGAAACCCGAATGGCCACACCGACCGACTCAAGGACTTCGTCCAGCAGCAAGGCATTACGCTCGAATACGTCGAAACGCTCTACGGAGCCGATGGCGTCTCCAAGGGCGGAAGCATCGAACTCGTTCAAGGTCTTGAGCCCGCCGCGGAATTCTCCACGCTCGCTCATGAACTCGCCCACGAGATGCTTCACAAGGGCGACGCGACACAGCGACCGTCCAAGACGGTTCGCGAAACCGAAGCCGAAGCAGTCGCGTTCGTCGTGTGTCAAGCCGTAGGGCTCGACACCAACTCCGCCGCCGCCGATTACATCCAGCTTTACGCCGGCGACAAAGCCACGCTTGCAGCGTCACTGGACCGCATCCAGAAAACCGCCTCCGCCATCATCGAAGCGGTTTGCGACCGCACGCCGCAGTAACCCTGCGGCGTTGCAAGCTTCGACCGTCGCGGCTGCGGCGGTTGCCCCCTCCTGAATTTTCCACGTTCTTCATTCAAGTCGGCCCACCTCGCCGGTATAATCCATTGGAATTACGCGAGATTTTCACCTTTCCATTTGGGTTTTCAAATGGAGTCCCCGCCGTGCTCCGGGGACGCGAGTCGCTTCATGCGGCTCGTGCAACCGAGCACAAACGGGAAGGCGGGCTTCTTCGCTTGGCCCCTCCGGCACCGCGGCATTTTGCGAGTTTGTTCGGCCCTTGTGGCCGGCGGCTCGTTTAGTGACGCAAATGCATGGAGGATGTCATGAGAAAGAAGAGCTTGGTGTACCACCGCGTGGACCCTGAATTCAGTCGTCCACACCGTCGTTATGGAACACGATGGAAAACGTATCGGCTTGTCGCCGAAGTCGCAACCACTGACCTCGACAAGGTGTTCATGTTGACCAACCACACGGACATACATTGGTTTGAGAACAAAGGCGTTTACGCTATTGGTCTTGAACTCCGCTCAACGTCCGTTGGTGACATCATCGTGACACCAGATGGTTACGCCCATCTCGTCCTGGGCAACGGTTTTCGTCGTCTCGGCAAGATGCCTTAACACCCGCTTTCCCCGCCCCGGCTATGCCGGGGCACCTTTGACATAACGCTCCGTTACCATTCGGCAGCGGGCTTTTTCGGTGTCGCGGAATGCGTGACGCTCTTGCATGGGAGTCGCACCTTTGAGCCTGGACCAATTCGCAAAGAAAATTGAGGGGTTGCTCACCGACGTATTCCAGGGTGCAACCCGTGCGTTGGCAAAGAAGCACCAGGCTCCCCAACGAGGCCAGCCGCAGCTTCCATCAGGTACGGAATCCCCTCGGCTGCCGCTTGAAGAAGATGTGGAAATCCCAGAGGACGATTTCGACGCGGTCAGAGAATGTGTCTTGGTCTTGGACGTTTCCTCGTCCATGAAGACCTTCGACTGGAAACCCAGCCGACTTGCAGCGGCCCAGGCGGCCGCACGCGAATTTGCTATCGCATTGGCGGAGTCCACGCCCAATGCATTTCTCGGCGTCATCGCCTACGAAAGCAATGCACGCATCGCGTGCGAATTGCTTCCGGTTCGCCAACTCGAACATATCATTAACGCCATCGAAAGCCTTGAAGCGTATGGGGGCACGGGTTTCGCGGCCGCACTCCAGGCCGCGGAAAAACTTTTTCCCAAGACTCAATCTCCGCCTCGTTACCGTCAGGTCGTCATGCTCTCTGACGGCCACAACAACGGGCCGAATCCCATTGAGATAGCCGAGAACCTAAAGGAGTTTGCAGTTATCGAATGCGTCGGTTGTGCGGGAACACCGCAAAGCGTTGACGAAGAACTCATGATGGAAATCGCATCATGGAACGAAACCGGCACCGAGAAACGCTACCGCTGGGTCGGCGAGCCGCAGGAGCTCACTCGCCATTTTGTCCGTCTTGCACGACGACCGCTATTGGAACTCACGCCGCGTCCGTCTCTGCCCCGTCGTTAATGCCCGCTACGAAACGCAGTCGCCAGGGGAGGGGAAAGAAGGAACGAAGGGGGCTTCGGGGGAACGTGGGGACGCTGGTTCCCCCGCGTTATGCCTCCGCCCGGACAGGGCATTGGCCGGGCTTCAGATCTGCTCGATGAACATCGAGGCAACGCTTCGACCATTCAAGCTGAGGAAGCCTCAGACTCGGGAGCATTACCGGCAGGGCCGTGATGGCGGCCCGATGCTCTGCCGACGCCCGTGCGTCTCGGCTCCCAAGGGCCTTCGGCCTCCGCGGGGCGAGGAGCCGAGGACGACGGGCTTTATACGGCAGAGCGCGAAGGCGACGTGTGTTTTTCGCCAGTGGCGAGTGGCAACAGCGCACAAGGAGAACCTTAAGCGTTGTAAATGCTGGCGGTGCGTGCGACCATATCGCCCATTGCCGCAAGAATAGAGTTTGAAGCGCCGACGTGTGGCAGGGATGAACAAATGACCTCCAACAATGAGAACAATGCGAGCCTATTCAGCCTTTGGTCTGACGCGGAGACCGAGGTTGACCTGCTGGGATTTACGCACCTCGTCGATGCGGTCGAGAGGCTCGTGAAATCTGGGCACCTGCTTCCCGCCACAATCGGGGTGTTTGGTGATTGGGGCAGCGGCAAGACGAGCGTCCTCAAGATGGCATCAAAGCGCCTCGAAGAGGACGAAGATACACTCGTGCTCTGGTTTAACGGGTGGCTTTTTGAGGGATACGACCAAGCAAAGGCATCGCTCATGGAGCGGCTCGTAGCCGAGCTTGTCGAGAAGCGATGCACGTCAGCGAGCATGAAGAAGCTCGCGGTGCGCCTATTCCGACGCATCAACTGGCTGCGCGTCGCCGGAACGACGCTTAAGCTCGGTGCTGCGTTCGCAGCCGGAGGGCCGCCACTTGCATTGCTTGCCGCCGCTCCTGACCTCGGCGAGCTGGCAAAGAAGGCCGGAGAGGGACTTGAGAAGCTCGATGAGGGAAAGCTTGATGATTATCTTCGTGAGAGCAAGGAACAGACCTTCAATCGAAACGTGATCGGTTTTCGAGAGGATTTCCGCGAGCTACTCGCTGAAGCCAAGATTGACCGGCTTGTCGTGATCATCGACGACCTGGACCGCTGCTTGCCACCAACAGTTATTCAGACGCTAGAGGCAATTAAGCTGTTCCTGTCCGTTGGAAGCGTGGCGTTTGTGGTCGGAGCGGATGAACGACTCGTTCAGTATGCGGTTCGAGAACGGTTTCCAGAACTTCCCGGTGAACGGGCCGATGTAGGACGTGACTATCTTGAGAAGCTGATTCAGTATCCCGTGCGAATTCCAGCACTCAGCAGGTCCGAGGTGCAGTCGTATATCGCGTTGCTCTTCGTGCATGCGGAAGACGATGGTGAGACCATCGAAGAGTCCATGAAGTGGTTTCGGGCTCCCGAGCGTTCGGTTTCCGGAGTCCCATTTGGTGAGGACGCTCTTGGCGAGTTGAAAATCGACGCGTCCGAGTCCCTAGCTGAAGGGCTCGCTCTTGCCGCCCAGATTGGGCCGCTTCTCGGACGCGGACTTAACGGCAATCCTCGACAGTGCAAGCGGTTCCTTAACATGCTCATGATGAGGCTCGGTATGGCCGAATCGCGCGGGGTCCGATTGAGCAAACGGCTGCTCGCCAAGCTCATGATCCTGGAGTACCTGAAGCCGGAACTCTTTCGACAGCTCGGTGACATGCAAGCCGAAGGGCACGGACGGCCTGAACCGATTCTCGCCCTGCAAAGGGAAGCGATTGGCTTCGTGGATTCAGCAACCGACGAGGATGAAGCGAAGAAGCCGGTAGACTCAAAAGCTGATGCACGGCTCGACGTGTGGCGAAAAGACCAGGTCGCCACGGAGTGGCTGAAACTTGAGCCAGCATTCGACGATACGGACCTTGCGCCGTACTTTTACTTCTCTCGCGACGTTCTGACCGACCATGGGCAGCAGGTCCAGCGCATGGGACCGGCTGCACGCGACGTGTATCGAAAGCTCTTAAGTCAGAGTGAGGCTGTGAGAAAAACCGGCATCGGCGAACTATCAGGACTGTCGCAAGCCGAGGCTTCTTCTGTAGTCGCGGAGCTCTTCGATCGAGCGCGTTCCGAGGAAGATCTTGGGGCGGACGGATCAGCGTTTTCGTTGCTGCTTGAGGCTTGTAAGGCACGGCACGACCTCATAGCAGACGTGATCACGTTCATTGGCGGACGGCCCGTGCATCAACTCCCGCTCTGGACACCCCCGAGATTGCTTGAGGCTGTGCGTGACACGGAGTTTGTCGTGTCCGCTCGGACCGTCATAGCGCAGTGGGCGAAGGGTACGAATAAGAGGCTGGCAACAGCAGCAGATGGAGTACTCAAGCGAATCGACGGAGGCTCGAAATAATGGGAACATCGAGCTCGCATTCCGGCCCCGGCGATGGCCCTGGCCTCTTGCCGTCATGGGCGACAGGTGACGGCAACGGTGGCGTTTCGCCAAATGATGGCGCAGAAGGTGGCGATACTGACGCCTCGCCGGGTGATGCCACCGAAGGCAATGAGACGCTGTCCGACGGCGGCCAGACTCAACCGCCTACTCCTCCCTCAAACTGGCGGTTAGCAAAATCGGGTATGACTCGGTACGCAACGTCAGGTGGGCGCACAGCAAAACTCAAATCAGCGGGCGCGGGCTATGTACGAGCAAAAGGTGGGTCCAGGAAGGCCGCGTCCTCTGCGACTTCAGGAAGGTCCACGTCACGGAGCATCGGGAGCTTCCTTCAGTCGGCTGTTCAATCGGGCGTCCGTCAAGCGCTCGAATCCATCGGCTTACGAGACACTGTTGGGCAATCGGCGGAACGCGTTCTCGCCCGATTGGTTGACGCACTCGCTCCTTCCGGGGCAACCAAGGAAGAGGCTGCCGCACGTTGCGCCACAATCGGAGTCCTCGAATACCTGTACGAGAATGTGATCGGTGAGGATGGCGATCTGGCCGTGCTTGAGCAGATGGACCGCGCGACAATCGAGGCGGCGATTAAGCGAAGTGTCTCCGGCTACATTTACAACCGCTGGCTGGATGAACTCGGTCTCAGTATCGAAAAGGGAGCGGTGTCTGAAGCTGCGGCGGTTCAGCTTGAGCGTGACGTGAAGGCGTATGTCGAATCATGCGTGTCGCTTGAACTCGGCGACAAGACCGCGATCGATATCGATTGGGCAGGACGGGATGGACGCCGAATCGTTGACCGAGTGTATGCTGACGCCTACGCAATGCTGGAGACAGGAACATGAAGTGGCACGTAGTCTGTCGCATAGGTGAAGAGGATAACTTTCTCCCGGAGCTTGAGACCGCCAGTGATCGACGCCTGATTTTACACTTCTCTGGAGGAGCAACGAATCATCGAGTAAGAGAGCACGTTATCGCGGACACTGAAGAGGCATATGATGTGACAATCGGTGCCCCCGTGCACGATCTCGTGTACGGAGCCATGACCGCATATCTAGCAGATCTCTGCATTCCACGAGCATCAGCAGATGACCGGTGGTTGCGAAATTTCGTTCTGCACCTTCCAGTGTTTGAAGGCAGACGATGGCACCGCGGCGGTAAGACATTCGCTTCAGCACTTTCTTTTCTCACCGGGGACATTTGGCAAGTTTCGACGCGTGAGCGTCCGGGTGCTGCGCCCGAGGCTACTTCAGTAGATGATCCGGAACACCCGACGCGCGCTTGTTTGTTGTCCGGTGGACTCGATTCCCTTGTCGGGGCAATAGACTTGCTTAGCACAGGTGAGGGGGTGGCTTTTGTGAGCCACCACGGCGGGGGAATGACACCGAAGTTTCAGAACGATACTTACGATGCACTTCGTAGGCACTTTCCTAACCAGTGCCAAAAGCACCAGTTCTTTGTTGTGCCGCCACACCTAGACGGTGACGGTGAGGACACCATGCGGAGCCGTTCGGTGCTGTTTCTGGCACTCGGCGTCGCCGTCGCCTCGGTGCTGGGCGATGATGCTCCGCTCGTCGTTCCGGAAAACGGTCTTATCTCTCTCAACATTCCGCTGACAGGGACGCGCGTGGGGAGTTCGAGTACACGGACGACTCATCCGCACTTCATCGCCGGTATGCGAGACGTGCTATCGATGCTCGGCATCCCAGTCGTAATCGAGTTGCCCTATCGCCACGCCACCAAGGGCGAAATGCTGAAAGGCGTTGCAGATGAAGTCGCCCTGCAAGCCATGCTGCCCCTCACGATGTCGTGCTCTCATCCCGAGGTTTCTCGGTGGGAAGGCGCAACGCCGGGCACTCACTGCGGCTACTGCTTCCCATGTCTGATTCGGCGAGCTGCGGTGACCGCTGCGGGGCTCGAAGCACACGACGCTCAGTATACCCATGATGTACGCACCGACACCCCAGGCGGCAAGAAGGGCAGGGACCTGCGCGCCCTCAAGATGGCTCTCCACAGGCTGCGGGAAAGCAACGCTCCACCTATTCTGCATGCACTCGAAGGTGGGCCGTTGCCTCAGGAGGAATTCCCCGGATTCGCTGAAGTGTACGCAAGAGGCATGAGCGAACTGGACTCGTTCGTCCATGGCGGTGAGTGATACATGCGATACATCGACACGCATTGCCATATAGACCTCTACGATGATCCCGCAGAGGAACTGTCCCGAGCAGCGGCCGCCGGTGTGGGCATCGTTGCCGTCACAAATGCTCCCTTCGTCTATGAGGCGTGCTGTAAGCTCGCTTCCGGGCGACCCGACGTATGGGTTGCCGTTGGCCTTCATCCAGAACTCGCAGCGAAATACGCTCACCAAGTGGACGATTTAATCCGTTTTCTGGAGACAACGCGGCTCGTTGGTGAAGTGGGGTTAGACTACAGAGTCACAGATTCTGATACGCATAACACTCAGCGCGACGTGTTTGCCCGGATACTCCGGGCGTGCGACAATAAGGGTAATACCGTGCTGAGCATCCACTCTCGCGGAGCCGAAGCGGATGTGGTTTCAATGCTCGGTACCGGTTTTCGCGGCACGGCAATTCTTCACTGGTATTCCGGAGCGATTGGACATCTAGAGGCTGCACAGAACAACGGGTGCTATTTCTCCATAAACGCTTCGATGCTGGCATCGAAGAACGGGACAAAGCTAGTGTCTCGGATGGACCGGTCGCGGGTGCTGACAGAGACCGATGGGCCGTTTGCCAAGGTCGATAAGAAGCGGGCACGACCGCTGGATATCCAGCACACAGTTGAAGCGTTGGCTAAATTCTGGAAAGTGGAGTCGGAGGTAGTGCAGTCAACAGTCGTTGCAAACTGGACCTCGGTGCTGGCGCTTGATTAAGAGCACTCATTCGCTACTCGATACATCGGACGTATTCTTAATTGCCCTCTATCCCTGCGGCGACCAGCGAATCATGATTCTCCAGAAGGTTTGAGAAGTCAGTGGGTAAACCAATTCTCAGTCGCTTCGCTCAACGACTCTCGGTACGTCACGGGCACCGTGAAGAACGCGTATTATTTGAACGGGCTGGGTATCGGGGCGATAGATGATGAGGTAGGAGAAGACCACCCAAACGCGGAGCAATTCATCCGCGAGGTCATCACGGATATGTCCGATTCCCGGTTCGGCACCGACCTTGGAAAATCCCTCATGCAAGCACGCATGAACGTGCAGTGCCGGAGTCGCACCGCCGTGCTCAAGAACGTATTCGAGTATCTCATCGAGGTCGCGTGCTGCTGATGGGGTAAGAATAAACGGGCCGGTCATGCCCGACGTTTTACACCAGTTTGCTTAGACTCAGAAGCGGCGGCGGATTCCAAGCGGGTTTTCCATTTGGCGAAGAACTCTTCGCCATCGACGAATTCGCTGCGGTGGGCCTCTTCGAGACCCTCGCGGACCTTGGCTCGGATGGTCTCACGGGCTCGGTCGAGCAGTCCCGCCGGCAATGAGGCTTGCTCGTCGTCGGTCAGGCCTTCGACAAGCCACTTGTCGAGCAGTCGGGCCTCTTCGTCGCGTTGCAGGAGCCGCAGGCCGTCGCGAAGCACTTCGCTGGCCGAGGCATAGCGGCCGGACTTCACGAGCCGCTCGACTAAGGCGTCCTGTTCATCGGTTAAGGCGACATTTCTGGCATTTGTTGCTGGCATACCCAAAGAATAGCATCGAACTGACCGGGTGTCAAAGTTGGCCACCCGAAAATTGCGGGTTCTTGCCCGCCCGCGGTCACCTTATGCTGTACAAGTGCCCCGATAATGATGTAGCATAAAGGACGTTATGCAGCTTCGATTGCGGCCAGCCGGGTGGATTCCCGAGCCGGCAACCGCTGAATCGACAGGTTGGAAGAAACCGCGACATGAACTCGACTTTGCCCGCAAAAAGGCCGTCACGGAACATTGAAACCAGCCCGGTTCGGATGGTCCCGGCGATTGTCGCCGACGCCGGCGAAGACGCCAGCCGGCGGTTCCTGGAATTCTTCGCGGCCAATATCCGCAGTCCGAATACGCGAGAGGCGTACGCCCGAGCCGTTCGGTCCTTCCTGGATTGGTGCGATGCACGGGGCATCGACCGCTTGGAACGCATCGAACCCATCGTCGTCGCCGCATATGTCGAAGAACTCGGCTCCGCTCGCTCGGCTCCGACGGTCAAACAGCACCTCGCCGCCATTCGAATGCTCTTCGATTGGCTTGTCATCGGGCAGGTCATGCGGTCAAATCCAGCCGGTTCAGTCCGCGGGCCGAGATACGTGGTCAAGACGGGCAAGAGTCCAGTCTTGACTGCCGAACAGTGCCGCATGCTGCTTGACAGCATCGATACCGGCACGATTGTAGGCCTTCGCGACCGTGCCCTGATTGGAGTGATGGTCTATTCATTCGCTCGCGTCTCAGCCGTCATGAACATGAACGTCGCGGATTTCTACAGTATCGGAGTCAGGTGGATGATTCGGCTGCACGAGAAAGGCGGGAAATTCCACGAAGTGCCCGCCCATCACAACGCGGTTGAGTACACCGACGCCTACGTTCGAGCCGCTGGAATAGGAGAGCAACGAAAGACGCCACTATTTCGGTCGGTTGACAGGTCTCGCAAGCTCACGGACCGCAGACTTACGCGAGACGACGCTCTTCGAATGGTGAAGCGACGAGCTACGGCGGCCGGCTTGCCTGATTCGATATGCTGTCATACGTTTCGAGCCACGGGCATCACCGCATATCTTGAGGCCGGAGGCAGCATCGAAAACGCTCAGGCGATTGCCGCTCACGAATCGCCGAGGACAACGAAGTTGTATGACCGAACAGGTGATGAAATCACCCTGGACGAAGTCGAGCGAATTCAGATTTGAGATTCGTATTCACAGCGTTTGATGTTGATGCTTGAGAGGACAGGATGAAACTCACACGATTTCGAGTGCAAAACTACAAAGTCATCGACGACACCGATTGGGTGCCCGTCGATAAGTGTGTAACTGCCCTCGTCGGCAAAAACGAAGCCGGCAAGACCGGCATCTTGCGGTCCTTATGGAAGAGCAAGAATGTATCCGACAAGACATTCGACAAACTCCTCGACTATCCACGTGACCGCTACGCTAGGGAGCGAAAGGAGACGCAGGAGGTCGCATCCCTAGAATTTGAACTGTCGTCTGAAGAAAGCAAGGCTCTCGCTAACCAATTCCCACCAAGCTTCAAGGCAAAGCCGAAGAAAGTGGTGTTCACCACCTATTACAAGGGCGAGGATGAGACGTTTGCCCTTGTCTCTTTTGAGGACAAATTGGAGGCGAAGTCTCGCCTGGATTCGTCGGCTGCCGCATCCGCTCTCCAGAATGTGTCGAACGCAATCACGAAGGCGGCTGCCGGTGACACCGATGCCGTGACTAATGCCGCAACTGCGGCCCTCGCAAAAATCGAGGTGGAATCGCCCCTTTGGGAACCAACAACCGTTCAGGGTCTCACGTCATTTCAAACGGCCGCGGCAAGTTGGCTTGCGGGCGATGAATCTCGGGTCAACGTCGCCACAAAGGAACTAAAGACTCTTGACGAGGTGCTGGCCAATGCGAAACAGGGTGACCCGTCCGCGAAAGCGAGGAAATGGGTAGTTGATAACATGCCCATTTTCATTTACTTCGACGAGTATGGGCAGCTTGAGACCCGTATTCACCTTCCACAGTATCAACAACGTCGTGGCAACCCGGACGAAAAAACTAGAACGCAGACTGCGTTATTCGAATGGAGCCATCTCGACCCAGCCGAAATACTCCAGCTTGGTAAGGCACGTGAGAACAACGAAGCTGACGAGGTAGTTCAAAGACGCAAGGAAAAGCGACGTGCATTGTTAGATTCAGCGTCCTTTGGGTTGACCGGCGACTGGATTGATTGGTGGTCAGAGAAGCGACACAACCTTCATTTCGACGCGGACGGCGAGGACCTTGTTCTCAAAGTATCCGACGACCACAGCCAATTCCCAATCCCTTTCGAAGAACGCAGCCACGGCCTCCAGTGGTTCTTTTCATTTTATCTCGTGTTTCTCGTCGAATCGAAAAAGGCCCACAAGGGAGCGGTATTACTTCTCGATGAGCCAGGGCTCCATCTACATCCAACGCTTCAGGCCAAGCTTATCGAGCTTTTTGAACGCATTTCTGAGACGAACCAACTCATCTACAGCACTCACTTGCCGTTTTTGGTTGATGGCAACCACCTGGAGCGGGTCCGGACTGTTCACCTTTCTGGGCCGGACCCACAGAAGACAGTTGTATCTAATGATATCCGGCCGACCGGGGACAAGGACACTCTATTTCCGCTTCAAGCCGCGGTCGGCTACTCGATTGCCCAGACGCTTTTTCTTGGGAAACGCTCGGTGATTGTAGAGGGTATCACGGACTATTGGCTCTTGAAGGCCCTTGATGATTGCTTGCCCGGCGACGACAAGAATCACCTACACCCAGATACGATACTCATTCCGGCTGGTGGTACGAGCAAGCTCATGCCTCTCGCTTCCATCATGTTCGGTACAGCGGGCGTCGGCGGTCGCCAATTGCTTGTGTTGCTCGACAGCGACAATGAGGGATTGCAGGCTGCCACTCGTGTTCAGAAAGACCTTTTCGCAGGCGACGATTCGCGAATCTTGATGCTCGGTCCAGCCATAAAAATGGAGAAGGCCACAATCGAGGACTTGGTGCCCAGAGATGTTTATGCAAAGGCACTCACAGATTGCGGCTACAAAATCAAATTCAACTCCGACGAAGAGAAGGCCCCCACGAATGTCGCAGCGGCCGAGAAGGCATTTCAGCGAGGGAACCATGGGAAGTTTGGTGCCGAGCACAAAGCCGCAGCGGCGTTGAACCTTGTTGCCGCGTGGGGCCAGGACCCAAAGAGCATTCCCGACGACACGCGGCAGAGTGCGTCCGCCCTGTTTGCTGCCATAAACGCACGATTCAACGACCAATGACGGAGCGGCCCACGGGATGAACAACTTCAGCGATAAAGTCAGCTTCATTTGGTCGGTCGCCGACCTACTTCGCGGGCCGTATAAGCCCGCTCAGTATGGTCGCGTGATTCTGCCACTCACCGTTCTCCGTCGCCTCGACTGTGTGTTGGAGCCAACAAAGGAGAAGGTGCTCGCCAAGGCGGCGAGCCTCAAAGGCGGGAAGGTCGGAAACGTCGAGCCGATTTTGAATCGCATCGCCAAGGTTCCGTTTCACAACACGAGCCGGCTCGACTTTCAGAAGCTCAAGGGCGAACCGGACAAAGTCGCCGCCAACCTCACCCGCTACATCAAAAGCTTCTCGACCAAGGCTCGCGAAATCATCGACTACTTCGGCTTTGAGGCCGAAATTGCCAAGCTCGACGAGGCCGACCGGCTCTTTCTCGTTGTCTCGAAGTTCTGCGACATCGACCTGCATCCCGACGTGGTTCCAAACACGGACATGGGCTACATCTTCGAGGAGCTCATCCGTAAGTTCAACGAAGCCGCCAACGAGACCGCCGGTGACCACTTCACGCCTCGCGAAGTCATCCGGCTTATGGTCAATCTGCTTTTCGAGCCGGACGGCGACATCCTCACGAAGAAGGGCATCGTCAAGACGCTCTATGACCCGGCGTGCGGGACCGGCGGCATGCTTGCCGTTGCCGACGAGTATCTCCGCGAGCTAAACCCAGACGCCCAGCTTGAAGTCTTCGGCCAGGACTGGAACAAGGAGTCGTATGCAGTCTGCGGCTCCGATATGCTCATCAAAGGCCACGACATCGAGCACATCGCCTTCGGCAGCAGCTTCTCGAAGGACGCCCTGCCCCGCGAGAAGTTCGATTACATGCTTGCCAATCCGCCGTTCGGCGTTGAATGGAAACCGGACGAGGACGAGATTCGCAAGGAGGCCGAGACTCAAGGCTTCGACGGCCGTTTCGGTGCGGGTGTGCCCCGCATCAACGACGGCTCATTTCTTTTTCTACAGCACATGATTTCCAAAATGCAGCCGGCCGACCAGGGCGGTTCTCGCATCGCCATCGTGTTCAACGGCTCGCCGCTCTTCACGGGCGATGCCGGTAGCGGTGAAAGCGAAATCCGTCGTTGGATTATCGAGAACGACTGGCTCGAAGCCATTGTCGCCATGCCTGACCAACTCTTTTACAACACCGGCATCTTCACGTACGTCTGGATTGTTACCAACCGCAAACGCAAGGAGCGTCACGGCAAGGTCCAACTCATTAACGCCGTGGACCTCTACCAGAAGATGCGAAAGAGCCTGGGTAACAAGCGGCATGAGATTGGCGACGGCAAGGACAACAAGCCCGACCACATCGCCGACATCACGCAACTCTACGGAGGCGTTATCAACAATGGCCGGTCAAAGGTGTTCGATAATGAAGACTTTGCCTTTCGCAAAATCACAGTCGAACGGCCACTGCGTTTGAGCTTTCAAGCCACGCCCGAGCGAATCGAATCGCTCCGCGACGTGAAGGCGTTTCAGAATCTCGCCAAGAGCAAGAAAAAGAATGGCTCCAAAGCGGCAGACGCTGAAATCGTGGCCGGCCGCGAACTTCAGGATGCCATCATCAAAGCACTGGCGACCCTCGATGCATCTAAGGTCTACAAGAATCGCGAGGCGTTTCTCGACGACCTTACCGACGTGCTGAAGACGGCGGATGTAAAGGCGTCGGCCCCCATCAAGAAGGCGATTATCGCCGTACTCTCAGAACGCGACGAATCGGCTGACGTTTGCACGGACAAGGACGACAACCCCGAACCCGACCCGGAGCTTCGCGATTACGAGAACGTGCCCTTCAAGGAGGACATCCGCGAGTACTTTGACCGCGAGGTAAAGCCGCACGTTCCCGACGCCTGGATTGACGAACACAAGCGGGACGCGAAAGACGGTCAAGTCGGCATTGTCGGGTACGAGCTGTACTACCGCACACACTTTTATGAGTACAGGCCGCCACGCAAGATTGAGTCGATAGAAGCAGACATCTCGTCCGTAACAAATCAATTACTAAACAAACTACAGGAGGTCGTTGGATGAGTTCGGCTCAGCACATCGTGACCGCCACGACATCAAGCGAGCCTTTGGCAATTCGCAGCTTCCCTGAATATGCCACCTGTCGCCCGAGCGATGCCCGTTGGCTTGGAGACATACCGGAGCATTGGACGATTCGCAAACTCAAGTACCTAGCGTCCATTCGAAACAGCAACGTTGACAAGAAAAGTCATGATGATGAGCAAGCCGTTTTGCTCTGCAACTATGTGGACGTGTATTACAACGAGTACATCACCGAGTCTGTTGAGTTCATGCGTGCCACAGCAACCGTAGATGAGATTCGTCGATTTTCGCTGCGAAAAGGCGACGTGCTTATCACGAAGGACTCTGAGACGTGGGACGATATCGCGGTTCCGGCCTTTGTAGACCGTAATCTCGAAGGCGTCTTATGCGGATACCACTTGGCACAGATTCGACCATACGAAGACGTTGTGGATGGCGAATATCTGTTTCGTGCATTTGCCTCACATGCGATTCGCGACCAATTTCGTGTAGCAGCCAATGGGATTACTCGCTTCGGTCTTTCGAGAGACCACATTTCCAGTGCGATATTTCCAGTACCTCCACTACAGGAGCAACGGGCAATCGCTCTTTTCTTGCGTCGTGAAACAAAGCGGATTGACCGACTTGTGGCCGGCCTTACCGCGGACACTTCAGGCGACGGTCTAATAACGCAACTCGTTCGATTGTTGGCGGAGCAAAGAGAGACGATTGTTAGTAGTGCCGTCACGGGCAAGATAGATGTATGTAGGCTTAGCAAGAGCGCCACCTCGCCGGGCGCCGCCGCAGGCATGTCTGTCGCCGCAGGCTTGGCTGACGAGTAACCGACGGAGACTGAGTGCTATGCCAATTGACCATCGTGAAATCGCCTTTGAAGACGCCGTTGAGCATCACTTGCTCAACGTTGCTGGCTATTCGAAAACCGACCCAACGAATTTCGACCGCGAACGAGCCATAGACCCGACGGTCCTCATTCCGTTTATCAAAGAAACCCAGTCGGATACATGGGATAGCTTGGAGAAGCTACACGGGACGGAAACCGAAGCCGTCGTGCTCGACGACTTGTGCAAGGCGATGGACTCGCAAGGCTCGCTCGCCGTCATACGCCACGGTTTCAAATGCTTCGGCAAGCTCATTCGTGTCGCCTACTTCGCACCGGCCCATAGCATGAACCCCGACACGGCTCGGCTCTACGCCGCCAATCGGCTCACGGTAACGCGACAACTGCACTACAGCACGAGCAACGAGAATTCGATTGACGTGGTGCTCAGCCTCAATGGCATTCCGGTAGTCACGGCGGAACTCAAAAACCCGATGAGCGGGCAGAACGTCGGGCACGCGAAGCATCAATACCGCACCGACCGTGACCCGCGTGAGCGAATCTTCGAGTTCAAGAAGCGTTCACTTGTGCATTTCGCCGTAGACCCCGACGAGGTCTACATGACCACGCGGCTCGACGGAAAGAAGACGTTCTTTCTGCCCTTCAATCTCGGCGATGGCACGGGAGCCGGCAACCCGGAGAATCCCAACGGCTACAAGACGGCCTATCTATGGAAACGAGTGTGGCAACGCGACTCGCTGCTCGACATTCTCGCTCGATTCACCCACTTGCAAGTCGAAGAGAAGAAAGTCGGCGGGCGGAAAATCCGCAAAGAGACGATGATTTTTCCCCGCTACCACCAGCTTGACTCCGTGCGGAAACTAGAAGCCGACGCTCGGCAAAGAGGTGTCGGCAGCAACTATCTGATTCAGCACTCCGCTGGCAGCGGAAAGAGCAATTCCATCGGCTGGCTGGCTCATCGCCTCGCCAGTCTGCACAACGACCAGGATGAGAAGGTCTACGACTCGGTCATCGTTATTACCGACCGCGTCGTGCTCGACCGCCAGCTTCAGGACACGATTTATCAGTTCGAGCACCGCCAGGGCGTCGTCGAAAAAATAGACGAGGACTCGACTCAACTCGCCAATGCACTCAAGTCCGGCACGCCTATCATCATCACGACGCTTCAGAAGTTCCCGTTCGTCACCGAAAAGGTTGGCGGATTGCCGGACCGCCGCTACGCCGTCATCGTCGATGAGGCCCATAGTTCGCAATCCGGCGAGAGTGCAACCGAACTCAAGGGTGTGCTCGCCGCGAACAGCATCAAAGCGCAGGCCAAGGAGCAGGCCGCCGCCGAGGGTTTGCCCGACCACGAGGAGGAAATCCTCAAGACGATGCTCAAGCGGGGCCGGCAGCCGAACATCAGCTTCTTCGCTTTCACGGCGACGCCCAAATACAAGACGCTCGAAGTATTCGGCACGACCGGGGCCGACGGCAAGCCGCACCCGTTTCACCTTTACAGCATGCGTCAGGCCATCGACGAGGGCTTCATCCTCGACGTGTTGAAGAATTACACGACCTATCGCACCTACTACAAACTCATCAAGTCCATCGAGGATGACCCCGAGGTGGACAAACGAAAGGCCGCTCAGGCACTCGCTCGATTCATGAGCTTGCACCCGCACAACATTGCCCAGAAGACCGAAGTCATGTTGGAGCACTTCCGCACGTTCACGCGGCATAAGATTGGCGGGCGAGCGAAGGCGATGGTGGTCACGGGCTCCCGGATTCATGCCGTTCGCTACAAGCAGGAGTTCGACAAACAAATTCGAGAAAAGGGCTACGCGGACATCAAAACGCTTGTCGCGTTTTCGGGAACCGTCGAAGACCCCGACGTGACCGGCGTGAGCTACACCGAGCCGGACATGAACCGAGGCGAGGACGGGAAGGCCCTTCCCGAGAAGCAACTTACCGACAAATTCGCGACGGACGAATACAGCTTGCTCATCGTCGCGGAGAAATACCAGACAGGCTTCGACCAACCGCTATTGCATACGATGTACGTCGATAAGCGGCTTGCCGGAATTCAGGCCGTGCAGACGCTTTCGCGGCTCAACCGAACGTGCTCCGGAAAGGAAGACACGTTCGTTCTCGACTTTGTCAATAAGCCCGATGAAATCTTCGAGGCGTTCAAGCCGTACTATGAGGTGACGCACGTCGGCGAGGAGGCGGACCCGCGACAACTCTACGACCTACAAGCCAAGCTTGACGAACAGCATATCTATCACCGCAGTGAGGTGGAAGATTTCTGCAAGGTGTTCTTCAAGCAGAAGGCCGTGCAGACGCCCAACGACCACGGCAAAATAAACGCTATCATCGATTTGGCGGTTACGCGATTCAAGGAGCTTGAAGAGGATGACCGCGAGGAGTTTCGAGGAGTGCTGATTGCCTTCCGAAATCTCTATTCGTTTCTTTCCCAAGTCATCCCGTTTCAGGATTCCGACTTGGAGAAGCTCTACACTTACGCACGATTCTTGTTGTCCAAGCTCCCGCGACGAGCGACCGGGCCACAATATCAATTCGACGATGAGGTCACTCTCAAGTTCTACCGCCTTCAGAAAATCAGCGAAGGCTCCATCAAACTTGAATCCGGCGAAGGTGGTGAGGTCAAAGGGCCGACGGCCGTCGGAACAGGCAAGGGCGAGAGCCCAAAGGTCGAATTGTCGAGTATCATCGAGCAGATTAACGAACGATTCGGAACCGACTTCACCAAGGCTGACGAGTTATTCTTCAACCAGATACGCGAAGAAGCCGTTGCCGACGGCAATCTGCGGCAAGCCGCTGTCGCAAACACAATCGAGAATTTCCGATTCGTTTTTGACAAGGCACTCGAAGGGCTGTTCATCGACCGGATGGAGCAGAACGAAGAGCTCTTCGCGAAGTTCATGAATGATAAGGATTTTCAGAAGCTCGTCACTGAGCATCTTTCTCGCGAGGTCTACGCCGACATCCGCGGCGATGCCGAAGAATCGGCCGCCTGATTTGGCTTCGCATCAAACGGTTTTACGACGTGGCGACGAAAGCGGAGGGCCGAAGTTGGCACCGGCTCGAATCCCCGTGACTTTCGCTCGCGATTCATCGCCCGGAGAATGTTGAGTAATTGCCGACGAATCGGGGCGTACGGCTCAAACTGAACAAGCCGGAGCTCGCGGGCGAGATTCTCGACCGTTCGCTTGCGGGCAAGGCCCACGAGATACGCCTTGAGTTCGGCGTATGCCCGGCGGTCAATTCGCACGTGCGTATGCCACGAGCTTCCGTCGTGCGACCGACGACGGCTTACGGAGTATCCCGCAAATTTGATTGAATGCCGCCGGGCGTCGCGGAAGAGCTTCCCCTCCCCGTTCTCCTCGCAGAAGAACAGGTGCTCGCCGGGCGTCGCCACGAGCACAAAGAACCGGCCATGCCGGAGATATTGCACGTTTGCTCGTCCCGCTTTTTTGCGGCGGGCACGGGTCCATTCCCGTATGTCCAGGTCGTATTTCTCGACCATCTTTCGGTCGAGCTCGTGCGGCTCCTTCCGTTTCGGCACGGTTCCCATCACGAAATAGATGTAGCCATTGGTCACATAGTTGACCAATTGCTGAATGAACCCGACGACCGAAGTCGCCTCGCAACGATACCGCATACTGCCCCTGTCGCTGTGCAGGTTGAACAAAAAAAAATGAGGAGTGATTACGGCTCACCCCTCGAAGCCTCAAAAGACCTTTGCTCGCTGGCGGAATGACTCGCCATCGACAGTGCTCCAGATAGGAGCATTCACTGGCATATTCGACTTGCGGGAATCACAGCATTTATCCTTCGGAGCCTGCAACGAATCGGGCAATCATTTTGCCGCTCGATTCGGAGTCTCCGTCCCGCTATCGCCTCATGCCTCAGTTGCTCCACCATCCGCACGCCCTCAAATTGCGAGAACGTGTTCAGGCGTTTGCGTGGGCCACTGGTTTCAACCAAATAGGCCCCCGCCAATTCATACGCCTTGCACCCGATACAACCTCAACGAACCCAACGCACACGCGTTTCGTTCGTTGTCATTCCGTTGCCACAGGTGCCACGCCGTCCCCGGCGTTGCACGTGTGACCACGTTCCAGCTTGCACCAGCAGACCGACTCCGCCACAACGGCGGAGCCGGCACACTTCAGTGACAGGTCTATCGCAACCTGTCGCCGCTTTCGTCGTCCTACTCGCTCACGGGGACCACCCGTGAGCTTGGAACGGACCGTGACTGCCTTGCCACGGACACCGCCCAGGCTCCCGCCTGGCTGTCTACTTGCGGCCCACTCCCAGTCTTGAGCATTTGAATCACGTGGCCGACCAAAGCCACGCACCGAGAACCACCCCGGCCGCTCAAGACCTTCCCGGATTAGTAGTCGTCTACGTTCATGCGTTCACGTCGCTAGGCCCTATGTTGCGGCCTGCCACCCGCCATGCCAGTCAAACTCCCGTTCGACTGCACTTTCCACGAGCGATGTCGCTCGTGATTTCACCTTACGAAACCAGAAGCTCAGGTTATCGAAGGCGAGCGGTTTTCGCGGTTCGGCACCGTCTCCGCATGAACTTACCAGTAAGGGCTTTCGCCCCTTTCACCGTTGAGCTTTTCGTAGCCGCACGTTTAATGCGGTCCCCGAGCTTGGTCACAAGCCCGGCAGCGTTTGTCGCCAAACGCTGACTCCCGGCACTGGCCGAGGTTGAACGAACCTTACGAGACTTTCACCCGACTTCCGCGGGCGAATCGCCGCGGTTTGGTCCGAACCCCCTGGGGGGATTTGCAACGCGATTACCTCGCGTCGCTCACCCACTTCTCCGACTACGGCCTCGCCATCCATCAGCTCGCACGTGTGCGAGCCCGACAATGACGAGGTTTTTCTCCGTCGCCCAATCGTTCACCGATATTCCATGGAGTAGAACCTGAAGATTGACCCAATTGGGCTTTACTTCCAGGAGCCCTCCTCGAACACAGCAAGCCACTCTCGCGGCACTGTGCTCTACAGGTAACGCTCTTTCGCAGGTTGGTAATTCCTGCATCCCTTAGCGTGGGTGGTTAAGCCACGTTTGCCGGGTGTCGTCGCCCGTCACTGAAGCGTCAGAAACGTTGTCCGTTACTGACAACCCGCTCGACTTGCAGCAATCCACGATGCGATGCACCGCGTATCCGAACGACCATTCGGTCGCCGCTGCTAACGCCAAGCGTCGAAACGACGCTAGCGTACGCCGTGCCGCTAATCGAATTTTTCTTGTACCCGGCCAATCGCCTGGATAGAATCGGGGGAGAGAAATGGGCTGTGTCGTCCGCAGCCCGGCGAGGGTCACACGGCAAAGACCGCATCTGTCGGCGAGTGTGGCCACCCGAAACACGTCACTTGTTGACGAACGGCAGCCGTTGAGGGACAGGGAAGGGTTGCCGGAATGGACGGGCGGAAAATGGACAATCAACAACGCGTTGTTTGACCTGCATACTCGTGTTCAAATCCTTCGGTCACGAGCATGTCATCGACGCCACGGACGCTTTGCGCCGGTGGCAAGATGACCGCTTATCCCCCTGATACTGCGTGCTCAATTGCCTCGCCATCGGCTAGGGGCCGTTGGCGTGCAGAATTGGCTATCAGTTAATCAAATTCGGAGAATGCAGCGTATGCGTCGCGAGACGGTCGTCGCCGCCATGGACGCGGGCGACCTACCTTTCGAGCAACGTGGTCGCGTTCGCTATGCTCGTATTTGTGACGTAGAAGCATGGGAGCAGCAGCGGCTTGCCCAGCAGTTGCCTCGCCTGCGTTGCCGCATCCACCCGGAACTTGCAGACCTTGCTCGGTGATTCGGCATTGCGAAAAGCAGCAAGCGAATCCGTGGAGATTGCCCAGTCACTATGACCAATGCCCCAACACCGGCATCAATCAAGCTTGCTTGAATTCAGACGCTTTCGCACCCATTCGACAAGCTTCCGTTGCTCCGGCGTCACGGGACGCATATAAACATCCGCCACACGCGAGCTCGCCGTATGGCCCAACCAGCGACGCACGTCGCCAATTGAGCTTCCCGCACGTGAACCGAATTCAGTCGCTCCAACATGCCGGAGCACGTAGAACCCCGCCATCGTTTCTTTTGATTCGCCGATGGCCTTTCTCGCTTTGTGCCACCACTGCTGCACCGAGTCGCCCTTTGCATGCACAACCGGAAGCCCTTTTCGCGTGACGAACATCAGTTCGCCCGCACCCCGAGGATGGGCCTTCAAATACGCCGTCAGATAGGCCCACACCAATTGCGGAGTTTCGCCGTAACGTTCAATCGCCGTTTTGCCACGGCGAAGGTCGTATGACTTCGCATCAATCTGCCCGACGCGAAGGGCCGCGAGGTCTCGCTGTCCGAAGCCGAGGCCGATTGCAAGCCAAATCATCGTTCGCTCGCGAAGCTCGCCTTCTGCGATGATGCCTTGCAAATGTTCAAGCGATGGAAGCGTTCGCACCTGCGTAGGCTTGCCGTGCGAGGTATCGCGAGAATCCCAATTCCACGGCAACGTCTGGCCACCATGCTCAGGACGCCCGGCCCGGTCGATGACGGCCTTCACGATTTGCATCCGCTTGTTCACCTGCGAAGCGGAGTATCCTTGTCGCACGATTCCTCGATTGAACTCCTCGACATCTGCCATCGACAAATCACGAAGCCGCATGCGGCCAACGGCTCCGCTTCCGTGCCGCTCGTTCATAAACTCAAGGAAGTCTCGCAACTGCTTTCGGCGGTCGCGATAGACCGCATCGCTTATCGTGCCGCGAGCACGCGGCCCGTCGCTCTTTCGGATTCGTCCCTGCTCGACCGTCAACCACGACGAGGCGATATGCAGCAGACTCCCTGGAGCCGCGTCGCAGACGACACCGAGTTCCAGGGTCTCGCTGCCGTTGTTCGATGCACGGGCCGGTTTGGCAGTTTGTCCTTGCAAATGCTGAATCAGCCAGAGACGATATTGCCTGCGGGCTTCCGCCTCCGGCACTCGCCCGAAGCTGTGTTTTCGCGGGGCATCCGTCACCGGGTCGCGGTAGGCAACGTGCCAACCGATGCCACGCAAAGCGGTGTAACGAAGCTTCGGGATTCGGGTTCTTCGACTCTTGGCCAAGGGCTTAGCCTCCGGGTATACTGCACTCCACGGCGGTGCCGTCCTTGGCTAATGTAGTGAAAAGGGGCGGGATTAAGTAGTGAAAAACCGCTCTCGCGGGCGTAATTCAGTGGTAGAATGCCAGCTTCCCAAGCTGGACGTCGTGGGTTCGAATCCCATCGCCCGCTTTATCAGTAAAGTCTGAAAGCCGCAGTACTTGCGGCTCCTGCTCATCTTCGCCGACCGGCTCCGTTTCCTCGATTTGCGTCAGTTTTTGCGTCAGAACGCGACCGATTTGCGTTTGCGTCGCCGCGTCGAGGTCGGCTTCATTCACCCGCAGGTAGTACTGGCGAGCGACCTCGTCGGAGTGGCCCATCCACTCGACAACAACGTGGAACGGGAAGCCGGATGAGATCCAATCGCTTTCCCGGTTCTTGCGGAGCGTGTGGCACCACTTCGCGTAAGTCGCGACGCCGGCGCGCTTGCAGATGACCTGGAAGTCGCGCCACAAGTTCTGAGTCACGAGCCCGCGGACGAGCCGGGCCTCTTCCGGTTGGTCGGCCGAAGCGTCCTCGAGAATCGGCAGAAGCTCGGGCGCCACGGGCACGATGCGGCGTCGCTTGGTCTTGCTGGCCCAAACGACCAGGCGTTGCTTGTCCCAGTCGATGTCACTCACACGCAGCGCGAGGGCTTCCCCTTGGCGAAGTCCGGCCAGGCGGCAGAGGCCGAGCAATGTGATCCAGGCTTGGTTCGGCGACGCTTGGACGAGACGATCGAATTCCTCAAGCGAGACGTAGTGCCAGCTCTTGTCGACCGGAGGCAGGCCACCCGCAAGACGGTCGAACGGATTGACCTCGATCAAGTCATCGTCGACAGCCCGGTTGAAGATCGTGCGTGCGTTGCGAACATGCATGTCGACCGTCGTCGGCGCCATACGGGCGTGTTGCCGCTTGTTGACGTGCTTGAGCTCGCCCTTGGCGAGCGCGGTCTTGAACTCGCGTGCGTGGTAGCGCTTGATTTCGTCGAGCCGACGATGCTCACCGAAATATGCCTTCAGGTAACGGCAGGTTTGGTCGTGCAGCTCCCGAGTGCCGGTTGCAAGCTCGTTCTCTCGCGATTCGAGATAGCTCTTGGTGAAGCTCGCGAGATCCGGGATTCGCGACAGGTCGCGCCTCACGGGGTGATCGGTCAGCTCTCGCTCTTTGTCGTGCCGAAGTCGGTTCGCCTGGCGTTTGGACAGGCGGTCGACGCGGCCGACGTTCTTGCTGTAGCGCTTCCCGTCGAGACCAAACCAGCGCAGCTGCCAGTAGGTATACCGGCGGCCGTTCGGCCCCTTGACTGACTGGGTTGTCAGCGCTACTCGCGGGTTCATCCTTCGCCGATTCCTATCTTGGGTTCTCGGCCGTCACTCGCTCCAGGAAACGATCCAACTCCACCCGGCGGTAGAAGATTCGCTTGGACACCTGCGTGCCGCGCAACTGGCCCATCGCCCGATAGCGGGCGAGCGTCTCCTTGGGGTTTCTCAGTCCCGCGATCGTATCCAATCGCAGGTACCGGATCGCCTCCTCTTCTGTGAGAAGCTCAGGGCATGGCGACGGCGGCTGCCCCGGAAGCAGAGAGTGGGCCACCGCGTCGGCGGGCAACGAGTTATTCAATTGCGTCATGGATGGCCTCCAAACACGTTAGGCGGTCAACATCAAGAATCGGATCCCCACCAGCCACGCCAGGCACTTCCGCATCGCGGGGAGCGACGTTACTCGCTGAAAGAACAACGGAAACTCGGCATGGATGATCTTCACGACTGCGCCGAGGTCGTCGCATTCCATCGAGACCACGATGCACTCGCCGGACGCGCTCCCCACTTCAATTCCATCGAGGAGCGCTAACAGAACAGCGAACAACTCAAGCTGGTTCGGCATGAACCCTTCGGGCCCGGCCTGGGCCAACCTGGTCGAAGAAAGATCGATTGCGAACAACTCGCCAGGCATCGCAGTGCGACCAGCCGTGTCTTCTCTGAATTGTTCTGTGTTCGCGTACATGTGAACATCCGGTCCAAATTGGATGCGCGTCGCAACTGTTCGCGTCGGGTCACTGTCCCTTTTTCTTCTGAGTGGAGAGGCGCTGCGCCTGTTTGATCATCCTGTCCCACTGCTCCGGCGTCAGATTGCGCGCCGTTCGCAGCAGTTCCGGTACTTTCCGTATGGTCGTGGTGTCCTGCGTGGCGACCTCGTCGACAACCGGGTCCGCCTTGGCGTATGCCGTTCGCAGGTCGGCTTCGTCGATCTGGTAGTGGTGCGCCATCCGAACGAGCAAGTCTTCTCCTGGGGCACGGCGACCTTTTTCGATATCCGTGACGTACGCCGGCGCCACATCGAGCAGCTTCGCCATCTGGCGGAGGCCCTTGTGGAGGACCTGAACGCGCTGACGGCGTAGGGCTTCGGCGATTCCCGAGAGATCGGATGGAGGCGACTTTCCTGGCACACACCGCTCCTTGTTCACCTATATGCTAACACGTAACGGATCAGAGTCAACCCCTCATTCTTCATGGCAGAATCAGCCTCGATGCCGGCGGCGCCTTCACGTAGCGGTAGTGCCGAAGTCGAAGGAGCGTGGCAGCGATGCCGAACGCGATTCCCGATAGATACGCCCAATATGCCATAAGGCTGACCGGTGGCGGGTGAGTCGCCTCGAAGAATGCGCCGCAACAGAGGAGCGCGGCGAGCGATCCCGTGGCCGTGGCGAGCACGCTGATGCGGCCGCTGCGGCCGCTGACAAATCGCCCGCGACCAGGGTGGCGTGATTGAAACGCGACGAGTTCGGCACCGACAAACTCGTTGATCGCAACCTCGATTTCGGCGATGCGGCGCAGGTGGTCCTCTTTCGATCTGGCGTGTCCGGCTGCCGAGGCGACCAGCCAAGCCACGCTCGCCGGGTGGAGCACGAGCATCACTACCTGTGATGTCGGTGGCATCGTGGGTATGCCGGCCAATACTGCACCGAGGGTGCCGGCGGCCAGCGGGACCCGGCGGTCCATGGCGTCGAGCCGTAGGCGGAGTAGGTCGTACAGCGCCCGGTATTCGGCCAGCAGGATTGGGACGCGCGTCTCGCTCCTGAGTCCGCGCTGAGATTGTTGAAAGTTCTCGGCCATTTGCGCTTGACGCCACCTCCGCGTACCGTACAAGTACCAAACATTTGGATGCGGCGGCGGCGTGGCCGACGCGCTGGACGGCCAAATGGAGGACTTTCCATGCTTACGGCGTTGAAACCGGTTGGGCGACAGAGTGATTCGATCGCGTCGCCGCTAATGCAGCTGTTTCAGCTGCTGGATCGCAGCCTCGGTTTCTTCATGAGCGATGCTGGCGGCGAGCACTTCGCGAAGCGCTGGTTGCGTTTTGGAGCATTGGACGGAGGGACGCTGGGCGCGCTGCTCGATCATGCTGAACGAGACCGACCCATCGACCTGAAGGCCCCATTCGAAGGAGTGGACAGCATCGCCGGCGGTCTCTGGCTCGGAGCTGACATTGCCGGTCCTGACCGCTGTGATGGCATCGCCAAGTTGCGGTTCAGGGCAGGTACGCTCGATTTGCCGATTCATGCCCACGAGCATTCCGACCGGCTGATCGTGGTGCTCTCTGGCAGCGGCGTATTCCATGTCTCGAACGAGCAGCTTGACCGATTCACGGGCTCGGATGTGCGGCACATCTCCGTGCATGTCGGCGACGTGCTGATGTTCACGCGGCACCTCCTACACACTTTCAGCGCGCCGAAGGAAGATCTGCTGCTTCTCTCATATCACAGCCCGGCGATCGCATTCGATGATGACCGCCAATACACGGTTCCTGATTGCGTTTGGCGGCCACGTGACCTGACGGCCGAAGTACGCTACGCATAGCTCACGGGCTTCGGCCCGTCGTCGTTACGACGAACGTCAACACGTTCCGTGACGCCGTACAGATGGGACGGCATCACCCGGCAAACCCGACCTCACCAGTCGGGCTAAGGGGGCGGACTTCACCAACCGCCATGATGCTGACCCGTAGAGCCGGATGCGTGGAGACGCGCTTGTCCGGCTCGACGGAGGCTCTGCAGAGTAATCCGGAACTCCGAGTAATCCTGCAGTTCTATCCGATATGGCTCCGGGGGGGAGTGACATTGCGAAATGGGGCGACGGAGACACGCCTCGTCCGGTCAGTCGTACTTGGCTTGGCGAGGCCGTAGCAGTCGAAGTAGGTGAGGTCTCCTAGACCAAATCCTATCCAGGGGGTTCGGGCCGAAGTCTGCCATGTTGTGGACCTAATCGGGTGAAAGGCTCGATAGGCTCGTTCAACCTCGGCCAGCGTGGGGAGTTCCTGAGCCGGCGACGGCCAGGACCGGACCCTTGACCGGGTCCGGCGATCCGCCGAAACGGCGGACGGCGAAAAGCTCAACCATGAAAGGCCCGCAAGGGCTTGCTGGTCACACCAATCAGAGACGGTGCCAAACCGCGAAAAATCTGCACTGACGGGTAAGCGGGTGCTTCTTGTTTCGGCCCGCTGAAATCGCTGCGCGCAAGCGCGGCGGAAACTGCGCCATGGCGGGAGCCATGTGCGTACGGTGCAGGTCCGGCCGGTAACACGGTCTAGCGACGTGACTGATTGGTGAACGATTGCTGCTAATCCGGGAAGCTCTGCAGCCGCCGGGGTGGTGCCCGGTGCGCGGCTTGGTCAGCCGCGTGCTTCAAACGCTGCAGAGTGGGAGTGTGGCCTGAGTAGAAGCTCGCTCTTGGCGAGACGGAATCCGCTGCAGGGCAGTGGCGGACCGTTCGCGCGTCCGGGTGGTGCCGGATGCCTTGCGACGACGAAAGGGCTGACGGGTATCTGCTCATCTGTGTCGGCGGCTTGTGCGACTGCGCCGCATAGGTCCTCTGGCGAGGTGGAAACGTGGTCACACGCGGCTTGCGCGGGAGCGCGGGCCGCGTGTGGCGATGGGCTGTTGTTGAGGTCGACGCGTACGCGTCGGGTTTTCGACAGAGGTTCGAGTCTGTGCGTTAGTGCTGCACTCTATTAGTGGCGGCGTACAACTTGGGAAACAAGTTGCGCCGCCACGCTCGCACACGAGTGGCGTGCGGCCGTTGCGCGAAAGGAGGTTCACGATGTGCGATGGAGGTTGACGTTATGGGTTGGTGGCAAACGCGAAGTGGCAACGTGATCGGCGACCCGGCCGCGGACTATGTGGACCAACTGGTCCGCTCCGGGCTGCGGTGCGTCGATGCAAGTGAGTTGCCGTGCGAGGTGCGAAAGCGCCTCGATCGGCTTTACGTCGAAGGCATCGGACGGGCGCCGACCGATGCCGAGTTGAGTGACCTGCTCGCGTTCTGTGGCTGGGGCGACTCGTAGTCCCCGGCGCCGCGAGGTTCTCGATGGCTTTTCCGGGATTGTGCCGACGAACAATCCCGCACCTTCGAAGGGGGCAATGCGAAGTCGAAAAGGGCAAGAGTATCGTTGCGAGGCGACGAGCGTCGCCGGGTTCATCCAACAGGTTGCCGTCGCCTACCTGGCTCGCGGGTACTGGTTCTATGTTGCGGGCCGAATTCCACCGCACAAGGATCCGCGGCGCGTCGATCGCAAGCTCATCGAAAAGTACCGCATCGACACGCCGCGCTGGGAACGCGTGAGGCGAAAGAAAGCAGGCTTGGCGAACATGCAGTACATCCGACACAACCGCGTCTTCCTGATGATGGCCACGCACGGCAATCATGCATTCTTCGAAGATGAGGCGGGACAGATTCGGGACGCACGTCGAGTACCGATAAGGTACGCTGGCTACAGCGTTAGCCGCCGCAATGAACGGGCGTCCGTTCGGATTGACCAAGAGACCTACGTGCGGATCAAGGCGCACCTCCTTGAGCTCGCCTCGCGCCGATCGGCGGACCAAGTGACGCAGGAGTTCCGGATGCTGGCCTTTGAGCCGTATGCCCCAGTTCGGCGGCAGTTGCTCAATCTGCTGCGAGCAGTCAATCACTGTAGGAAACAGAGCGGAAAAGTGCAGATTCCGATGACTGTGCTTAGACTGCGTAGGCGGGTGGTTTCGCCGTTCAAGCAGTCTTATGGAGCATCCTAAGCTTCCTCAAAGCCAAACGGATCGAACTTGAGTGTACGACAATTCTCAGTGACGTCTCGAACCGTCTTATCCGAAACGCCCTCCGGAAGCTGTGCTTGTATTTCAAGCGTGACCTCGACGTCTGCCCCCACCAGCTTGGTCAAATGCTGCAAAACTTCATCGGCGATGCGAGACGCGTCGCGTCCAGCTCGCAAGGAATCGAGTCTGACGGATCCGTAGAAACGTCGATACTCTGGTTTGACCGGCTCCGTCGTCTGATCGCCCTCCGGCCTGCCACGGTCGCCAGACTCTCCTGAACCGGTAGTCGATGTGACTTCGCCTTGACCGTCAGCGGTCTGCATCTCACCTTCCGCCGAGTGCGTGGCGGTGGCGGCCTGAGCTGCGTCAGCTTGCAGCTGTGCCTTGGCGACTGCGGGCTTTACAAGAATGCTTTCGCCATCTGCAATGACACGGATAGTTGAGCCAGCCTGGAGTCCCGTGAATCTACTACCCTTGGCTTCCCACGCATCGGCGTATGCGAAGGTGTCCGACTCCCACGTCAACCGGCTGACTCCGTCACGGATTGCAGCAATCAAGACGTCGGGATTCTGAAGCCTGGGCAGATACAAGTATGTCGCAAAGTCGTCGAGAAGCTGTTTGACAGAGACGCGGTCGCCGCGCCAGAGCGGCACGCGGTCAAGCTCAAGCCGCAGTCGAGTTCCGCCGAGCTGCACAAGTAGCAGTTCCTCATTCGTGAGCTTCTTGGATGCGCGAGTAGCAAGCCGTTCCTGCCCTTGCTGTCGCAATTCGATCCACTCCGGCTGAGCCTTGGGGTCGGGCTGACTTGGCGCCAGCAGCCATTGGTACGCTTCGGGAATCCGCGCTTTCACGGTTTCATCAGCGTTGCGAGACTTTGTCTCAGCTTGCTTCGTTTGGAAGTTGTCAAGGTTCAGTTGCTCCCGGTCCGTCCAGATAGAGCTCCACGCGAGTGCGTGCCGCACCGCTTGCTGCAGCTCCTTCAACCTAGTCGAATCAGCGGCCAGAAACACCAGCGTGTTGCGGTAGTTGCGCGGGCTGGAGCCGCGCATGTCGAGAATCGCGTGAGCTTCCTGGCGGGCCAAGCTGTCTTCCTGGTTCTTTGTGTGCGGGAACTCCGGGCCCAAGATGACCAAGCGTGCTTCCCGATCGTCAGGCACATCGCTACTCGACACGCACGCATGAACCTTGCTGAAGTCGCCGCGGTAGGCGGCCTCTTTGCGCAACCGCTTCACGATCTCGTCAATCACGTCGTGCTCATGGAGTTGTGTTGCGCGGTCATCCGAAAGCCGCGTCACTGTCGGCTGCGTCGAATACCAGTAGCGATTCCCGTCGACGTACAGATACGTCGCCTTGTCAGTGAGCCGGCGCAGCGCATCGCCGAACGTCGCAACCGCTTCGCCAGGCTGCACACATCCGAGTTTGACATGTCGTTCGTCGATTCCGCGATTGGCCGCCTTCTGGATGGGGGCTGATCCCATGTAAATCGTTCGAGAGACCCGACGGCTTGCGGAGTAACGCCCGAGCGTGCCCGGGTTCTCCCGATCCAAGCCCAACGGCAGCGATTGCTCGCCATCCACGTCCTTGCTAATAACGGCGTCCCATTGGTCTTCGAGGTATCGAGTCAATTCGAACCGGACGTTCGGGTCGTCGATGGGGACATTGGCCGGCATGATGAGCAGGTTGCTGTCCTGCCGTTCCCACAACCCGTGGATGACCGCAGCCATGAGTCGCAGCACGCCGCGGGTGCGTTGAAACTTGTCTAACGTGGACCAGTCGTTGTAAAGCCGGTCGAAGAGCTCAGGATGTATCGGATACGCCATTTTGATTCGACGTTCGTATTCAGCTTCGCGGCATTCCGATGGAAACTCATTCTGTTGCGAGCCATACATGTCGACGAACGTGCGGGCGACGAGGTCGCGCTGGGAAAACAGTTTGCTGTCGGTAATGGGCTCAAAGAGCCGGCGCCGCACGATCTCGAAGCCTTCATCTGGGCTGGCGGGTCGCCATGAGGATTCCACGCGACCCAGAGCATTCTTCAAGCGTGATAGCGCTTGCTGGCCCCACTGACCGCCGATCTCGTTGTCCGACGCAGGCACGCTCACGACGAGCAACGTGTTCTTCGCAGCCTTGGCACTCTCACTCAGCGCTTGGGTGAAGGTGAACTGGGTATCGAAGGTGCCGGCTGGAAGCTCGCTGCCCTCGTGGAGCTGACGTGCATAGGCGACCCACTCGTCGATGAGAATCAGGCATGGCGAGAACTTGTTGAAGAGCTCCTTAAGCGTGTCCCCCGGGTTCGTGGCGTTCTCGTCGTCACCACGCACCATCTCGTAGCCCTTCTTGCCTCCAAGCTGCCACGCGATTTCGCCCCACAGCGTGTGAACGACTGTGCCGTCGGGTTTCTTGCTCGGCTTGCCGGGAGAGATCTTGGTGCCCACCGCGACGGCGCGTTTCACGCCCTCCGGCAGCTCTTTGACCTCGGCTTCGGTCATTACTTGGTCCACACCCGCAAGATCGCCAGGCTTCGCTCCACTGAGCATGTGCCAAAGCGCCAGCATCGAGTGGGTCTTGCCGCCGCCGAAGTTCGTCTGCAACTCGATGACCGGATCGCCGCCGGCCCCGGTCAGTCGCCGCAACGCGTTGACAAGCAACTGCTGAAGGCCTCCTGTAATAAACGTGCGGCGGAAGAACTCGACCGGATGCTGATACTCGCTGGCCGCTTCGTTCTGATAGACCTGCCACAGGTCAGCCGCAAATTCCGCTTGCTGATAGCGGCCGCTGGCCACATCCTTGTGCGGCACCACAATCTCGCGCCACGGCCGCAAGTTTCCCGATGGCTGCCCCTCGATCGGGACCATCCGCTTTTTCTCGTCGCGGCGTTGCTGGTCGTAGCGCGTCCGCATCAGCTCGTGTTTGATGGCGTTCGCCTTCTCCGCCTGGTCGCCGGCGGAAACAGCGAGCAGCAGACGCTCGACACTGTCAAGGGACCTGTACGCGTCATCGCTGTTGAACGTGGTCTGATGCGCCCAACGGTTGCGCACGTCTCGGAGCTCCGAAACGAGCGATCGCTCAGCCGGTCCCAACGTATTGCGGAAGACCGTGTTCCATTGGTCCCACATGACGGCTAGCAGCGCCTGTGTGTCCCAATGAATCTTCTTGCCGCCGCGCGTCTTGTTATCGAGAACGCCCTGGACGATCTCGGTCCACTTGTCGGCGTATTGGGCCTTCATCTCTCGTTCGACGAACGGCTTCAGCCCTTTGTTGAGCAATTCCAACCCGTCGCCGACGCGTGCGTGATTTGACTTCGCCATGTGCTCGTCCCGTCAATTCTAAAAGAGGTCAGCTTGTGTCGGCTTCGTTTCCGCAACGGACCGTGATAACCTGCTAATCTCGCTCCAGGCGATGACCAGGCTGTTGTAGGCTAGCGCCTCCTGCGCCCAGCCCTTCCGTTCGCAGATGCTGTACAGACGGTAAGCGAGATCGCGGGCCATCTCGCCGTAGTCACCGCCAAGACGTGCTAGAAGCTGCGCGGCAGACTCCTCGCCTTCATTCTGAAGATGCCGAATGAGGTGCTGCGTCGCCTCCCAGCAAGTCATGCGAGTATCGGTCCGCGGGTCCCAATCACCCGGCATGCCGTCGCGCGCGAGGAGCTCGACTTTCCCTCCCCGGGCGGTTATCACGCCCGCTTCCACGAGCCCTTGAACGGACGTGTTCTTAGCTTTGCTTAGTGTCTCCGCCACTCCGTACGGTCCATCCTGCGTCCCGTACTGCTCGAACCACGCGACCGCCCAACGCGTATCACCGTCAAACTCGCCTTCCTGTTCAGCAAGGACTTCGTCCAGCACTTGGTTGATTAGCGCCAGGGCCGTCCGGACGACCATTTTAGATCCGTCAGACTCGACCACCTTGGAATACCGGCTGTAGACGCTCATCCCGGGCCCAATTGCTGCTTGAGCCAAGTCGACTGGTGCGATGTTCCCACTTCGAAGCTTGCGAACTGCATCAGGAAGTTCCCGCTTCAGGGCGTTAAGGAAATCTCGGCGCGTCGTCATGATGGAATCTTCGCTTCTTGGCGTACAGGCGAGCACAATCGACGACGCCAATGAATTAAAAACCGACTTAAGCCCGACGACTGATTCGGTGCGCATTGGCCACGTTGCGTTAACCGCTAACTCTGCATCACAGAGTCCTTCGAGCATCGTCTCCCATCCGGTGGACGCGACCGCATCACCACTCGACGTTTCAGCCGATTCGGCTTGCTTGAATGCATAATAGACAGCGATGGGAGCGCTCCGGGCCGCGGCACGCTTTGCTTGCCGAAAGACCTCTCGTAGACCATCTTCGAAGAAGTCACGCGCCTCTCGCTTGTTCCCACCGTATCGGTGCGGAGCAGCAACCAATTCGTCTGTTTTTGGCGTTGCGACCGTTGCAAAGAGCTCTGGGTATACGCCTCTAAGGGTTCGGCGCAACCACGGGTAGTAGAAATCTGACAGCTCCGCGTACGCCACATTGTCGTAGTACGGGGGGTCAGTCGAGATGATGATGTCGTCCGCAAAGAAGGGCGCGGTAGCATCTCGCTGTTGTACGCTTCCTACAGCACAAGCAGGTAATTCGCGAATAGTTTTCTCGGCTGACTCAAATAACTCATTCCACGATCCGCCGGCATCAACAAACGGGTTTACTTCGGCAAAGTCCCATGTCATTGGTATTGCTTGGCGCCCAAACGCGCGTCCGGTTTTCATCGCATCCGTGCGCCAGGTTGCGAGGGAGCAGTGGAAGGCCGTTGTCTTGCTGACCGCTTCCGCGAGATACGTTGCGACAGCATCCGCGTACTCAGTACTCGTCGTCGCAGATAGGCCGGCGTTTGCGGCATCTTGCGCAACATTCTGTCTTGCTTGTCCAACGGTGTCAGCAAGCGTGTTGAGCGCTACAAGTTGGCGATCGGTGAATATGTCCCCCATGGTCTCCATGCCGTAGACCGGTGGTTGGAAGTTACGGTGTTTGAGTGGCATGGGTGCCTCCGGTCGCCATGCCGGCGCAGCAGAACGGGCAACCGTCTCGTGCTCGACAAGCGGCGGGACGAGCAGCCGTTCTCGTCTACCCAAGACGGCGATGGCGAGCAAACGAATGCCCATTCGACCCTGTTTGGCGTGCTGCCGAATATGTGGGAAAGGCATCGAGGCGTTAGTCAGAATGCATTTCCCGCCTCTTCGACTTACGGTTCCGGCGTCCGCATCAAACGTGGCCGGCGGGCGGCCCAGCCTTATCGTGAATTCATAGCAGTTGCTATCCCGATCAATCAGCGGATAGGCATATGCCTCGCGACCCTTCTTTGTGCTTAACATGAAAGTCCGCAAGAGTGGCACATGTGCCTCGCCGGCAGAGGGATCGGGCGACGGCACGGTGCGAGCCCACAACCAAGAGATTACCGGCAGCTCCTGACCTACGTAGTTCTGCAGGTCAGGCCGATCCTTAGCCAAGTCGCTCGTGATCTTCACTGCGGGGTAGAGGTGGGCGATGCGTTTTTCAGCTTCAGCGCGCATCCAACGGCCGTAGTACCGGACATCCTGTGCGATGCCTTCCGCCCTGGCCCAGGATGTAACCGCCTGCTCCTGTGAAGACTTGTTTTGCCACTCTGTGTTCACCGGAGGCTGATCCTTATACTTCGGCGGAATCTCTATCAGGGCCTTGTTGATCAACACCGGTACAGGATTGAGATCGCTCGCGTAGGCACGTAGACCGAGCCGCTGTGCTTCCAGCGGGATGCTCCCACCGCCCGCGAACGGGTCCAGCACCGGCGGTGCGTAGGTGGCTAGGAAGTGATTAACGACATCTGGCGGGCACAATCGCATGCGCCGCTGCTGGAGGCCGTCCAGGTCGCCGTGGCCGTGGACGACCAGATCCCAGGCGGTCCGAAACTCCCCTGATAGCGGACCCTTCGAATGGGGCTGGCCCTCGTCGTCGCCGTGGATGATGGTGTCCTTGCTGAGCTTGCCCTCTTCAATCAGCAAGCTGGCCACGCAGCGCGCGATCTCGGCCCGAGCAGCGTTGATGACCCGTTCGTTGTTCGAGTTTTCCCACTTGACGAGCTCTTCGATCAGGTTGAAGAGCTGCGCTCGCTTCAGACCCGCAGCATCTTCGTCGACCGAACCATCGGCCTTGCGATAGGCCGGATCGGAGTCAGGATCATCGACGAACTGAGCAAACAGAACCGCTCGGCATGCGGCTAGCGGCCGACGCGCCCACCACAGGTGCAGCGTCGACGGGTGCCCGTGCCGGATCGACTTCTCGCGCGCGGATTCCTTATTGATGGCCTCCAGCGGCAAGGCGACTTCGATTAGTTTCTTACGTCGAGCCAAGGCGAATTGCTCCACTGATCAACGGTTACGGACGTTGCTCTTTCTTATCCTCAGGAATCTTCAGCAACTGCTTGTCCTTTTTTAGGTCCACAACTAGCTGAAACAAGTCTGCCAGCCGTCCTTCCTCGTTAAGCTCGTCTCGCTCGTCGAGATTGAGAAGCGCGAATTCGCGAGCGTCCAGCTCACTGTCGCGTGACTCAAAGTGACTGTTTAGCTCCGGCAGCCAAATCGTGACATCTGACTCAAGATTCCACTTTTCTCCGCCCTCTCGAAGGGCTGGAAGGGTGAGATTGCTACTGCCGACAATCGCAGCCAGTGGCCTGGAGTCACTAAGCCGAACAGCGAGCTTGCTGTGCCAGTTTGGGTGTGTCGATTCGTACGCTCGTACGTCCACACCGTCCGACCGCAAGCGTTGCGCGAACTGGATGAAGTACTTGTAGTTGTCAGTTTTCGTGCCCGGCGCATTTCGATCTTCGAACATTCCACCAATCATCACGAGGTATCCGGACTGGCAGCCCTGCTTGATCGCCTCTCGCAGACGCTCATCGTCGAGCACAAAGTCAGCGAAGAATCCTGAGCAAAGGAACAAGCGGTCTCCACCTGGTGCTGTCGCGACACGACACAGTTGTCGCAAGAATGGACTAACCTCTTTGCGGCGGCGCAGCGTCAATGCGAGGGGCATCGTCTCAGTCGCCTCCCTTCTTGGCGGAAACGGCGCTCACGACCTGTTCGAGCACCCAAATCGTGCGAGCCAACTGTGCCGCAGCCAGCAGCGCGAACCCGGCGCAGATGTACAACCACAACATCCACGGAGCCTTGTCGCGGTCAAGGACCAAGGCAATCAGTGCGGCAACCGTCGCGACGGCCAAGGTGCGAATCGTCCAGCGAAACACACGCCAGAGGGTTGGATAATGTTTGCTGTTTCGCACGATCGACAACTTGTCGCTGCCCGACAGGCTCAGCACAATCGCCTCGGCTGCGATGGCAAAGCCAAGTAGAGAGCCGAAGATCCCGGCGAGCACGCCATAGATCGTGCCGCGGCGGTCCTCCATGAACTGGAGCACGTGTTGCTCACCACCGTACTTGAGTGACCAAACGACAAACGCGGCGCTTGCGAGGCCTACGAGAAATAGCTCGCACCAGAGA
Source organism: Phycisphaerae bacterium (assembly GCA_030428945.1). Taxonomy (GTDB): domain Bacteria; phylum Planctomycetota; class Phycisphaerae; order UBA1845; family Fen-1342; genus JAUIEC01. The sequence goes on along the minus strand of JAUIEC010000020.1, from coordinate 7,063 downwards.
AAGTGCAGGCCCCAGAAGCGGCAAAGCGAACTAGAGCGTCTTCGGCTCAATCGTCAACCTCCAACGAGGCCGCAGCTTCCAACTCGTCCTTCAGTTCGTCGTACGCTTGCTGTATCGCGTTGTAAGCCGAGTTGTTGTCCAGTGCCCTGGAGCGTGTACTCTCTTTGATGATTCGCTTGGTGCTTACGAGCTTGTCGCTCAATAGGTCGACCACCGCCGTTCGCTGCGTATCCGTGTCCAGACCGCCGACTTGGAATCGCGTGGCATTTTCGTGAAGGTCGTCGCGACCCAGCAGCCGCCGTACGAAACCACGAATCGAGGTTCCGAGATCGGCGTCTCGCTTACGACCTGTTTTGAGAACGATCTGCGCCTCCTGCAGGTCGTCCGTGACCGCCTTAGTGGTTGCATCGAACGCAGCACCAAGACTCTCATCAGCCTCTTCGACCACCGAGACGTACGACGGCCGGATGCGGAGATCAACGAGTCGAAGTGTTTCGAACCGCTCAAGCTCCTCGGCAACGTCGGTCTTGATGAGCGGTTCGATCGTGAGATCAGCAGGAGTTCCGGGCACCTTTGACTTGAGGTAGTTTGCAAGGCGCGTAGGTCGCGGGCCGTAGAAATTGAAGACGGCGCCAAGGATGTTCGATGGAAAAAACGTAAGATGCGTGATCTCAGCCAGCCCCGCGCTGGCAGGAATTCCCAAGGACGACAGTGTGCCGCTTCCGTCTTCCATTAGCGGCAGCGCGGTGCGGCGAACTGTCGCAAGCTGCATTCGCTGGTTGGCTTGAACGCGATCGATCCAACTGCACGTCACGGATCCATCTGAGTTCGGTTGATATCGTCCCGTCATGGTCCAAGGCAGGCCGTTGATTCGGCGCAATGGCGGCCCGGGGTCATAGGCGATCGGCTCACCAGCATCGTCAGTCCCGCAGTCGATCCGGTAGAACAGTATCCGGCGCTCTACGGTTGGAGGAGCATTCCGGCGAGCCTTCTTCTTCGCAGTCTTTTTCTTCTTGGCCATGATTCGTCCACATCCTCAACTAGATGCGCCGCCTTGTCATAGCGCGAATGTCTCAGTTCTGAACTGTTGGCCAAGGAGATTGCTACTCACGATTCCGAGCAAACTCCCATCAGGCATGACGCTGCCGTAGAAGCCCTCGGGCTGTCGGCCTTCACGAGTGTCGAAGTCGACAATTGGCTGCAGTTCCATTAAGGCTTGCGAGGATGCCATTCTCAGGGCGTCACTTACCGCTCTAAGGATCGTCACCTCTAAGCCAGAGACGAACAAACCCGTGACCCCTGCATCGCGCATCAGGTCGATTCGAAGTTCCGGGGGAATGTCCTCCAGTAATTCAAAATGCCACCAAGGAAACAGTCGTGGCCAACGTCGGTCCACACGCCAGCCCTGCGTGCTCAGCGCAAAATCCCGCCCGTTCAACGTTACGACCGGCAGCACGATCGGACGCGTTTCGACCTGACGGCCGTCAGCCAGGGCGCTCCCGCTCCCCCTGAAACCCATCTGACCCAACCATGCCCCGTAATTCGCTCGCCTAAGGCCGTCCGGTGGCAAAGCAATTGGGTCAATTATGGGGCGGCCCGTTGGCGGCGGGTCAACATGCACCATCAAAGACGGGTCTTCGCAAGGGTCGCTAGCTTCGCGTAACAGACTGCCGATGGCGACACTGTTGCTGGGAGCAGGCGTAATTAATGACGCCCAGGCATCGAGTTGTTCCAGGCCGTGCTTAAGGGCTTTCTTTACGTCAGGGCGATTGTTCCCCGGTGTAACGAAGCTACCTTTCGCTTCCATCAGTGACAAGGTGCGATCAGACTTTTCAAAGATGAAATCGGGCTGAAGACTCGGCAGGTTGCCAACTAGATTCCCAGTGTATCGCGCCACTTGCACCATATCTCGGTGCTCTATCTGAGCGCTGCGGGCGGCTCTTAGCCATACACTGGCGATTCGATCCCAATAGACATATCCCCAGAGTTTGATCATTGCCAGGTAGGCGAGCGCTTCGCCGACACGGCCGGCCAGCCCTGTTCCGCTGAAGTCCTCCAACCACATGCCGCTGCCGTCGGCACATCGGAGGTTTTCCGTGTCCCAAACAAACCGGGAATGATGTTCATGCGCAAACAGAATGCCAAGGGTGTCAACCTGTAGCTGAGTGAAGGTGCGCGTAAGCTCCGTCTTCTTGGCCGCGTGGCATAGCTCCCAGGCATTGAAGCGTAGGCTCCTTCCAAAGTCTCCGTAGGAACAGTCTGCCTCCCGCCGTTTTTTTGATCCCTTTCGAAGTTGAAGGTGCCTTCGTTCCGCCCTTACCTTGGCCTTGTCTAGCTCAACCAAAGGCAGCGAGCTGACACCTTGGGGAGCTACGAGTGTCAGAGTATGCGAAGGTACCACAAGCTGAGTCATGCGTCGCTCCCCTTCACATCGTGGCTGTAGACGAGTCGATACTTGGCCGGATAGAGCGTCAACTCTCCACCCTCGCACATTTGCGTGAGCTTTGCGCCGGTGATTTCGATTGGTGTATCGTCGCCATCCGCCAGGAGGAGCGCGTACTTGTCGGGGTGGTTTTTGCAGAGCTCCCAAACGTCGGCGTCAAGTTGAAGTGGGTCTCGTTTAATGCAGTGGTCCTTGGGCCAGTAGCACCTGAGCAGTTCGCCCGATGCGGACCGCCGTTCCCATGGAAACGTGTGTCCGCCGACTCTTTCGATCCATCCCCCATTCGGGTGATAGAACCGCTCATCTCCGTCTTTCACGTAACCGCCTGCGCGTGCGAACCGTTCTAGCAGCGACGGCTTGGCGGGTTTGGCGGACCGAGGCTTGGGCGGCGTGACGGGGGCGTGTTCGGTCTCGGTGTCGAGTTCATCGTTGTCCAGAGAAGTGTCGTCGAAATCGTCGGCTGAGTCGCCAAGGTCCTCGCCCGGCCGCTCGGGCTCGCCATCGCCGAAACTGCCAGCGGCCTCTGCATCGAACTCGGCTTCTGTCCGGTCTTCGCCGCCTGCGCCGGTATCGGCCACAGCATTGTGTGGCTGTTCTCCCGATGAGGTGGATGCAGCCGCGACGGGAACGGGTTCTGTGGCAAGCGCTTCGACTTCGGCGGCAGGAGCGAGCGTGAAGTTCTCTTCGAGACACTCCGTAACGAATTCTGGCGAGCGGTCGTAACAGAGCTTGATTGCGTCCGCGATCTCCTGTCGGCCGAAGACACGCCCAAGCTCCAGGGAAACTGACCGAGCCATCTTCGCAGCAGAACGGTCTTCAACATACAGCAAGCCGTCCTTCCAGAGCACGTCAATGCGCCGTGGCGTGCCGGCGGGCGTATCATCCACGTACGGTACAGTTTCGAGACCGGTTGCGACCTGCCAGCCGGTCGTAGCCAAGCGGTTCGCCAATTGACGCACGCGAGATGTTTCACCATCGTCGTCCAACTCGACACGCCGTAGCCCGTTGCCCAGAGCCGTGAGCCAGGGCTTTCGAGATGGCTCAGGCAAGTCGAACAGCTGCTCCTGAAAACGATCTTCGACACAGTGCGCCAGACTTCGGAGCGTAGAAAACGGGTGCTGTTGGCAGACGTCCGCGGATAGCTTCTGCAGGTCCGCTGTTTTCTGTTTGACGGGTTTGAACAGGTGCTTCCAAGGAACGAGAGCCTGCATCGTTAGCGAGTAGCCGAGCTCTTCCGTCGGCGTCCATTCGCCTTCGAGATTCAGCCAATGGCCGCACTCATTCCAAATCCGTTCCGGGTATCGGGGCAGGAGCGATCGAACGCGCCTCAGCTCATCGGTTTGGAGGCCCTCCCCGGAAGGCAGGCCCGCCAACCAGTCCATGATCCGCTCGGCCGTCGGACGATCAGCGACGCCAACCTTATGCCAGAGTGACAGGTGGCCAACAGCCGCGTGGATGATGGGAACATCTGGAACATCTTCATCATCGGCCGCAAGAAAGACTTCACCAGCGCGAGTCCATTTACCCGCATCGGTCAGAATCAGCCTCTCGATGTTGAACGCAGTCCGAATCTCCGCCGACTCGTCCGAGGAGCACTTGTCGATCAGTTGGTCGAGCCGATGGTACCACTTCTCGACTTCGTAGACGGGAGGATCATCAGCTGTTGCCAGAGCACGAAGGCGGCTGAGCAAGCGGTCCGGCCCTGTTGGTTTGCTTCCTACCCCAAGAAGGTCGAGGAGCGGCCTTGTGGTTTCCGTATCGAAGTCACCGTGCACAAATGGTTCGACATCAAGGAGTGATTCAGTCTCAGTCGTGCGCCTGAGAAGTTCGGCAGGCAACCGATTACGGCCTCGTGTATCCGGAAGGCATGGAAGGCCTCGGAATTTGACGATCCATGCAGGAAGCACAGGTTCACTCGTGACGCGCTGTGTGCTGCCCGTAGTGGCGACCTGCAATGCTCGTGCATTCAACGCTCGGGAGTAGTAGGATGGCGGCTGTTGCAGGATCCGCCTGAACACAGCCCCCCAGAATTCCGCCGACTCCTTTGAGCATTGGCGCCAGTGATTCCAAGCTGCTTCCTCAAAGTCCCAATCCTCGATCAGAAACTGATTGGGCTTGTAAGGGTAGTATGGCTCTTCCTCACACCCCCTTTCTCGCAGGGCCTCCCGCAACTTCTGCCGGCTCCAGATGTTCTCTCGTGATTGAGCGAGGGGTAGGAACGTGAGCAAGCCGCTGCGGCCCATTCGCACCCATTGCCACCATTCCTCACGATCGCATGACTGGAAGTCCGCCGTGTAGGATGCATCCAAGACGTGGTCTCGATACCAATCGGCAGGTACGTACTGATCAAGATCGCCCAACTCATCCACAGCTACTACGTCGCTCACGGGAGTTCGGTATCCGTCTCGCGTGACGTATTGGAAATCTGCGGGAACGGTCGCACCAAGAGTTGCGGCAATCTGAGCAAAGCGCACGCAATCTGTCAGATCGCCATCGTCCTCCTCAAAAAACCTCGCTGCAACTTGTTCAACTACGCGGCCGACATCACTTGCCTCAGTTAGTTTGAGGGAGTCTAAGACTGAATATGAAGACTCAACCACTTCACGAAGCTCTTCGTCGTCATCTTTCTCGGCCTGCCGTCGTTGTTCTGCAAGATAGCGTGGCCAGTTTTGGTTTAGCACGAGAAGATACTTGGCCAAGAACTGCCAATCCTCTGCGGCGTGGAGCAGCTTCTTCTCGCCGAGTCTTACGACCTCGTCAGCTGAGTACAAGACATCTGAGCCTTGGACAGGCACAATACGCACACCACGGTGCCTTTTGAACGAATATGGCCCAACAACCTCTTCCGCAATAAACGCCCACAACCTCAAAAGCTTTGCCCACGACTCGGGTCGTGGCAAGTGGTCCGACTCAAGCGTGCTAATAACGTCCGACACGTCGATCTCGGGAAGAAACCGCCAATTCACCAGCTTCTGACGGGCGTCATTCTCGACATGCCGACTCAGTATTGCCTGGTCATTGCCGGCGAATAGAGCAATGACCTGTTCTTGTGACCACACCTCCAGGAGCTCGTCTGGGACACTCGTGCATCTGTCCTTGGCTTCGAGGTGCCCAGACTCCGATAGAAGAAACGCGGCCTCGCTTATATGCTCTTCGAATGATTCTTCGCAAAGCGTTGCGCACGTACCCTCCAGGGAATTGTCATCGCGATCTACGTCAGGAAGGAGTTGGTATGCGTGGCTCCGCTGCGCATGTCCAATTGACTCATGTTCAAGCCACGTCAGCATTGCTGAGGCAGCCAGCTGACCGGCGCGACCGAGAAGCCAACGGTTTGTTGGCGATGTCTCAGGGTCTTTAATCTTTACACGGGCGGGGTCTTGAATGAACGGGGCATTGCATGCAAAAGGCAACTCTGTTTTCACGCCGGTGGGCAGAACGACGAACAGTCGACCTTCAAATCCCAATACGATCTCGACGCGGCAGGGAGGAAGTGGCGACTCCTCATCAACTCCCACCATTCGCTCCTGACGAATCTCATCGAGGGCGTCTCTCGGAAACGCCTGCTCGTCAGATCGAATGAGCAAATACTGGGTATCAGCATTCTCGGTCGATGCCATCCATTCGGAGCCAGGTACTGGCCCGGGACCAAGCGAATCCCATCGTACTATCTGCTCCCCGATCCGCAGGGACCGAATGTGCCGAAAGAAGAGCAGCGACGCAGGACTCTTGACCCACTCGTTGAGATTCTTGCGAAGCTCCCGCGCACGGTGAGCGTCCTTGATTGCGACTTGAATTGTGGTTAGCCGAGCGTCCTTCCTGCTTTCGATCCATATTGGTTCTGTGAAGCGTTTCCGACAGAAGCGGATCGCGAGTGTGGGAGAAAACAGCTCCACCTCATCACCAAGACTAAATGTGCTCTTAAAGCCGATTCCGCGAAATCCGATCGTATGGAGGGCACGTTTGTTCGAGTAGCCAAAGCGACACAGAGAGCCAAAATGCTCTTCAATGAAGTCCTCGCCATTGTGCGAGAAGACGAATTGATCGTCTTCAATCTCGACCGAAGCTTCGGTGGCGCCTGCATCGTCGGCATTTTGTAGGAGCTCAGAAATCACATGGCGGGGGCTTTGGACCTGTTTGAACAGCTGGTGCCAGGGGCCAGCTAGCTCGGGATCGTGCTCAAGCTGCTCCCAACGCCTCGCAGCTCTTGAACGGATGCCCTCGAAATAGTCAGGCGGCTTGATCACTTAGGCGGCTCCCCCCGCGCTGCCAACTCCGCCAGCTTGTAGTTTACGCTCGTCACACCGAAGTCTGGCTCCCGTCCGAAGGGTCGTCGTACGTAGCACACGTCTACGTCATCGCCATCAACTTCGGCCAGCGCGAGAATGAACTGCTCAGGTTTATTGAGCCCGGTGAGAATCTCATTCTTTGTTACGGTGACAGTCTCCGCGCCTTTCGCGCGGCCTTTCACCTCGATAAAGCGCAGCCGCGCGTCGTGACTTGGGTCGCGCGACTCCACGTCGTATCCGCACTTGTCATCAGATACATCTCGAGGCTCGAAACCGAGCCGCCGTTCTGCGGCGATGACCGCGTTCATCGCGACAAGCTAAATTCTGGCTCTCT
>JAUIEC010000033.1 GCA_030428945.1 Phycisphaerae bacterium | reverse complement strand
CGACGTCGAGGAAGAACTCGACGCACGCAAGGCCCAGGCGTACCGGGAGGAAGTGCAGCGGATCGCCGACGCGATGGACGGGACCGCGGCCGCGACGCGCGACGCCGAACAGGCGGCGGAGCGGCTGGCGTCGAAGGAAGAACGGGTCACCGCCCTGGCGACCAGCGTTGACGCCACCATTGAGAGCGGGCGGCTGCTCAAGGATACCTTTGTCGCGGCCCGGGATGCGATCGCGGAGTTCGCCGAACAGGGCTACGAAGGTTTCCAGCAGATCGACGCCAGTATCCGGGGGGCGGAATCGTCGGTGAAGTCGCTGATGAATTCGATCGCCAGCCGGCCCGGACTGCAGCGGGTGGTGCGGGAGATCGCGGCTGACGTCGAGTATGTCAGCGAGGTCTTTTCCGGAATGTCGGCCGGTGAGCAGGAGCTGCAGGCGTCGCGCCAGCGGAACGCGCAGGTCCAGCAGTCAATCACCGAAACGCTCGACCAGAGCGCCCGCATGGCACAGATCAGCCAACTGACCAACCTGGAAAAGATCAACGAAGCTCTGGAGATTCAACGCCAGATCATGGATGAGACGATCCTCAGTGAAGAGCAGTCGATCCGCGCCGGGGAGCGGATTCTGGCGCTGGAGGAACGCAAGCGGGAGCTGGCTCAGAACGCCAAGGCGGCCGGGCAGCAGATCAACAGCATTCTCGACCAGCGGCTGAAACGCCAGGACGATGAGATCCTGAAACAGGTCAACAGCCTGCACGAAATCGAGCTGCGGCTGGAACGGGAAATCGATCTGGCGACTCAGCTTGAGCGGACCGAGAAAGAGCGGGCCGATTCAATCGAGGCCGTCGCGAAGTTGGAGCGGCGGCGGGTCGAGATCATCGAAGAGCGGGCGCGGAAAGAACACGAAGCGGAAGTGCAGCTCGACCGCGACCGGGAAGAGGCGTACCAGCGGGAGCTGCAACGCCAGCAGGAACTACAGGCCGCGGAGGAAGAGGCATCGCGGGCGAAAGTTCAGGCGATGTTCGACGCGATGAAGAAAGAGGAAGAGGCCCAGAAACAGCGATTCGCGGAGTTCAAGAAACAGGTCGACACCCTGCGGGGCGGGATGGATCAGTCCGGCACGCTCAAGAAGCTGGAGGGGTCATTCTCGCAGGATGACATCCTCAAGAAGATCACCGAACAGCGAGCCCGGGAGTCGATCAGCAATCTCGACAAACCCGGGATGTTCGCGACCGATCGGGAGAAAGCACAGTTCCGCCGGCAACAGGAGATGGCCCGCCGGCAGGCGTTCCGGGACACCAGGCGCGACGCGGCCCGCGGCAACATCGGCCAGGATGAAATCGGTGGAGCGACCCGCGAGCTGTCCCGCGGCGTGATCAATCAGGCGATCAAGTCGGGGAACCTGAGCAAGTCGCAGGCGTCCGCCCTGGCGGTCGCGGCCAAGGCGGCCCAGCAGAACGCGGAGACGACGGAGGAACTGCAGCAGCAGGTCGACCAGATCCACAAGCAACTGGAAAACGTACTCGACGCATCGAAGGATACCGGCCAGCGCGCCCGCGCCCAGCGATCCAGCAGGGGGCGGTGATGGCACTGCAGATGCAGACACAAACCGGGGCATTCTCCGCCTATGTCGACGTCGATCTGACGGCAGAGAAGATCAGCGACATCAAGGTGAAGGCGGGCTACAGCCACCCGGCGGAGCTGACCTTCACCCAGCACGTGCCCCAGCACACGATGCCGATCCCGCCGGGGACGTTCATCCGGTTCTGGGACGATTCGGCGGCCGATCAGTCGGAGGATGCTCCGCTGTTCGAGGGGTTCGTTGCGATCGTGGATCCCGGCGATGACGCCAACCTGGTGAGCGTGACCGCCTACGATCCGACCCACCGGGCCGCGACGACTCACAACGTCTTCAATCTGCAGTGGAATCAGGGCACGGTTCCGGACACCCCCCCGGTCCCGAACAACGCAGGCGTGCCCCGGCTGGTGTTCAACAGCAAGATTGATTCAGACGACGACTACGCCTACGAACGTGCCCACGATGCCGACATCAAAACCATCATCGAAACCATCCTGAGCGACCAGTACCACCCGCTCTACTGGGTCAACGCGGCCCCCGGTGACGGGACCAATGAGGGGAACGATACCGCGTGGGAGGCCAGCGATATCTCCGCGATGACCGCGAAGCCGCAGGAGAAACTGGTCTTTGAGTCGGAGTCTGTCCGCAGTGCCATCGAGCGGGTGCTGCAGTGGTATCCGTCGACCCGCATCCTGTGGGAACCGGGGACGCGGAAGTGGCGAATCAGGGATCTGCGGGCCGCCCCGGAGGTCACGCTGCGGCTGAATGACTTCGGTCAGGACACATCCGGCACCGGAACCGGCAACTGGCAGGTGCTGTCGAGGCAGCTCAATCGGTCGCTGGATGGGCGTTACACCGCGGTGAAGATCTACGGGCCGGAGACGTTGACCAACCGCACCGCCAGCACCGGGAACGGTCTGCTGGCTCCGGTGGCGGGTGCCTACACGGT
>JAUIEC010000019.1 GCA_030428945.1 Phycisphaerae bacterium | reverse complement strand
GGAATTGCCACTGCGTCGGGCTTCATCCGGTACGGTGGATGGAATTGCCAAGCGGTGCGGCATCGACGCCTGCGGCTTCCGCGTGGCAGCAATCGCGGTCGGCCGCGTCGATGACGCACCCTACAACCGCTCCCTCGCTCCCTGTTCCCTCGCTCCCTGTTCCCTGTTCCCTGTTCCCTGTTCCCTTCTCCAACCCCCCCCGGGAGCGACGCCGGCGTGCGACGCGCCCCCGGGGTTCTCAAGGAGGAGCCGCAGCTCCCTTACGGTTTCGCCGCGCGCTGCGCGGGCGCCATCGGCTTGACCTCGGACACCTGCCGGGTCTCCGCGTCAACGCGGACCGCCAGCAGCTTGCCCTTGTCGAAGCACTCGACCTGGTAGACCAGCCGGCGCGGCGACATGTTGCTGCGGTATGAATCGGCCTTCCCCTCCGGAGAGCCCTGCACAACCATCATCGCCCGCGCGGTCAGCGCGTGTCCGCTGGTGTGCTTTTCCGCTACCGCAATCGCGTCGCGCAGTCCGATTCGACCCTCCTCGATCAGCCGGACCACCTCGGGCGCATCGACCAGCGCCTTCGCCTGGTCCGCGCGGGACTGTCCGAAGACAGCGCCGCCCGGCAGCAGCAGGAGCCCGACCGTGCAACCGAGCAGCAGGCCTCGACGCAGATTCGTCGTGTACATCAACAACCTCCGAGCGCAGAACGCCCGCAACGCCACGCGCGTCACGACGGCAGTCTGCGAGTTGGAAAACACGGGTCGCCGTCAACCGGCGCGGCCGAACCTGTAGCGGGGGCGTCTGGGTCAGGACAGCTCCCGTTTCAAACCAGGTTCGGCACGCGCGGGGTGGGTCCCGGGAAGCGCGGTTGGCGGTTTCCTTCCCCTCGTTGCTTCGCTCCCTCGAACGCCCGCCCATTCCCGGAACCGCGGGCCGGCGGCGGCTCCAGTCCGCCGCTCACAAAAGCCTTCGCGGACCCGACGGCCGATTCAACCCGCACCAGCCCGCGCCGGAAAAACCGCCACCGCCGGACACGCTCCGGAAGACGCGCAGATCCTGCCGATACCGCACTGTTAGAGCGCTTCCGCCGGCGCCAAGTAGAAACTTCACCCGCCCGCTTTTCACCCAACGGAACGCTCCTTGCATCACCGATCCCGGCCCCAACTGTCCCACGCCCCCGGCCGAAAAACCTGGATTTCAAGTATGATTTGGAGATGCGTCGGCGCGGGCCCGCCACGCCACCGAAAGGCCTCACGAGGACCAGCCATGGCCGCTCCCGCCATCGTCCTGCTCTCCGGCGGACTCGACAGCGCCACCGTGCTTGCCATCGCCCGCCACGCCGGGCACGACTGCATCGGCCTCAGCTTCCGCTACGGACAACGCCACGCCGTCGAACTCGCCGCCGCCGCCGACGTCGCCCGCGCGCTGGGCGCATCCGAACACCTGACCGTCTCGATGGATCTCCGCACCTTCGGCCACTCCGCCCTGACCGCCGAAATCGAGGTGCCCAAGGACCGCGACCTGCAGGCCGGCGAGGATTCCGTGCCGATCACCTACGTCCCGGCCCGCAACACGATCTTCCTCTCCTATGCGCTCGCCCTGGCCGAGGTGCGGACCAGCCGCGACATCTACATCGGGGTCAACGCCGTCGACTACAGCGGCTATCCCGACTGCCGCCCGGAGTACCTCGATGCGTTCCAGCGGATGGCCGGCCTGGCGACCCGGGCCGGGATCGAGGGCAGCCCCGTCCGGATCCACGCGCCACTGATGCACCTGACCAAGCCGGAAATCATCCGGCGCGGGCTCGAACTGGGCGTGGATTACGGACTGACCCGCAGTTGCTACGACCCCGACCCGTCCGGCCGGGCCTGCCGTCGCTGCGACAGTTGCCAGTTGCGCCGCCAGGCCTTCGCGGAACTGGGACGCGAAGACCCCGCCCCGTGAGCGCGGTCAGCCGACGGTATCAGTGTTCAGGGTCTCAGTGGCGGCGGGCAGCGTGCGCAGGTCACGGTCTCTCGCGGCCGGTCGTTTCGCGGCCCCGCAGTCCGGACCTGGCGGTCAGGAAGAGGCCATCGCGTTGATCGGCGGGACGAACAGCTTCTGCTCGAGGCCGCGGGCACAGACGTAGGCGTGCAGATCGCGGAGCGTGTCGACCGCACGCAGCGAATCGTGCGTGTCGGTCCCCAGCGCAAGCCGGATCTTGTGTTTCGGCAGCAGCCGGTACCAGTTGTTCTGCTGCTCCAGCGGCAGGAACTTCGAGTTCACTTCGTAGAAGATCCGCGCGTTCGCCATCGTTCGGACGACCTGGTCCATCGACGTGTTCGGGAACTCACGGCTGACGTCGGCGTGCGCCAGGCCCAGCGCGCACGGCCAACGCTTCGACTGGTTCGCCAGTTGCGTCAGCCCGGCCCAGTCAATGCACTCGAAGAGGATGTAGTCGACACCGTCCAGCAGCCCGCGGATCGAATCGAGGTGGGCCTTGTTCAGCGACCAGTTCACCTCGCAGCCGACCAGGATCTCCAGCTTGCCTTCCCACCGCCGGCGGGCCTCCAGCACCGTCTCCACGTAGCCGCGCGTCTCCGACGAGAACAGCTTCTCGAACTGACGCGGGTTGGTCACCTCGCGCGAACTCGGCGTGCAGAACAGGTGATCGCTGATCCCGATTCCGGCCACCGGCAGATCACCCAGCGCGAGGTGCGCCTCGCAGATCTCGTCGATCTCGTAGGCCCCGTCTGAGAACGGCGTGTGGTTGTGAAGGTTGTAGATCGGCTGACGCATCGTTTCACCGCCCCCTTTGCACGGCTGGAGCCGTACCGCGGTTGATCTGGAAAAAAACGGGACCCACGGCCGTCCTGAGACGGCCAAACCAGAAGTGGTTGCCCGCACCGAGAAAATGAACAAACGCCCGGCCGCGGCACGCAAGCCGCTGCGACCAGACGACCTAGACTATACCAACTGGCAGGCGTGGCCACCAGCCCGGCCGACCGGCGAAGAAAAATCCAGAAAACGCCGAACCATCCCACGCACCCCGCCGTATGCCCTCATGAACCTTCTTCTGCGTTTCCTCCTGCGAAGATCAGCCCCGCGGCCACCCACCGCGGGGCTCTTTGCTGCGCCCCCCGAACGACCTCGCGCTGGCAAGGTGTTCAGCCGGCGACTAGGATTCGCGCATGTTCCGTAACCTTCTGCTCCTGCTGAGCTTGCTCGCTTTCGAGCCGCTCGCGACAGCTTCGGATACCCGAATCCACACCCCGGCCACGCAGCCGGTCGAATCCCGCGACTTTCAAGGGCTCCCGATTTATGGGACTTTGACCGCGCTCGGGCCCGGGACCACCGCCTGGCTCGACCGCGGCCGCGACCACGGCGTCACCGCCGGCGCGACCTGGTGGCTGCGCGTCGCCGGCCAGCCCGTCGCCCGGTTCGATGTCCTGCACGCGGGCCCCGGGGAGAGCTTCGGCCGCCTGATCCCCCTGGCGGGGGGCGTCCGTTTCGCGACCGGGATGCGTTTCCAGCACTGGCACGCCCCCGGACGGGACCAGACGCTTCGCACCGCCGTCGCCTTCCCGGACGAGTCCGGCGAGCCGGCCGTCTGGATCGCCTTGCCGCCCGGCATTCGCGCCCGCGGGCAGCGGGTGCGGTTCGGCCCGTCGGCGGACGCCCCGCGCGGCGTGCTGGATCGCCGCGACGACCGCTTCGGACTCGTCCGCCTCTCACCCGTCGACAGCGTGGACGAACTGGCCGCCGGCACGCCGGCCCGGATCGCCACCCCGCGCCCGCGGGATCTGGTCGGTCGGACGTTCGTCCCGGCCGGTGGAAGCGGGACCTATGTCGACCTCGGCCGCACCGACGGTCTTCCGGATGAGGCCGCCGGTCGGGTGACGCTGCCGGACGGAACGACGCGGGCCGTGACCGTCGCCCGCGTGCGGGACAGCTATGCCGCGCTGGCCGCGGTCGCCGGTGACGGCGCGATACCGGCCGGGTGTCGGGTCTCGTTCGCCGGAGACGAAGCGCCCGTCCCGGCGGTGCTGGTTGCGCACGCGGACGGGGATCGATTCCGGACGGCGGCCGGCTCCGGCCTGGCGGCGGGGCAGAGGGTGGTACTGGCGGACGCCCGGCAGGCGGTCGCGGTCGGGCGGATCCTGGTCGTCGCCGCCGACGGGACGGCCGAGGGGGAGATCTGGCCGGCCTACTCGCTGCGGCGCCCTCTGGACGGCGACCGCGTGCAGCCTGTGGGGGCCGCGGCGGGCGACTGATCCCCGGCGGTCGGATGGCATGCCCCGGCACGTTGGCGTATAGTCTTGGGCTTCGGACATGTTGAGGGTGTAGCTCAGTTGGTAGAGCAGCGGCCTTTTAAGCCGCGGGTCCTGGGTTCGAGCCCCAGCGCCCTCATTCCGACCTTCCCGACCACGACCCCGATGATGAGGTTTGCACCCCGATGAGCGATACAGCGATGACGACCGCCCCGGCCGAACTGATCGAACGTCCGACCGCCGGCCTGCCCGAGACGATCGTCTGGGAGGGGGCCGACGACGGCGCCCTGCTGCTGCTCGACCAGACGCTGCTGCCCGGCCAGGTGCGGTACCGTCGCTGCCTGAACGAACAGCACGTCTGGCTGGCGATCCGCGAGTTGTGTGTCCGCGGGGCACCGGCGATCGGCGTGGCCGCCGCGTACGGCGTCTGCCTCGGGACGCGGCCGTTCCGGACGGCGGACGCGGCCACGTTCAAGGCGGAGCTGGAGAGGGTGGCGGCGTACCTGATTTCGTCGCGGCCGACGGCGGTGAACCTGGAGTGGGCGGTTCGTCGGATGTGTCGGCTGGCGTCGGAGGCGTCGGGTTCGCCGGCGGAGGTCTGGTCGGCGTTGCTGGCGGAGGCGGGGGTGATCCTGGCGGAGGATGCCGAGGTATGCCGGCGGATCGGCGAGCACGGTGCGGGTCTGATCCCCGAAGGTGGTGGTGTTCTGACGCACTGCAACGCGGGGGCCCTGGCGACGGTGGCGTACGGTACGGCGTTGTCGCTGATGTACGTTGCGCACGAGCAGGGTCGTCGCTTCCAGGTGTTCGCGGACGAGACGCGTCCGCTGCTGCAGGGTGCCCGTCTGACTGCGTTCGAGCTGGCGGCGGCGGGGATCGACGTGACGGTGCTGTGTGACGGTGCGGCGGCGACGCTGTTGTCGCAGGGTCGGATCGGGCTGGTGGTGACGGGTGCGGACCGGATCGCGGCGAACGGAGACGCGGCGAACAAGATCGGGACGTACGCGTTGGCGATTGCCGCAAAGTACCATGGTGTCCCGTTTTACGTTGCGGCGCCGCGGAGCACCTTTGATTTGTCTCTGGCGAGTGGTGCCGAGATTCCGATTGAGCAGCGGTCGGGTGATGAGATTCGTTCGGGTGCGCTGGGTGAGGTGGTGGCGTTGGGTGCGGGTTGTTACAACCCGGCGTTTGACGTGACGCCCGCGGAACTGGTGCGGGGGATCGTGACGGAGGCGGGGGTTGTGGAACCGGTCACGGCGGAAAATATCGCCAAGATTTTCGTCTAGACGGACTTGCAAAGGGGAGTCGAGTGCATACACTTCCCATTGTTTGCGGCGCGGTCACATCTGGGTACGAGCGTATTTTCGCTGCTGTACCTGCATCCACAGATCGTGAGTCCGGCCGAGGGTATTACGCAAATGGCGGCGGTGTGTTGCCGACGTCGCTTGGCCCCGGCGGTCAAGTATTTAATGTCTCACATGGAGGCTCGCGATGAAGAAAGCGTTTTGGAAGAGCGCGTTCCTGTTCGTCGGCACGACGACCTTTGCGCTCGGTGCCGGTGGTGGCTGCCTTAGTGCAGTCGTCCAGCGCATCCTGGTCGCTGTCAACTTCGACTAAACCACGCAAAGAACTCAGGAGTTAATGCACATGAAACTTAAGGCTAAGGCTTTTCTGATCACCCTCGTGGCGATGACCTTCCAGGTCGGCTGCGGTCGTTTCTTCGGTGACCTTGTCGGCGATGCCATCTGGCTGCGGGGCATCGACTAAACCCCCGTCTGTCACGGCAGTGTTCTGAAATGCGAGCACGGTGTCGCGGGAAAGCGGCCTGTGCCATAAAAGGAGAAATACATGAAGGCCAAATGGGCTAAGCTTAGTGTCGCCGTCTTCGGCGCCGGTACGTTGCTGCACTCGGGTTGCCTGAGCCTCGGCGGTCTGGGTGGCGGTGACGGCGGTTTCTTCGGCGGTTTCGTCGAAGGCATCTTCGGTCGCGGTTTCCCGACCAACAACCTGTGGCTGAACATCGGTATTGACGTACTGAACGAAGAACTGTTCGGCTAAAACCGACTTTCCTCAGCCTGTCAGGAAGTCGGTTCCCAACAGCGCCACGCCTGGGGCGTGGTTGGCCGTCGGTTAATCACGACCCCGGCATACGGGACAGCCGATTCGGACAACGAAGCTCGCCGGTTACGGCGAGGACACGGAGATCAGCAATGAAGAAGAAGTTTTTCACTCTGGCCATGCTGTCGGGCAGTTTCCTGACCGCGCTTGGCTACAACTGCATTCCGAACATCGGTGGCGGTCTGAACCTCGGCGGCCTTCTCGGCGGCTAAGGCTCGACACACACGAATCGGAAGATTCTCGGGGTGCTCGCGATTCTGTCGCGTGCACCTCGTTTTTTTGCAGGGAACAGGGAACAGGGAACAGAACAGGGAGCGAGGGAGCCAGGGAGCCAGGGAGCGAGGGAGCCAGGACGCGATGCGGACGGGCGTTTGCCACGGCGATCGTCGCAGTGCCGTCCGCCGCGCGGGTCGCGCCGTGGCGCACCCGTCCCCGCGAACGGAACAGGGACGGGGGCGGCGCCCCGGGTGGTTTTTTGCCCCCGCCCGTTGATGGCCCACTTGGGGTTGCCGTATAGTGCCCTGACTTCCGGCAACCGAACTTGCAGGGGCCTACCAGAATGAGCAACGCTCGCGCTAAGTTTTTGACTCTCGCTGCGATCTGCAGTGCGGCCACCGTTTTCCAGGTCGGAGTCCCGACCAGTTGTGCCCAGTTCGGGCTGCAGAGCTTTTTCGCCGTCTTCGACACCTGTTCCGTGCTGAACTGCAGCGGCGGCGTGTTCTTCGACCTCTGTGATCCGTTCGTCACACTGATCGACTGCCCCAACGCAGTCGTCGACGAGACTCCCTGAGACCGTCCCCGGCAGCAAAGGAATCGCCATGCGTCGCTTCTACCGCAACCTGTTCCAGACCGGCGCCGTGATCGCGGCCGGCTCGCTGTTTCACTCCGGCTGCACCGGGACGATCCTGTCACAGTTGAACCAGGTCAACCCCTGCACCACCATCCTGAACTGCGACCCGACCGTCTTTGAATTCGCCCGGTCGGATACCACCCCGGGCGTCAACGACGACCCGTTCTGCACCGTCCCGCCGTTCTGCTCCACCGCCCAGGACCCGCTCTTCGGCGGTCTGGCGCCCTGACCGGAACAGACACGAACGAATCCATCGGGCCGCTCCCGCGTATAACGTGGGGCGGCCCGTTCGCTTTCCGCGGCCGGTCGCTCCCGGCGGGAGGCCCTCGGGGCCGCTCGTCCGCCGCCGGGCGAGCGCCGATTTCGGTTTTGCAGTGGCCAGATCGGCCCGGGCCTGCTGTAATCCTGACAAGGGCCCAAGGACCGGGGAGGCTGAGCTGATCTTGCGCGCGCGGCTTGCAGTGCTGCTGTCGATGGGAATGCTTGCCGCCGCGGTCGCCCAAGACGCCGCCGGACGCGGGCAGGCAACTCTCGCCACGCTCCCGCAGAGCAACGAGGCCCTGGTCCTCTCCAGCCAGGTCGAGCAGGCCCTGCAGGTCGGCGATCACCGCCTCGCGATCGAACTGATCGGCCGGATCATGGACCTGCCCAGCAACCTGGTCGCCGCCCCGGCCAGCCGCACCTTCTATCCTGTCTGGCGACACGCCTTCCTGCTGTACGGACAACTCTCCGAACAGGGCGTGGCCCAGTACCGCCAGTTGTTCGACGGCGAAGTGCAGGCCCGCCTGACCGACGCCGCCCGAACCGGCGACCTCGACGTGCTTCGCGACCTGTTCCATCGCCACCGCGTCAGCGCACACTGGCCGCGGGTCGGCAGCGAACTGGTCGCCCGCCTGCTCGATCGCGGCCGATTCGGCGAAGCGATCGAGGTGCTCCGCGAGATGCGCTGGGCCGGCGTGGCCGACGGCGCCAGGCACGACCTGCAACTCGGGGTCGCGCTCGGCAAGGCCGGCGCCTGGCAGGCCGCCCGCGCCCTGACCGCCCGCGTGGCCGAAGCCGAACCCGACAGTGACACCACCCGGGCGATCGCGGCCTGGATCGACGGGCAGCAGCAGACCGCCGGCGTCGAGGCCGAATACCTGCTCGAAGACCGCGCGGTCTGGCGGGTTCAGCTCGATCGGCCGCGGGGCCTGCTGGCGCCGTACGAAGACCTCGAGGTGTTCAACGCGATCGAGGCGCTGCAGCGGCTGCCCCTGGTCACGCCCCTGCCGGTCGGCGATCTTCTGCTGCTGCGCTTCGAGGGGCGCCTGCGGGCGCTGGACGCGCTGACGCTGACGCCGATCTGGGACGTGCCGGACATTCCGCCCGAGGGTTCGTTCTTCGACAACGCCGGCCCGCAGCAGAACATCGCCAACCCGTTCCGCGACCCGCGGGCCCCGCGGGCAAGCGCCCTGGAAATCAGCCCGGAAACACGCCTGCTGCTCGGGAACCAGTTTCGTCACCTGCTGGCCGCGGATGCCGAGCGGGCCTACACGATCGAAGCCCTGACCCTGACGGCCTCCGACGATGTTCTCCGGACGCGTTCGTTCATGACGACCGACGCGCTGGTCTTCCCGAACGAACTCGTCGCCCGCGACCTGACCAACGGGCGGGTGGTCTGGCGAACCGGCGAGACCGAGTCCAAGCCGCTTGCCGGACTCGAGTTCCAGGATCGGCCGCTGCTGTTCGGCCAGCGACTGGTCGTTCCCGCCCGGCGCGGCAATCGCGTCAACCTGCTCGAACTCGACGCGGCCACCGGGGAACTGCGCCGCGAGGTGCCCGTGGTCGGACCGCCGATCCACTTCACCCGCGAGGGCGGCCGCTTCCAGACGGTCGCCGACGAGACCACCATCTACCTGACGACCGGCAACGGCGTCGTCGCCGCGGTCGGGCGGGACACGCTCGAATGGAAGTGGGCGACGATCTACCCGAGCACCGTCGCCGAGCATCTCGGCCGCCTGTGGTGGAAGCCGCCGGTGGAGCCGCGCGAGTCGGGCATCGATCGTCCGGTGCCGGCCGACGACCTGCTGGTGCTGGCACCGATCGATTCGCTCGACATCTTCGCCCTCGACCGTTTCAGCGGTCGCGAGCGGTGGCGGATTCCGCGGCAGGAGTTCACGCACATCGTCGGGGCGGTCTCGGCCGGCATCGTGGTCGGCGGGAACGCGCTGGCGTGCCTGGACCTGGCCAATCCCGGCGGCCCGGCCCGCTGGCGATCGGTGCCGCTGGAGATCGTCGGGCGCAGCGTGGTCCGCGGGGACCGCATCTTCGTGCCGACCCGGCAGGGGGTCGTCGTCCTGGACGGGGCCACCGGCAAGGTGCTGGTCGATCAGCTTGGCCCGGACATGCGGGTGGCGGATACGCGGGTCGAATCGTTCACGGTGCTGCCGGCCGACGATGCCCTCTACTGCCTGACCAGCCGGCGGCTGATCAAGTACCCGGCCCCGCGCGTCACCGGTCAGTTGGCCGAGGCCGCCTCCGATGGTCCGGCGGCTTTCCGCGGCGTGCTGGGCCAGGCCTGGCTGGCGGCGCTGCGCGGCCGGCTTGACGAGGCCCGCGACATGCTGACCGAACTGCACTGCGAGGTGCCGGCCTACGAGCGCAGCCGGCGGGCGCTGCTGCTGCATGTCTGCCTGGAACTCGCCGCCCGGACTGACGAACCCGACACGCGGATTGACTGGCTCCGCCAGGCCGATGCGCTGGCCGAGTCGCCGGCGGAACGGGCCCGTCTGGGGCTGCAGATCGGGCGTTCACTCGAGGAACTGGGCGACTGGCCGCGGGTGTTCCGGCACTACTGCGAACAGCTTGACCGAACCGAACCGCTGGCGGTCGACGCGGCCGGCGAACCGGCGGGGAGCTACCAGGTGGCGGCGTGGCTGCTGGCCGCCGAGCGGATTGCCGCGCTCGCGCCGCGAATGTCGGAGGATGACGGGGCGGTGCGGGCCTTTGCCCGGCGGTCGAGCCTGACGCCCGAGGTGCAGTTGCGGCTGATCGAGGCCCTGCCGGCTGGTGCGGTCCGGGCGGAACTGGCGGCCAGGCTGCTGCGCAGCGGGCTGCCGCCGGAGATCAAGCAGGCCTACCTCGAGGAGGATTTCCAGGCCGCGGACCTGCCGGCGGATCAACTGGTCGAGACGCTGGTGCGGCGCTGGGAGACCTGTGTCGCGCTGGGGGATGCCGAGGCGGCCGAGCGGGCCCTGGCGGACCTCGAACGAGTCCGGCCCGCGGGGCGGGCGATCGCGGCCGACGAGCAGCGGCTGCGCTCGATCCGGCTGTCGGCCGGCAAGCTGACCGAGGGGCCGGCGCCGTTCGGGGCCGCGTTGTACCGTCTGTGGCGGATGCCGGAGACGGAGTTGCTGCTGGACGGGCAGGGGCTCGGGCAGGCCTGGTGGCGCTGGCTGCCGGTGCGGAACTTCGCGCAGTTCGAGATCCAGTTGATCAACGTGGCCCGTTACGAGAGCTATCCGCATCGCAAGACCCACGATGCGCTCGTCGCGTCGACCGCCGCGCCGCCGCAGCGCGAGGAGAACCAGCTTGCGGAGCGCCCGGGCTGGGGCGACAAGCGGCGGGCGTACTGGCCGCTGCGACGAACCCGCAGCCTGGCGGTGGTGCCGGTCCAGCATGGGCTCGTGGCGCTCGGGCTCGGACCGGAGCGGGCTGGCGGCAAGCGCCTCTGGCAGCGGCGGATGACCGGGTGGGACACCGTCCCGGACGGCTTCGCCCGGACCACGACGGTTGATCCGGAGGGCGTCTGCCTGCGCGAGCGTGACGGGCGGATCGTGCGGCTGGACTGGGCGACCGGGCAGGTCGCCTGGCAGCGCGACTTCGGCAAGTTCGACATTCAGCAGATGGTGCGGATCGGACCGCGCCTGCTGCTGCGGACCGATGACATGCGGGTCTGGTCGTGCCGCCTTCGCGATGGCGGCGACCTGCGGCCGCTGCCGTTGCCCGAGTCGGCCGGCTGGCTCGAGGTGGTCGCCGAGCGGTTGCTGGTGCTGAGCCCACGCAGCGTGGCCGCGTTCGGCTGGAACGGCGAGGACTACGAACTGCGCTGGGCCCGTCCGACCAGCGGAGCGTTCCAGTTGCGTCCGGTGGACGGTCGTCCGTGGGTGCTGCTGGGTGAAATCGGCAGCGGCCGGTGGGACGTGCTGTCGGTCCACAGCGGTGAGCCGGCGCTGCCGCGTCCGCTGACGCCGTACCAGCGTGTCCAGGCGGCGGCGGTGGCGGGTGACCGGCTGCTGGTGGCCGGCTGGGTCGCCGGGCCCGACGAGGCCGCGCATCGGCCGGACCCGGTCGAGGTCGCGGCCTTTTCGCTGCACGACGGGCGGGCGGTCTGGCGGGAGCACTTCGAGACGCACGCGGCGATCAACGTGACGCAGTTGTGCGGGCACCCGGACCTGATCCCGCTGGCGATCCTGCCGGAGGGTGCGGACGGCGAGCAGGTCTGGCCGCAACTGGTGCTGTTGTCGCGGTCGGACGGCAAGCTGGTCGGCCAGCAGAGCATGCTGGGGGATTACGAGCAGAACGTGGACGCGGTCTGCGACCTGCAGGTGCTGGTGGCCGGCGGTCGGCTGCTCGTGCAGGTGGACGGCAACGTGCTGGCGTATGGCAGTCCAGACCAGGAGGCTCCCTGATGCGGGCGTGGGTGCGTCGATCGCGCTGGCGGCCGGTGCTGCTGGCGGTGCTGATGCTGGTTCCGGCGGTTCCGGCGGGGGACGACGGGATTCCCGGTCGGCGGCCGGCCGAGATCGACACGGCGACGCAGCGGGCGATCGAGTCGGGGCTGCGCTACCTGGCCGGGACGCAGAACCAGGATGGCAGTTGGCGGACGCGTGGATCGACGGGCAGTTATCCGACGGCGATGACGGCCCTGGCGGGGCTGGCGCTGCTGTCGAGCGGCAGCACGCCGACGCAGGGGCCGCACGCCCGGCAGGTCAGCAGTGCGCTGACGTACCTGCTGAACAGTGCCCGGCGGGACGGGCTGATCGCGCAACTCGAGGAGGAGAGTCACTGCATGCACGGGCACGGCTTCGCGCTGCTGTTCCTGGCGCAGTGCTACGGCATGGAAGAGGATCCGCGGCGGCAGGCGGAGATCCGCCTGGTTCTGCAGCGCGGGGTCGAACTGACCGCCCGCAGCCAGAGCGCGGCCGGGGGCTGGCTGTACCAGCCGGACTCGGGCGGTGACGAGGGCTCGGTGACGGTGACGCAGGTGCAGGGCCTGCGGGCGTGCCGCAACGCGGGGATCGCGGTTCCGAAGCGGGTGATCGACCGGGCGATGCAGTACCTGGCGGACTCGACCAACGAGGACGGCGGCATCCGTTACCAGGTCAGCGACAGCGGCCCGAGTCGCCCGGCGATCACGGCCGCGGCGGTGGCCTGCTACTACAACGCCGGGCAGTATGAGCATCCGCTGGCGCGGCGGGCGCTGGAGTATGTCGAGCGTGAGCTTGCTCCGCGGCGGGCCCGGCACCACCGTTACTTCGGGCACTACTACTACGCCCACCTTTACATGGCGCAGGTGATGTACCTCGGGGGCGACGAGGCCTGGACCGAGTACTATGACAACATCAAGCAGGTCCTGCTCGACGCGCAGAATCGCGGCGACGGTTCCTGGAACGGCGATCACGTCGGCCCGACGTACGGGACGGCGATCGCACTGCTGATCCTGCAGATGCCGCAGAAGAATCTGCCGATCATGCAACGCTGAACCCCGACCGGCCGCGTCCGACGCGGTCCGGTGGCTCGACAAGGAGGGCGCCCTGGTGAGCGCGGAAGCAGACGGAGCGGGTACGCCGTTCAGTTCGGACCTGGAAGCCGTCGAGAAACTGCATGCGGCCTACACCCGCATCCGGGCCGAGATCGAGAAGGTCATCGTCGGCCAGGAGGAGGTGATCGAACTGCTGCTGATCTCCCTCTTCGCCCGTGGGCACGTGATCCTCGAAGGTGTCCCCGGACTGGCGAAGACGCTGATGATCAGCAGCGCCGCCAAATGCCTCGGGCTCGACTTCCGCCGGATCCAGTTCATGCCCGACCTGATGCCGGCCGACATCACCGGGACCGAGGTGATCCAGGAGGATCGCCGGACCGGCAGCCGGTCGTTCCGCTTCCTGCCCGGCCCGGTCTTCGCCAACGTGCTGCTGGCCGACGAGATCAACCGCACCCCGCCGAAGACCCAGGCCGCCCTGCTCGAAGCGATGCAGGAACGGCACGTGACCGTCGGCGGCGTGCAGCACAAGATCGAACCGCCGTTCTTCGTGCTGGCCACCCAGAACCCGGTCGAACAGGAAGGGACCTACCCGCTGCCCGAGGCGCAGCAGGACCGCTTCATGTTCAAGGTCTTCGTCGACTATCCCAGCTACGACGAGGAATACAGCATCGCCGAGCGAACCACCGGCGGCGACGTGCCCGAAATCCAGGAAGTGCTCGGACGCGAGGAGATCCTCCAGATCCAGGACGTCGTCCGGCGGATCCCGGCCGCCCCGAGCGTCGTGCACTACGCCCTGGAACTCGTCCGCCTGACGCGCCCCTACGGCGGACATCGCACCCGTCCCCCGACGGCCCGGGTCGACGGGTCGCCGGGCGAATCGGTGCCGGAACTGAAGGCCGATGCCTCCAGTTCGCTGCCGCTGGTGAATCGGCTGGTAACGTTCGGAGCCGGGCCCCGGGCGGTGCAGTTCCTGCTGCTGGGCGGCAAGGCCCGGGCGGTGCTGAAGGGCCGCAAGCACGTCGCGACCGAGGACATCCGGGCCCTCGCCCAGCCCGTCCTGCGACACCGGATCATGACCAACTACGCGGCCGAAGCGGAAGGATACGACGCGGACCGCCTGATCGAACACATTCTCGAAGCCGATCCGCGCCGCGGAGATGAGGACCAGCATGTCGTCGAACGTGTTGCTGGATCCTGATGTCATCGCCCGCCTGCGCGGACTGAGCCTGCGGGCCCGCGGAATCGCGGCCGGGTTCATCTCCGGCAGCCATCGCAGCGCGTACCACGGCTTCAGTGTCGAGTTCGCCGAGCATCGCCAGTACGTGCCGGGCGATGACATCCGGCACATCGACTGGCGGGCGTTCGGCCGGCAGGACCGGCTGTATATCCGCGAGTACGAGGAAGAGACCAACCTGCGCTGCAACCTGCTGGTCGATACCAGTCGGTCGATGGCCTACCGCAGCGAGCAGACGCGACAGACCAAGTACGAATACGCCAGCCGGCTGGCGGCCTGCCTCGCGTACCTTCTGGTCACCAACCAGGACGCGGCCGGGCTGATCACCTTCGACAGCCAGG
The DNA here is from genome assembly GCA_030428945.1 of Phycisphaerae bacterium. Taxonomy (GTDB): domain Bacteria; phylum Planctomycetota; class Phycisphaerae; order UBA1845; family Fen-1342; genus JAUIEC01. Next base: position 82,770 of record JAUIEC010000019.1, on the reverse strand, counting down.
TCCGCACCCGGCTGCCGTCGGCCACCGGCAAGCGGCACCTCGGGACGCTGCTCGACCTGCTGGTCGCGGCCGAACCGGCCGAGGCGACCGACGTCAAGATCCTGTTCCACCGCCTGGCCGAGGAGTTGCGGAAGCGATCGATGGTCGTGCTGATCTCGGACCTGTTGACGGATGTCGACGCGGTCTGTTCGGGCATCGATCACATCTGTCACGCCGGGCACGAACTGATCGTCTTCCACGTGCTCGACGAGGCCGAGTGGCACCTGCCGTTCGTCGGCAACGTGCAGTTCGAGGGCATGGAGGACGACGTCGAACTGCTGGTCGATCCGCAGGGGCTTCAGGAGAGCTACCTGAAGGCGGTTCACGATTTCGTCTCGCGGGTTCGCGCGACCTGCCTGAAGTATCGGGCCGACTACGTGCCGGTCAACACCCGCGATCCGCTCGAGGGCGTGCTGACCGGGTACCTCGCCAGTCGGGCCGGCCTGGCCGGTCGGAGGGCCTGAACGGATGCTGCTGGCTTCGGGATTCGTGCATCCTGCCCTGCTCAGCGGACTGGCCCTGGTCGCGCTGCCGATCGTGATTCACCTGTTGTCACGCCGGCAGTTCCGCCGGATGGACTGGGCCGCGACCTACTTCCTGCTGCAGGCCGAACGCGAGAACCGCCGCCGGACGCGCTTCGAACAGTGGCTGCTGCTGGCCCTGCGGTGCCTGGCGGTCGCGCTGCTGGCCCTGCTGGTCGCCCGGCCGTTCGTGCAGCCCGGGCTGATCGCCACCCTGCTGGGCGAAGAAGCGGCCGCCGAGCGAATCGTCGTGATCGACGACTCCGCCAGCCTGACCCATCAGGATGGCGCCGGTACCGACTTCGCCGCCCTGCGGGCCGCGGCCGAGCGACTCGTCGGCTGGCTCGCGGAAGGCGCCGCCGGCGACGGGCTGACCATCCTGCGGACCTCCGCCGAGGAGCCGGTCCTCAGCGTGCCGGCCTTCTCCAGCACCCGCCTCGAAGAGGTCCGCGCCGCCGTTCGCGGACTCGAACCCGTGCTGGTCCCGGCCGACCCGCAGCGGGCCCTTGGACGCCTGGCCGGGCGAATCAGCGGCGAGGGCGGGCGTCGGGCCGAGGTCTACCTGCTGAGCGACTTCCAGCGGAGCGACTGGACCCCGCCGGACGGCAGTCCGCTGGCCGCGCTGACCGCGCTGGACCCCGACCGCCTGCGGGTCACGCTGATGGCCGTGGCCGATCCGCTGCGGGCCAACGTCGCCGTCACGTCGGTGCGACCCGATCGCCCGCAGGCCCTGGCGGGCTTCCCGGCCGTCTACCGGGCCGAGGTCGCCAACCGCACCGCCCGCCCGATCGAAGGCCGCCTGCTGACGCGCACGTTGAACGAAGCGGCCCTGACGCCGGTGCCGGTCGAGCGGATCGAGCCCGGCGAGACGCGGGTGGTTTCCTTCGAGGTCACCATCCCCGAGCCCGGTCCGGCAACGCTGCAGGTCGGCATCGACGGACGCGACGGCCTGCCCGTCGACGACGTCTTTATGCTGGTCGCGGACGTCAAGCCGGCCCTGCGGGTCGCCCTGGTCAACGGCGAACCGGCCACGCGACCGGTCGAGGACGAGACCCATTTCCTGCGCAGCGCCCTGGCGCCACCGGGGGCCGCCAACTCCGGCATGCAGGTCGAGGTGCTGGCCCCGGGCGAACTGGCGGCCACACCGCTGCAGCGGTTCGACGCGATCCTGTACTGCAACGCGGCGGTCGACCCGACCATCGCGGCGGCGTTGCGGCGGTACGTCTACGGCGGCGGCGGACTGGTGCTGGTTCTCGGCGACCAGGTCGGGGACGGGGCGGACTGGAATCGACTGCTCGGTGGCGAGGCCGGCCTGCTGCCGGGCCGCATCACCGGGCGCGTCGTGCGGGCCGAGCGCGACGCCCGCTTCGGACTGGTGCGGGTCGGCGAGGATCCGATCACCGCGATGCTGCCCGATGTCGAGACGACCGGGCGCGGCGTGCGCGTGCAGCGCTTCGTCGAGGTGCAGTCTGACGAGACCGGCGCAGCGCAGGTGCTGGCCCGCTTCACCGACGCGTCCCGGGCCCCGGCGATCCTGCGGCACGAGGTCGGCGCCGGCCAGGTCGTGCTGTTCACCACCCCGCTGGATCTTGAATGGAACGACTGGCCGCGGGCCGTCGACGGCAGCTACGTCGTCACGATGCTCGAACTGGTGCATGCCGTCGCCCCGCAGGGACCGCTCGCCCCCGCGTACGTGTCGGGGCCGCCGCTGGAAGTCACGCTGTCGCCGGCCCGCTACGAACTGCGCGGGACCTTCCGCACGCCGAGCTACCCGGAGCAGCCCGCGGTGGCCGGCCGGGTGGTCGAGTCTGACGCCGGGACGGACGCGCCCGCCCGCCTGGTCGGCCCGGCCGCCCGTCAACTCGGGCTCTATACGCTCGAACTCGAGTCGCGCAGCGCGGGCGTCGAGACGCGGCAACTGGCCGTCAACCTGCCGCCGGCCGAGACGGACCTTGCCGCCGCCACCGCGGAGGAACTCGGGCGGCAACTGGGCGGCATCGAGCATGCCTACCTGCGGGCTGAGGACTCGCTCGCCGGCGGCGTCGAGGAGAGCCGTCGCGAGTTGTGGCCAAGCGTGCTGGTGCTGCTGTTCCTGACCCTGCTGGCCGAGCAGACGCTGGCGTGGTGGTTCGGTCGTCACGGTCGGGCGACCCTGTCCGAGACGCTGGCGTCGGGCTGGGGGCGCCTCCGCGGCGCGGGGAGGCGGGCGGCGTGATCCTGGCAGACGCGATCGAGCAGCAGTACGAGGAACTGGAGTGGGCCGGGGCCCCGACCGGTTTCGGCGCCCTGGCGGGTCTGCTGATCCTGGCGGCGGCGGTCTACCTGGTGGTGTTCCTCTATCGTCGCGAGCGGCGCGGCGGTCCCGGGCCGCGGCTGCGTGGCTTCCTGACGGTCCTGCGGTGCGCGGCGCTGCTGGCGCTGGCGGTGATCTGGCTGGATCCGGTCGTGGCGACCTACACCGTGCGAACGCTGGTCGGCCGACTGGTCGTGCTGGTCGACAACAGCGAGAGCATGACGATCGCCGACGCCGGGCCGGACGCGGCGGAGCGCCTCGCTGCGGTCAAGGACCTGCTGGGGCGCGACGAGGGGCAGTGGCTGCAGCGACTGGCCGATCGCAACCAGTTACGGGTCTATTCCTTCGGTGCGGATCTGTCCCAGGTCGAGGTCGGTGCCGAGCGGATCGATCCGGCGCGGCTGACCGCCGCGCTCGACCGGATGCGGGCCGATGCGCCCCTGACGGACTTCGGCCTGGCGCTCAACCGCACCGTGCGCGAAGCGGGGGAGAGCCCCCTGGCCGGCGTGGTTGTGCTGACCGACGGCGCCTTCAACGAAGGACTGGCGCCCGAAGCGCTCGCGAACCTCGCCGAGCGCGTCCAGGCGCCGCTGTTCCCGGTCGCGGTCGGACGCACCGAGACGCCTCCGAATGTGCGGATCGCCGAACTGGCCGCCCCGGACACGGCCGCCAAGGGTGACCCGCTGGCGATCGAGGTGTCGGTCGCCTACGAATCGGTCGCGGCCCGGGAGGTCGAACTGCGGCTCTACGGCAGCAGCCTGGAAGCCGACGACCCGGCCCCGAAACTGATCGAGACCCGCCCGCTGCAACTGCAGGCCGGCGCTGGCACCTTGCCGGAGACCTTCCGGCTCGCACCGCAGGAGGCCGGCGAGGCGCTCTATCGCGTCGAAGTCGCCGCGCTGCCGGATGAGCCGGTCATCCGCGACAACAGCGGCGAGACGATCGTGCGGATCTTGGACGAGGAACTGCGCGTTCTGATCGTCTCCGGGCGACCATCGTATGACTATCGCTACGTCACCCGCCTGCTCGAACGCGACGCCTCGATCGATGTCAGTTGCTGGCTGCAGTCGGCCGACGAACGGGCCATTCGCGACGGCGACACCGTGATCGACGCGCTTCCGCGGACGACCGAAGCCCTGTTCGCCTATGACGTCGTGCTGCTGCTGGATCCCTCGCCCGCCGATCTCGACGCGGCCTGGGCGCTCGCCCTGCGGCGACTGGTCGACGAATTCGGTGGCGGCCTGCTGGTCCAGGCCGGATCACACTTCTCGGCCCGCATGCTGCGCGACCCGCGACTCGAGGAACTCGTCCGACTGCTGCCGGTCACCACCGACCCGGACGCGGCCGTGCGGCTGAGTTCCCAGGGCGCGTACCGGACGCAGGCCGTGTCGCTCGAAGTGTCCGGCGATGCGCTCGGGCACCCGCTGGTGGCGCTGGATCCGGACGCGACCCGCAACCGGGCGATCTGGGACGCGCTCCCCGGGGTCTGGTGGCACCTGCCCGTGCTCGAAGCCAAGCCGCTGGCGACCGTGCTGCTCGAGTACGGCGGTCCGGGCGGCGCCCGTTACGGCAAGCCGGTCCTGCTGGCGGCCCAGCCGTTCGGCGCCGGACGCACCGCGTTCCTGGGAATGGACAGCACCTGGCGCTGGCGCGGCACGGCCGAACCGTACTTCAATCGCTTCTGGGTGCAGGCCGTTCGGTACCTGGGACAGGCCCGGCGGCAGGGGGCCAGCAAGCGCGGCACGATCGTCGTCGATCGCGAACGGATTCAGACCGGCGACTACATCAAGCTCGAGGTCCGCCTGCTGGATGCCGATTTCGCCCCCTGGCATGCCGAGCAGATCACGGGCGAACTGGACCTGTCCGACGAGACCCGCGCGGTGAATCTGCAGGCCAGCCCCGGACGCCCGGGCTGGTACACCGCCCGCGTATCGGTCGACTGGGCCGGCCCGACCACGCTGCGCGTGCCGCTTCCCGACGGCGACCCGGGCGCGGCCCTGCAGAAGCGCATGCACGTCCTGCAACCGAATCGCGAGATGAACGAACTGCGGGCCCGGCCCGAACTGCTCCAGTCGCTGGCCGAAGCGACGGCCGGCCGCTTCGCCGCGCTGGCCGATGCGGATCGGCTGCCCGACTGGATTCCGGACGCGACCCGCGAGACCCGCACGCGCGGCGCGGATCGCCCGCTCTGGGATCGCACCTGGGTCCTGCTCACACTGGCCGCCCTGCTGGGAGTCGAATGGACGCTGCGTCGTCGACATCACCTGCTCTGAACCCCGCCGTGGCGCCCCTGCAGGCTGCGCTGCAGCGCCTGCGGACCGCGACCCGGCGGTACCTGGTCCTCGCCGGGAGCGCCCGCGTTGCGCTCGTTCTGGCCGGCCTGCTGGTCGGGCAGTTGCTGCTCGATCGCGGCCTGCGCCTGGCCTCCGAACAGCGCCTGGTGGTCGACCTGCTGGTCGTCGCCGGCCTGCTGTGGGCACTGGTGCGCTACCTGGGGCCGGCCCTCTCGGCCGAACTCAGCGACGTGACGCTCGCGCGACTGGTCGACCGGGCCCATCCCGGCCTGCATGACGGGCTCGCCAGCGCGATCGAACTGGCCCGCCCGGGGCTCGACCCGCAGGCCAATTCGCCGGCCCTGATCGAACAGGTCCTGGGCGAGGTGACCGCGGCCGCGGACCGGATCAACTTCCTGGGCGTGCTGGACCATGCCTCCGCCCGACGGCGGGTGTGGCGGTTCGCGGCCGGTGGTGTCGCGCTGTTCCTGGTGGCGATCTTCTGGTCGTCGGGACTGGCGACCTGGTTCCAGCGGAACTGGATGCTGCGCGATGTTCCCTGGCCGCAGGCGACCTACCTGCGGGCGGTCGGTTTTGACGCGGATCGCGTGCGGCCGGCCCCGCGCGGCGAACCGCTGCGGATCGTGGTCGACAACCTGGGTCGCATTCCGCGGACGGCCCGACTGGTCTGGCAGACCGAGGACGGCAAGCGCGGCGAACAGCCCCTGACCCGCATCGGTGCGCTGGCCTCCGCCGAGGCCGGCGAGGTGACCGCCCGCTGGGAGGCGAACCTCGGCCCGCTGCGGGGTCCGCTGCGGTTCCGCCTGCTGGGCGGCGACGAGCGTTCGGCCGAGTACCTGGTGTCGGCCCGCCCGCGTCCGCAGGTGGTCGCGCTCGAGATGCATGTCACGCCGCCGGCGTATACGGGCATGCCGGAAGCGGTCTTCCGCGAGACTGCGGCGCTGGAGATCCTGGCCCGTTCGACCCTGCGGGTGCGGGCCCGGCTGAACAAGCCGGTCCGGTCGGCCGAGGTGGTCAGCGCCGCCGGCGCGGTCGGCGTGACGACGATGCCGACGAGCGAGGAACTCGAATGGCAGTGGGACGCGCCGGAGTCGGGTGCCTATCACTTCGCGCTGCGTGACGAGAACGACTGGGCCAATCGCCGCCCGGTGCGGATGACGGTCAAGGTCACAGCCGACGCGGCGCCGGAGGTTGAACTGGAACTGCCGGGCGTCGGCGAACTGATCACTCCGCAGGTGGATCTGGCGGCGCGGGTGACGGCCCGCGACGCGTACGGGCTGACGCAGGTCCGGACGTGGGCCCGCCGCAACGAGGATCCGCCGCTGCAACTTCCGGACGAGGACGTCCGCGGGCAGCGCGAGCATCGCGCCGCGCTGCCGGTCTCGACCGAGCGGGTCGGCATTCGACCCGGGGATCGGCTGGCGCTCTGGGCCGAGGCGGCCGACAACGACCCGGCCGGTCCGAACGTCCGCAGCATCACGCCGATCGTGCTGGAGGTGCTGTCCCGGCAGGACTTCCTGGCGGCGATGGCGCAGCGCGAGCAGGAATTGCGCCAGGAGTTCGAGCGCCTGCTGAGCGCGCAGCGGGGCCTGCAGGACCTGCTGGCGCGGCTGGTGCCGGAACTGGCGGCCTCCCCGACGCCGACGGCCAGCCAGAGTCAGCAACTGGCCGGCCTGGTCCGGCGACAGGCGGGGCACGCGACGCGCGTGCTCGAGATTTCGCGACGCTACGCGGAGATCCTGGCCGAGATGCAGCAGAACCGGGCCAGTCGGGCCGCCGATGAACGTCGGATCGGCGACGGGGTCGTGACGCCGCTCGAGGTCCTCGGACAGACGCAGTTCCCCGAGGCCTCGGCCGCCCTCGAAGGGCTGCGGGTCGAGGTGACGCCGGAGGGTGTCGGGCGGGTCGCGCGGCTCGAAGCCGGGCTGATCACGGCCATGGAAGCGGTCCTGGCGAACATGCTGGAGTGGGAGGGGTATCGCGAGGCGGTGGCGCTGCTGACGGAACTGATCGAGTTGCAGGAAGCGGCGCATGGTGCCACGCAGAACGCGATGGAGACGCAACTGGACGAGATTCTGGACCTGGACGCGTTCGCCGAGCCCGATGAAGGTTCAGCAGGTCTCCCGGTGAAACCGTAGAATAGAGAGATGGGTATCGTGGTTTGCGGACATCGCCGAACGGGTCGGCTGTTGGCCGGCCTGCTGCTGGCCTGCCTGGGGTGCATCGGCGCCCGGGGGCAGGACGCGCCGTCGCCCGACCTGGTCGAGCGGCAGCGGGCGGTCCGCGAACGCCTGGCGCGGCTCGAGAACCGCATGCTCGAACTCGCCAGCCTGCTGGCCCGCAGCGAACCCGAGAAAGCCGAGCGGCTCCGCGACACGCTCGACATGGCCGGCGCCCGCCAGGTCCGCCGCAAGCTCGATGACCTGCTCGGGATCCTCGAGCGCGGCGCGCTGAGCGAAGCGGACGCCACCCAGCAGGTGGTGCTCGGCGACCTGGCGGCGATGCTCGAACTGCTGACCAGTTCCCTGAACGAACTCGATCGCCTGCGCGAAGAGCGCCAGCGACTGGCCGCCCTGCAGCAGACCGTTCGTGAACTGCTCGAACAACAGCGGCGCCTGCTTTACCAGACCCAGCGGGCCCGGGAGCAGGCCGCGCGGAAGCAGGGGCTCGACGAACCGGCCGAGGCCGGCGATCCGTCGCGCGAGCAGTCGGACGAGGCGGACGAGACCCGCCGGATGATCAACCGCCTGGAAGAACTGCAGCGGGAACTGCAGCAGCAGACCGGGGCCGCGGCCGAGGACTTTCCGCAGCCGGCCGAGGAAGGCACCGAGCGATTCCCGGGCGAGCAGTCGCTCGAACAGGCCGAGCAGCGGATGCAGGAAGCGGCCGACCAGCTCGGTCAGCAGCAGCCCGGCGAAGCGGAACCGCAGCAGGTCGAAGCGATGAACCAGATGCAGCAGACGGTCGATCGCCTCGAAGAGACGCTGCGGCAACTGCGCCAGGAAGAGCGCGAGGAAACGCTCGCGGCCCTCGCGGCCCGACTGAAGACGCTCCTGTCGCAGGAGCGGCGGGTGCAGGAAACGGTCGCCGCGCTGCGGGCCGAGGACGTGGCCGAGTGGGCCCGGCTGCAGGAACTGCAACTGGCCGAGGCCCGGACCCTGCACGGCGAGGCCCTGACGGAAATGGACGCGACGGTGCGGATCCTGATCGAGGAGGGCACCAGCATCGTGATTCCCGATCTGCTGCAGGAAGTGCAGATCGACATGCAGCAGGTTGCCGGGCGACTCGCCCGCAGCGCCGTCGACGCCGGCACCGCCGGACTGCTGGACGACATCGTCGCGGCCCTCGAGGAACTGCTCGCGGCCGTCGAGCAGCAGCAGGACAAGGACGCCGAACCCCCGCCCGACGGCCAGCAGCAGGGCATGCAACAGGACGGCCCCAGGCCGCTGTTCAACCGCTCGGCCGAGTTGAAGCTGCTGCGATCGTCGCAGGTGCGGATCAACCGTCGCACCAGCGAAGCCGGACCGGGCGCGGCCCGCGACCTGAGTCGCCGCCAACTGCGCCTGGCCGACCAGGCCCGCCGTCTGAGTGAGGCCGAATGATGACGGGGCTGCTGCTGAGCGTGCTGCTCGCGGGACTGGGGCATGGTCCCAGCGCGGCCCCGGCCACGCCGGTGGAGGAGATGAACCGCGCCTTCCTGGCGCAGCTTCCGGCCCACGACCCCGGCAAGGCGCTGGCGGTGGCTGCGATTCGCGACGCGTACGCCGGCGCGTACCGCGGGCATCCGGACGGTTTCATTCCCGAGTCGCTGGCGCTGCTCGACCCGGTCTACGAGGAGGCGCTGCAGGCCCTGGACGCCGGCGAGATCGAGCAGGCGGTGGACCTGTTCGGACAGCTTGCCGATGCGGACGACCCGTACCTGCGGGCCAACGCCGGCTACTGGCGGGTGCGGCTGCTGGTCGAACGCGGACGCTTCGAAGAAGTCGTCCGGCTGATGGACGAGCCGTCATTCGCGCGGGCCGAACTGGTCGGCTACACGCCGTATCTCGAACAGTTCGAACTGCTGCGGGCGACCGCGCTGGCCCGCGTGCTGGACTTCGAACGGGCCGAGGAGGCCCTCGCCGCCCAGATGCTGCGGACCGCGCCGGAACTGGTCCGCAACGCCGGCCGGCAGTTGCTGCTGGAACTCGACCGCCGCAGGCCCGAGTCGCTGGGTGACGTGGCGTTGTACATGGACTATGTCCGCGAGCGCCTCTCGGTTCCCGATACCGGCGAACGTGTCCGCACGCGCCAGGAAGAGATTCTCGCGATGCTCGACCAGGTGATCGAACAGGCCGAGCAGCAGGAGCAGCAGGGCGGCGGCGGAGGCGGCGGCAAGCGGGCCGGCGCGCCGCAGCCCGGCGGGCCGCAGGGACAGGGCCCGTCCGGCGCGTCGCCGGCCGAGGAGTCCGACGAGCGCTCCGGGCAGGGTCGCATCGGCGACCTGCACGCCGCCCCGCGGGTCGAACCCGGCGAGATGTGGGGCAAGCTGCCGCCGGACGAACGCGATCGCATCCTGCAGTCGATCCGCGAACGATTCCCGTCGCGCTATCGCCAACTGGTCGAACAGTACTACCGCGCCCTGGCCGAGCAGCCCTGATGCGGGCCGGACCGACACTGACCCTGGGACTGCTGCTGGCCACCGCCGCCGTTGCGGGCGAGCGGACCGTCCGCGTCATGGCCATCGACGGAACGGAGCGGACCGGCGTGCTGCGCCAGGTGGCACCCGAACTGACCGTCGAAACCGGCGGAGAGGACTGGCGCCTCGACTGGTCCGAAGTCCTCGAACTGACGCCCTGGCAGCCGGAACCCGCCCCGCCGGCCGAAGCCCACCCCCTCTGGTTCGAAATGCCCGACGGCGCCCGCTTCGGCGGCGAGATCGTCGCGGCCGAGGCCGGTACGCTGACGCTGCGGATCCGTTCCGGACAGACCGTCGAGGTGGCGGCCACGCAGGCCCGCGCCATGCTGCGCGCCAGCCGCAGCGCCCGCGCCGCCGAGGCCGCCCGCCGCCTGCTGGCCGACGCCGCCCGCCGGACCGACGCCCTGGTCGTCGAGCGCGACGGCAAGGTCGGCGAACTGTCCGGGGACCTGCTGGAGATCGCCCCGACCGCCGTCCGGTTTCGCTACAAGGAGCGTTCGCTCAAGATTCCCTGGGATCGGATCGCGGCCGTACTGCCGTCGCCCCCGCCGCCGCGGACGGCGCCGGCCGAGGTGCTGCTGCGCGACGGACAGCGCTTCGCCGGGCGGATCGACGGTGGTGATGGCGACGCGGTGATCGTTGAGGCGGCCCTGCTCGGGCGGATCGCGATCGCCTGGGACCACGTCGAGCGGATCGAGTGCCACAGCCGGCGGGTCGTCTTCCTGTCCGATGCACCGGTCCTGCGGTACGAGGCCGAGTCGCTGTTCGACAAACGCTGGGAGTACGCCCGCAACCTGGACCTGTCGGGCAACCCGGTGGTGCTCGGCGGACGGACCTACCCGCGTGCCCTGACGATGCACAGCCGGGCCCGGCTGACCTTCCGACTGGGCGGACAGTTCCGCCGGTTCGCCGCGCTGGTCGGGATCATCGATGCGATGGGCACCCGCGGCGACGCCCACGTGGCCGTGATCGGCGACGGCCAACTGCTCTGGCAGCGCGAGCACGTGCAGGGTGGCATGCCGCCGGAGTCGGTCGCGATCGACGTCTCGGATGTGCAGGAACTGGAACTGGTGGTCGACTACGGCGGTGACCTGGACCTGTCCGACCAGGTCGCCTGGGTGCTGCCGCGCGTCCTGCGGTGATGCGCGGGCACGCGAGCGAGGCCTTGGAATGCTGCTGATGCCAACGCGATACCTGCCGCTGGTTGCGCTGCTGCTCACGTCCGCGGCGTGGGCCGGCGACCTCGACGCCGACCGGACCCTCGTCGCCGAGCGCGAGGCCGAGCGGTGCGCGATGCTGGCGCGGGCGTCCGAAGCGGTTGTCTGCATCTTCGCCGAACCGGCCGCGCAGGGCGGCGGCAGCGGGGTGCTGTTCGATCCGCGCGGCTACGGCCTGACCAACTTCCACGTCGTGCAGGAATTCGTCCAGAGCCGCCAGGGTTTCGGCGGACTCGGCGACGGTCGACTCTATCGCCTGCGGGTCCTCGGGATCGACGCCGGCGGCGACATCGCGGTCTTCAAGCTCGAAGCACGCGAGACCTTCCCGTTCATGCCGCTGGCCGACAGCGACTCGTTGCGGGCCGGACAGGCCGTGGCCGCGCTCGGCAACCCGTTCGTCGTAGCCGAGGACTATCAGCCGACGATCACCTACGGAGTCATCAGCGGACTGCATCGCTACCAGGAGGGGCAGGGCAACCTGCTCGAATACGCCGACTGCATCCAGGTCTCCACGTCGATCAACCCGGGCAACTCCGGCGGACCGCTGATCGACATGCAGGGACGCGTGATCGGAATCAACGGTCGGGCGTCGTTCGAGGAACGCGGACGCGTCAACGTCGGCCTGGGCTACGCGGTCACCGCCAACCAGATCAAACGCTTCCTGCCGGGTCTGATCGCCGGCCAGTTCATGGAGCACGGCACCCTTGGCGCCGCCTTTCGCGAGATCGGCGGGCGGCTGGTCGTCTCCGCCGTGCAGCAGCTTTCCCCGGCCGAAAAAGCCGGCGTGCAGCTTGGCGACGAACTGGTTCGGCTCGACGGGCGTGCGCTGCGGACCACCAACGAAATCAACAACGCGATCGCGATCCTGCCGGCCGACTGGCCGGTGACCCTCCGCCTGCGACGGGGCGCGGAGGAATTCGAAACGACCGTCCGGCTGGAACGCCTCGTGCTGCCGATGAACCAGAAGTTCGTTCCCGATCTGGATGACAACCACGCCGCGCTGCGCGGCCTGCTCGAACGAGCCCGCGCCACAGCGGGCATCGAGATCGACCCCGCCGCGACCTGGTGCTGGCGCTCCGCCGATGCCGACGAGTGGTGCCTTGTGGGTGACGACGTCGATTCGATCGAAGCCACCGCCGCGGACCGCGAGCGCCGCCGGTTGTTCGCGCCGCTCGTGCAGACGCCGGACCTGGACGTGAACTGGGAATGGGTCGGCGGCGACCTGGTCGACGGACAGATCGCGGCCGTCATCGTGCACCGCCCCGAGGACGGCGTCCGGGCGACCTGGCGACTGCGGTTCGAGGACGCCGCACTGCTCGACGTCCGCTTCGCCGACCCCGAAGGCGCGGTCACCTGGCGCTGCTCGGACCCGCGGGACTTCGAGGCCGGGCGCTGGCCGACCCGCCTGGTGCGAACCACGGCCGACGGTGGCAGCAGCGAACTGCGGATCGAGACCGTCACGCGAACCGTGGAGACGCAGCCATGAGCCGGCCCCTCGCGCTGCTGATGCTCCTGCTGGTCGCCGGCCCGCTGCGCGCCGGCCAGGACTCGACCGCCGATGCCCCGGCCAGCTACGCCGCCCTCGTCGAGCACACCCAGCAGCGGGTCGTCAAGATCTACGGCGGCGCGCTCGGGCTCGAGAAGGGTTACGCGTCGGGTGTCATCGTCCGACCCGACGGCACGATCCTGACGACGCTGTCGCTGCTGCTGGAAACGCCCGCCCTGCGAGTGGTGCTGCCCGACGGACGCCGCCTGCCAGCCGAGGTGACGCGGCGCGATCCGCGCGCGCAACTGGCGTTGCTGAAGGTCGAGGCCACCGACCTGCCGGCCTTCGAACGGGGCGACAGCACCGCCCTGCAGGTCGGCGACGCACTGCTCGCGGCCGCCAATCCGTTCAAGGTGGCCGGCGGTCCCGAGCCGGTCTCGGTCGTGCTCGGTGTCTTTTCCGGGCGGACACAGTTACAGGCCCGCAAGCGCACGCGCGAGGTGGACTACGACGGCGACGTGCTGCTGACCGACATGATCATCAGCACGCCCGGAAGCGCCGGCGGGGCCCTCGTCGACCTGCGCGGCCGACTGGTCGGACTGATCGGCAAGCCGCTGACCAGCACCCGCACCAACACCTGGCTGAACTACGCGCTGCCGGTCGAAGCGTGCGGTCCGATCCTGTCCGATCAGCCGCTGCCGGCCGCGGACAGCGAACCGGACGGCGATGACGGCCAGGCCGTGGCCCGGACCTGGGGCATACGACTGTTTGATGTCGGCGGGCAGGTTCGACTGGCGTATGTCGAACGCGTCACGCCGGGTTCCACCGCCCGCCGGGCCGGTCTGCGGTATGGCGACCTGGTCCTGGCCGTGGCCGGCACGCCGATCGAAACCTGCGGCGACTTCTACGAGCAGGTCGGCCGGGCAGATGTATCCGCTGAAGTGGAACTGCTCGTCAAGCGCGGCGACGACGTGCTGCCGCTGATCCTGACCCCGGACGGAGCGCCGCAGTGATCCGCCTGGCACTGGTGCTGCTGGTGATCGGTGGCGCGGCCCGGGCGGCCGACGACACCCTGGTGGAATTGCAGGCCCGCCAGCGCGTGCTGCGGGCGGCGCTGGCCGAGGTGCTGCCGAGCATCGTCCGGATCGACACGATCGGCGGGGCGGCCGTGCGGCAGGACGCGCAGCGCCCGACCTTTCGGCAGGCGGACGGTCCGACGACCGGGCTGATCGTCGGCGCGGACGGCTGGATCCTGACGAGCAGTTTCAATTTCGTCCGTGATCCGCAGGTCATCACCGTGCGACTGCACGACGGGCGCCGCCTCGTGGCGACCCTGGTGGCCCGTGACCAGGTCGGCAAACTGGCGCTGTTGAAGGTCGCTGCCGAGGGCCTGCCGACGCCGACCTTCGCCGACCTCGAACAGACCCGCCCGGGGCAGTTGGCGTTCGCGGCCGGTTACGGACACGGCAGCGCCGCGCCGAGCATGGCGGTCGGGATCGTCAGCGCCCTGCGGCGGATCGACGGGATCGCGCTGCAGAGTGACGCCCGCGTTTCGCCGGCCAGTTACGGCGGGCCGCTGTGTGATCGTGCCGGGCGCGTGCTGGGCATCTGCGTGCCGCTGGCGACTTCGGGCGACGAACTCGCGGGGGTCGAGTGGTACGACTCGGGCATCGCCTTCGCGGTCCGCCCGGACTTCTTCCGTCCGCGCCTGGAGAGGCTGCAGCAGGGCGAGGACCTGGAGCGCGGCCTGCTGGGCGTCTTCCTCGACATGGCGATGCCGATCGTCGGGGTCAAGGACGAGAACCGGCCGGTGCCGGGGCGGCGCCTGACGCGTCCGCCGTCCGGTCCCGCGCGGGCGGCGGGCCTGCAGCAGGGCGACATCATCACGGCCATCGACGGCGACCCGGTCCCGACGCCGGTCTCGCTGCGAAGGATTCTGGCCCGGCACCCGGCCGGCGACACGCTGGCGGTGACCCGGTGGCGCGAAGGCGAATCGGCGACCGTCGACCTGACCCTGTGGAGCACCGACCAGTTGCTCGAGGAAGCGCAGCGTGATGCCGCCGAGGCGCGGGAGCAGGAAGCTGCGAACGGGGAACCGGGAACCGCGGAAGAACCCGGCGCCGACGAGTAGGCCGGACGCATCCTCGTGCCACTGCTCCTGAGCTCTTGAGCGGTGTCTTTTCTCCGAGAGGAAACGCGGGCCGGTGTACCACTGCCATCCTGGCAGTGTCTTCCTGTGCGTCTCAGTACCGTACGGAGAAGTCAGGCTCGCCGACGATGGGTGGGATCTCCTGCCGCGCCTGGTCGGTGATGTTCGCCCGGTAGTGCGCGCCGATCGCCTCCAGCAGTTTCTCGATCTCATCGGCGGCGCCCTGCGCCTCGAGTTCCACCGTTCCGTCCGGCAGGTTGCGGACGAAGCCCGTCACTTCGAGCCCCCGGGCAAGCTGCACGCTGGTCGCGCGGAAGAAGACACCCTGCACGCGGCCGGTGAAGATGACTCGCGCGCGGAGGGTGTTCGCCGGCATCGCTACTTCGCCTTCTTCAGGATCGCCTTGCGGTCGTCGCCTTCGCGAATGACGAGTTGCCCGAGGGTCACGCTCGCGTCGAAGGTCCGCATCCCGCCGCCGACCGGACGCAGCGTCAGCCTGCTGCCGTTGAACTTGTAGCTGCCGGTCTCGCGCCGCGTGCGCCCCTCGATCGTGATGGTCGCCTCGAACTGCTTGTCGTCACCGAAGCGGGCATCGTCGATCGCGAACGTGTCGGCGTTCGGCTGGGCCCGGACCAGCGACCACTGGCCGCGTATCCCGACGCCACACCCGGCCAGCGCACAGGCAGCAAGTAAACAGGTCAGCACGTAAGCAAGGTTTCGCATCGCGGTTCTCAGCAGGCCGGAAGCAGGAAGCCAGGTTCGGCGATCGGCGACTACGTCTCGCGGGCCACGACCGCATCCACGCGGCGCAGGCACGTCTCTTTCCCCAGCAGCGACAGCGTGTGGAAGATCGGCGGACTGATCATCGACCCGGTCAGCGCGACCCGCAGCGGTTGCGCGACCTTGCCGAAACCGACTCCGTTCTGCTCGGCATACTGCTTCAGTGCCGTTTCGAGCCCCTCCGGCGACCAGTCGGCCAGGTCGGCCAGTGCCGGGCGGACGGCCGCGAGTTGCGTCACGCCCGCCTTGTCGCCCTTGCGCAGGACCTTTTCGACCGCCTTGTCGTCCCAGGCGAGGGCCTCATCCTCGACGAACAGCGCCGCGCACTTGTGTTCGATGTCCCGGTACGTGCGATAGCCCGCGTTGATTTCGAGCAGCGTCCGCAGGGTCGCCTCGTCCACGCCCTGCAGCGGCGAAGCCGGGTTGACCGCCAGGTAATCCTTCAGACCCGCGAGGGCCCGCTCGGGGTCGGCGTTGACCGTGTCGGTGTTGAAGCTCAGCAGCTTGTCGCGGTCGAAGCGGGCGTTGGTCTTGCCGACCCGCGACAGGTCGAACTGCCCGGCCATCTCGGCCAGCGTCATCCGCTCCCGCCCGTCCGCCGGCGACCAGCCCAGCAGGGCGATGTAGTTCAGGATCACCTCGGGCAGGTAACCGCTGCGGCGGAAGTCGTGAATGTCGATCTCGGGCAGGTCAAGCTGCAGCGCCGCGGCCAGTCGTTCGAGCCCGTCCGCATCCAGTTGAATCTTCTTCTTGCGCCAGCGCTTCAACTGCTCGGCATCGGCCACGCCGGACAGTTCCAGCACGCGGGCCTCGTCGAGCGTGCCGGCCGCGACGGCGTCCCTGACCGCGTCGCGCACCGTCTTGTCCTTCTCACGCTTGCTCATCTTCGAGCCGCCGGCCGCGAGAATCACCGGCAGGTGCGCGAAGGCCGGCGTGCGGTAGCCGAGGGCCCGCTGGAGGGCGATGTGCTTGGGCGTGTTGATCAGGTGCTCCTGCCCGCGCAGCACGTGCGTGATCCGCATGTCCTCGTCATCGACGACGACCGCGAAGTGGTAGGTCGGAAACCCGTCGGCCTTCAGGATGACGAAGTCGTCGACCTCGCTGCGCGGAACCGTCACGTCGCCCAGGATCTCGTCCCGAACCGTGATGTCCTCGTCCGGGTACAGGAACCGCAGCACGACCGGGCGACCCTCCGCCCGGGCCCGCTCCGCGTCGGCCTCGCTCGGAAAACGGTCCGGCCGCGGGTAGTAGAAGCTGCCTCCGGCCTTCTCGGCCGCGGTCCGCAGTTCGTCGAGTTCCTCGCGCGTGTCGAAGGCGTAGTAGGCCCGGCCGGCGTCGAGCAGTTGCCGGGCGGCCGCCTGGTAGCGCTGCAGCCGCTGGCTCTGGTGGTAGGGGCCGAAGTCGCCGCCGACCCGCGGGCCCTCGTCCCAGTCGAGCCCCAGCCAGCGCATGTCGTCGAGCAGCTTGTCCTCGGCGCCGGCGATGTTGCGGGTCTGGTCGGTGTCCTCGACGCGGATGATGAATGTTCCGCCCAGCCGCCTGGCCAGCAGGTAGTTGAACAGGGCGGTGCGGGCCCCGCCGATGTGCAGGTAGCCGGTCGGTGAGGGGGCGAAACGCGTTCGGACCTGGTCGCTCATGCTGTCGTACTCGCTCTGCGGGGGGGCCAATCGGGCATGATGATAGACCCGGCGGAAGATCGGCGAAACCGGCGGCGCTTGTTCCCCGGCCGGGGCGGCGTATCATGCCCGATTCAGAACCTCAGCGTTGAGTGTTCCGTGGGATGCTGCGGCGTGCCATTGCCAGCCCGGCAGTGTTCGTCCAGCACCCACACCCCGGAAGAGGTGCCAAGGTCA
Organism: Phycisphaerae bacterium; assembly: GCA_030428945.1. Taxonomy (GTDB): domain Bacteria; phylum Planctomycetota; class Phycisphaerae; order UBA1845; family Fen-1342; genus JAUIEC01. The sequence continues at coordinate 65,460 of JAUIEC010000019.1, read as the reverse complement.
TGAGCGCAGCGGACGGCGAACCGAAGAAGCTGAATTTCATCGAAGAGATCATCGAGAAGGACCGGCAGTCCGGCAAGTGGGACGGCCGCGTTCAGACCCGCTTTCCGCCCGAGCCCAACGGGTACCTGCACATCGGCCACGCCAAGAGCGTGCTGCTGAACCACGGCCTGGCGGATCGCTACGGCGGCCGATTCAACCTGCGGTTCGACGACACCAACCCGGTCAAGGAAGAGGATCACTACGTTCACGCGATCGTCAACGACATCCGCTGGCTGGGGGCCCGCTGGGAGGGGATGTCGGGCGATGACCCGCTCGCGGGCGTGCTGTTCGCGTCGGACTACTTCGACCGGATGTACGCCTGGGCCGAGCAACTGGTCGAGGCGGGTGATGCCTACGTGGATGACCAGACGCCCGAGCAGATCCGCGAGAACCGCGGCACGCTCAGGTCGCCCGGCAAGGACAGCCCGTTCCGCGACCGCAGCCCGGATGAGAACCTCGACCTGCTGCGGCGGATGAAGGCCGGGGAGTTTCCGGACGGTTCGAAGGTGCTGCGGGCCAGGATCGACATGCAGAGCCCGAACCTGAACCTGCGCGATCCGATCATGTACCGGATCCTGCACGCTGCGCATCATCGCACCGGCGACGCCTGGTGCCTGTACCCGATGTACGACTGGGCCCACGGGCTCGAGGACTCGATCGAGGGCATCACGCATTCGATCTGCACGCTGGAATTCGAGAACCACCGCCCGTTGTACGACTGGTTCCTGGAAAGGCTCGGCATTCACCATCCGCAGCAGATCGAGTTCGCCCGCCTGAGCCTGAGCCACACGGTGATGAGCAAGCGCAAGCTGCGCGAACTGGTCGAGGACGGCACCGTCGCCGGCTGGGACGACCCGCGGATGCCGACCCTGGCCGGACTGCGGCGCCGCGGCTACACGCCCGAGTCGATCCGCGAGTTCTGCACCCGCATCGGCGTGGCCAAGTTCGACGGCATCAGCGAGATGGCCCTGCTGGAACACTGCCTGCGCCAGCACCTGAACCAGGTCGCCCCGCGCTTCATGGCCGTGCTGAACCCGCTGAAGGTCGTCATCACGAACTACCCCGACGAGCAGGTCGAGCACCTCGACGCGGTCAACAACCCCGAGGACCCGTCGGCCGGCACCCGGCAGGTACCGTTCTCGAAGGTGCTGTACATCGAGCGCGACGACTTCATGGAGGATCCGCCGCGGAAGTTCTTCCGCCTGGCGCCCGGCCGCGAGGTGCGGCTGCGCTACGCGTACTTCGTGACCTGCACGGACGTGATCAAGGACGATGCGGGCAACGTGATCGAACTGCACTGCACCTACGACCCGGCCACCCGCGGCGGCGACGCGCCCGACGGTCGCAAGGTCAAGGGCACCCTGCACTGGGTGGCGGCGGCGCAGGCCCTGGCGGCCGAGGTGCGGCTGTACGAGACGCTGTTCACGGTCGAGAACCCGAACAAGGTCGCGCCCGACGCGGCCGCCCGGGGCGAGGACTGGCGCTTCAACCTGAATCCCAACTCGCTGAAGATCCTGCCGCAGGCCTGGCTCGAACCGGCCCTCGAGGACGTCCCGGTCGGCGGGCAGGTGCAGTTCGAACGCCTGGGCTACTTCTGCTGCGATGCCGACAGCAACGACCAGCGCCGCGTGTTCAACCGCGCGGTGACGCTGAAGGATGCCTGGGCGAGGATCAGTAAGCAAGTAAGCAAGTAAGCAAGGGAGCAAGGGAGCGAGGGAGCAAGGGAGCAAGTAAGCAGGGGAGCGAGGGTAGCGAGAAGAGGGTGGGGGACTGTCAGGTTCCCAGCTTGCTCACGTGCTCACGTACCGACTTGCGGACTTGCCACTTGCTTACTTGCTTACTTGCTTACTTGCTTACTGTTCTGCAGGTGATAGTCCACCGTCTTCCGGCCGTTCCAGTGTTCCTTGAGTCGCGTGATCGCTTCGTTCGGGGGCAGGACGTCGAAGGTATCGCGGTCTTCCCACAGGTCGAGGCGGTCGAGCGTCTCGATCGCGTCGGGGGCGTCGAAGTCCATCTCGATCCCGAAACGCGACTGCAGGTAGGCCTCGATCCGTGAGCGGAATTCGTCTTCGCTGCGGACCGGGTCGATCTGCGAGCGGCAGAAGGCGTAGCCCAGCACGGCCTCCTTGACCTCTTCCTCGGTGATCATCCCGATGATCGCGTGGATCGCCCCGGCGTTGTTCGACAGGTTCTGGAAGTACAGGTGCTCGGTCCGCTGCGAGTTGCGGGTCTGGTGCGCCCGGCGGTAGCCCAGCGCCGTCCGGATCGCGATCGTCCCCAGCCCGATCAGCAGCACCCACAAGGCCTGCGTCAGGGCGGCCGCCTTGGCGACCAGGCCGAAGAGCTTCATCCCGGTCGTGCCGGCCACGCCGGCGCCGCTGCCGAGCATCACGACCCGGTCCCAGAGCGTCATCTGCACCTCGGCGTGCGGCAGCAGGGCCTCGATGTCGGCCTGCGGGATGTCCTTGAAGATCTTGACCAGCAGGTGCTCCTCGCCCTTCAGCCGGACGATCACGGCCAGTCGGCGGTACAGGTCGTAGCAGCGGTGCTCGCCCTTCAGCGGGGCCCGCAGCGTGCGGAACCACTTGGTCTGCTGCCCGTGCCCGCGGACCCACAGGGCGATGTGCTCGACCTTCTCGGGCTGGATCCGGACCTTGAGCCCGTGCGAGTTGGCCGCCCGGATCGCCGAGGCGATCTGCACGTCGTCAAGCTGCTCGAAGTTGGCTTTCTCGAGCAGGTAATCAAGCTGCCCGAGCAGCATCAGGTAGGTTTCGTGGGTGGCCTGACGCTCGGCATCGTCCGGCAGGACCGTCTCGCGATCGGGGTTGAACAGGTCGTACTGCTCGACCAGGTTGCTCTCGAAGCGGCAGGCCTCCTGCTCGATCACGTCCCGGATGGCCGTCGCAACGCCCGGTAATGCGGCCGCCAGCGCGCCGAAACGGGTCGCATCACCCTGCAGGGCCCGGACGAGATCGCCGACCCGCAGCGGCAGAAACCGGTTGTCGACGTGATGCAGCGAGACGGTCGGTTCGTCCGGGCGGCGGGTGTCGGTGGCTCGATCCATGGCTGCGAATGGTAGGGCCAATCGCGGCCCGGCGCGTAGTACAAATCACGCCCGCGTTTGTGCCCGTTTCGCCCGGCGGCCGGTACGGTTACACTTCCCGATCCGCGAGGTTTCCGGTGATTTCTGGGGAACGAGGGTCACGATGACGAGCACGCAGAACGTTGTACCGAGCGAGGTCTGCGACGCGATCCGCGCCGCAACGAAGGTCGCCCTGATGGGCCACGTCACGCCCGACGCCGACTGCCTCGGCGTGATCGGCGCGATGAAACTCGGACTCGAACAACTCGGCAAGCAGCCCGTCTGCGCCATGCCGGCCGGCAGCGTCAACCGCAAACTGCAGTTCATGGTCGCCCTGGCCGACTTCACCCCCGGCACCGCCGAGCAACTGGCCGCCTGCGACCTGGCCGTCGCGATGGACACCGCCAAGGAGAAGCGCGTCAACGTCGACGGCAAGCTCGAAGCGCTGCCCGACGCGAAAGTGCTGAACATCGACCACCACGCCTCGAACACCCAGTACGGCGCGGTCAACTGGGTCGAAGGCACCCGCAGCAGTTCCTGCGAAATGGTCTACGAAGTCCTGCGGGCCCTCGACGTCGAGATCACGCCGGCGATCGCCACGCTGCTCTACGCCGGCATCCACAACGACACCCAGGGCTTCTCGCTCTCGAACACGACCGGACGCAGCCTGCAGGTCGGACACGAACTGATCGAGGCCGGGGCCGCCGTCGAGGACACCTGCGAGCGACTCAACCGCAGCTACAACCAGCCCGAGTTCCAGTTGCTCAAGACCGTCTACGCCAACACCCGCGTCAGCGACGACGGACGACTCGGCTGGAGCACCTGCAACCACCAGGAAATCCACGGGGCCGGATGCACCGCCGAGGACATCGACGACCAGGTCGAGATCGTCCGCTCAATCGAGGGCGTCCGCGTCGCGATCCTGTTCTCCGAAGGCAACCCCGGGAAGATCCGGATGAACTTCCGCGGCGAACGCGGCCTGCCGATCCTCGAACTGGCCCAGCAGTTCGGCGGCGGCGGACACAACATGGCCGCCGGCGCGATCCTCGACGGAACCGTCGCCGACGTCGTCGGCAAGGTCACCGCCGCGGCCGCCGCGTACATCGCGCAAAAGACCTGAGCCGGGGCCCCGGACGAGTCGGGACATCCCGCGCACGCTTTTTCCGGCCGGTTCGCCCGCGTGGATCGGTCTGCAAGACTACGCCACGGATCGCGAGCACCGTGGCCTTCCAGCAGCGAGAGGTACCCCCATGCAGAAGCAGGCACGATGGATTCTCGGAGGCCTGGTGGCCGGCGCATTCGCCGGAGCGCTCCCGGCCACGGCGGACATCACCCCGCACGGCGGAATGCTCCGCTACCCCGACGTCAGCAAGGACCAGATCGTCTTCGTCTACGGCGGTGACCTGTGGCTCGTCGCCCGCACCGGCGGGGTGGCCCGGCCGCTGGCGAGCCCCCCGGGCGAGGAGAGCTTCCCGCGGTTCAGCGCCGACGGCGGCACGATCGCGTTCGTCGGCAACTACGACGGCGACCGCGACCTGTACACGCTGGCGACCGCCGGCGGCGTGCCCTTTCGCGTGACCCATCACCCGATGGACGAACGCCTCTGCGACTGGACCCCGGGCGGCGACCTGCTCTTCGTCGGTCGCGGGATCGGCGGACTGCCGCGGCAGTCGCAACTGCTGACGGTCGCGGCCGACGGCGGCCTGCCGGAGCAGTTGCCGGTGCCGTACGGTGCGGCCGGGGCGATCAGCCCGGACCGCAAGTGGCTCTGCTACACGCCGCACAACCGCGACGGACGGACATGGAAGCGCTATCGCGGCGGGATGGCCTCGGACCTGTGGCTGTTCAATCTCGAGACGCTCGAATCGCGGCAGATCACCGACTGGGAGGGCACCGACACCCAGCCGATGTGGGTCGGCCAGACGGTCTACTACCTGTCCGATGCCGGCCCGAATCACCGGCTGAACATCTGGTCCTACGACACCGGGTCCGGCGACCGCCGGCAGGTGACCCGCTTCAGCGACTACGACGTGCAGTGGCCGGCGCTCGGCCCGGGCCCGGACGGCAAGGGCGAGATCGTCCTGCAGAACGGCACCGGCCTGCACCTGCTGTCGCTGCCGGATGGCAAGCTGACCCCGGTCAAGGTGACGATCCCCGGCGCGCGGCCGACGCTGCGCCCGCAGAAGGTCGAGTACGACGACTTCATCAACGGCGGGTCGATCTCCAGCACCGGCAAGCGGGTCGCGATCGAGGCCCGCGGCGAAGTCTGGTCGGTGCCGGCCGAGAAGGGCATCACCCGCAACCTGACCCGCACCAGCGGGACGGCCGAGCGCTCGCCGGCCTGGAGCCCGGACGGCAAGTGGATCGCGTACCTGTCGGACGCGACCGGCGAGTACGAGGTCTACGTGACGCGGTCGGACGGCCGCGGGGAGACCCGCCAGGTGACCGACAACGGCACCTGTTTCCGTCGTCTGCAGTCGTGGTCTCCGGACTCGAAACAGATCTGCTTCACTGACAAGACCGGTTCGATCTTCCTGGTCGAGGTCGAGAGCGGCGCGGTCACCGAGGTGGCCCGGGACCCGTGGGGCCGCGAGCCCGGGGTAAGCTGGTCGGCCGATTCGAAGTGGCTGACCTTCGCGCTGTCGACCCGGGAGGCCAGCCGCGGGCAGATCTGCCTGTACGACGTGGCCGAGGGCGCCCTGCATCGCGTGACGAGTCCGTTCTTCAGTTCCTCGAGCCCGACCTTCGATCGCAAGGGCGAGTTCCTGTACTTCGCCAGCCAGCGTTCGTTCCGTCCGACCTACAGCGAGATCGAGCAGAACTTCGTCTACCGCGATACCGAGGTGCTCCTGGCCGTTCCGCTGAACGCGGACGTCGAACACCCCTGGCTGCCCGAGAACGAGGAAGAGGAGTGGGACGACGCCGACGGCGATGACGAGGACAAGGACGGCGACGACGACGAAGGTGATGACGAAGAGGGTGATGACGAAGACGGCGATGACGCCGACAAGGACAAGGACAAGCAGGACAAGGACGCTGACAGCGACGACGAGGACGCCGATGTCGAACGCAACGAACTGCACGGCGTCTGGAAGGGCACGCTGACCGGCCTGGCAGCGCTCGGCATGCCCGAGGACGAAGCCGGCGTGACGATGAGCTTCGTCGATCGCGGCGATGACGGCATGATCGGCACCATCGAGGTGGCCGGCAGCAGCGGCGACTTCGATTCGGTCGAGTTCAGCGACGGCAAGGTCAGCATGCAGCGGACCACCGAGGAGGGCATGACCTTCAAGCTCGAGGCGACGATCGACGGCGACACGCTGAAGGGAACCTGGTCCAACGCCGACATGGGGCTGACCGGGACCTTCGAACTGACCCGCACCGATGAGGAACCCGAGGACGAGGAAGGCGACGACGAGGTCAAGCCGGTCGTGATCGACCTGGAGGGCTTCGAGCGGCGGGCCCTGCCGCTGCCGGTCGACAACGGCAGCTTCGGCAACCTGGTCGTCAACGATAAGAACCAGTTGCTCTACATGCGCTACGGCGAGTCGCGGGCGATCAAGCTGTTCGACATCGACGAGCACGACAAGGGCGAGCGCAACGTCCTGGCCGGCGCGTTCGGCTTCGACATCTCGGCCGACGGCAAGAAACTGCTGGCCCTGACCGGCGAGAAGATCGTCGTCGTCAGTGCCGCGGCCGGGCAGTCCGCCTCGGATCCGGTCGATACCGGCAGGATGGTCGGCTACGTCAATCCGCGCGAGGAGTGGGCCCAGGTCTTCCACGAAGCCTGGCGCCTGCAGCGCGATTACTTCTACGATCCGGGCATGCACGGCGTCGACTGGGACGCGGTCCGCGAGCGCTACGCGGCCCAGTTGCCGGACTGCGTCAGCCGCAGCGACGTCGCCGTCCTGATCCGCGAGATGATCGCCGAACTGAACGTCGGGCACGCCTACTACCGCTCGGGGCCCGGCGAGCCGCAGCCGCGCGAGAGCGTCGGCATGCTCGGCTGCGATTTCGCCCTGGTCGAGTCGCCGGACGGCACCGCCTACCAGATCACGACCGTCTACGAAGGCGCCGCCTGGGACTCCGACGCCCGCGGCCCGCTCAGCCAGCCCGGCGTCGAGGTCAGGGAAGGCGACTACCTGCTGGCGGTCAACGGCATCCCGGTCGACACCGACCGCGACCCGTGGGCGGCCTTCATCGGACTGGCCGACGAAACGGTCGAGCTGACCGTCAACAGCGCCCCGAACATGGAAGGCGACGACCTGCGACGCGTGCTGGTCAAGACGCTCTCGTCGGACGGCAACCTCCGCTTCCGCCACTGGATCGAGCGGAACCGGGCCTACGTCGAGGAGAAGTCCGGCGGAAAGATCGGCTACATCTACGTGCAGAACACCGGCGTGCCCGGACAGAACGACCTGATCCGCCAGTTCTACGGACAGAGCCACATGCCCGCCCTGCTGATCGACGAACGCTGGAACGGCGGCGGACAGATCCCGCACCGCTTCATCGAACTGCTCGACCGGCCGGTGACCAACTACTGGGCCCTGCGCGACGGGCAGAGCTGGACCAGCCCCGGCGACGCCCACAACGGCCCCAAGGCGATGCTGATCAACGGCATGGCCGGCTCCGGCGGCGACATGTTCCCGAAGCTGTTCCGCCAGCACAGGCTCGGCAAGCTGATCGGCACCCGCACCTGGGGCGGACTGGTCGGCATCTCCGGCAACCCGGGCCTGATCGACGGGGCCGGCGTGACCGTCCCGCGGTTCGCCTACTACGACGTCGACGGCAGTTGGGGCGTCGAAGGCCACGGCGTCGATCCCGACATCGAGGTCATCGACGACCCGGCCAACATGCAGGACGGGGCCGATCCGCAGCTTGATGCCGCCATCGCCCACCTGCTGGACGAACTGAAGCGACACCCCTATCGCCCGACCCCCAAGCCCAGCGGCCCCGACCGGGCCGGCATGGGCATCGCCGAAGAGGACAAGTAGGCGCGGAAGGGAACAGGGAACAGGGATCGGGAACCGGGGCGGCGGTTTGTCACTGCGATCTTCGCGGTGCTGCCGCGGGCTGAACCGGGGATCATCACGAACGGTCTCGGCGGGTCGGCTCTCATGCGGGAGCCGGCCCGTTTCTCTGTCGGGTGGCCGCCGTGGCCCGGCCGGGTCTGGCCCGGTGCCGCTCGGGGCGGGGCGGGTCAATCGGCGGACCGCGCCTAACCCCTTGCTAGGGCGGGTGTCTGGAGGAATTGCGGGGGCTCGCCCGGCGGGGGGCAAATTGCCGACGGGCATCGCCCCGGCTGCGGTCAGCCAGTACACTGACCGGATGAGGATCGCGCATACCGCGTGGCCGCGATCCCGGCATTTCGTGCCACCGCACCGGAGTTGCCGCTCGCCACGCGACGGAGATGCACAACTCGATGTTTTCCGCGATCAACCGCAAGGTAAAACGCATGGCCCTCCGCCACCAGAAGCGCAAGCGGGTCGTCTTCATCAGTGACACGACCTGCCGCGACGGGGCCCAGATGCCGGGCATCCGGCTTTCGCCCGACGCGAAGGTCGAAATCGCCCAGGCCCTGGCGGATGCCGGCGTGCACTCCATCGACTGTGGCTTCCCCGCCGCCGGACCCCTCGAAATCGAGGGCGTCCGGGCCATCGCCGGACGGGTCAAGGGGCCGGTCCTCTCGGCCCTCTCCCGCACCAAGATCGAAGACATCGAACTGGCCGCCGAAGCCATGGCCGCCGTCTCGCCCCTCAAGCGGGCCATCACGCTCTTCATCGGCACCAGCCCGATCCACCGCGAACACAAGCACAACATGACCAAGGCCGAGATCGTCGACACGGCCGTCCGCTCGATCGAGCACGCCAGCAAGTACTTCGAACTGATCTCCTTCGGACCCGAGGACGCCTCGCGGACCGAACCGGACTTCCTCAAGGAAATCTACGAGGCCGCCATCGACGCCGGGGCCCTCTCGATCGGCTTCACCGACACCGTCGGAATCCTGACCCCGCGCAAGGCGGCCGCGGCGATTCGGCACATCCAGGACAGCGTCCGCAACATCGGCGATGCGATGCTCGCGGTGCACTTCCACAACGATCTCGGCCTGGCCACCGCCAACTCGCTGGCCTGCGTCGAGGAAGGCGTCAACGTCGTCCAGGGCACCATCAACGGCATCGGGGAACGCGCCGGAAACGTCGCCCTCGAGGAAATCGCCCTCGCCCTCGTCCTGCACGAAGACGAGTTCGGCCGCAAGTCGCAGGTCAACCCGGCCAGGCTGCACGCCATCTCCAAGATGGTCTCGGACCTGACCGGCTTCGAACCGGCCGCCAACAAGCCGGTCGTCGGACGCAACCTGTTCCGCACCGAGGCCGGCATCCACCAGGACGGCATCCTGCAGAACCCCGACACCTACATGCCGTTCCCGCCCGAACTGATCGGGGCCGGGCCCGTCGAGGTCGTCCTCGGCCGGCACAGCGGCAGCGCGGCCGTCAAGCACCACCTCGAAGCCAACGGCACCGAGGCGACCGAGGAACACGTCCGCATGGTGCTCGACTTCCTGAAGAACGAAGAGCACGCCCCGGACGACATGGCCGAGGTGGAGGGCTTCCTCGACCGCGTTCGTCCCTACATGACGATCGACGAGTACCAGCCGCGCCGCAACGGGGCCAAGGTGTCCGACTCGGCCTGATGCGGCCGCTCGCCCGTCTGCTGTCTGTGACGGTCCTGCTGGCCGCCGGCTGTGCCGCCCCGCGCGGGAGTGGCGTCGCGCCATCGACGGACTATCCCCCGGAACCGGTGACCGTCGTCCTGCTGTGGATCGACGGGCTCGCGCCGGCCGTTCTGGACCAACTCGCGGAAGACGACCGACTGCCCCATCTGCAACGGCTGTTCCTGCGTGAAGGCCGCGTCTTCTCGCGAACCATCGTGACGCTGCCCAGCCTGACGTACATCAACGCGGGCGGGCTGTTCACCGGGTGCTGGCCGGCCCGCCACGGCATCTACGGCAACCGCTGGTTCGATCGACGGACGCTGGAACTGCGCGACTACGACAGCGTTTCCGGCTTTGACCGCATCAACCCGGACCTGGCTGTCGCCACCCTGCACGAACACATCAGCGACCAACACACGCTCAGCGTGCAATGCCATACGCAGCGCGGCGCCGACCAGGTCCGCAACAACCTGATCACCAGCGGGCTCGCCTGGCTGTTCGGCGATTTCGCCGCCGTCGAACGCAACGCCGCGGCCGAGGCCGAATCGCTCGCCCGTCAGCCTGCCGCCGACTGGCCGGGACTGGCGGTGGTCTACTTCCCGACCGCCGATGCGACCGCGCACCGCGACGGGCTGCATTCCGGAACCTACGCCGCCGCACTGCAGCGAATCGACCACCAGGTCGGCCGCGTGGTTTCCGCCCTCGAAGACGCTGCCGGCGCCCGGCGACTGCATTTCGCGCTGGTGACCGATCATGGCCAGGTGCAGATTCCCCCGGACCGTCGGGCGGACCTGCTGGCCTGGCTGCGGACGGAGCGGACGGCCGACATTGCGACACCGGCCGACGGCGCCGCCTGGCGGAAGCGCGCCGCCCTGGCGATCGTCGGAGCGCCGCGGCGGATGGTGCTGCACCTGCGCGGCGCCGCGGGCTGGCAGCAGGCCCCGACCCACGCCGAAGTCTGGTCGTGGATCACCGGCCGCCCGGGCCAGCCTGCCCTGTGGGAGGCGCCCGGGGTCGGTCTCGTTGCGGCCCGCGGCGCGGGCGGCGTGATCCTGCGGGGCCGCTCCGGTCGCTGTCGGATCGAACGCGAGGCGGATACCGGGCGCGTCCGCCTGCAGGCCGAGCAGGGGACTCTCGCCCGCGAACTGGCCGGGGGGCTGACGCGCGCGACCTGGCACGAGGACCGCGACTGGCTGGCCGCGACGGCCGGCGGCGACTGGCCGGACCTGATCGTGCAGATGTCGCGGTACTTCGATTCGTCGCGGGCGGGGGACGTGCTGCTGCTGGCCGAAGCCGGGTGGGGGCTCGAACCGGACAGCCCGGCCGGTCACGGCGGGGCGGGGGCGGCGGAGGCCCGGGTCCGGTTTCTCTGGCGTGGCCCTGACGTACGGCCGGGCCACGACGCGCGGGCCATTCGGACGATCGACCTGCTACCGACCGTCCTCGACCTGCTCGGCGAGCGGCCGGTCGCCCCGCTCGACGGTCGCAGTTTCGCCGGCTACCTGGCCGGGGAGGGTCAGGTTGACGCCGGCCAGCGCCGCGGGCAGATCCCCGATCGCCAGGCCGGACGGCAATCGGCCGGCGGTCGTCATCGCGAAACCGATTGACCCGGCGGTGCGCAGACTGCCGTGCGTGGCCGCCATCTTCATCCGGCCGCGCAGGTCGCGACTGCCGGTGTAGTAACCGGGGCCGAGCGAGACCAGCACCTCGGGGGCCTGCACGAACCGATCGTCGAAGGCATCCCAGATCCGCGGAACGGCCGCGGGCCAGGGGTCGGCCAGCGTCGCGCGCAGCCAGTCTTCGCGGCGCATCGTCACGATGCGGTCGTCAGGAGGCGACAGTCCCAGCGGATCACCGGTGACGCTGCGGTAGGCGTACAGACCCTCGGCCGTGCGGGCGATCTCGGCCTGACCGTCGCGTCCCAGCAGCAGCACGACATCCGGCCGCGCGGGATCACGCAGGGCGCAGTGCTCGACACCTTCGAGCAGCACGGCCGCGGTTGCGATTTCACGCGGCTGATCGGTGTAGATCGCGGCGCAACTGACCAGTCCCCAGGCCGGCACGATCGCGTCGATGCCGGGGCCGCGCCGCGTTCCGATCCGGAAGCCGAGGTCGCGCAGTCCGTCGGCCAGCGCGATCCAGCGGCCGGGCTGGAAGTCGTGTCCGTGGTCCGAGATCAGCGTGATCTGCACGGCGCCGCGCAGTTCGTAGGTGACGCGCAGGCACAGGGCCGCCACCTGGCGCAGGGCGTGCAGGTGGCCGTTGCGTCCCTGCTGCGAACCCAGCGCCGAGGTGCCGACCACGTAGGCGGCATACGAACGCCCCGCCCGCAGCGCCGCCAGGCCGCGCCGCTCGATCCGGCCGAGTTCATGTCCGAGCCACGGCACGGGATCGGAATAGGTGAACGCGTGGCCGAGCGGTTCCATGCTGTAGTCCATCCGCGCCGTCCACGGCATGTTGACGCTCGCCAGGTACGTTTCGGTCGGATCGCTGAGTTGATCGCCGTCGAGGAAGAGCGACTCGACGCCCGGAAGCGGGAACATGTCGTACAGGTCGGCCAGGGCGACATCGGTCATCACCGGGAACGGGCTGACCAGTCGGGAGGGCGGCGGAAAGAGCGGGAACCACCCGCTTCGCTGGGCCACGCGGACCACGTCAAACGGAATGCTGTCGAGGATGATCAACAGGTGCGGGACCGGTCCGGCCGGGGGATGCGCGACCGGACCGTCAGCGAATTCGACGGCCGCGACCTGCGCGTCGATTCGCGCCTGTCGCAGCGTCATCTCGGGCTGATCGTCGGCGTCCAGGTCGTAGTGGCGGACGACTTCATCGGCGGCGGTCGCCCAGGTCGGCGCGGCGAACCCGCTCGGACCCTGGCCGGCACATCCGGCCAGCAGCAGCACGGGCAGCAGGAGCAGCGCCGACCAGCGCGTTGCCGGATCAGCGGGCAAGTTCGAGAACTCGTTCGAGCTTCCCGCGGAACATCTGCGCCCAGGCTTCCTGCACCTGCTGACGCTCGCCGGGCGATGCGCTCGCATAGGACTTGCCAAGCTCGTAGGCCTCCTTCTCGCTGAACGGCGGAGCGGTCAGTTCGGCCATCGCCTCGTCCGGCAGGCCGGCCGCGATGACGGCATCCCAGGCCTGCTGGAGCAGGACGTGGTTGCTGCCACCGACCGCCTGGACCAGCGGCACGAGGATGGCGCCCTGCCGGTTGCTCTGCTCGACGCTGATTTCCAGGCCGAAGCCCGGCTCGAACGGATTCCCGCGCAGCGCGAGCTTGCCTTCGTTCGCCTGAATGACCTCCGGGCGGATCGGATAGTGGTACAGGGTCGGACCCGAGTTCGGGCGATGCTCCGACGCCAGGGCCCACAACCGCTGCGCCTCGTCGCGCAGGCAGAAGCGGACGAACTCGCTCCCGACGCTCGTCGAACTCGCCCCGGCCAGCAGGCTGACCGCGCCCGGCGACACGGCCGTCGCGCCGGCCGGGTTCAGGTAGCTGAGGCGCCCGGCGCTGTCGGCCGCCAGCATCATGCCGTCGAAGCTGACCGCCGGCGCAACCAGGGAGACCCCGGTTTCGACCTGGTGCAGGGCGACGCTGCTGCGGTCGGCCAGGGCCCGGGCATTGGCGAGCATGCGGACGATGATCGACCAGCCTTCCTCCCAGCCGTAGCGGTTGATGATCAGGACGAGGGCCTGGCGGTTGCTGCCGCTGCGGGCGGGATCGGCGATCGCCACCCAGGTGCGGTACTCGGGCCTGGCGAGGTCGGCCCACTCGGTCGGCGTGTCGAGGTTCCACTGCTGGATGCGTTCGACGTTGGCGAGAATGCCGAAACTCGACAGGTCGCAGGCGTGCCAGCGCGACTCCGCGTCCCGGGTCCGACGCCCGGCGACGGTCTCCGGAATACCGGCCAGCAGTTCCTCGTCAAGCGGCAGTCCCTGGCTCAGGCCGCGCTCGGCCAGCAGGGCGTGGTCTTCGATGCCGCCGCCGAACATCAGGTCCGGACGCCGCTTGTCGCTGGCACGCGTGGCGGCGCCGCTGGTCTCCTCGATGTAGGACAGGCACTCGGGCGTTCCGAACGTGACCCAGTTGAAGAAGATCGAGGTCTGGTGCTCCTTCTGGTACCACTCGTTGAACGCCTGTTCGAAGACCTCGCAGATGCGGGCGTTGTGCGGCGTGACGATCGTCAGCCACTTGGCCGCGACGGGGGGCTCCATGACAGCCGGCGATGGCTCGCTGCAGCCCGGCTGCAGCAGGAACGGAACGAGCAGGGCGAGCGTTGCGACAGTCCGGACCAGCGTTACCTTCCGTGCCGTCCGCATGGCGAGGTCTCCCAGTACGATGCGTTGTGTTGAGGTCGCTCTTCGGCCGCGTCGAGAGGATCGACCCGACCGACTCACAGCGTAGCGTACCGGCCGGGTCTGCAAAAGCGCACCGATCCTCCGCCGTGCGCCGGACCCGGGCGGGCCATGTTAAGTTATTGTTTGTTCTGATCCGGAGGGCTTGGCGCGGTCGTCCGGGGCAGGTCGTGGGCCCGGACGATGACCGCGTCGCCGCGGGCCACGTACCGGCCGGAGGGCGGGCGGTCACTGGCGAGGTTGATGATCGCGTTGGCCCCCTGGGCGGCGGCCAGCGCCTTGAGCGCCGCGACCGCCTTGGCCGGGGTCGGGTGTCCGTCGGTGAAGACGGCCTCGATCTGGCGAACGACATCGAAGCCGATGATTTCCTGCGTGGAACTGGTCGCCAGGATCCGGTTGCCCAGTTCCTCCTGCCGCGACTGCTGCTCTTCGGCGAACGTCCGGTGCGTGCGGACCTCGCGGCGCAGACGGCGCCGCCGGGCCGCTTCACGAATCCTGTCCCACCACCAGCGCAGCACGCTCAGCCCGGCCACGACCACGACCCCGAAGACCACGGCCAGCACGAGCGGATCGCTCCACGGAATCAGACTGAGCGCTTCCATGGCGAGCCAGTATCCCGCACCAGGACGTCACCGACAATCCCGGCCGGGACGGGCGGTTCAGCCGGTGGCAGAAGCGCGGCAGCGCGGCCCGGCCGGGCGCTGCCGTCACATTTCCACGCTTCACCGTGCACCGGGGCTATTGGATCGGTCACCCGCGACTTAGGATAGGGGGGCCGCAGCATGCGGCCGCCGGCCCGGCGGTCGGCGGCGCGAACGGAGGACGGGGACGATGGCAACCACCTATCGCCTGGTGCAGACCGACCTGGGCTGGTGCGGCTTCGTGATGAGCCCGCGGGGTCTGCGGGGGGTCGAGACGCCGCAGAAGTCGGCCGCCGCGGCCCGCCGACTGATCCGGCAGCGACACCCGCAGGCCGAGGAGAACCCGCGCCTGGCAGCCCGTTTCGCGGGCCAGTTGCAGGCCTATTTCCGGGGCGAGGCGACCACGTTCGACGTCTCGCTCGATCTGCACGAGCACACCGCCTTTCAACGGCGCGTCTGGCAGGCCTGCGAGCAGGTCGCCTACGGCACGACCAGCAGCTATCGCGACCTGGCCCGCGCCGTCGGCAAGCCCCAGGCGGCCCGCGCGGTCGGCATGGCCATGAAACGCAACCCGGTCCCGATCGTCATTCCGTGCCACCGGATCTGCCGCCACGACGGCTCCCTCGGCGGCTACTCCGGCGCCGGCGGACTGAACCTCAAACGAAGACTGCTCGCCATGGAAGCGAGGGCAGGAGAAGGGAGCTAGGGACCCAGGGAGCAAGGGAGCGAGATGCAGGCCCCGGACATTGCTTGCTCCCTCGCTCCCTCGCTCCCTGGCTCCCTCTTACCATGGACCTCTTCCACGAACAGGAAGACCGGCAGCGACGCAGCGTTCAGCCGCTGGCGATGCGGATGCGGCCGCGGTCGCTTGATGCGTATGTCGGGCAGCAGCACCTGCTCGGGCCCCAGGGGCCGCTGCGGCAGTTGCTGGCCTCCGGCAGCCTTGCCAGCGTGATCCTGCACGGCCCGCCCGGTTGCGGCAAGACGACCCTCGCGCACCTGATCGCCGGCGAAAGCGACGCGTTCTTCGTCTCGCTGCACGCGGCCGAGGCCGGCGTGCGCGACGTGCGGGCCACCAGTGCGGCCGCCCATGACCGCCTGCTGACCAGCGGTCGGCGGACGCTGCTGTTCCTCGACGAGATCCACCGCTTCAACCGCAGCCAGCAGGACGCGCTGCTGCGCGATGTCGAGGAGGGCATCCTGATCCTGCTCGGGGCCACCACCGAGAACCCGTTCGTTTCGATCAACACCCCGCTGCTCTCGCGCAGCCACGTCTTCGAACTGCTGCCGCTGCCGCCCGAAGCGCAGCGGGCCCTGCTGGTCGCCGCCAACGGTGACCGCCAGCACGGCCTCGGCGCGTGGGAACTGGATCTGCCCGACGCCGCGGCCGAGCGCCTGATCGAAATGGCCGACGGCGATGCCCGTCGCCTGCTGAACGGGCTGGAACTGGCCGGTCGGCTCGTGCGACTCGAACAGCGGCAGGCGATCACGGCCGAGGACGTCGCGGCGGCCCTGCAGCGCAAGCACGTGCCCTACGACGCCTCGGGCGACGAGCATTACGACGTGACCTCGGCCCTGATCAAGAGCGTGCGCGGCAGCGATGTCGATGCCGCGCTCTACTGGCTGGCGCGGATGCTGGAAGGGGGCGAGGATCCGCTCTTCATCGCCCGCCGCCTCGCGATCCTGGCGTCCGAGGACATCGGCAACGCCGACCCGCAGGCCCTGACGCTGGCCGCTTCGACCCTGACGATCACCGCCCAGATCGGCCTGCCCGAGTGCCAGTACGCCCTTGCGCAGGCGACCGTCTACCTCGCCTGTGCGAGCAAGTCGAACGCCGTCACCCGGGCGATCGCGGCTGCGCGGGCGGATGTCCGCGAGAACGCCACGCTCCCGGTCCCGGGGCACCTGCGTTCGCGGCCGAAGCGCGACGCCCGGGCACCTTACCGGTCGCCGCATGATGTTCCCGACGGAATTGTCCGCCAGGCCTACCTCGGCGCGACGCGTCGCTACTACAATCCAACCGAGCGTGGCTTCGAAGCCCGCATCGCCGAACGGCTTCGTCACCTGCGCAACTACCTGCACGGTGGTGACCACGGATCGCAGCCTGATGCCGATTAAGAAGGAATTCCGAAACAAGCTGCGGCAGATGCTGGCCGCGATCTCGCCCGAGGAGCGCCACGACCGGAGTCTCGCGGCGACCAAGCTGCTCGTCGAGCAGCGCGAGTTCGTCAAGGCCCAGGTCGTCATGCTGTTCCTGTCGACGCCGCAGGAAGTCGACACCAACCTGATCGCGCTCCGCAGTTGGGCCGATCACAAACGCGTCCTGGTTCCCAAGGTCTCCTGGGAACAGCGCCGCATGATCCCGATCGAGATCCGCTCGCTCGACACCGACGTCCGCGTCGGCGGCATGGGCATCCGTGAACCGGCCGACGGCATGCCGTTCCCGGTCGGCGACATCGACCTGATCATCGTCCCCGGCCTCGGCTTCGACGCCCGCGGCAACCGGCTCGGCCGCGGCCGCGGCTTCTACGATCGCTTCCTGATGCACCCCGATCTGCACGCGACGGTCTGCGGACTGGCGTTCGAGCAGCAGTTCGTCGGCACCGTTCCGCACGACGAAACCGACGTGCGGATGGGCATGCTCGTCACCGACGAGAAGGTGCGGCGCTTCAAGAGCGGATCATGAATCACGTCGCGCGTCGCCGCTACCTGACCAACTTCGACACCCATCGCCTGCCGCACCTGTTCACCGACGTCCTCGTGATCGGCTCCGGCGTCGCCGGACTGCGGGCCGCCCTCGCGGCCGCCGAGGCCGGCGCCGACGTCCTGCTGATCACCAAGGCCGACTGCCAGACCTCCTCGACCAGTTGGGCCCAGGGCGGCATCGCCGCCGTGCTCGACTCGGCCGACAGCACGGCGGCGCATGCGGCCGATACGCTCGCCTGTGCCTGTGAACTGGCGGACCCCGCCCGGGTCGCGACCCTCGTGCAGGCGGGCGCGGCGCAGATCGCCGAACTGCAGGACTGGGGGGCCCGCTTCGACATGCGCGACGGGCACATCGCCGCCGGTCGCGAGGGCGCGCACAGCGCCAGTCGAATCGTGCACGCCCAGGGAGACGCGACCGGACGCGAACTGAGCCGCGTGCTGGCCGGACAGGCCGGAAAGAACCCGCGGATCCGCATCTTCGAGCACTGCTTCGCGATCGACATTCTGACGCGTGATTCGGCCGCGGTCGGAGCCGTCACCTGGCACGCCCGGCACGGGCACCAGTTGATCTGGTCGTCGGCCACGGTGCTCGCCAGCGGTGGCGTCGGGCGGATCTTTCGCGAGACGACCAACCCGCTGGTCTCGACCGGAGACGGACTGGCGATGGCGCTGCGGGCCGGCGCCCGGCTGCGCGATCCCGAAATGGTCCAGTTCCATCCGACCACGCTGTACATCGCCGGGGCCGCCCGGGCCCTGATCAGCGAAGCGGTCCGCGGCGAGGGAGGGCGCCTGGTGAACCGGGCCGGCCAGCGGTTCATGGCCCGCTACGACGAGCGCGGCGAACTGGCGTCGCGCGACATCGTCAGCCGGGCGATCCTCTCCGAGATGCGCAGCGAAGGCGGCACGCACGTCTTTCTCGACGTCCGGCACTTCCCGCCCGGGCGGTTCGTCGAGCGCTTCCCGAACATCGCGGAACTGTGCCGCGACTTCGACATCGATCCGCAGCACGACCTGATCCCGGTGCGACCGAGCGCCCACTACGGCATCGGCGGCGTCGTCGCCGAGGCCGATACGTCCACCGACATCGCCGGACTGTTCGCCTGCGGCGAGGTGGCCTCGGCCGGCATTCACGGGGCCAATCGCCTGGCCAGCAATTCGCTGCTCGAGGGGCTTGTCTTCGGCGGGCAGGCCGGCCGGTCGGCGGCGGCCTGCGCCGGTCCGCACGGTTCGAGTCCGCGTCCGGCCCCGCTCAGCCACCACCTGCCGGACAGTCCGCGGACGGCGCTGGATCTGGACGATGTCCGGCACAGCCTGCAGAGCGTCATGTCGCGGAACGTCGGGATCGAACGCAGCGGCGATCGCCTGACCGAGACGATCGAGATCATCGACTTCTGGGCCCGCTACGTGCTCGACAAGGTCTTCGACGCCCCGACCGCCTGGGAAACCCAGAACATGCTGACCGTCGCGCAGGCGATCACCCTCGCGGCCGCCACCCGCTGCGAATCCCGCGGCGTGCACTTCCGCAGCGACCACCCCGAACCACGCGAAGCGTGGCGCTGCCACATCGACATCCGCCGTGCCGAAGACCAACTCCAGGTCGGCCGCGAACCGGTCTGAGGCGGGCCCAGCGGAGAAGACACTGCGAAGATCGCGAAGATCGCAGTGGCACACGTTCGCGACGATCTCATGCCGACGATTCCCCGGCGGGTCTTCCCTCTTTCACCCTTTCACGCCTTCACGTTTTCACCGTCCTTCGGCAGCGAGATCAATCTGCGCGAACCGTTCGTAGGGTGCGTCATCGACGCGGCAGACCGCGGTTCCATCCAAGGCGGGCGCGGCATGCGTCGATGCCGCACCGCGTGGCTGCATCAACCCGCGCAGAAAAGACATTGCGAAGATCGCAGTGGCACACGCTCGCGACGATCCGATGCCGACGACTCCGGGGCGGGTATTCCCTCTTTCATCCTTTCACGCTTCCACTGTTTCAGCAGGAAAAAAAGGGGCCGCCGCTCCCATCGGAACGACGACCCGTCTCAGTGCTCTCGCGGGAACCGAAGTTCCCGGTGTTGTCTCTGCGTCTAGCCCAGTCCGAGCAGCGACCCGATCTGCGGCGAGTACTTCACCACCAGCCCGGCGAACACCACCGAGACGATCGAGATCAGCTTGATCAGGATGTTCAGCGACGGGCCCGACGTGTCCTTGAACGGATCGCCGACCGTGTCGCCGACCACCCCGGCCTTGTGGGCATCGCTGCCCTTGCCGCCGTGGGCACCCGCCTCGATGTACTTCTTGGCGTTGTCCCAGGCACCGCCCGCGTTGGCCATGAAGATCGCCACCGCGAAGCCGGTCGACAGACCACCCATCAGCAGCCCGATCACGCCTCCGACACCCAGCACCAGTCCGACCAGGATCGGAACGATGATCGCCATCAGCGACGGAACCACCATCTCCTTCTGCGCCCCGGCCGTCGAGATCGCCACGCACTCGGCGTACTGCGGATACTGCACACCTTCGTGCGTCACCTTCGTCGGCCACTTCATCGGATCGGCGATGTCCTCGGCCGACATGCCCTGGGCCGTGAAGGCCTCGCGCATCTTGCCGAACTGGCGGCGGCACTCACCCATCATCGCGTAGGCCGCCCGGCCGACCGCGTTCATCGTCATCGCACAGAAGGCGAACGCCAGCAGCACGCCGAAGAACAGTCCGCCCAGCACGCGCGGGTTCATCAGCGTCACGTCGTAGAAGAACATGATGTCGCGGATCGTCGCCTGGTCGGCCCGGATGATCTCGAACGAGACCCCGTCACTGCTGACCTTCCACGCGCCCCGCTCGGGATTCCAGGCCGCCTCCGGCACCGAGACCGGCAGGATGTTCCGCTCGCGGGCACCCATCTGCTCGTCCAGCGCGGCCTTCTGGCCGGTCGTCAGGACCGACATCCCGCCGTAGATCGCATCGCCCATCGGGATCGCCCACTGGCCGTGCCCGCGGTAGTACGCCACCTCGCGGTTGCCGGCCGCCAGCGACTGCTCGGCGATCCAGTCACCGGCCTGCTGCGTCTGCTGCTGCTGCACGACCTGCACGTAGGCGGCCAGCAGCGCCATCGCGGTCAGCGCCGCCGAGCCGATCGCGAAGCCCTTGCCGGTCGCGGCTGTCGTGTTGCCGAGCGAGTCGAGCATGTCGGTCCGCTCGCGGACTTCCGGCGGCTGGCCGGTCATTTCGGCGTTGCCACCGGCGTTGTCGGCGATCGGGCCGTACGCGTCGGTCGCCAGCGTGATGCCGAGGGTCGACAGCATGCCGACCGCCGCGATGCCGACGCCGAACAGGCCCAGCACGAAGTTCTGGTTGCCGCCGGCGAAGCCGAACGCGCTCAGGATCGCGATCACGATCACGACCAGCGGGATCCAGGTGCTCATCATCCCTTCGGCGATCCCCGCGATGATCACCGTCGCCGGCCCGGTGTTGGCCTGCTCACTGATCCGCTTGGTCGGGTTGTGCTCGTAGCTCGTGTAGTACTCGGTCCCCCAGGCAATGATCAGACCCGCCACCAGGCCCGAGATGATCGAGCCCCACAGGCCCATCCAGCTCACGCCCGGAATGTCGTTCAGCAGGAAGTACAGCAGCCCCGCCCCGGCCGCGATGATCATCGCCGAACTGGCCCAGACGCCCATGTGCAGGCTCTTGAGCAGTTGCGCGAAGCTCGCGTTCTCCTTGGCCTTGACGGTGAAGATCCCGAGGATCGAGCAGATGATGCCCAGCCCCGCCAGGCACATCGGCGTCAGCGCCAGCTTCAGCGTGTCGCCGGTCGCCAGGCCCAGCGAAGCACCCGCCGCGGCCGCCAGGGCCGTGCTCGACAGGATCGAGCCGTAATACGATTCGTACAGGTCGGCCCCCATGCCCGCGACGTCGCCGACGTTGTCGCCGACGTTGTCCGCGATCGTGGCCGGGTTGCGGGCGTCGTCTTCCGGAATGCCGGCTTCGACCTTGCCGACCAGGTCGGCCCCGACGTCGGCCGCCTTGGTGTAGATGCCGCCACCGACGCGGGCGAAGAGCGCCTGCGTCGACGCGCCCATGCCGTAGCTGAGCATGATCACCGTCAGCGTCTGCAGGTCGAAGTCATAGTACGTGTTCAGCACGAAGAACCAGACCGAGATGTCCAGCAGGGCGAAGCCGACCACCACCAGGCCCATCACCGCGCCGGAACGGAACGCCACCTTCAGACCGTCGTTGAGCGACTGCTTGGCCGCGTGCGCCGTCCGGGCCGAGGCGTTCGTCGCCATCTTCATGCCGAACCAGCCGCACAGACCCGACAGCAGGCCGGCGATCGGCACGCCCAGCAGCGACAGCGCCGGCTGCAGCTTCAGCACGTAGACCATCACGGCCAGCACCGCCAGCAGGACGACGAAGACGCCACTGACGACCTTGTACTGCCGGGCCAGGTACGCCATCGCCCCACGCCGGACCGCCTCGGCGATCTCGACCATGTTGGCGTCGCCTTCCGAGTTGGTCATCACCCAGCGCGAAAACACGAAGGCCATCACCAGGGCCGCAATCGCGCCAATCGGGGCCAGGAAGTACACCGCCGGCAGGCCGGACGCGACCGTCGCCGCCGGGGCCGAAGTGGCCGCGCCATCCTGGGCCCAGGCCGAGACGCCCGTCAGCGCGACACCCGCCAAGGCGCCGCATTTCATCAGTTGCTTGGGGACCATCGCCGCTCGCTCCTTAATTGTGCACGCAGGCTTATCGGACCGATGACCGAGGCCCGCGGAAGCGGACCCGGCAGCCGCCAAACCGCGCTACCCGCGGCTGTCGGTCGAGTCTGGCAAACCTAGCAGATCGCGCCGTTTCCGGCAACCCAGGCAGCCCCGCCCCGGCCAGACCGCCCGCCCGCGTACCTCTCGGCCCGGAATCGCTCCCGGCCGGGCGGCCCGACGCCGTCGTCACCTCCCGCCGAGGCCGGACTCTCCCAGGCAAACGAGCGCAGAAACGAAAGAGGGCGCGCCCCGCCAGTCCGGAACGCGCCCTCGATTGCAGTCGCCGCCGGGTGATCGACCAGAAAGCCGCACAGGCAGCAGTCCCGCCTCTTTCACCCAGTCAGGTCGTCACTTCTGTCACCGTCCACGGGCGCGACCAGGTAGGCAACCTGTCCGTTCCCGGTTTCCCTGTTCCCTGTTCCCTGTTCCCTGTTCCCGGTTCCCTGTTCCCTCGGCTGCGCCAGCAGCCGCCACCCTATTCGCAGGACGTTCCGAACGCCGCCAGCAGCGACGCCAGGTCCGACAGGTCGACGTCGCCGTCCAGGTCCGCATCGCCCTGGGCGTTGCTCGCGCCGCTGCCCAGGCCGAAGTTCGCCAGCAGCGTCGCCAGGTCCGTCAGGTCCACGTTCCCGTCGCCATTGAAGTCCTGCGGACAGATCACGATCACCGGGCATTCCAGGTCGCTGAGCGTGAAGTCGTCGATCGCCGCCTCGACGATCGAACCACTGCCCAGGTCCGAGGCCGAGAAGCGGATCCGCATCGTCGCCGTCGGCGCGATCACGTCCGACACGATGATCCGGTTCAGCGCCCACCCGCCGGCCGTGCCGGCCCCGGTGGTGACCGAGTCCGCCGTCACCCAGCTTCCGCCGTTGTTGGCCGAAAGCTCGACCAGGAAGGTGTCCGCGTTCGGCGAGGCGCCCTGCGTGTTCGAGTACCACTGCCGGAAGCTGATCTGCGGATTGGTCAGCCCGCTCAGGTCGAGCGTCGGCGAGGTCAGCGTCGTCGTGCCGCCGTCGACATCGTTGTCGCCCAGGCCGCCGCCGACACTGCCCTGGCCGGTGAACCAGCAGTCGGTCCCGGCCGGCGAGTAGTCGTCCTCGGGCTGCGCGATTGTGCCGTTCGGGTTGCCACGCGTCCAGACGCCGGTCGAGGCGTCGTCGCTGCCGTCGAAGTTGACCGTCCAGCCCGAGCCCGATTCGAAGTCATCCACCGAGATCACGTTCTCGCTGCCGATCGCCAGCAGCTTGAACGTGCTGGCCGGCGCGTTGACCGGGCTCGTGTACGTGGCCGAACCGCTGTTCAGCGAGATGTAGAAATCAACCGCCCCGTTGCAGGTCGTCGCCGGGAAGTCGGCCGTGTAGGTCAGGCCGCCCGTCGGCGTCAGCGGCACCGACTGGAAGCCGCTGCCGTCGTCGTAGAACAGCGTCGGCGTGCCGACCAGGCTGCCCGGAACATTCTCGATGATCTCGACCGCGATCGACTGGCCGGCCGCGTCGATCCGCTCCGGCCGTCCCTCGGGATAGTAGACCGACAGTTCGTGTCCGAGCGTCCAGACGAACAGGCCCTGCTCGATGTCGCTGCCGATGATCGTGCCGCTGTCGAAGAACGGATAGTTGCTCCACAGCCCGTTGAAGCTCGGGTTGTCGTCGCTGGCGAAGGTGTCGTAGTAGCCGACCTCGACCGGGTTGAACGCGTCGGTCGCGTCGAAGACCCGCAGCCCGCTGCGGTAGTTCGCCTCGAAGATCATCGAGCCGCGGACGTACAGGTTGTGATCGATCGACGGGTTGCTGCTGGCCACGGCCGAGACTTCGACCGGGTTCGCCAGGTCGCTGACGTCCAGGATCCGCGTGCGGGTCGGGTTGCCGTAGCTGCTCTCGTCGAGTTCGTCGTTCAGGTACAGGTACTGCCGGTCCGGCGAGAGCCACAACTGGTGCGAGTACGCGGCCGACGAGTAGTAGCTCCGCGAGAGCACCTGGATGCTGCCCTTGTTGGTCACGTCCAGGATGTCCAGGCCGGTTTCGACGCTGCCGTTGCCGAAGCCCGATGCGCAGAAGGCGATCTGCCGACCGGCGTACGGCCCGCTGGTGTAGGTCACGATCTGGGCGTCGTGCACGTAGCGGTCCGGCCAACTGGCGACATACGACGGCGCGGCCGGGTTGCTCAGGTCGTAGATCCGCAGCCCTTCACCGCCGCCGCCGCAGCGGTACAGGAAGCCGCTGGTCGTGTCGATCGCGACGTTGTGCGTGGCCGTCGTGCTGCCGCCGTTGGTGATCGACGACAGTTGCGTGATGTTGCCGTTGTCGATGTCGCTCATGTCGAAGACCTGGATGCCGCCGCCGCCTTCGCTGACCGCGTAGGCGTGGGTCCCGTAGGTCTTGATGTCGCGCCAGTCGCTCGACGGCCCGCTGAACGAATCCACCAGCGACGCGGCCGCGGGGTTGGTGACCTCGACGAAGCCGGTCGCGTTCGAGACGCCGATCAGGGCGTACTCGCGACCCGACGGCGACGTGTAGCCCCAGCAGTCGTTGGCCGCGAAGGCCGAACCGCTGATCGTGCTGATCGGAATGAAGCTCTGCAGGAAGACGTTGGTCGATCCAAGCCGGACCGGCGGAGGCGTCCCTTCAATCGCCAGGTACCCGGGCCCCTCGTAACGCGGCAGCCGGTCAAGCGGCTTCGGATCATCCGGGTGTGCCTGCACCAGAAGAGTACCGGCCAACGAAATCAGTGCGCACGGGCCCAGCAGGCGTCGCATACGATGCTCCCAAAGTTTCTGGCTGCAAAAAAGGTGGGGTCCAGCTCCACGACAGACTATACACGCGTCCAGCCGCGGGACCAAGCACGTTTTGCACCGTTATCGGACAAGACGAAGCGGCCCCACGTGCTCACGTGGTTACTTGCGGAGTGCCTCGTCGACGTCCGGCGAGTTCAGCGAACGCAGGAACGCGATCAGGTCCGCCTGCTCCTGCTCGGTGAGGTTCAGCGGGACCAGCAGCGTTTCCTGGGCGTGGTGCCCGGCCTGCACGGCGCCCTCGAGCGTCGAGTAATAGTGCACCACCCGCTCGAGCGATTCGAACTGGCCCTGGTGCATGTACGGCGCGGTCCGCGCGACGTTTCGCAGCGACGGCGTCTTGTAGGTCCCGTAATTCTCGGTGCGGTTCGCCACGAAGCCCAGCAGCTTCGCCTCGGCCCCGTCCGGCGCGTCGCTGTACGCGCCGGCCGCATTGAACGGATCGCTCTTCAGCCGGGCCAGCCCGACATAACGTCCGGCATCGGGGGCGAGCCCCTCCCGCGGCGGAACGAAGATGCTGTGAAACTCGCCGTCGCTGAAGTTCGGGCCGTTGTGACACAGCCGGCAGTTGCCGCGCCCGATGAACAGCTTCAGCCCGCGCTGCGCCGCCGGCGACAGCGCCGTCAGCTTGTCCGGATCACCGTCTCGCAGGCCGGTCGCGAACGTGTCGAACGGGGCCGGGGGCGTGTTCAGCTTGCGCAGGTACGCGGCCAGCGCCTTGCCGATGTTGGCGAAGAAGCGATTGATCGCGTCGCGGCGTTCCGCGGGGAGATGCTCCCAGGCCGCCAGCCAGTACGGGTTGGTCGTCTTCGGCGTCGCGTGCGGGGGCAGTTCGTCCGTCGCGGGCAGCGGTCCGAAGATCGACTCGTACGCCGCGCGATGGCCCGCGTCGCCGGCGATGCGGTGCAGCAGACCCACCCGCGTCGAGCCCATCTCGACGTCGCGCTCCAGCGGACCGAGCGTCTGGCTCCAGAGCGTGTCGCAGCGCCCGTCCCAGAAGTACCACCGCTGGTGCCCGCCGTTGTACAAAGTCGGCGTGTTCCGCGTCCCGGTCTCGAGCCCGACCGCCAGCGGCTTGCCGTCCGTGAACGCCAGCGCCGGATCGTGACAGGTCGCGCACGACACCCGCTCGCCCACCGACAGCCGCGGATCGAAGAACAGCGCCTGCCCGAAGCGGGCCGCGGCCGGATCGTCCGCAAAGCGGTTGGTCGCGCTCGGCGGGGGCGGCGGCAGGGGACTGAGCCGCGCGATCGCCTTCCGTTCACGCGCATCGAACTCGACCGCCTGCCCATGGGCCGGCGGCAACATCCACAGCAGAACCAGCGACACCGCGCCGCCGACCAGGCCGCGGCCCGCGGCCCGCGCGCCCCCGCACCCCGGTTCCCGCGCTGCTTCCATCATTCCAGTTCCAGCTCGAACTGGGCCCGTTCGGTCACACCGTCCCGGGTCACGTCAAAGTACACTTCCCAGCGGCCGGCCATGTGCAGCAGCAGACCCTCGGCCCGGAAGCGTCCATCGCCCAGCGCCGTCACCTTCGGCGTCGTGTTCATCCCGTGGCTGTGCTCGGGCATGGCCGCATCGACCTGCAGCGTGATGTCGCCGGCCGGGAGCCGGTAACACGGATGCACGCTGACCGTGAAGCTGAGCAGTTCGTTCAGCGGGATCGGGTCAGGCTCGCTGACGTAGTCGACCCAGTAACCCCCGTCCGCCGTCGTCAGGCGCGTACCGGCCACCGGCGGCGCGTCCGCGGGTTCCGCAGTCGGGGACGCGCCCGCGTCGGCGCCCGCGTCGGCAGCCGCCACCTGCTCGTCCGCCGTGGCATCACCCCGGACCTCTTCGGATGTCTGGCTCTTCGGCGTCTCGCGCGGGCTGCCGTCGGGGGCCTGTTCGCAGCCGCTCAGCGCCAGCGCCGTAATGCTCAGCAGCATCGTTCGCAGCATTCCTGTGGTTGTCATCATTCCTCCTGGACGGTGGCTTCGCGCGTCGGCAGCACGAACAGGCGCGGTCCGAACGCACGCAGGAAACCACCTTTCTGATTGAAGATCTGGATGCGGTGATTGCCGTGATCCACCACCATCACGCGCCCGGCCGGATCCACGTCCAGCCCCCGCGGCCGCAGGAACTGTCCGGCCCCGATGCCGCGCCCGCCCCAGTTGTGCAGCGGCGTTCCCTCGGGCGAGAACGCCCCGATGCGATGCAGATCGACATCGCTGACGAAGACCGTCCCGTCGGCCGCGATGGCGATCCCGAACGGTTGCAGGAACTGCCCCGGACGCGTGCCACGCTGCCCGAAGCTGCCCAGCGGCGCGCCCTGCGGATCGAAGATCTGCACGCGGTGATTGCCGGCATCGACGACGTACAGACGCTGCCCGTCCGGACTCAGCGCCAGGTCGCTCGGATTGCGGAACGACCCGGCCGCGGTCCCGTAGCCGCCGAAACGCTGCCGAACCTTCCAGTTCCCGTCCAGCAGCAGCACCTCGGCCGTGGCTCGACTCAGCAGGTAGACCGAACGTTCCGGCCCGCCCGCCAGCGCGGCCGCGCTGACCGGGGCGCCGTCCGGCCCGGACGCCGTCGCCAGGTCGAGTGACCGCGCCATGCGACTGAGCCCCGGGCGGTGCTTGATGTCCGCCTGCGCATCGTGGTCCAGGTGAAACGCGTTCAGCCGGCGGTTGCCGGTGTCCGCCACCAGCAGGCGCCGCGCCTTCGGCTCGAGCAGCACCGCGTCCGGCGCCAGGAACTGGCCCGAACCGGTTCCCAGTCGACCGAACGAATGCACCAGGATCGGGTCCGGCGGACGAATGTCGTACAGCAGTACCTGCTGCGCCTCGGGCGAGGAGACCGCCAGCAGTTCGTCCTGCACGTCGCAGCGCGGACCGAAGTGCGGCGCGGCCGCGGAGATCACCGGCCGGTAGATCCGCCGGCGGCGCTCGGCCTCCTCCGCCGTCTCGCGCCCGAAGACCTGCACGCGATCCTCGAAGTACTCACCGACCACCGCCTGGCTGCCGTCGGCCGAGATCGCCACGGCGTCGGGGTAGTGCAGGTGCCCCTCGCCCTGTCGCGGCCTGAGTGCGTGCAGGCCGAACTCGTACTGCACCGTGCCGGCCAGGTCGAAGACCTGTACGCGGTGGTTGCCCTGGTCAACGACATAGACCCGCTCGCCGTGCACCGCGATCGCCCCCGGCCGCGAGAACGTGCCCGGGAAGAAACCCCAGTCGCCCCAGGTCGCCCGCGGCTGACCGTCGGGGTCGAAGACCTGCACGCGGCTGTTGCCGGCTTCCGTGACCAGGACGCTGCCGTCGCCCGCGATCGCGACCGCGACCGGTTCGATGAACTGTCCCGGCCCGGTGCCGTAGCCGCCGAACGCGGTGATGAACCGCGCGTCGCGATCGAAGACCTGGATGCGGTGGTTGGCCGAATCCGCGACGTAGATCCGCGCGTCGGTCACGGCCAGCCCGCGCGGCGCGCGAAACTGCCCGTCGCCGGTTCCGAACGAACCCCAGACGCCGCCGCCGCGCCCGTCGGGATCGAAGCGGACGATCCGCTGGTTCCCGGTATCGCTGACGAAGACGCTGCCGTCGGTCGCGACCGCCAGCCCGGCCGGGCGCTGCAGTTGTCCCGGGTCGCTGCCGAAGGTGCCCAGCGTTCGCCGCGGAGTTCCCTCGGCGTCGTAGACGACCACGCGGTGCCGGTCCTGTTCGAGCACGTACAGATCGCCACCGGGCCCGAACTGCACGGCGATCGGGCCGTGGCCGGCGATCGTTCGCTGGTAGGCTCCGAACCGCTCACCGGCCGCGGTCGGCGAAACCACGGCGAGCCCGATCAGTGCCAGCTTCAGCACGGCCTTGCGCATCGCGTTGCTCCCGGAGGAGAATAGCCGGCCCGTCTCCTCCGCACGGAGAAGGTGACGGCCGGACACTGCGCTCCGCCACTCCCGGCGGGGCGTTCCTCCCGGAAAATACGCGATGGACCGGCAAAGAGCGACCGGGGCGTCGCGCATTACGATGCCCCGGCCGCGCGAAACTGCAGTCGCGGTTGCGCTACTGGTGCGGACCCAGCACCGGGCCGTCACCCACGACAACATAGTCCGCCGGCGGCACGCCGTTGTCCTGGAAGTACTGCTGCGCCGCCGCGGCCTCGTCCAGGATCGAACCGAGCGCGTTCTTCCCGCGACTGTGCGGGACGACAACCGCACAGGCCGACGCCCCCACGTTCCCGGCCGTGTCCTCCGCCGTCACGACGATCAGGTAGACCCGGCCGTTGCCGTCGCCCCTGCGCTCGGCCCGCAGGCGCAGGGCGTCGAGCGCGTCCGGCGAGTGGGCCCCGTCTCCGGTGTCCTCTTCGTCGTCCTCATTCGAGTACACCGTGATCGTCGGCGGCAGACCCGAATCGCAGGCGTCATCGACGCTGACCAGCAGCCCGACATCGACCATCGCGTGGTTCGGCGGCCAGAGCATCGAGTCCGTCACCGAACACTCGAGGAACGGCTCGGTCGTGTCGAGCACGTCGACCAGTTGCGTGCAGGTCGCCACATTGCCGCAGCCATCGGTGGCCGTCCATGTCACGACGGTCTGCCCGGCGGCGAAGGTGGCCGGGGCGTCGTTCGTGACCGTGACGCCCGTGCAGGTGTCGGCCGCCACCGGGGCCCCGAGACTCAGGCCGCTGGCGGCACATTCACCCGAGCCCAGCGTGACCGAGATGTCGGGAGGACACTCGATGCTCGGCGGCGTTTCATCGATCAGGTTGATGTACTGGTCGGCCGAGACGCTGTTGCCGCACGCGTCGGTCGCCGTCCAGGTGCGGACCAGCACGGTCGCCAGCGGACAGGTTCCGGTCGTGGTCGCATCGGAATACGTCACGGTCGCCGCCGGGTCGCAGGTGTCCGTCGCGGTGGCCTGGCCGGCCTGGTTCGGATCGGACCCGAAGGCGCAGTCCAGTACCGTGTCGGCCGGAATCGTCAGAACGGGCGCGGTCGTGTCGACGATGGCGATCGTCTGCACGCAGGTGGCCGTGCTGCTGCCGTCGTCCGCGGTCCAGGTTCGCTCGATCGTCTGCGTCCCGCCACAGCCCGGCGTGACCTCGTCGCTGTACTGGAGCGTGATCGTCCCGCAACCGGCCGTGTTCGGTTCGCCCGTCACGGCGGGGGACGTGTCGCTGGCAGGGCATTCGAAGACCACGTCAGGCGGGCAGGTGATCGCCAGGCCGCCGCCGCCGGCCGCGGATTCGAAGGCGCCCATGTCGACATCGCCGCACAGCACGCGCGGCTGGTGGGCATGATCGATCGGCAGCTTTTCGGTCGTGTCGCCGTCGTCGTCGCTGTCGCCGTCGTCGGCCGGCAGCAGGCCCTGGTCACCGGCGTCGATCGCGGGTGAGCCGGCCAGCAGCGAGAAGTTCGCGTCGAAGAGCGGGTCGGCGGCGATGTTGTTGCCGGCGCCGAGAAAGCTGGTCGTGAGTCCCTGCACGAGGCTGAACTGCACCACCGGATCGGGCGTCGAGGAGTTGGTCCGGTCGATCTGGGCCCGCTCGTCCGTGAAGCCCTGCCCGTCGACGTTCTGCCAGAAGATGCAGTTGGAAAACGTCGGGTCGCTGTCGCTGGCGGTCAGGGCCACGCCCGCGCCGCCGCGGGCCGAGGAGGACTGCAGCCCGTTCTGCGAGAAGGTGCTGTTGACGATCAGGCAGGTCCCGCCGCTGAGCGCCATGCCGCCGCCGTTGCCGATCCCGCCGGTGCTGCCGCCGAGGTTCGCGATGAACAGGCAGTTCGCCACCGTCAGGCCGGTCGGGTTGCCGCCGAAGCCGCCACCGCCGCCGCTGCCTGCCCGGTTGCCCTCGAACGTGCAGCCGATGATCCGCTTGATGCGGGACGAGTCGGAATAGACGCCACCGCCGGCCGACAACGCCCGGTTGTCCTCGAACCGACAGCCGATGACGTCGATGCTGCCGGAATTGGCGAAGGGAATCCACAACCCGCCGCCGTCCCCGTTCGGAAACGACGAGTCGGCGTTGCCACCCCGAATGGTGAAGCCGTCCATCCGGGCCGTGTGGCTGGATCCGGACAGCGCGACCGTTACCACGTGTCGACTGTTGTCACCCCGGTTCAGGAACGGCGCGGCATCGTTCCCGGCCAGGTCTCCGCTGAGAATCGTCGGGTGCGCCGCCGGGTCGCGATCCGCCCGCGTCGTCTCGCTGCCGCCGAACCCGCCGTACAACGCCAGCCCGTCAGCATTCAGCCGGAACGTCGCGCTCCGGTCACCCGCCGTGACCGAACTGCCCGCATCAGGCGGATAGACACCCTCGGCCACCCAGATCTCGCGGGGTTGCCCGCTCTGCCGGGCACGCGTCAGCCCGTCCTGCAGTTGCGTGTACGCGTCCGCCCAACTCGTCCCGTCGTTCGCGCCGCTCGCCTCCGCGTCGACGTAGATCACCTGCCCGGGCGCGGCCGCAACCGCACACAGCACCATTACCAAACACGTCGCTCGCTTCTTCGTGGTCACGGTGGGGGCCTCCTCGGCAGTTTCAGACAGGACGTACTACGACAATGCCTGAAATAATACCGCCGATGCGTCGTGGTTGCTTCTGCCTTTCGGGCGAATGCCGCGCGTGGTGCGCTGCTCGACCCAGGCCCGAAATCCACGCCGCGTCCCGGCCGCCAGAGGTTGGCGGCGAACGCCCCAGCCGTTACAACGACCGCAAAGAGTCCCATTCGCCAGGCGAGGTGCGCCCGATGACCGAACATGACCTGATTGTGATTGGTGCCGGCCCGGGCGGCTACGTGGCCGCCATTCGAGCCGCGCAGATGGGCCTCAACGTGGCCTGCATCGAGAAGGAATCCCGCCTCGGGGGGACCTGCCTGCGGGTCGGCTGCATTCCGAGCAAGGCCCTGCTCGACGCGTCCGAAGGATTCCACCGCGCCAAGCAGGTCATGGCCGAGCACGGCGTCGACGTCAAGAGCGTCAAGCTCGACCTGAAGAAGATGCTGGCCCGCAAGGAAAAGACCGTCGCCGACCTGACCGACGGCGTCGCCGGACTCTTCAAGAAGAACAGCATCACCCGCTACGTCGGACACGCCACGATCACCGGCCCCGGCCGCGTCGACGTGATCGACGACAAAGGCAAGACCGAACTGAAGGCCGACAACGTGCTGATCGCGACCGGCAGCAACTCGGCCAACCTGCCCGGCGTCGAGGTCGACCACGACCGGATCGGGACCAGCACCGAAGCCCTCGATTTCCCCGAGGTGCCGAAGGAACTGGTCGTGATCGGGGCGGGCTACATCGGGCTCGAACTCGGGTCGGTCTGGAACCGTCTCGGCTCGAAGGTGATCATCCTCGAATACCTCGGCCGGATTCTGCCCGGGATGGACAACGAACTGGCCAAGGAAGCCCTGAAGATCTTCAAGAAGCAGGGCCTGGAGTTCCGCCTCGGCTCGAAGGTCACCGCCGCCCGCGTCAAGGGCAAGCGCTGCATCGTCGAGTGCGAAGGCAAGGAACCGATCGAATGCGACCGCGTCCTGGTCGCCGTCGGCCGCACGCCGAACACCGACAACCTCGGCATCGAGAGCGTCGGAATCGAGACTGACGAGCGCGGCCGGATCAAGGTCGACCAGTCCTTCCGCACCAGTGCCGCCGGCTTCTTCGCGATCGGTGACGTGATCGCCGGTCCGATGCTGGCCCACAAGGCCGAGGAAGAGGGCATCGCCTGCGTCGAGGGGATCGTCAACGGCTACGGGCACGTCAACTACGACGCGATCCCGGGGGTGGTCTACACCGATCCCGAGATCGCCTCGGTCGGCTTCACCGAGGAACAGTTGAAGGACTCGGGCGTGCCGTTCAAGAAGGGCGTCTTCCAGTTCCGCGGCAACGGCCGGGCCCGCGCGATCGGCCACATCGACGGGCGCGTCAAGATCCTGGCCCACGCCGAAACCGACCGCGTACTGGGCGTGCACATCATCGGCCCGAGCGCCGGCGACCTGATCGCCGAGGCGGCCGTCAGCATCGAGTTCGGCGCGACGGCCGAAGACATCGCCCGCGCCAGCCACGCCCACCCGACCCTGGCCGAAGCGCTCAAGGAAGCAGCCCTCGCGGTCGACCAGCGCGCGATCCACGCGTGAAGCGAGTCAGCGCGGGTGCCCTACCCTTGAGCGCAGCGCAAGGGTGGGGGACTGAGTTGGGGGGAACCACCGCAGAGACCTCCGATGGCCGGCGTCCGCTGCCAACCCTCCCAGTGTGGCCATCGATCTGAATGGACTCAGGCATTCGCCTGATCCCGCAGGCCAACACCGTCGACTACGATAACCCCAGCCCGGCGGCGTTGGAGGTTCGTCCATGCCGGGACGCCTGCGCCGCCACGACGCACACGGACACCTGCACTTCCTTACGTTCTGCTGCGTCCGAAGGCTCCCGTTCTTCGTTCATCCGAGTGTCTGCGACGCGTTCCTGGAGGCGATGCGACGGGTCCGAGCGAATCTCGGAGTTCGCTGGATCGGGTACGTGATCATGCCCGAGCACGTTCACGTACTGGTCCTCCCGCAGACGGCCGGTTCGG
Source organism: Phycisphaerae bacterium (assembly GCA_030428945.1). Taxonomy (GTDB): domain Bacteria; phylum Planctomycetota; class Phycisphaerae; order UBA1845; family Fen-1342; genus JAUIEC01. The sequence goes on along the minus strand of JAUIEC010000019.1, from coordinate 31,847 downwards.
CTGCTCTCACGCCGATCTCGACCGTGCTGCATGATCTGAAGGGGCACGCTGGAAGACGCTGCAAGGAAGCACTGCGCGAGGTCTGGCGACGGCAGCGGACACTCGGCCACTCGCGGTCGGATGCCTGGGCGTGCGGGGACTCAAGACGGTTCTGGAAACCGCGTGGGCATGATTTCAACGTGACCAGTGAAGAGAAGGTGTGGGAGAAGCTGGACTACATGCATCGAAATCCGTTGCGACGCGGACTGGTCGATCGTCCGGAACACTGGCCCTGGAGTTCGTATCGGTTCTACCGGACGGGTGATTCGTCGGTACTGGCGATGGACTGGGACGGCACGTCTCCACTGATGCGCGAGTCGTGATCGAACGCAGTCCCCCACCCTTCCGCTGCGCTCAAGGGCGGGGCACCCACGGTAGGGGCGGGGCACCCACGGTAAGGGCGGGGCACCCGCGGTAGGGGCGGGGCACCCACGGTAGGGGCGGGGCACCCGCGGCAAGGGCGGGGCACCCGCGGCTCACTTGCTTACTTGGTACGTGCTCACTTGCTCACTGAGCGAAGCCGGCAGCACCCCGCGCACGCCGCGCCAGAGCACGGCCGCCTCGACCACCATCCAGATCTGCAGCAGCATCACCGTCCCGCCGAACGCGATCAGCACCCACTGCGGCCCGCCGTCCGCCTGCCACCAGCTTCGCAGGTTCAGCACCATCGCCCAGTTCGGCAGCACCAGCATCAGCAGCAGCGGCAGCACCAGGAACCACACCGGGCGACCATGCCGCAGCAGGTAGAACGCGATCACGATGAACGACAGACCCGCCAGGAGCTGGTTCGTCGCCCCGAAGATCGGCCACAGGATCAGCCCGCCGCTGCCCGGACCCGCCGGCCCCGAGATCATCGCGATCGCGCCACCGCTGACCACCGCCACCGTCGTCGCCAGGTAACGGTTCCGCAGCGCCCGCAACCCGACCGCTTCCCCCAGCTCGGTGATCACGTACCGCTGCAGACGCGTCGCCGTGTCCAGCGTCGTCGCCGCGAAACACGCCACCAGCACCGCCATCACCCCGATCCCGAGCGTGATCGGAACCCCCACGCCGCCGAGCATGTTCGCCCCGCCCTCGACGAAACCTCCGATCTTCTTCCGCAGCCCCATGCCCGCCCAGGTCCCCGCCCCGTAGTACTCCTCCCAGGCCGCCACCCCCGTGATCGGAACGCCGGCCGAATCGACCAGCGCCGTGTACCCGCCGCTGGCGGCGTCGACGGTGTAGATCCCGCGCCCGATCCCGGCCGTGCACGCCAGGATCACGATCACCGCCAGCCCGCCCTCCAGCAGCATCGAACCGTACCCGACGAACTGCGCATCGCCCTCGCTGCGAAGCTGCTTGCTGGTCGTCCCGCTCGACACCAGGCAGTGAAATCCGCTGATCGCACCGCACGCGATCGTGATGAACAGGAACGGCCAGATCGGCGGCGCGTCGGCCGGCGGATTGCTGTTGACCATCGGCGCGACGAACTCGAGCCCGCCCGACAGCAGCGGCGTGATCAGCAGCCCGGCGAACAGCAGCACCAGCGCGACCAGCAACTGCTGGCTGTTGATGAAGTCTCGCGGCTGCAGCAGTGTCCAGACCGGCAGCACCGACGCGATGAAGCAATAGACCAGCAGCGCGATCGTCCAGGCGACGACCGCGTTACCGTATGCGGCCGCTCCGCTCAGACCGGACCCGCTGGCCGCCAGGTGAAACGGCGCCGCCGTCAGGCTGATCGGCAGCACGTACACCCCGATCGCGATCGTCACGTACATCACCAGCAGCGCGATCACCCCCAGCACCAGCGGACTGCCGCCGCGGCGATACACCAGCCAGCCGACCGTCACCGCGATCGGAATCTGGATCCAGACCGGAAAGACCGAACCCGGATAGGTCGCGAAGATCACCGCGATCACCAGCCCGAAGATCCCGATCACCACCGTCAACGCCAGGAACAGGATCACCAGGAACAGGATCCGGGCACGCGGATTGATCATCCGCGCCGCCACGTCGCCGATCGTCTGGCCGCGATTCCGCAGCGAAATCACCAGCGCCCCGAAGTCGTGCACCGCCCCGATGAAAATGCTGCCGACCAGCACCCAGATCAACGCCGGCAGCCAGCCCCAGAAGACCGCGATCGCCGGACCGACGATCGGTCCCGTCCCCGCGATGCTCGTGAAATGGTGCCCGAAGACAATGCTCCGCCGCGTCGGCACGTAGTCGCGCCCGTCCTCCAGTTCCACGCTTGGACAGGTCCGCTGCGGATCAAGCTGGAACACCTTCCGCGACAACCACCGCCCGTACGTGTGGTACGCCAGCAGATACGCAACGAACGTCCCGACCGCCACCAGCAGCGTCGACAAAGCACGGCTCCGCGAATGAGAATCGTTGGCCAGCATCGTAGGGCCCGCCCCGCACCAATGAAAGAGTCAAGGCCGCCCGCCCGGTTGCCAATCCGCAATCGCGAGTACACTGGGAACCACTGCCAAGCGAGGAACCCTATGTCGGACCAACCGCACGACCAGCACACGGACCCGCCCGATCCGGCACCGCCCGATCCGGACGAGTCGAGCCGCGCCACCGACGGCTGCCCGCCGACCGCGACCTCCTGCCTGCTGGCCGGCGTGCGGGTCACCTTCCTCGGCGCCACCGCGCTCGGACTGGCCGAGTACACCGCCGCCCGGGCCCTCTTCCGCAAGGAAGTCAGCGGCCAGGCCTTCCCGCTCTCCACCGAACTCGCCGCCGCCGGCAAGCTGACCACCACCTACGGCGTCGCCTTCCTGCTGCCGATGCTGCTCGCCGGACTGGCCTACTTCGCCCTCCGCGGCCGGCGCCCGACCGCCACGCCCGAACCGTTCCTCGCAACCCTCTTCGCCATCCTCGTCGCCGTCCTGATCCTGCCGGCCGATCTCGCCATGGCCGGCCGGGCCACGCTCGCGATCGTCATCCCCAGCGTGCTGGTCGTGCTCTACCTGGCCGCGATGGTCTACGTCGGCCTGCGCCTGGTCCGCAAGTGGTACGGACGCTGCACCCTGCGCCGCCTGACACGCCGAACCGCCACCGCCGCCGCGCTGCTCTGGCTCGCACTCGCCGCCACCTTCTGGCGGTCGCCGCTCCGCAGTCCCGCCACCTATCGGGCCGCACCACCGCCCGCGACCGCGGCGAACACCGAGCGTCCCGACGTGCTCTGGATCGTGCTCGACACGGCCCGGGCCGACCGCATGAGCGTCTACGGCTACGACAAGCCGACCACGCCGCGGCTCGAAGCCCTCGCGGCCGACGCGCTCGTCTTCGACCGGGCCATCTCCAACGGCGTCTGGACCGTGCCGACGCACGCGGCGATGTTCACCGGGCGCCCGATCCGCGAGCACGGGCTCGGCCGGATCGCGCCGGCCCTGCAGCCCGAGCATCGCACCGTCGCCGAACTGCTGGCCGAGGCCGGCTACGCGACGGGCTGTTTCACGAACAACCCGCTGGTCTCGCCGAAGACGACGCTGGCCCGCGGGTTCGCCGACAACTTCAACGTCTTCACCTGGCTGCGTTCGGTCCGCTTCTCGTTCGAGCACCTCTTCGAAGCCAGCGGGGTCCGCCCGCCGCTGAGTTGGTTTGACCAGGACTACGGCGCGGCGGTCACGAACCAGTTGGTCTCGAACTGGCTCGCCCGGAACGCGGACGGGCCGGTCTTCGCCTTCGTCAACCTGATGGAGGTGCACCTGCCGTACCGCGTCCCGAGTTCCTACCGCCGGCAGTTCATGTCCGACGAGGCCCTCGGACGCTCCTACGCCCTGCGGCGCAGCGTGCACGGCGAACTCGAGGAATGGCTGCACAACACCGCGATCATCGACGGCTACGACGACATGCCGGCCGTCGACCGCCAGGCGATCATCGGACAGTACGACGCCGGCATGCGCTACCTCGACGACCGCATCGCCGAACTGCTCGACCTGTTCGAAGCGGCCGGGCGCCTCGACAACACGCTCGTGATCATCACCAGCGACCACGGCGAGTACCTGGACACGCACGGCATGTGGTCGCACCACTTCCTGACCTACCAGGACGTCGTCCACATTCCGCTGATCATCCAGGGGCCCGGCGTGCCGCGCGGGCAGCGCCGCGCCAACCCGGTCCAGTTGACCGACCTGGCCCCGACCGTCCTGGCGGCCACGCTCGGCGACCGGGCGATTCCCGAGGACCTCCGCGGGCGCAACCTGCTGGCCGAGATGCAGGCCGCCGTCGTCACGCCCGCCATCGCCGAGCACTACGGGGCCGGCAAGAAGTACGACGACCGCCTGCTGGCCAAGCGCGATCGCGCACTGCGCCACCGGGCCGCCCGCCAGCTTGCCCTGGTCGAGTCACGCTACAAGTACATCTGGTCCAGCGACGGGATGCACGAACTCTACGATCTGCTGGCCGACCCGACCGAACAGAACAACCTCGCCCGCAGCATGCCGCTCGAAGCGCGGCGGATGCAGCAGTTGATCGACCAGTGGAAGGCCCGCACCCCGGAATTGAAACAGTCCGACCTGCGCAAGCCCGACTGGTCCCCCGAAGTCCTCAGGGACCTCGAAGCCCTCGGCTACGTCGGGGACGAGTGAGCGCGGCGGAGGTAGAATGGACCGGAGTCACCGGAGCGATGGTGCCGGGTGCCTTGTTCTTCTGACGCAGCGACCCGACACGCCCCGGGCGCCGCTGGACGTGCGTCGCGTGGAGACGCGAGAGTGCGCCATCATCAGGTCATTCCTGAGCGACACATCACGGAACGGGCCCAATCCGCACCTGCGCGCCGAATCCCCGTTTTCTTCCTGTGTGCCGTCGCCGCAATCGCGATTGGTGCCGCGCTCCGAGGACCGTTCTACGGGTTCATCCCGGCGTTTGTCCTGACGTGCCTGGCCGGATGCCTGCTTCGGGGCATCGGTGACCGCGACAACCGCCGCCATCCTTGGATCGCCGGCATCGCATTGATCATGGTTGTCTACGCCTGGCTTCAGCCTCCCAGCGCCGCAACGCTGCTCGCCGAGGTCGGCAGTCCGATCGTCCCTCGGAAGGTCCGGGTCGCTGCGATCTGGCTGAGAGATCCGCAGTTCGGTTTGCGGATCGATGGCACGCTCAACGAACTGCTGGCGGTCGCCGAGGCTGTCGGGCCGGAGCGAGGGATCGACGCGGGTTGGCCGTACGCGGGGTTTCGTCGCATTTGGTGGCAGCCACCGGAGCGCCATGCATCGACGAGAGAATTCGATCGACCCGTTCGCATCTGGGAACGCGGCACGGACGGGAACGAACTCGGTGGCACGGTTTACAGCGCGTTGCTCGATGTGAACCGGGGGGTTCTCTACGTGCTGATCTCAAGAACCTGATCGACGGCCGTTCCGCCGAACTGTTCCTGCTGGTCCCGGCCTACTCGACCTTGGCCGGCGTCACGGTGATCCGCCGCTCCTCGCCCGCCCGCAGCACCACCAGTTCGATCGGCTTCGGCGTTCCGAAGATCCCCGGCAGATCCGCCTTGCCCGGCGACTGCCCGTTGACCTTCACGATCCGGTCGCCCGCCTCGACGCCCGCCTCCTTCGCCGGCCCCGCCAGGACCGTGTCGACCACCATCTCGTCCCCGTCCGGGCGCATCATCAGACCGACCCGGTAGCGCGGCGCCAGCGTCGGGCGCGAGCCGTCGCTCTCGAACCGGACCCGCCGGTTCTCCTGGTCCAGCGTGATCCGGAAGCGCTGCAGGAATCGCCCGCCCAGGTTCGCGTGCGGAAAGATGTCGAAGATCTCGACCGAGGGATCCGTCAGCACGTGCGAACCCAGCCGCACATCGCCGTCCAGCGGACCCATCCGGATCTCGAACTCGTTGAAGCCCGTCGAAGCCTTGCCGACCACCACCGGCGGACGCTTGAACGTCAGCTTGTCCGCCACCGACTTCGGCAACGCCAGCCCACCCATCGATCCCGAATCGATGTCGGCCGGTACCGTCGTGCCCGCCACGTCCAGACCGATCCGCGGGATGCCGTCCCCGGCCTCGAACGCGAAGATGGTCCTGCCGTCCGGTTCCGGCAGGGCGGCCCGTTCGAGCACAAGCCTGCCGCCGGGATAGTCCAGCGTCAGCAGCACGTCACGAAACAGCCCGAACCCCAGGATCCCGTGGATGCCCGCCCGCTGCTCGTCGATCTCGTTCTTGTAGTCACGCCGCAGGATCTGAATGCCGTGGAAGCGGGCCGCCCCCAGGGCGATCGTGTCGATCCCGACCCGCTTGGCGCGCTCGCGGTTGCGGCCGCTCGGGTCGCTGACCAGCACCTCGCCGACCTCCGGAAGATCCAGTTCCTCCGCCAGCGCCGCCGAAATCCGCCCGCAACCCGCCGCCCCGGTGTCGAACAGGAACTTGTACGGCCCCTTGCCGTTCACCATGACCTCCACCACGGGCTGCGACCGGTGCAGGCCCATCGGAATCGTCATGGCTTCGGACGGCAGTTCGGTCCGCGCGGGCTTCTCGGACGGCGCGGACACCGCTACCTGCGCCTGGGTCGCGCAGCACAGCAGCAGGGACCCGGCCACGGCGGCGAATCTGATCAGACCGGTCAACATGGTGGTTTCTCCAGGGGCGCCCCGGCGCCGGGTCCCGGGGGGGCGTCTTTTGCCAGCGACGATTTGGACACCCGGGCAGACGAACGCCGCGCTTCGATCCGGTCAGAGATTCCGTGGAATTCGCGGGCGAAGCGCTGAAAGACGCACACCCCGCCTTCGGTTAGCTTGGTACGGGTGCGAGGAACGCGCTCGTTCGCCGATCCGCCAGGAAGGGATGCGATGATCAACCGCACCGAACCGGCCGAATCTCGATCTGCGACTTGTCGCCCACCCGGGGGCCGCGAATCATGTTCGCGGAAGAGACGCACCCGCGCCGCAACGCGGGCGCCTCGCGTTCCTTCGGCGGCTTGGCGGTCCTGCCAGGGAGGCGACGCGTGCCACTAGCGTGCGGATGGTGTCTCTGGCTCGCGATCGTCCTCGCCGACGATCTCGCCGCGCCCGCCGAGCGCCTGGCGCTGGCTCGCGCGCACACCGCGCTGGTCGAGGTCGTGCTCGCCCTGCCGATCGACGGACGCGAAAGCCTCCGTCACTGGGCGGCCGACGACTGGTCACGCGAAGCCGCGCTGCGTGCGTGGCTCTGGCAGCGCCCCCGGTTCGGACCGCTGCGACGCTTCAGCACTGGCGAAGTCGCCGCTGATCTCCGCGTCGATGTGTCCGACCTCACGGGCCTGCTCTCCGCGCTGCAGCCCGACGCGCGGTTCGTCGTCGGCGCCGATCGCCAGGCCGTCTGGACGACCGGACGCGGCAACGTCACCGAGACGCTGCCCCCGCATCCGCCCGGCTGGGAAAACGTCGCCCCCGCCGACCTGGCACTCGCCCGCCAGGCCGCCACCGCGGCCGCCTGGGAACGCGTTCTCACGCGGGCCGAAACGCTCGCCTACCAGCCCGGCATGACGCTCCGCGCCGCGCTGACCGATCCCGCCTTCCGCGCGGCATTGCGCCGGCACGTGCCCACCCTCGGAAGCGCCGAGACCGAACTGCTCGACTGCCAGGTCGTCGCGGCCACCGCGTCGATTTCGCCGGCACAGTTCGTCCAGGCCCTGCAGCAGACCGAGCAGGCGATCTCGAAGGATGCGCCGCGTGACTTCCGCGGCCTGCTGCTGGCCCGCGGCGTGCAGCGCGCCCTGCAGGCCACCGCCCGGGCGACCCCGCCACGAACCACCGCCGCGCCCGATTCCGCCGCGTCGGCTCCTGCGCCAGCCTGGGCCGGGCGCGTCCTGCGGGTCGCCGTCGAGGTGCCGGATCAGCCCGAGGTCTTCCGCCGTCCCGAGCGCATCATGGCCGCCCTCCGCGTCGCGGCCGATCCGGTCCTGATGGAGAAAGTGCAGCGCCTCGGCCTGCCCGGTGGCGGCAGCGTCGCCGACCTGCTGGCCGACAACGACACGCTGCGCGCCGACCTGCGGACCTGCATCTCCGGCGGCCGCGTCCGCGATCTGGCGCAGATCACCCGCGCGGGCGACGCGGGGGACGCGGGCGAGTCTGCCACAAGCGTCACGGGCAACGTGGAACTGGTGCTCGACACCGTCTGGCGGCTCGTTCTTCCGCACGCACGCCAGGCAACCACCCGGCCGGCAACGACGCAACCGGCCGCGACTTCTCAGCCGGCGGAGACCCGTAGCGGGGTCGCGGTGGATTGACAGAGGGTAGGGGGGCGTGCCGCGCGTCGCCGCCGATTCACTTGCGACGGCGCGAGCGCTTCCGCTTCTTGCGGATCTTGTCGGCCTTGCGCGGATCGTACTTGGTCGAGCCGCGGGCGATCTTCGGCACCTGCCCGGCCTGCAGTTGACCCATGTTGCCCAGCGACTGCATCGCGGCCATCCGGTCGCCGATGCCGCCCCCGGCCATCATCTTCATCAGTGGCCGCATGTTCAGGAACTGCTTGACCAGGGCGCTGACTTCCTGCGGCTCGCAGCCGCAGCCTTTGGCGATGCGTCGTCGCCGCGAGGCTTCGATCCGGTCGGGGTTGGCCCGCTCCTTGGGGGTCATCGAGTGGATGATGCCCTTGAAGCGATTCAGTTCGGACTCGGGCAGGTCGACGTTCTTCAGCGCGTCGCCCATCCCCGGGATCATCTTCAGGACCTGCTTCATCGGCCCCATCTTGCGGAAGCCTTCGAGCTGGCTGAGGAAGTCGTCGAGCCCGAGCGTGCCCTTGGCCATCTTCTCCTGGGCCTTCTGGGCCTGCTCGGCGTCCATCGTCTCGTGTGCTTTTTCGACCAGCGTGACCACGTCGCCCATGCCGAGGATCCGCCCGGCGACGCGTTCGGGGTGGAACTCCTCGAGCGCTTCGAGCTTCTCGCCGACACCGATGAACTTGATCGGCTTGCCGGTCACCGCCTTGACGCTCAGCGCCGCGCCGCCGCGCGTGTCCGAGTCGAACTTCGTCAGGATCGCCCCGTCCAGCTCCAGCCGTGCATCGAACGCCTTGGCCGTCGCGACCGCGTCCTGCCCGGTCATCGCGTCCAGCACCAGGTAGATCTGGTGCGGGCGGGTCGCGTTGGCGACCTGCGAGACCTCGCTCATCAGTTCGTCGTCGATCGCCAACCGGCCGGCCGTGTCGAGAATCACCACGTCGCGGTCGCTCTTGCGGGCCGCGTGGACCGCGTTGCGGCAGACCTTGACCGGGTTCTGGTGATCGCGCTCGGTGTGCACCGGCACGTTCAACTGCTTGCCGAGCACTTCGAGCTGATCGATCGCCGCCGGTCGTTTCAGGTCGGCCGCGACCAGGATCGGCTTCTTGCCGCGCATCTGGCAGTAGCGGGCGAGCTTCGCGCAGGTCGTGGTCTTGCCCGAGCCCTGCAGGCCCGCCATCAGGATCACGGTCGGCGGCTGCGAGACGAACGGGATGCGTGACTCGATCGGTCCCATCAGCTCGACAAGCTGATCGTGCACGACCTTGATCATCACCTGATCGGGCTTCAGGGTCTTGATGACTTCCTGTCCCAGCGCCGCCTCCTGGCAGCGCTTGACGAAGTCACGGGCGACCTCGACGTTGACGTCGGCTTCGAGCAGGGCGGTGCGGACCTGCCGCATGGCCTCCTGCACGTTCGCCTCGGTGATCTTTCCGCGTCCGCGGAGACCACCGAAGATACCACCAAGCTTGTCGCTGAGCGTTTCAAACATAGGTCGTGAATAGTAGGGGAAAGGGAGCGAGGGAGCCAATCGAGGGAGCGAGGGCAGTGGGGGGCGCAGCTTCTTCGCGGGCGGCGGGGGGCGCACCAGACGACGCCGCGGATGGCCGGGTGGGCGGCGGTCAGCAGGAACGGAGTCTTCCTAGCTCCCTGGCTCCCTGGCTCCCGGGCTCCCTTCCCCATCCGGAAGCACCTCCATCACCAGGGCGGTGACGTCGTCGTCCGGATGCAGCGAGCCTTCGCGGTGGTCCAGGAAATCCTCGAGCGCGCCGATCAGGCCGTGGGCGTCGCGGCGGGCCCAGTCGCGGAAGTCAGGGGTGAAGATCGTCGTGCCGGCGTCCTCGTCCCGCTCGGTGACGATCTGCTCTTCGATCCCGTCGGTGTAGAAGAAGATCTTCTCGCCCGGCTCGAGCGTGACCGTGTACTCCTCGAAGTCCGGCTCCAGGTCCGGCAGTCCGAGCAGCGGACCCTCGGGCTGCAACTCGCGCGGCGTCCCGTCCGCCGCGATCAGGATCGGGTACGGATGCCCGCCCCGCGCCATCGTGAACTGCCGCGTCCGCAGGTTGCAGACCGCGTAGGCACTCGTGATGAAGTGGAAGTGCGGCAGGTCCTGCCGGGCCAGTTCCGCGTGCAGCCCGCCGATCGCCTCGGCCGGCGACACGACGTGATACCCGTCGTCCGTCACGTTCTTCGGATTCAGCGCCTGCCGCAGGAACATCGTCATCAGGCCGGCCGCCGTGCCGTGCCCCATCGCGTCCGCGACGAACATCCCCATGTGCGCTTCGTCGATCCGGAAGACGTCGTAGATGTCGCCGCTGACCGCGCAGGCCGGCCGAAACAGGCGCGCGAACCGCAGCGGGTGAATCTCCGGCAACTGCTTCGGCATGAAGTCGCGCTGCAGCGCCCCGGCCAGTTGCAGTTCCTTGTCGACTTCCTCGAAGTAGCGCGTCACCTGGTGGCTGAGCTTCTGCAGGTGCTGCACCTCGCGATCCAGCCGCCGCACCTGCGGGGCGTACCGCGTGATCATCTCGAGCCGGCCCAGCACCTCGTCGAGGCTGGCCTGGTCGCTGATGTGATTGATCGGGCCCTCGTGTCCGCCGCGCTCGCCCCCCCACATCAGCGTGGCGATGTTCCCGCTCTTCAGCCGCTCGAGCAGCGCGTCGATCTGATCGGGATCGGTCGGTCCGTCGCAGACCAGCATGGCCGCGTCGATCCACCGCGGAATCTTCGGCGTCTCGCAGGTCGACAGGTTCCAGCACTTGCAGCGGACACCCTGCCGGTCGAGCGCCGCCCGGATATCGGCCCCCCGGGCCGTCCCGGTGTCAAACAGCATCACCTTCGGAATGGTACCCAGACCCATGGCCCGCGGCCTCCCGGGAGCAGGTCCCACCGGCCCGAGACGGCCTGGCGCGGTGACTCCCCAAGCAGACTTCGTCGGCTCAGCCGCGGGTCTTGAATACCGAGTCCGGAATCGTCAGCCGGTCGCCCGCCTCAACTCCCAGCTCGGCCAGCAGGCCGGCCCGGACTTCGAGCGCAAACATGGCCGGTTCGATCGAACTGAAGGTCCGCAGGGTCAGCGGCGGCATGGTATGGGTCGCGACGATCGTCCCGTCCATCCGGGCGTAGGCGATGTCGAGGCTCGTCACGGTGTTCCGCATCCAGAACCCGCGGAGACGCTCGTCCGAAAATACGAACAGCATGCCCCGCTCGCCAAGCTCCTCGCTCGTGACGAACATCAGCCCTTCGGTCTGCTTCTCGTCCGTGTCCGCCAGCCAGGCCTCGATCGCCCGGCCGCCCAGCGTGACGGTCGTGGTCTCCAGCGTGTCAAGCGGGAAGGTCCGCAGCGGGTCGCTGCTGTCGCTCGAACTCATGCCGGGCGTGCCGATGCAGCCACTGAGCAGGCCGAGCAGGATCGCCACCAGCAGGTTGGGTCGCACACGCGTGCTCCTTGTCGAAAACGATCGCCCTTCAGGAGAATACGCGGTTCCCGGCCCGGCTGGCAACTTTCGACGGACTTGTTTCGATCCGGGAAAACGCGACCATGGCGGCATGGACGGCATCCTGAACCTCGACAAGCCGACCGGGATCACCAGCGCCAAGGCCCTCTACCGGGTCCGCAGCCTGACCGGCATCCGCAAGAGCGGGCACGCCGGCACCCTCGACCCCGGCGCCAGCGGCGTCCTGCTGCTCTGCATGCAGAAGGCCACCAAGCTGGTCGAGCGCCTGATGGACCTCCCCAAGGTCTACCGCGCCACCGCCCGCCTCGACGTCACCAGCGCCAGCTTCGACGCCGACGCCGAACTCGTCCCCGTGCCCGTCGACACCATCCCCGCCGCCGAACAGGTGCGGGCCGCGCTGGACCGCTTCGAAGGCGTCATCCAGCAGGTCCCCCCGGCCGTCAGTGCCGTCAAGATCGACGGCCGCCCGGCCTACAAGCTCGCCCGCAAGGGGATCACGCCGGAACTGAAAGCACGCCCGGCCCGGATCGACTGGCTGGTGATCCACCGCTACGCCTGGCCGGACCTGGACTTCGAGATGAGCTGCGGGCGCGGCACCTACGTCCGCTCGGTGATCCGCGACCTGGGACTGGCGCTCGGCTGCGGCGGCTGCCTGACGAGCCTGGTCCGGACCGCGGTCGGACCGTTCCGACAGTCCGCCGGCTTCGGCCTGGAGACCCTGGCGGCCCTGCCGGACGCCCGCGTCGCGATCCAGCCGCTCGACCAGGTCCTCCACCTGCTCGACCAGCCGATCGCCATCCCGCAGCGGCCTTCGGCCGGTGAATGAGTGAAAGGGTGAAAGGGTGAATGAGTGAATGGGTGAATGGGTGAAAGAGTGAAAGAGTGAAAGAGTGAAAGAGTGAGTGCGTGGAAGTGTGCAAGAGTCGACGAGTGAAGGGTGAATGAGCCCTGAGGATCGGTCAGCGTCAGTGCGCCGTCCCTCTTTCACTCCTTCACCCATTCACCTTTTCACCGCGCAGCAAGAACGCGAGCCGACCCGAAGGCCGGCCCGCGTCTTTCAAACGACCGGATCACTTGTTTCCTTGCTCGCCGTCCGGCTGCCGAGGCAGCCGACAAAGGGGGAGCCCGGCGTAGTCTTGCAGGAAGCGGCAATCGGTCGCCTGTCCGTCGTATCCTCGTTCCGTGTTGCCTAGCGGCGGCGGAGACACACCAGGCCGGCCAGGCTCAGCAGCGCCAGCGAGGCCGGTTCCGGAATCACCGTGAAGCCCAGCTTGTAGGCCGCTTCGAATTCCTGGCCGCTGATCGGGTTGACGATCGGCTGCCACGGATCGCCGCCGCGCGGCGGGTCGAAGCGGAAGGCCGAATCGGCATTCGGGTAGAGCGACTCGCCGCTGCCCGAGGCGATGAAGTGCCGCCCGGCCGAACCCATGTCGCCGTTGCCGTCGTTGCCGACCAGCCGGACGCCGACCCAGTACTCGGTCTCGACGTCGAGCGGGATGTCCGTTTCGAGCCGGCCGCGGTAGACGGACTCCTGCCCGTCGGTGGTGTCGCCGAGTTCCTCGGCGATGACCCAGTCGCTGCCGATCATCTGGTCGGTGAAGAGGGCCAGCCCGCCGCCGTCCAGCGCCAGCGGCTGGAAGTCGAACTCCATCGTCAGCGGGTCCTGGGTGCGGGTGAAGATGCCCCAGTCGAGGCGGTCGTAGCCGAGCCGGTCACCGTCAAGCTGGCGGGCACCGATCCACTCGACACTCGTCAGGTTGAAGCCGATTCCCTGGTCCTCCCCGAGCTCGGGGAAGTCCAGCGGAACGCTGAAGTCGTCGACCGCCCACGAGGCGGACGAGAAACCCATGCTGTGCTGCGTGTTGCGTTCCGAGGTGAACCGCGTGTCGGCGTCGTAGCCGTCGCGGAAGTTGTCCCAATACACTTCTCCGGCCAGGGCGAAACTCGTCGAGACGAGAACCGCGACACCGGAAACGAGCCAGCGCTTCATCAGAAACCTCCTGGGTTTGCTTCTTTTCCCCTTCCTCAGCACCGTGGTGGTGCTTCGAGGTGTGGCTGGCGGATCGAACGGCGCGCAGCTTCCCCGGGCAGCGCCGGCAGGCGCTGGCAACGCGGCGATCAGCGGATCACCAGGGGGCACGAGGGCAGGGTCCCGCTCCGGGCGGGCCGCAGTCCTCGCGTCTGGGGGCGCGAGTTCAACTCGTCATCCACGCAATACTAGGCAGCGGTTTTTGCCCGATTCAAATGCCGCCCCAAAAAAAGGCCGATGGTCCTGATGACCGCCGTCTGCGGCTCGCCGTGCCACGATCGCGAGCCGGGCGCTGAGAATTTCGGACCTGCCGGCGGGAGCCGTGCGGCCAAGTGGATTCGGCGGGGAAACCCGCTAGGATATCTGGCCCGGGTGATTAGCTCAGTTGGCTAGAGCGCTTCCCTTACAAGGAAGATGTCGGGGGTTCGAGTCCCTCATCACCCAGTTTATTGTCATCAGGGAGCGAGGGAGCAAGGGAGCAAGGGAGCGAGGGAGCTTGGGCTCAGTTTCGTCCCGCTGCCCCGTCCGCGACCTCATCCCGCGTTCGAATCCACCCCGGCGGCGAGGCTAACTGACGGCGGGCTCGATCGGCTTACCGCACTCCGGGCAGACGCCTGTCGTATTGCCGGTCAGGTTGTAGCCGCAGGTCCGGCAGGAGCCTTCGGCCGGCCTGTGGTCGGCACGCCACAACGTCGCTGCGCAGGCAGCCAGTCCCACGATCGGAACCCATCCGGGCAGGTCCAGGCAGACATACGACGGTGTGGATTTGTAGCCAGCCACGAGCCAATGGAACGTCCCGCGCGGAACAACTTCCAACCACTGCCAGTCAACCTCAAATGGCTCGCGGTGGAACTCGATCGTTAGTGTCCCGGCGCCCATGTGCACGCCTTGATGCCCCAGGAGGAGTTCGGAAGCCCAGGTACCCGACACCACCCACAACCAGCCAGCCCATGCGAGCCCGAGTGTGAACACCCATTTGGCCCACCAGCGCCATTGCATGCGCTGCTTGACGCGGTGCGGTCCACACTCGGGAAACCTGCCCGACTCGTCTCCAGGAACCGGTTCCCGCCTGCTCGATCGCCACCACAGCGCAAGCCGCCCCAGCGCGATGGTCGCGATCAACGGGGTGATCGTCCAAGCGGCGGCCGGGAGAGCGGCATACAGGCTTCCGCCCGGTTCGAGAGCCGCGGCAGCCAGTGTCACGCTGGGCAGCACCAGGCCACCGGCGACAAACCAGCGTAACTGCGCGCGGCGGGGCCAACGTCGAAGAACCTGAACACCCAGAATCGTTGCGGCGGCCAACCCGCCCAGCACCAGCGACCGGTCGTACCACGTCTCCCACGCTCCCCAACCGAATGCCGGGAACAGTGTCCACCCGAGAAGCAGGAGGGGAGCGGCGCAGATCAGGCTTGCCGCCATCACGATCAGCGGCAGCAACGCACCGGCCATCAGCGGCAACGCCAGCTGATTCAGGGTGTCTCGCCCCGCGACTTGCCTGTCTGGTTGCGATGGCACAATTCAGAGCCTACCCGCGCGCGACCCGGGGTGTCATTCGTGATCTTGATTCACAACGAGGGGGCCGCGGCACGCACCGGGCTACTCCACGGCACGCTCGATCGATTTCCCGCACTCCGGGCAGACGCCGCTCGTGTTGCCGGTCAGATCGTAGCCGCACGTCATGCAGCCTCCCGCCACCGGTCCCAAACGGGGAAGTCGGAACGTCACCCACGCCATCAGGACGACCGGCGGCCAGAGCGGGTAGTTCCACCGCCCCAACACCGGCCCGATCGCCCAGCGCGGCGAGAGAAGGTTCTCGCCCCACGCGCCGTGCCAAAGGTGTTGCGTGATCAGCATGTGATCGACCCTGCCCGCGATCGCGTGCCACGAAACCGCGCCGCGCTCAAAGTCGATCGCGAGGAAGCCGATCGGCGAAACGTAGTTCAGTTCCAACGGACGCACCAAGCTGACCGCCCAAAGGAACGCGAACAAAGCCAGCAACGTTGCTGACGCCGGAACCCGGTAGTGCGTCCGGAACAGCAGGAGCGGCGTGCAGACCACAACGGTAGCGGGAATCAGCAGGCAGATCACCGGCCAGAACGGCCAGGCCGCAAGCGCCACGCATCCGGCGGCAACAACTCCCCCGAGCCAAGTCAGCCACGCTCTGTCAGCAGCCGCGCACACGCGATCAGAGCGTTTCATGGCGATGGATGCTGCTTGGTCACGGCGTGCAAGTCGGTAGATGCTTGGGATCGTCATTAGCCAAGCGATGAAAACGATGAGACGCACAGGCGTAATCCATCGTTCCGTGGTTCCGTAGGGCAGGTCGAAAGCCCAATAGGGCACGGCGCAGGCCACTACCGCAGCAAGCAGGCCGTAGCACAGTGCCAGGATCGCGCCGTTCCAGCGAAAAACTGGCTTGGGCGTGCGCAGATTTGCCAGGCTGAGGGCGCTGCCAAACACAAGGTAGACGAACGCGGCGACGAAGTGCTGGGTATCCGGGAAGGACCGGGGCCGAAATGGGTGGCCGAACGCGTATAGCACGAGAAAGCACCACGGAACCAGTGCGACGACCCAACTGCCCTCTCTTCGAGCCATCGCCCATGGCTCCAGGGTCAATGCCGCTACGGTCAGAGCCAGTAGTGCGGCAAGGATCGAGTCCGGCCCGAGCAACGCGGGACTTGGCGACCAGAATGTGGCTACGAGCGACAGGCTCATACTTCACTACAACAAAAAAGTGGCCCGGTCTGCGCGCCGAAAACGCAGGCTTGGGGCATGTGTGGATCGTACACGCGGACCGTCGACGCACTGACCGCTGCACAGTTATTCGGTCGCTCGTTCTCTAACGTTCCAGGGCTTTCGCAACCCGATCAGGTACAATCGAGAGGACAACTTTGCAGGAAAGGGCCGAGGTGCAATGTCCATCGAAACAACGCTGGCGAAGATCGTCAACTTGCTCGAAGCCGTTGACCCGACCGAATAGGTGAGGTCGTCTGCCAGCGTGATCCGGTGACCGGACTGTACGTGTTCCAGCGTCATTCGCCTGCCGCTCCGGAGACGCGTTCGCCGCACCGGCGCCACCCGCCCCCGGCTAGCCGTTCCCTGCCCCGATCCGCCAGCGGGCCTGCTGCAGCCCGCAGTAGCACACCGGGACCACGAAGATCGACACCAGCGCCACCAGCATACCTCCGAACACCGGCAGCGCCATCGGCGTCATCACGTCGCTCCCCCGGCCCGTGGTCAGCAGCACCGGCGTCAAAGCCGCCAGCGTCGTGAACGTCGTCATCAGCGTCGGGCGGATCCGCCGCAGGCCGGCCGCGACCACCCGCGCCTCGATCTCCTCGTAACGCCGCGGCGGCGCCTGCCGGAAACTCTGCTCCAGGTACGTGCCGATCACGATCCCGTCATCGACCGCGATCCCGAACAGCGCGATGAACCCGACCCAGACCGCCACCGTCAGGTACATCCGCCCGCCCGGAAACGGACGGTCCATCACACCCAGCAGGTACAACTGGTTCTGCACCGCCGGCCACCAGTCCAGCAGGATGAACCCGCCCGCCAGCGCCACCGGGATCGCCAGGAAGATCACCACCGTCAGCGACCAGCGGCGGAACTGCAGGTAGATCAGCAGCAGGTTGATCAGCAGCACGGCCGGCACCAGGATCGCCAGCCGCTGCCGGGCCCGCCGGTTCCGCTCGTAGCTGCCCGTCCAGCGCAGCGAGTACCCCTCCGGCAGGTCCAGGTCACCGTGGATGATCGCTTCGTCGAGCAGCCGCTGCCCGTTCTCGACCAGCGTCGTCTCGTCGATCCCGGCGCTGCTCATCGTCACGTAGCTGACGAACCTCGCCCCTTCGCGGCGGACGCTCATCGGGCCCGTCACCCGCTCGATCGCGGCCAGTTGGCTGATCGGAATCTGCGCCCCGCCCGGCGTCGGCACCAGGATCCGCTCCAGGTCCGGGATCTCGTCGCGCCGCTCGCGCTCGTAACGGATCCGCACCGGGTAACGGTCGAGGCCTTCGTAGGTCGTCGTCAGGTTCCGCCCGCCGATCGCGACCTCGATGACCTGCTGCACGTCGGCGATGTTGACCCCGTGCCGGGCGATCGCCTCGCGGTCGATCCGGAACTCGAGGTACGGCTTGCCGCTGATCCGGATCGCGCTGATCGCCTCCGCGTTGCGCAGCCGTTCGCGCAGCAGACCCTCGATCCGGATCGCCAGCGCCTCGCAGCCCTCGATGCTGTCGCCGTAGACCTTCAGCCCGATCCGCGCGTTCAGACCCGTGCTGAGCATCTCAATCCGCGTGCGAATCGGCTGCAGCGGAACCGACGGCAGCACGCCCGGGAACGTGCCCGCGCTGCGAATGTCCTCCCAGATCTCCTCCATCGTCCGACGACGCGGATGCCCCGGATAGTCGGGATCGTCGATCACCGGCCACTCGGATCGCGGCTTCAGCAGGATCATCGTCTCGATCATCCCGACCGGGGCCGGGTCCAGCGGCGACTCCACCCGCCCCAGCTTGCCGACCACGTTGGCGACCTCCGGGATGCGGGCGAACTGGATGTCCTGCTTGCGCATCACGTCCATCACCGTGTTGATCGACCCGGCCGGCAGCACGCTCGGCATGTACAGGAAGTCGCCCTCATCCAGCGGCGGCATGAACTCCTGCCCGATTCCGCCGCGCTCGCGCAGGGCCCGCAGCGGGGCGTAGTCCTGCCATCCGCCCGGCACCGGCGTCAGCAGCGCCGCCAGACGCGCCTCGTTCCGCCCGGCCAGGTTGCCGCGCTCCAGCAGCAGCACGCCCGGCACGAACGCGACCACGACCAGCAGCGATCGAGACCAGCCGGCGCCGTCGCGCGGTACGCCGCCGCGGACAATCCGCCACGCGACGCGGACCGAGTCGAACACCAGCGGCACCAGCACCACGGCCAGCACGGCCGCGACGATCACGTGCAGCCAGCGGGCGGCCGACCAGTCGATCGGATGCAGTCCGACTCGTTCGAAAGGCCAGGCCAGGGTGTCCAGCAGCGGCCCCCAGCCGAGCCAGATGCCCAGGCCCCAGGTGACGAGCCCGGCCGGCAGCAGCAGGAACAGCAACTTGTGCCGCAGCACCCAGCGGAGCGTCGGCGCGTAGAGCCCGTGGATCAGGCGGCTGACCGGGTTCTGTTCGATCGGGCGGATCCGTTCGCGCAGGATCACGACCGTCAGCAGCCCGACCGTCAGCCCGGCCGCCATTCCGGTCGCGGTCGCCGACCAGCCCAGGTAGTCGGCCGTGTCGGCGGCGAAGCGTCCGAACCCGGCATGCACGGCCGCGGCTCGCAGCCAGGCGATCGTTGTCGCCACCGCGGCCAGCAGCCCGAGGGCGATCGCCGCCGGCCAGCGGACCTGCCGGCTGCGAAGGACGACCATCGCCAGCGGCGGCACGACGGTCAGGGCGAGCAGGACGGCGCTGACCATGCAGAACGTCTTGGTCCAGGCCAGCGGGGTGAAGAGCCGGGCGGCCTGACCTTCGAGGAAGAAGACCGGGATGAACGAGACGACCGTCGTGCTGATCGCCGTCAGGATCGCGCCCCCGACTTCGCTGGCGGCCTCCTGCACGACCTGCAGGCGGCGGTGCTGGTCGATCCGCACGCGGGTCCGTCCGCGGGCGTCGGTCTCGGTGCGGGTGAACGTGTCGCCCCGCGCGGCCAGGTGCTGGTAGATGTTTTCGAGCATGACGATGCCCATGTCGACCATCGTGCCGATCGCGATCGCGATGCCGGCCAGGCTCATGATGTTGCTCGGCAGCCGCAGCACCTGCATGCAGATGAACGCGGCCAGCACCGCGACCGGCAGCGTGACGGCCAGCACGAGACTGCTGCGGAAGTGCAGCAGGAACAGGACGACGGCGACCATCGTGATCGCCAGTTCCTGCGACAGGGCCGTGCGGAGCGTGTCGACCGTCTCGTCGATCAGCCGGCTGCGGTCGTAGAAGGCGTTGATCCGCACGCCCGGCGGCAGGCCGGGTTCGAGCGCGTCGATTCGCTCGCGGACGCGCTCGATGACTTCGAGCGGGTTCTCGCCGAAGCGCATCGTGACGACGCCGCCGACGGCCTCGGCCCCCAGCTTGTCGAGCGCGCCGCGCCGGAAATCCGGACCGACCGCGACGGTCGCCACCTGGTGCAGGTAGATCGGCGTCCCGTTGCGGGCGTGCACGACGATGTTCTCCAGGTCGCGGATGACGGCCGCTTCGCGCGCGTCGCGTTCGGCGGCGCTCCGCTCGGCGCCGCCCAGGAAGCCGATCCCGCGGACCAGGATCTCCATCCCGTTCTCTTCGATGACCTTCGCGCCGACGTCGATGTTCGCGCTGCCGAGGGCCGCCACCAGCCGCGCGAGCGGAACCCCGAACGCCCGCAGCGCCTCGGGATTCACGTCGATCTGGTACTGCCGCACGTGGCCGCCGATGCTGGCGACCTCGCTGACGCCGGCCACGCTCTCGAGCGCCAGCTTGACGTCGAAGTCCTGCATGCTCCGCAGACGATCGAGCGTCAGGCCGCTGAACCGCAGCGCGGCGCCGCCGAGCGGATCGCTGTAGGGCTCGGCCGCCGCCAGCGCCTCGGCCAGGGACGGGTCGTTCTTCAGCAGGGCCCTGCGCGAGGCCTCGGTCAGCACGCCATCCTCGGTGAACCGCAGGCCCGGATGGTCGGGCGCGTACCAGCCGTTCTCGACCGTGTACCAGAAGACCTGCCCGAGCGCCGTCGCGTCCGGACCCAGCCGCGGACTGACCCCGGCCGGCAGTTGCCCGGCCGCCACGTTCAGCCGTTCGAGCACGCGGCTGCGGGCCCAGTAGAAGTCGGTCCGGTCGTGAAAGACGACATAGACGATCGACCAGCCGAAGCCGCTGGTGGCCCGGATCTCGCGCACGTCGGGCACGCCCTGCAGCGCCACGGTCAGCGGATAGGTGACCTGCTCGTCCACGTCGCGCGGGCTGCGTCCCATCCACTCGCTGAAGACGATCACCTGGTTCTCGGCGATGTCCGGGATCGCGTCCTTGGGGTTCTGCTGGAAGGCCTGCCAGCCATAGACCACCAGGCCCGCCACCAGCAGGAGCGCCAGCAGCGGTGTTCGCAGAAACGTCGCGATCAGGCGCTCAGTCACGGTCGCGCTCCTCGCGGTCGGCGGCGGCAATCCGTTCCCGAATCGCGGCCGGCAGGGCGGGCAGGTACTGGTCGGGATCGCCTTCGAACGTGTCGATGCACGGCGGGCAGCAGAAGTAGATCCGCACGCCGCGGTAGTCGGTGAAGACCTCGGGGTCGATCGCGCCGCCCATCACCGGGCAGCGTGGCTGTCCGTCGTCGTCGCCCGCTTCCGATCCGGGCGAAGTCACGCGCCCCGTCGCGCTGTCGGACTCGTCACGTTCCGGTGGCGCCGTGGGTGTTGTCTCGGTTCGCGGGTCGAACAGGCTCGGCCGGCCGGAAAGCTGCATCTGGCTGTCGATCGCGAAGTTGCCGCGCGTCACCACCCGCTGGCCGGCCGACAGTCCGGCGAGGATCGGGTAGTACTCGCGCTGATCCGCGCCGCGGGCCAGCGGCCCCGGCGTCACGTCGACCGCCCGGTAGCGCCCCTCGGCCGTCTCGACATACACCAGCGCCCGCACGCCCGTCTGCAGCACCGCCGTACGAGGCACGCTCAGCAGCGCGGCCGGCGCCGTCGGCGCGGCATAGGTCGGCAGCGACTCGACCGGCACGCGCTGCATCGCGCACACCTGGCAGGTGCCGGGACCATCCGCCGTCTCCCACGGGTGCATCGGACAGGCGTGACTTCCGGCCGGCGTCGGGACGGTCCCTTCGCCCTGCGGGCCGAGGTCCGCGTCGACCTCGGCGGCCACCCACATGTCCGGCTTCAGACGCAGATCGGGATTGTCGACGTGGATCCGCACCTCGACCGTCCGCGTCTGCGGATCGACGGAGGGGTCGACAAAGAAGATCTCGCCGTCGAAGACTTCGCCCGGCAGCGAGCGGGTCGTCACCCGCACACGCTGGAAGGGCTTGATCCACGGCAGATCGCCCTCGTACAGGTCGACCAGCAGCCACAGGTGCCGCAGGTCCGCGATCGTGTAGAGCGGATCGCCGGTCTTGACGTACATGCCTTCCATCGCCTGCTTCGCGAGGATCGTGCCCCCGAGCGGCGCGTGAATCACCAGGTGTGTCTGCGGCGCGCCGGATCGCTCGATCGCTTCGACCTGCCCCGGCGTGATGCCGAACAGGTCCAGCTTGCGGCGGGCCGCGTCGAGCAGTTGCCCGCTGCTGCGGCGGGCGATCTCGGTGCGCAGGCCGGCCGCCGCGCTCGACGCCCGCACCGCCTGCAGGAACTCCTCCTGGGCCGAGAGCAACTCGGGACTGTAGATGCTGACCAGGTGATCGCCCCGGCTGACCGTCATCCCGGTGTAGTCGGCAAAGAGCTTGTCGATCCGTCCGCCGGTCCACGCGCTGACCATCCGCGTCCGCGTCTCGTCGTAACTGACGCGGCCCACCGTGCGGATCCGCTTGAACAGCATCCGCTCGAGCGCGGGTTCACTCGCAATCTCGGCCAGGCGCCGGGCCCGTTCGCTCAACTCGATTTCCAGCGGTCCGACGTCGGCGCTCTCGGCCAGGATCGGCTCGCGCTGCATGCCGCACACCGGGCAATGGCTCTCGGGGTCCGCGCTGCCCTGGTCGCCACAGCCCGGCATGGTGCAGCGGTACCAGGTCGGCGCGGCCGCCTGCCCGGACGCGGATGTCGCCGACGGTGGCGGCTCCGCGGCACCGGCATAGCGGGCGACCAGGGTCATGCCGCAGATCGGGCACGCCCCGGCCTGCGGAAGCTGAACCTCCGGATGCATGGTGCAGGTCCAGTACTCGATCGCCGGCTCATCGTCGCCGTGCGCGGCGGCGACGGGTGCCCGCGGGGTGGTGGTCGCCAGACGCCAGGTCGCCAGACCGGCCGCCAGCGTCAGCAGTGCCAGCAGCAGCGCCCAGCGGATCAGCACGCCGCGCAGTTCCCGCATCGTCGCGGCCGGGATTTCCTTCGGCATGTTCATTCCGTGTCTCCGGGGGC
The DNA here is from genome assembly GCA_030428945.1 of Phycisphaerae bacterium. Lineage (GTDB taxonomy): Bacteria > Planctomycetota > Phycisphaerae > UBA1845 > Fen-1342 > JAUIEC01. The sequence continues at coordinate 9,071 of JAUIEC010000019.1, read as the reverse complement.
GTGGTCGGCGGGCAGCAGTTCGAGTCCGACCGCGCGCTGCAGATCGGCCCAGGCGATCGCCAGGTCGGCGGTTTCGGTGTGACGCATCCGTTCGAAGTCGAGCCAGCGCCGCCAGTGATCGATCAGCCCCACGAACCCGGCCTCCCCGGCCTGGTAGCCGGTCAGCGCCACCTCGTAGGTCTGCCGCGCCTGCGGCAGCAGTTCCTCCTCCAGCACGCGCAGCGTGTGCTGCTGCGCCTCGATCCGCGCGACCGCATCGAACACGCGATACGCCACCTGGTTGCGACGATCGTGCAGGGCCCGCTCGCTGGCCAGCAGTTCCTGCCGCGACTCGCGCCGGGCCCCCTCGATCCGCTGCGTCCAGATCGGCAGGTTGACCGCCGCCGTGATCGCGTAGTTGTCGTTGCCACGGGCGCTGGCCGCGTTGAAGGCCGGACGCTGCCCCGTCGTCGGATTGATCGGCGGAACGAACGGCGTTCGCGGATCCACCTGGTTCCACTCGAAACCGACCGTCAGGTCCGGCCAGTACCCCAGCCGGGCCCGCGCCACCCGCGCCCGGTTCCGCTCGATCACCGCCTGAAGCTGCGCCAGTTCCGGATTGTGCGCCGCGGCCAGCGCCAGCAGGCGGTCGAGATCGGGCGGCACCTGTTCCGGCCGCGCCGCGCCCGTCGTCGGGACGGCGTCGGTCGGGGCCGCGCCGATCAACTGGTTCAGGGCCGCCGCGGCCGCCGCGCGACGCTGGTCGCTGCGATGCTGTTCGTCACGCAGACCAGACCATTCGGTCTGTACACGCAGCAGGTCCTGCTGCGGAACCTTGCCGACCTGGTACTGCGCCTCGACGACCTGCGCAAGATGTTCGAGGACCTGCCCGATCTCGCCGAGCAGTTCCAGGTCGCGATCCAGCCGGTAGATCCGCCAGTACGCCCGCTCGACGTCCGCCACCAGGTCCATCCGGCGGACATGCAACCGCTCGAGCGCCATCCGCGCCTCGGCCGCCGCCTCGTCTCCGCTGCGTTCCAGCTTCGCCAGCAGCGGAATCGTCTGGCTGACGCCCAGCGTGAAGCCCAGGTTGCCGGCCGCCGTCTGAATCGGCTCCGGGCGGATGATCGTCCGCAGGACCGGGTCGGGCAGGGCGGTCACCTGCGGGACGCGGGCCAGGCGGGCCCGCACCTCGGCCGCGGCGGACTGGATCCCCGGGTTGTCCGCCATGGCCCGGGCGATGTAGCCGTCCACCGGTCGCCGATGGGGCGACGCGGCCGGTGGCGGCGGGTCGACGACAGCGGCCGGAGCCACGGTGGTGTCCCGGTCCGGCGTCCGGTGGTGGCCGGTGGTCGCGGCGGTTCGCAGCGCCCGGGGGCGGCGCCAGTCTTCGATCGCGCGGGCGATGTCCTGATCACTCGTGCGGGCCGCGCAGCCGTGCAGCGCGGGCAGCAGACTCAGCCCGACAACGGCCCAGCCGGCCGCGCGGTGTATCGGGGTACTCAGCATGAATCGTTCCTGCTCAGAGTGGCCGCAGCGCAGGGGCGGGCGGCCGACGGATTCCTGGCCCAGCGGTTCGGTGTGCGCGCGGACGCTTTTCACTCGAACGCGTTCGTCGGGTCGGGGGTGGCACGCGGCGCAACGGATCCGCGCGCGCATGCCGGGGGGCAGGCGTCAATTCAGCAGGATGATCGTGGCGAGGTCGGCCAGCGGGCCGGGTGGACCGTGCGGCAACTGCGCCAGGTGCGGACGGCGCGGCGCCGGTTCCGGTGTCAGCAGCGCGTCGACATCCCGCGGCACGCTGCGCGGGTGCAGTTGCGGCAGGGGGACCGACGCGGTCGGCAGCGTCAGGGGGTCGTCATCGCACCCGCAGAAGCGCGGCGCGGGGCGTGGCTGGCCGGGCGCCTCGGAGGTCGGCGCCGCACAGCCGCACTGGCAGACCTGCTCGGCACAGCAGCAGCACGCCTCGGCCGGAGTCTCCTGATCCGCGCGTGCTGCCAGCGGCGGCCCGGCCTGGATCGGCAGGGGCCCGGCAAGCAGCGTCAGAATCAGCGTCCAGCGAAGCATGGGCACCAGTATACACCTTTCGCGCAGACCTCAAGATGTTTATCGGCGAACCCGCTCTGCCGGATCAGGACGATCCGGGAATCCGGGCGGGCGGCGACCTGCGGTGGGCAGCGGGCCTGGAATCGCGAATCCGGCCGGTCGCGGTCGGGCTACTTCAGCCGCTCGAAATAGGTGTCCATCTCCTTCTGCAGCGCGTCGACCGGGCCGAAGAAGCGCTCGAAGACCTCCAGTTCGTTAACCCCGCCAAGGGTCACGCGGGTGGTGCCGTTCGGATTGGCCCGGACGCGGGTCGGTCGGGGTTGCGAGCGCTCCGGATTCTCGCTGCGATCGGCCAGGTCGTGCAGGTAGTTGCGCAGTTCGGTGCTGTGCCGGCGGAAGAGGTATTCGAAGGTGGCCCAGCTTTCGGCGTAGGCGGCGTCGACGTCGACGGCCGCCCGGGCGCCTTCCGGGTTGCGGATCAGTTTCCGCAGTCCCAGTTGCTGGTTCTTCCTGACGATGGCGCGATAGGCTTTCAGCCGGTCCTGGTTGGTCTTGCCGGCGCCCTGGATCGATGCGCCGCGCTTGCGGGGCGGCGTTTCGAACAGGCAGGCGAGGCCTTCGCTGACCCAGAAGGGATAGTCGGCTCCGCGCTGCTGCACGCCGACGTTGTGGGCGATGTGGTGGGCGCCCTCGTGCTGGGTCACGCGGATGTTGAACCAGTACATCTCGGCCCGCTCCTGGTCGACCAGTTCCTGCAGGTCCGCCCGGGCCCGGGCCTTGCTGACCCGCTGCACGCTGCCGTTCGGGCTGCGGATGCCGATCGTCTGCCCGTCCGGAACATTCTTCAGCATTCGTTCCAGGTTGCGCTGTTCGTCACGCAGCGCCTTGACGCTCGGACTGTTCCGCTGGTTGAAGAAGACCGACCAGTTGTGTGCCGGAACATAGAACCCGGCCACCCCGCTGCCGATCGGCGTTCCGGTCAGGCGGCCGAAGTCGAGCATCTGCTTCTGGTTGTCCAGCAGGATCACGAGCAGGCGTTCGTGCCGCAGGTTGATCTTCATCCGCATCTTGTTCTGGACGAAGACACGCAGGTTTCGATAGGTCAGTTCCAGGTTCTCGCGACGCAGTTCGGCGAAGTCGCGGTCGCCGACGTACAGGATGTGGAAGTGCTTCGAGCGCACCACGCCCGGGTCCAGGTCCATTCGCGCCAGGATTTCGCCGGCCTTCTCGAGGCCGCGCTCCAGCGACGTGTCGTCCGCCAGCGCCGGCGAAGCGAGACCTCCCAGAACGAAGAGCAGCAGGCAGGCGGTACGCATCGGATGCTCCGGGGCACGGGGGAATTGTCAGCGGCGGCGATTGTAGGTCACACCTTTCCGGACGAGTAGTGTTTTCTTGAAGGGAACAGGGAACAGGGAGCCGGGAGCCGGGAACAGGGACCGGGAAACGCACCTGGCGTTCCGGCCGGTACCCGGTTTGGTTGCTTCCGCGGTCGGGCCCGCTACGATAACCGCGATCAGACGTTCGGCACCCTGTTTGAGCGCGTCCGCGGTCCGGGCTGCCGCGGAGGGATCGTGGTGGATCTGCAGGTCAACATCTTCGCCCTCAACGAGGACAAGACGATCGCGGATGTGATCTACGCCGTCCCACGCGACATCCCCGGGATCGACCGCGTCCGCATCATGGTGATCGACGACGGCTCGACCGACCGCACCGCTGAACTGGCCGAGGAGGCCGGGGCCGAGGTCTGCCGCCACGGCTACAACCGCGGATTGGGGGCCGCCTTCGCCTCCGCCCTGAAGACCTCGCTGGCCGGCGATGCCGACATCATGCTGACCGTCGACGGTGACGGGCAGTTCGACGTCGGCCAGATCCCCGACCTGATCGCCCCGATCCTCGACGGGCACGCCGACATGGTCACCTGCTCGCGGTTCCTCGACCCGAACCTGCTGCCCGACATGCCGGTCGTCAAGCAGTGGGGCAACCACGTCGTGGCCGGGATGGTTTCCAGCATGACCGGCGTGCGGCTCAAGGATGTCTCCTGCGGCTTCCGGGCCTACAACCGCGAGTGCATGGTCCGGCTCAACCTGATGGGCCGCTTCACCTACACGCACGAAGCGATCATGGAACTCGTCTTCAAGGGCTTCCGCGTCAGCGAAGTGCCCCTCGCCGTGCGCGGCGTGCGCGAGTTCGGACAGTCACGGGTCGCCTCGAACGTCTTCCGCTATGGCTGGCGAACCCTGCGGATCATGATCGGTACGCTGCTGAACCACCGCCCGCACCACGTCTTCTCGGCCCTCGCGGCCGTCAGCGCGGTCGGCGGCGTCGCCCTGGCGATCTTCGGCTGGATTCCGTTCCTGATGACCGGGTCGTTCATCAAGTGGGCCATGTTCAGCGGCGGGTTCCTGCTGGCCCTCGCCGTCCTGCTGTGCCTGTTCGGACTGCAGGCCCGCACCATGCACCGCACCCAGTTCCTGCTCGAAAACCTGCTCTACGAACAACGCCTGCAACAGTCGCAGACGCAGCGGGTTCCCTGAGCATGGAAGGGAGCGAGGGAGCGAGGGAGCGAGGGAGCGAGGGCGGAAGATGGCGATACCGTTGCGTATGCCTCTGCCCTTGCTCCCTTGCTCCCTGGCTCCCTCGCTCCCTTAGATAGCCATGCCCGGCACCTGGCAGCGCTGGCGGCGGCCGGTCGGCTTCGCCCTCGGACTGGCGCTGCTCGCGATCCTCGTCTGGCACGTCTGGCGACAGCGGGCCGAGATCGCCGCGCTGCCCTGGCGGCTCAGTTGGCACCCCTTCGCGGCCGTCGCCTGCATCATGCTCGCCCAACTCCTGGTCGGCACCGGAACCGCGGTCCATGTCCGCGTACTCGGCGGCACCGCCCCCTGGCGACAGGTCGTCCTGATCCACCTCGTCGCCCAGGCGGCCAAGTACCTGCCGCTGGGCGGGGTCCTGAACATCACCGCCCAGACCACCGGGCTCGTCAGCCAGGCCGGCGCCTCGACTTCCGGCAGCCTGCTGGCGGTGCTGCTCGGACTGGCTTCGATCTGCGCGGCCGGGCTGACCGCGTTCGGCCTGGCCGACCTGCTGACCGGCGGCGCCACCTTCGGACTCGCCGTGGCGCTCGTCGCCGTGGCCGCGCTGCCGGTCATGCTGCTGATCCTCGCGGCCGGGCTCCTCGCCCGGCTTCCGGACCGGCTGCGGGTCCGTTGCGGGCTGGTCGGGTCCGCCCGGTACGGGCCCGCGGATCTGCTGGCGGTCGCGGCGGCCGGGCTGCTGGCGTGGCTTCTCTTCGGCCTCTCGCTGGTGGTGCTGGCGCTGAGTTTCGGGCCGCTGTCGTTCGATGTTGCCGTGCGGGTGGCCGGCGGCCTGGCCGCCGCGTGGGTGCTGGGGGTGCTCAGTTTCGTCGTCCCGGCCGGCCTGGGGGTTCGCGACGGCGCGCTGGCGCTGCTGCTGGCCGGCGTTCTGGCCGATCCGTTGCCGGCGATTCTGCCGCTGATGAGCCGGGTGCTGTGGCTGCTGGCCGACCTGGCGAACGCGGGACTGGCGCTGCTCGCGATGCCGCGTGCTTTCCGGCCCCGGGAATCCTCCGTATCATTCGAGCGAAACGAAGAAACCCGGTCGGAAACACACCGATGATGATGATTGCCCCGGAAGAGACGCGGGCGGCCATGCGGGCCGCGGTCGCCGATTACGAAGCCCAGCTTGGTTCCGAAACGATCGACGAGATGGCGGTCCCGTCGTACCTGCGGCGCGGGCTCGTCTCGCGGCATGTCTTCTGGCGCAAGCTGCACTGGATCATCCAGGTCGCGGAACTGAAACCCGACACGCGCGTCTTCGACTTCGGCTGCGGAACCGGCGTCCTGCTGCCGACGCTCTCGGCCGACGGGCGCAGCGTGCAGGCGACCGATCTGCACCTGGAACTGGCCCGGCGACTGGTCGAGCAGATGAAGCTCGAACGCGTCTCCTTCGTCGCCCCGGAAGACTGGGAAGCCCAGGTCCCCGATGGCCGGATCGACACGGTCATCGCCGCCAATGTGCTCGAACACATCGAGGACCGCCGCACGCTGCTGACCAAGTTCGCCGATCGACTGACCTCCGGCGGGCGGATCGTCATCTCCGGACCGACCGAGAACGCCATGTACAAGCTCGGCCGCAAGCTCGTCGGCTTCAGCGGCGATTACCACGTCACGACGATCCATCACATCCTCGACGATGCCCGCGCGGTCGGCCTTCGGCAGTTGCGGCTGAAGCGCTGGCCGCTGCCCGGCCCGGCCTGTCTGTACCAGATCGCCGCCTTCGGCAAGTAGACCGGGACCGATGCCGTTTCCCGGGGCCGCCAGTTCCGCCATGAACGCAACCGCGCACCGCGGGACCACCGCGGCCGCCCTCTGGACCGTGCTGGTCGTCGCCGTCCTGATCCGGGCCTGGTCCTTCGCCAGTCTGCCGCTGATCTTCACCAACGACAGCACCGAGTACCTGGCGGCCGCCACGCAGATCCATGACGGCAGCGAGGTCGGGCTGAGTGTCGTGCGGACGCCTGGCTATCCCGTCTTCCTGGCCGGGCTGTTCACGCTGTTCGGCCTCGACCAGAACGCCATCCTCGCCGGGCATCACCTGCTGGGCATCCTCTCGGCGGTGCTGCTGGCGTGGGCGATCGCGCCGCTGGCCGGGCCGCGCGGGGCGGCCGCGGTCGGGATCATGTTCAGTCTCGACCCGTTCGTTCTGGCGTTCGAGAGTTACCTGCTGACCGAGACGCTGGCCCTGCACCTGGTGGTGCTGAGCGCGGCGCTGGTCATCCGCGGGCGGGGCCGCGGGCCGCTGGTGGGGCTGCTGCTGGGTCTGCTGCTGGGGGCGGCGGCGCTGACGCGACCGGCGCTGCAGGCGATCGTGCCGTTCTTCGCGCTCGGCTGGCTGCTGATGCACGGGCGCGGCTGGTCGGGTCGCGCGGGCGGGGCGGTCGTGGTGGCGGCCGGCATCGCGCTGCTGCTGGTGCCGTGGACGCAGTTCAACCGCAGCCGCGACGTCTCGGGCGTGGCCAGTGGTTTCTCGTCGATGCAGTGGTACGGATTCGCCCGGTTCGACCTGCTGGACTGGGACCATCCGATCGACGAGGAAGTGCGGCGGGCCTACCGGGCGCGTTATGGCGATGCCCAGCCCGGGTTCTACGACCTGCTCGATTTCATGCACGAGGTCGGCGCCTGGGACGAGCGGGCGGCGGCGTTCGCGGCCTGGAATCGCGCCAGCCTGCGGGCCAACTTCGATCGCTACCTGCAGGTCTGGGGGCAGGCTCTGCTGTGGCAGTTGAACGTCAAGGTCGGGCGGGTGCAGTACGATCAGCTTCGCTGGTTCGTCGAACGCCTTGCCGAGGACGGCACCAGCGACCAGTTGAGCGAAAACCGAAACCTCGTGCACCGCCCGCTGAACCACGTCATCAACCGTGCCAGCGGAGGCAGTGGCCGGGCGTTCTACCGCTGGCTTCACAAGGAACGGATCCCCGGCCTGCCGCAGGTGCCCCTGTTCGTGCTGGCGGTGCTGGCTGTGCTGCTGGGCTGCCGGCGGCGGCAGTGGGGGCTGGTGTTCGTGCTGCTCGGCACGCTGGCGTACCTGTTCGCGCACGTCACGCTGCTGCTGCCGCAGACCCGCTACTGCCTGCCGGCCTGGCCGGTCTGGTACCTGGCGGTCGCGGCCGTCCCGGTTCTGCTGCGCGGTTCAGGTTTCGATCACCAGTCCGTCGTAGGCGAGGGTGATGCCGGCGGGTAGCGCGTCGCAGGTCTCGGCGTGTTTCAACTGGTGGGCGATGTGGGTCAGGCAGGTCCGTCGCGCACGGATCCGGCCGGCCGCCTCGACCGCCTGTGCGACGGTGAAGTGGGTCGGATGCGGCGTGTGCCGCAGTCCGTCGAGGATCAGCACGTCGAGGTCGCGCAGCAGGTCGAACGACGCCTCGGGGATTTCGCTGCAGTCGGTGCAGTAGGCCACGTCGCCGATCCGGAACCCCAGCACCGGCAGCTTTCCGTGCAGCAGGGGGACCGGGGTGACGGTCTCGCCGGCCACTTCGAAGGGACCGTCGATCAGGTGGGTGACGAGGTTCGGCTTGGCGCTGGGATAGTCCGGATCGTCCTCGAACGCGTAGGCGAACATCGCCTCCAGGCGTGTCAGGGTCGCCTGGGAGGCGTAGACCTGCAGCGGTTCCCGTTGCCACTGGTTGAAGACCCGCAGGTCGTCGAGGCCGGTGACATGATCCGCGTGATGATGCGTGTACAGCACCGCGGCGAGCGTGTGTAGCCCGGCGCGGATGGCCTGCAGGCGCAGTTCCGGGCCCGTGTCGATCAGCACGTTCTGGTCGTCGATGGTGAACAGGGCGCTCGGCCGCGTCCGCTGGTCGCGGGGATCGTCGGACAGGCAGGTCGGGCAGTCGCACCCGATCATCGGCACGCCGTGCGAAGTGCCGCTGCCCAGAATCGTCAATCGCAGGGATCGCATCCTCGGATGGTATCACGGTGACAGCGGGGTGAGAACGTAGGCGCAAGGCGCAGGGAACAGGGAACAGGGAACAGGGAACAGGGAGAGGGCACCGGGAACGGAGAACAGGGAACAGTAAGAGGGAACCGGGAACATACAAGGGAACAGGGAACAGGGCACCGGGAGCAGGAAGAGGGAACCGGGCACCGGGCACAGGTTACACGGAGCAGGGAGGCGCGGCCGGGAAGCGCGGTCGGGCGCTGGTCTGCCGACCTGCTGACATGGCCGGCTTCGTTCTGCGTCCGTTGCCGGTGGTGGGGTGACGAGCGGGCAGCGTTCCTGCGTCCGCTGCCGGTCGGTGGTGCCGGTGGCCGGCCGAGGGTGACGTTGCCCGCCGGGGTGATGCTGCTGGCGCCGTTCCGGTGTCGGTGGCCGGCCGTCGTGTCTCCCGTGCCCGTGTTCCGGGCGGGGGTCCTGTAGATGGGGATGAACGCCCGTTGCTCCGATCGGCATATACGATGCCGGTTGGAATCATCCTTTTTGCAAGGAGCAACGGGCATGTCGAGGTTAACGGTTTTTGCTGGATT
>JAUIEC010000031.1 GCA_030428945.1 Phycisphaerae bacterium | reverse complement strand
TGTCGGATGGTCAGGAAGTCGGGCGGTCGTCGGTATTCGGGCACCTGGTGCTCCTCCTTCCGAGGATCAGGGTTCGGGTGTCCCGGGAGAGAATCAAGAAGGGCCAGAAAAAAGGGCGGACGGAGTTGCCACGCGGTGCGGCATCGACGCCTGAAGTGTCCACGTCGGACGAACGCGCGGGCTGCTGCGTCGATGACGCACCCTACGCCGCGTACTCGTTGGTTGTAGGGTGCGTCATCGACGCGGCCGGTCGGGATCATTGCCGGACGGAAACCCCAGGCGTCGATGCCGCACCGCGTGGCAACTCCGTCAACCGACACGACGAACGTCGGGCTGTGTCGGTTCCCTGGACACCATGCAGTCCCCCACCCTTCCGCTCGCTGCGCTCGCTCAAGGGTAGGGCACCCGGCGTTCATGGGTAGGGCACCCGGCGTTCAAGGGTGGGGCACGCGGCGCATCGATGCCTGAAGTGTCCGCGTCGGACGGACGCGCGGCGCGGACGCCTCAGCAACTCTGTCCGAAACTCGCCAGCAGGCTGGCCAGGTCGCTCAGGTCGATCGCGCCGCTGCCGTCGAAATCCGCGGCCGCGTTGTAGCCGGCGTCGCCGGCCGACGTCCCGAAGGTCGCCAGCAGCGCCGCCAGGTCGCTCAGATCCACCACGCAGTCGCCGTTCACGTCGCCGACCAGTTCCCGGGCGTGAATCGTCAGGTCCAGCGTCAGCGAACCCGTCCCCTCACCCGGAAGATCCTCGTCACTGGTATTCAGCGTCAGCGTCGCGAGGTAATCACCCGTACCCGCCGCGGCCGAATCATAGGTGATCGTGACCGTCCCGGCCGTCGCTCCGATGTCGCTCGGCAGGCCGCCGGCGCTGAACGGGGCCGCCAGCCCGCCGACCGAATCCACATCGAGCAGGGCCTGGTCCGCGTCATACCCGTTGTTGAACACGTCGAACGCCAGCGGCACGCTGCCGGTGTCGGAGATCACGGTCAGGGCGACATCGGCCACCGCCTCGACGGCACCATCCGAGAAGGACGGGACCGAGGCGCGGACGATGCTGCCCATCGTCGTCCGCTGCAGGGCCGGATTCGTCACGGCCTGGCTGGTGCTGGTCAGATCGACCGTCCCGCTGACCATCCCGACCGTGCTGGTGTCCACCTGCAGGCTGCAGACATCGGGCGGATCGAGCGCCAGCACCGACCCCGAACAGGTTCCGCTCAGGGCGCCCGACATGACCGCGTCGTAGTCCAGTTCGTCCGCACCCTGCTGCACGATCACCGGCGCCGCGTTGGTGACCTCGAGGTCGACCGTCACGACCGAACCCTGGATCGCCCGGCCGAAGTCCAGCGGCAGGTCCGCCTCCATCCAGGCCGGAAGCTGGTAGTCGGCCACGACCGGGATGTGGTCGGAGGCCCCGAACAGGTTGTTGGCGACGATTCCGGAGCGGGCGGTGTCGCCGGGGTAGTAGGTGTTGGTGCCGTTGTCGATCCGCTGGTTGTAGTGGTTGCCGTCGTTGCCGAAGGCCCGGTAGGTGCCGACGATGTACGAGTAGCCTTCGTCATCGCGGAACTCGCCGGTGACCATCTGGAAGTCGTAGCGGTCGTCCATTCCGCCGCCGACCAGCGTGCCGGTCGCCAGCCGCGGCGACTGGGTGTGCTTGATCGCGTGGCTGGAACCGGCCCAGGTCCCGGTGCCGTAGGGATCGCGGGCCTTGCCGTTGCCGAGCGCCAGCAGCGTCTGGTAGGCCGCTTCGGTGTTCTCCGACAGGTTGAAGTCGCCGGCGTAGATGATGTGCTGCCCGTCGCCGAGCGCATCGGCGTTGGCCCGGATCGCCTGGGCCCCGGTGTCGCGGTCGGCCTCGTCGCTGCCCGACGAGCCCGCCTTCAGGTGCGCGCTGTAGACGTAGAACTTGGCATCATCCCCGTTGTAGCCCAGGTACCGCAGACGCCAGCGGTCCGCGTCGCGGCCGGCCCCGGTGAAGATGTCCTGGTGCTGGTTGACCTGCTCGGTGATCGTGTCCGTGCGGTAGAAGCAGGCCTGGGCGCCGGCGCAGCAGTCCTCGCCGGTGTTCGTGTAGGTCGCCAGTTCGTAGGTCACCCCGGCCGGCGCCTGGTTGTTGAGCATCGTCAGCAGCGGGCCGGTGTCGGCCGCGTTAACCTCCTGGAACAGGTAGACATCCGGCGCCTTGGCCCAGCCCGGCCAGTCGTCGTCGTTGAGGTTGGCGAAGACATCCTCGAGCTTGGTCAGGTTGCCGTTCAACTGCGCCACGTTGTAGTTGACGACCCGCATCTGCGCGGTCGCCAGGGTGGTGGCGGCCAAAGCGGTGATCAGCGCCAACGGGTGTATGCGGAATCGTCCCACCTGAGTGCTCCTTTCAGGGGTCGCGGAATGCGGTCTGCGTATGAGGCCACTATAGCAAATGCCGGATCGAATCCGAAGGCTCCCACCCTGCGGGGAGCGCCCGGCGACGGCTTCGGGCACGCTCGCCGGTTACCGGACCCGGCCCGTTTTTTTTTCCCAGATTCCCGGCCGCGGCCGCCAAAAACCTGGCGCCGCAAATACTGTTTTTATAGGCAATTACGGGCTTTTGAGAAAAATAAGTGCAGCGGAGTGGAAATCCCGATTTCAGCGTGCCTAGGATGTGGTGTCTCGCGGAACGCGAACCCGACTGGGGAGCCGGGAACGTGCCGAAGCGGGGCCCCTTGTCCGTCCTTTTTCGTGGGGAGCCAGAGAGGAAGGAAGTCAGGACAAGCCAATCAACCGGGACGCCGGCCAATCGGCCAGCGTCCCGGTTCTTTTTTTCCAAACAGGTCCGCCGCTCGGCGACGGAGTGCGATCGCCGCGTCTCGCCACCGCTGAAGCGTGCCGGACGACGACCTCCCGGGAACCGACCCTGCGAAGGTCGCCGTTGCATGCGGGGACCGGAGTGCGTTCGCTCCCCTTGCGCCTCACGCCCGGTTCCCTCCTGCCGTCACGGACAGACCTGGCCGAAGTCCGCCAGGATGCGGGCCAGGTCGCTGAGCGCGACCGCACCGTCACCATCAACGTCCGCCGCGCAGGTCGTGTCGACCACCTCGAGCGCGTGCCAGGCCGCATCGCCGTCGCCGTGCATCTCCAGTTCGAACATCGTCGCGCCACCCTGGTTCAGTCGGACGACGCCGTCGGTCGCCGAGCCCGGACCGGGCGTCACCGAGAACCCGTCGTCGAACGAAGCCGAGATGCCCGGAACACAGCAGACGTAGTATTCACCCGGCGGCAGGCCGTCGAGACTCACCTGCGGCGCGGTCCCGGCGTCGCCGGAATCCGACTCCACCAGGCCGCCCAGACCGTCGAACAGCGCCAGGCTGATGCTGATGTCCGACCCGTCCTCCACCACCGGCGGGCACGGACAGGCGATCAGGTCGATCGCGGTGTAGCCCGTCGTCGCCGGCGGTCGGGCGAAAAGCTGGACCGTCACGCTGTTCCAGCGTGAGTCCGGCGTGGCCGAGTCGTCATAGGACTCGAAGAAACGGACCTCGATCGTGTCGCCGCCGTCGACCTGGCCAAGTCCGGAGGCATCGAATGTCCGCGACGCCGAGTCGGTCGTCCACGGCAGGTTGAAGTTGTAGAACAGATTCACGGTGGTGTAGCTCGTGCCCTTCGTGACGTTCCGCAGCATGATCCGCATCTGGCCGGAGTGGTTCTTCGTACTGGATCCGGGGTAGCCGATGTTCTGGGCCGTACCGCTGACAATCAGCTTGCCCGCCTTGAACCCCGCGCCGGCGACCTGGCTGAGCGTCCCGTTGTTGACGGAGGAACTGTGCGGGTACTGCCGTCCGTCCGACGGAACGTTCGAGCCGACCAGGGTCATCTTCGGGGTCTGCGCGAGGGCGACGCCGCCCAGCGCAAGGCTCGCGGCCAGGGCGCACCAGCGTCCGGGGCGTGTCCGGTTCGAGATCTTCATGACGTTCTCCGTGTCGTGTTGCAGTGCCGTCTGTTGCCTTGCCGGGCGCCCCCGTGCGGGGCCGTCCGTGCGATCGGCGGGCGTGATCCGCTCCGCCCTCAACCCGCAATGCGAACCGGGCCGGCGAATCTCTCAGCGAAATTTCGTTTTGTCGGCAAACGGTGCCGGGATAGGATCGCGGAATGCACCGCTGAAGGGCCGCGATGGATTCACAGGCTACGCCATTCCAATGGGTTACGACGACGAGCGCGCTGCTCGCGGCGCTCCGGACGCCGGACAACCAGACCATCTGGGTCGGCTTTGACCAGCGGTATCGCGGAATCCTCGAACGCTTCGCCCAGCGACTCGGACTCGGCAGCGATGACGCGGCCGACGTCGCCCAGCAGACGCTCGTCGAGTTCGCCCGCGACTTCCGGGCCGGCAAGTACCAGCGCGACCGCGGGCGCCTGTCCGCCTGGATCGTCGGAATCGCCCGCCACCGGGCGATCGACGCCCTCCGCGCCCGCCAGCGACGCCCGGTCCGCGGTTCCTCGGCCCTGCCCGACCAGCCCGACGATCAGGCGGTCGACATCTGGGAAGAGGAACAGGCTCAGGAGATTCTCCGCCGCGCGTTTGAACAACTCCGCGGAAACACCCGCCACACCCCGCGGACCCTGGCCGTCTTCGAGCAGGTCGCCATCCGCGGAACACCGCCGGGCGAGGTCGCCGCCACCTTCGACCTCTGCGTCGACGAGGTCTATCGGATCAAGAACCGCGTCACCGGCCAACTGCGCGCTGTCTACCAGCGGATCGCGCGCGAGTACGAGTGATGTCCGGCCCGTCCCCCTGCCCCCGTGACGCCGATCTCGAACAACGGCCGCGCCCGGACGCGGTGCTGCGACACGCCGCGTCCTGCCCCGACTGCCGCCGCAGGATCGCGCAGGTCGATGCGAACAACGCCTTCCTGGCCGACCACCGGGAGCGACTGACACGGCTTCCGGCGTCGGGGTTGCCGACCGTGCCGGGGTATGCGCTGCGGCGTGAGATCGAGCGCGGTGGCCAGGGCGTGGTCTACGAAGCGCTGCAGCGTTCGACGCAGCGGCGCGTGGCCCTGAAACTGCTTCGCCACGGGCAGTTCGCGACTCTCGCCGACCGGGCCAGGTTCGATCGCGAGGTCCAGGTGCTGGCCCAGCTCGATCACCCGGGCATTGTCAGCATTCTCGACAGCGGCAGCGCCGGCGAAGCCTACTACCTGGCGATGCGCTTCGTCGAGGGCGTTCCGCTCGATGCCTTCCCGCCGTTCGGCCAGCCACCCGCCACGCCGGGACGACGGGCCCGGCAGCAGGCCCGCACGCTGCTGACGCTCTTTCGAAACATCTGCGCCGCCGTTCAGGCCGCCCACCTGAGAGGGGTCATCCATCGCGACCTGAAGCCCGGCAACATCCTGGTCGCGCCGGACGGGCAGCCCTGCGTCCTTGACTTCGGCCTGGCGAAACTCTCCGACATGACAGAGACCGACGCCGCCCGAACCCGCACCGGATGCTTCCTCGGCTCGCTCCCCTGGGCCAGCCCCGAACAGGCGTCCGGCCACCCCGATCGACTCGACACGCGCAGCGACGTGTACTCGCTGGGCGTGATCCTGTACCAGATGCTGACCGGGCGCTTTCCGTACGATGTCAGCGGCAGCCTGGCCGAGACGCTCCGCCAGATCACCGACAGCGCCCCCGCCCCGCTTCGCAGTGTCGTCCGCACGCTGGACAGCGAACTCGACACGATCGTCCGCAAGGCGCTCGAGAAGGAACCCGCCCGGCGCTACCAGTCCGTGCTCGCCCTCCAGCAGGATGTGGACCGCTACCTGGCCGGCGAGCCCCTCGAAGCACGCCGCGACAGCACCTGGTACGTTCTCCGCAAGACGGCCGGGCGACACCGGGTCAAGCTGGCGGTCGCGGCGGGATTCCTGGCGCTGATCCTCGGGTTCGCCCTGGATCGCTCGCGGTATGCCGCCCGGCTCGAGACCACGCTGCATCATGCGAACGTCGAACGCGGACGCCTCGAAGCGGGGCGCGGGAACACGTCGCTGGCCGAGCAACTGCTGTGGCGCGAATATGACCCCGGCCGCGTCGACCACGCGACGCGCTGGGCGCTGCGCGAGTTCTACGCCGCGCAGCCGTGCCTGGCGACCCCGTGGCGCACCGCGCGCGACGGCGCCCTGCAGGCCCTGCTGGCGCCGGACGGCGCGTCGCTGCTGACCGTGCAACCGGGACGGCTTCGCCGCTGGCGGATCGATGCCGACCTGCGGATGACCCCGGTGGCCGACCGCCTGCTGCCGGATGGTTTCGTCGCCAACAGCCCGGCGCTTTCGCCCTCCGGCGACAGCCTGATCGTGCGGGAGGACGCGATGCTCGTCGTCTACGACGCGCACACGCTGGCCCCGCGGGCCCGCTGGCGGGTTCCCGAATCCGGCTCGCGACCGATCTGGCTGGATGACGACACCATCGCCCACCGCAGCGCCGATCACCGCTGCCTGTGGCGCTTTGACGGTCGCACCGGCGCCGCGCTGCCGGACTGGACCTTCGAAACGCCGATCACCGCCTACGGCCTGAACACCGCCGCCGCCCGCCTGGCCACCCTGCACGAGGAACGCGGCAAACTGCACCTCTACCGCCTGCCCGACGGAGAGCGCGTGGCCACCATGCCGATCTCTCCGCCGATCGGAATCGCCTCGCGCGAAACCTGGCGGGCGAACCTCGCCGTCAGCGACACCGGCCGGCACGTCGCCGGCGTCTACTGGGACGCGGTCAGCGTCTGGGACACCGAATCCCGCACCGGCCGCCGCGTGCTGCCGCACTCCTGGCGACCCGATGTCCTGCTGTTCCTGGGCGAGGAGACCGTGATCACCGGCGGACGCCCGGGCACCTCGATCTGGTCCCTGCGGGACGACGCGCCGGCCGTCCGCTACAACACCAACACCTACTCGATCAACGTCCTCCCGGGCGACGATCCGCGCCTGCTGATCAGCACCGAGTCCGGCCAGATCCGCGTCTGGGAAGCCGCCCCCTACCGCGGACGCACCCTCTTCGACGACACCTCCATACACGCCTGCACCACCGACCGGGGCGGACAGCGCCTGATCTTCGCCGGCGAACCGACCGCCACCGGCCAGACCGTCTTCATCCGCGACGGCGGCACCGGCGAACGGATCGTCACAGCCGCCACGACCACACACGCCCGCGGGCCCACCGTCTCGGCCGTCACGCTGGATGCCGACCAGACGCACCTGCTGTGCGGCGCGTACGACACCCCGCAGGTCCTGGTGCTCGACTCCGGCGGGCGGACCGTCGGCCGCTTCACCCCGGGCGTGACCTCGACGGCCAGCCTCGCCATTGCGGACCGGGCCGGCCTGGTCCTGGTCGGTGACAACCAGGTCGGGACGGTCATCGCCTGGCGGCCGGGGTCCGCTTCGATCCCGGACGGAGCCGTGGCCTGGCAGAAGACCGGGCTGGGCGGACGGGTGCCTTCCATCGCCGTCGGACCCGGGCCGGATGAACTGGTCGCGATCGGTGATGCCAGCGGACAACTGACCGTCTGCGCCGCGGCCGACGGGGCGATCCGCTGGCAGACGCCGGCGCATACGCGGCGATTGCGGGCGCTGGCGTTTTCCCGGGACGGGCGGTTGCTGGCCTCGGCGGGTGACGGCGGCCTGATCCGGTTGTGGGAGGCCCGCAGCGGGCGGCCCCTCGGGACGCTGGTCGGGCATCGTTTCCGGATCTATGCGCTCGCCTTCCTCGACGGCAGCGGTCTGCTGGTGTCGGGCGGTCACGACGCCCTGCTGCGCGTCTGGGACCCGCACGAACGCCGCAACCTGGCGACGTTTCCGATTGACGGGGCGGCGATCACCTCGCTGTCCGCGATCCCGGGCGGCGACCGCGTGCTGTTCGGCACCTTCGGCGGGCACGGCGGCGTCTGGGACCTGGGCTACTACCAGCAGCACGTGGCCGGCAACCGCGACCATCACACACAAGTCAGCAGGTAAGCGGGTCGACCGAGGATGACCACGGTTCGGCGGAAGGCCGCTCCCGGAACCTGTTCCTCTCGCCGCGACGCCGGACATGCTGAATCCGCGATGCGGCATCGTTTTTCCGCCCCCGTTGCGAAAGCAGCACGACCGGTTCCCGCTTTGGATCTGGGCGTGCGAGTGCGACCGCGTGGGTCCGCCTGCACGACGGGAATCGGACCAGGACTTCGGAGGCAGTCAGACAATGCGTGCATTCAGTGGGAACAAGCGGATCGGGGTGGCCTTGCTGGTCGCGGGACTGGCAGGCCTGGCCGGTTGCCCGACGCCGGCGCCGGACATGGGCGTACCGGCCGGCGATCAGGACGGCCAGAGCGGGGACCCGGTACCGGCCGAGCCGGGCTTCAGCAGCGCCCTGTTCGTGATGGCCGGCAACACCGGCTTCGTGAGCTTTGACGACGTACAGGTCAAGGGCGGCACAAGCGTCGCCGTGACGACCGAACTCACCAGCGAAGACGTCAAGGCGCCGCGCGACGCGGTGCTCGACAAGTACGGCAACCTCTACATTCTGAACGCGGCTCACGACGGGTCGGTCGCGATCTACGACAATCCGCTGACGGCCGGCGGCAACCGTCCGCCGGACCGGATCGTTTCGGGCGCTGCGACCGGCATCTCCAGGAGCCCGACCGGGATCGCGATCGATCACGACAACGACCTGCTGTACGTCTCGAACCTGCTGGAAGGCGTGGTGGTCTTCGACATCAGCGTACCCGGCGGCTTCGACGGAAACGTGGCGCCGGTCCGCACGTTCGAGGTCGACCTGCCGCTCTTCCGGCCGGAGCAGATCCGCCTGGCCGACGGTTCGCTGTACGTTGCCGACACGCGTGGCGGGACGACCGACATCGTGGTGTTCGACGACCCGGGCAGCCTGGTCCAGGAAGTCGTGCCGGACCGCTTCATCGAGTGCGAGGCGTTCGACAACCGCATCGGCTTCGACATCGACCCGTTCGGCCGCATGCTGGTCGGCAGTCGCGACCCCGGCCTGGTGCTGATCTTCAACAACGCGGCCGACCTGGACGGTCCGGTGACGGCCGACGTCGAGCTGACCATCGCCGGCACGTCGTTCGATCCGATGCCGTCGTTCGTGCTGGCTGATTCGCAGGACCGCCTGTACGTCTCGGACGCGAACAACAACATGGTCTTCGCCTACGACCTTTCGACCGAACTGACCAGCGGCAACCTGCTACCCGACCGGGTGATCGACAGTGACGAACTGATCGTCCCGGCCCGCATGCTGCTGTTCGAATATCTGGAGTAGGTGCTGCTGAAGAGAACGTGTGAAAGGGTGAGTGAATGCTTGGGCCGGCCCCCGCCGACAGGAGGGGGTCGGCTCAACTCCCCATTGGACGAGAGGTCTCCTGCTGTATGGCGGGTAGCGGTAAGATACTTGCCTAACTAAGGCAATTTCCTGCAGCGTTTCGTGTTCCTCGATGTCGTATGTGAGATTGAGAGCAAGTTGAACGGGATCACCAGGGTTGCAGTTTTCCTTGAAGCTATGTACATCAGCCTTCAATTGCCGGCAGCCCAAGCCGCAATTCCCTGCAGTTGCGGGCCACCAATTCCAGTCTCACTGGCACTGCTCGACCAAACGCCGCAGTGTCTCAGAATACGACATCAAGTGGCCTCAACGCTATCCCACCCATCAGTGATCGTCTTACGCACAATGAACGATCTCACCTTCTCAAGCATCTTGCGGTAGTGCGTGTACTTCTTCGTATGATACTGAAGCTGCCCCGCAACGATGCCGGGATGCACCCGCATCCGCGCTGCAAACCCGAGGATTTGTTCCTTGGCAAAGTATGGACCGGAACGCACAACAAAGTCTTCAAACTGCTTCCGCGGAATCAGAAAATCAACGGCAAAGTCATCTGCACGCCGCTCGTAGTCCTCCCGAGGGCCATCGCCTCCGGCCTCGTCCAACGAAACCTGATCCTGATAGAAGACATGGGCACACTCATGCACCAAGGTCTGCCAGAAGTGATCGATCCGGTCGTACCTGAGGGACAATGCAATCACCGGCGTGGCTTTGTCAAGCCAAACGCATCCGCCGTCGATCTTGGTCCTTTTCAGATGCTCGACGATGACCATCCGTACGCCCAGGTCGGCCAGAAACACCGGGATTTCTCCGATCCTCTCTCTGCGCTCAGCAAAGTCACGCAACGAGCTCAGCCCATTGCGAAACCGCCGCAAATCAAAATGCTTCGCCGTTGCCCGTGACGCCAGTTCTTCCACCTTCCGAAGCCACGCCACCTGGGGCACCGTGAAACTGTGCGTCGGGTTCAAACCCGTCCGCGCCGCAGCGGCGGCCGGCGGAAGAAAAGGCTCGTCAATAGAGGCTGCCTTGAAGAAAGCCAGTACGGATCGCTCGAGTTCGACAGTCTGTGACGACCTCCCGATCCATCCTCGCTTGACCAGATCGTTGACGGGGACCTTTTCGTACAAAGCGGCGCGTTTCGCAATTTGAGAACCCGGGTTGTTGGGAGACGCCAACGACAGTCTGTACGCCGACTCGAGATTCATCCAGAGCATCGCAGTGGTCCCCAAGGCAGCGGCAATCTCCTGCGCCGTCTCCGGCGTAATGCCGCGCTTCCCGTTCACGACCTCGCTGACGACCTTCTCCGGGCGCCCCAGAATCTTGGCGAAGTCTGCCTGGCTCCAGCCGCGCGCCTCAATTTCTTCGCGCAGGTGCTCGCCGGGCGGAACAACTGGTACAGGTCGGGTTGCCATTAGTGATAGTCCTCAATCGCGACGACGCGAACCACCTTGCTGGGAGCCTCCCCGCGTAGTGTTAGAATCAACCTCCATTGCTTGTTCAGCCTCATCGAGTACTGACCTTCCCGTTGCCCTCGAAGCTTCTCGAAATGAAGCGACTTCATTGAATAGAAGTCCCTTTCGTCTGTCGCACCTTGGATCAACTGAACTCTCTGCCGATACTTCGTCGTAACCGCATCATCCCACTGTCGAAGGCGAAAGTCCGCCTCAGTCGCAAGTCGCTTCAGATCCTCGTCGCCAAACTCGACGTTCATCCGAATGAGTATATCATCGCCCTACACTAACGCTATCCTAACTTTTGAACCTTTCCGGGAAGATATCAATTTGTCCTTACCTCAGCACAAGGTCTGATAAATCGCACTTTCGGGCTGTTTTGTGACAGTTTCATGCGATATCTCCAGACCCCGGCAGCGCGTTACGGCCTCGCCAGCATCTCGACGATCCGCGCGAACGCTTCGCGGGGCGCGCTGGTGTGGGCCGATCCGTCCCGGGCGCCGGCCCGGGCGTCCTCGATGTGGTGCGGATGGACCCGGGCACCACGTTTCAGCAGGAACGCCGCCATCGCGTCGTTGCCGGCCGCGATCGCCCAGCCGAGCGGCTGGTTGCGATGCAGGCTGCCCGAGCGGCGCTCGAGATCGGCGCCACGGTCGAGCAGCACCGCGGCGACATCGACATGCCCGCTCCAGGCCGCCTGGTGCAGCGGCGTGCAGTCGTCGTAGGCGCCGGTCGCATTCACGTCAGCACCCGCGGCGAGCAGCACCGCCGCGATGTCGGACCGCCCCAGGTTCGCGGCCACATGCAGCGGCGTCGAGTTGTGCCCCAGCGTGTAGATGTAAATGTGCTCGGCCTGCGTCGCGTCGCTGGTCGGAAAGAACGCCCGCGTGACGCGCGCCTGCAGCACCCGCGGGTCCGCCTCGACCAGCGCGCGAACCCGTTCCGGATCGCCGATCGCGATCGTCATGAAGACGTCCGACTGCGCCCCCCTCTCAGCCAGGTAACGCGCCACCGCCGGGCGGCGGGTCGCCTGCCACTGGGCGGCCGTGCTCTCGTGGTCGATGTCGCGGGCGTCGATCCGGGCCCCGCGTTCGAGCAGCAGAGCGGCGACTTCGGGCGTGTCGGCATAGTGCAGCGGCAACTGCCCGTCACCGCCGCGGGCGTGCACCCGGTCCGGATCGGCGTCCAGCAGTTCGCGCAACCGATCGAGATCGCCGAGCGCGGCCGCCGCGTGCACGTCGACCAGCGCCCCGCGTGTGATCAGGAACGCGGACATCTGGCGATCGTCATTCGGCAGGACGCCGAACCCACCGGCCCACCAGTCGCTGCGGGCGTTGATGTCGGCCCCGTGTTCCAGCAGCAGATCGACCATCACGCGGTCGCAGCGGTTACCGGCGTGGTTCAGGGCCGTCGCGCCGAAGCAGTCGTAGTCATGCGCGTGCACGAGCCCGGCATCCGCGGTCAGCATGGCCCGCACATCGTCATGCCGCCCGCGCCGGACCGCGTCCATGAACGCCTTCTCGCCCGGCGTGTTCACCGTCGCCTTCGCATCCGCCATGGCTCGATCCCTCTCTTCGCGTGGCAGAACAGGAACGTCCTTGCTGACCGTCGCGGCCCCCCACGGCTGCAACGGAAAAGGGGACCCCGGCCCAACGGCACGGAGTCCCCCTTTCCCTGTTCCCGGTTGCCTGTTCCCTTGTTACGAGAGATTCATCGTCATCAGGAACACGGCGTTCGAGTCGGTCTTCTGCAGGCGGTTGCGGAGCAGGTCGACGGATTCGACCGGGTTCATGTCGCTCAGCACGCGCCGCAGCAGGTAGATCTTCTCGAGTTCCTTCGGGTCGAGCAGCAGTTCTTCCTTGCGGGTGCCCGAGGCCGGGATGTTGATCGCCGGCCAGACGCGTTTCTCGACCAGGCGGCGGTCGAGGTGCAGTTCGCTGTTGCCGGTGCCCTTGAACTCTTCGAAGATGACTTCGTCCATTTTCGAGCCGGTGTCGACCAGGGCGGTGCCGATGATCGTCAGGCTGCCACCCTCCTCGATGTTCCGCGCGGCACCGAAAAACCGCTTCGGCTTCTGCAGTGCGTTCGCGTCGACACCACCGGTCAGGATCTTGCCCGAGTGCGGCACCTCGGTGTTGTAGGCCCGCGCCAGGCGCGTGATCGAGTCCAGCAGGATCACCACGTCGTACCCGTACTCGACCATGCGCTTGGCCTTGTCGATCACCATCTCGGCCACCTGCACGTGCCGGCTGGCCGGCTCGTCGAAGGTCGAACTGATCACCTCGGCCTTGGTCGCCCGCTGCATCTCGGTGACTTCTTCCGGCCGCTCGTCGATCAGCAGGATGATCACCTTGGCGTTGTCGTGGTTGGTCGAGATGGCGTTGGCCATCTTCTGGAGCAGGACGGTCTTACCGGTGCGCGGCGGGGCGACGATCAGCATGCGCTGGCCGGTGCCGATCGGGGTGACCAGGTCGACGATCCGCATGTTGATTTCTTTGGCTTCGGTTTCGAGGATCAGCCGCTTGTCGGGGTGCAGCGGGGTCAGGTCCTCGAAGTTGGTCTTCTCGGTGACCGCCTCGGGCGATTCGAAGTTGATCGCCTCGACCCGCAGCAGCGCGAAGTACCGCTCGGACTCCTTCGGCGGGCGGATCTGGCCGGCGACGATGTGCCCGTTGCGCAGGCCGAAGCGGCGGATCTGCGAGGGGCTGACGTAGATGTCGTCCGGGCAGGGCAGGTAGTTGTACTCGGGGCTGCGGAGGAAGCCGAAGCCGTCCGGCAGGATCTCGAGCACGCCCTCGCCGTACAGCAGGCCGTTCTGGCTGATCCGCTGCTTGAGG
The DNA here is from genome assembly GCA_030428945.1 of Phycisphaerae bacterium. Taxonomy (GTDB): domain Bacteria; phylum Planctomycetota; class Phycisphaerae; order UBA1845; family Fen-1342; genus JAUIEC01. Next base: position 1,823 of record JAUIEC010000031.1, on the reverse strand, counting down.
ATCCGGAAGATCAGTTCCTGCTTGGGCAGACCGACGTATTCCTCGATCCCCTCTTCCTTGGCGACCTCGTGCAGTTCGGTCACGCTCATCTTCTGCAGGTCGGTGATGTGCAGTTCACCACGCTTGACCCGCTCGTACTTCTCGTGCGTGTCCTTGTCGATCGGGCCGTCTTCGCCCTCGCCTTCGGCCTCGGGCGGCGCTTCGTCGACCGGTTCCTCGGCCTTGGCCTTCTTGCGGGCCTTGCGGCGTTTCTTCTCCTCGGGCGGCGGGCTGCCTTCCTCGACGAAGTTCGAGCCGTCCTCGGCAACGACCTCTTCGGCCGGTGCGTTCTCGTTCACATCCTGTGGTTTCTTTTTGCGCGAACGCGTCGTTGCCTTCGCCATAGCCAAACTCCGAATCAGGAACTCTGCGCGGCACGGCTGGACCGGCCGCCTTGGGTAACGTGCTGTATCAAGAAGCGGATGCTGTGATCCGAGTCTCCGGTCGCGGGGTGCGTCGGTCAGCGACGGGGTGCGTATTTGTCCAGGATGCGCTGCCAGCAGTCAGACACTTGCGCTTCCAGTTCGGCCGGCGTGCCGTCGTTGCGAACGACGAACTCTGCCCGTGATCGTTTCCGGTCGATCGGCCACTGGGCCTGCTCACGCCGCTCGAGTTCAGCGGGGGTCCAGCCACGATTCCGCTCGACACGCTGTCGACGTTGTTCCGCGGGAGCATCGACGAAGATAACTGTATCGCAGAAGCGGTCGAGGTTACTCTCGAGCAATAGCGGGGAGTCGAGAATGATGGCAGTGACCGCCGGATCTCTCAGGCCACGAAGAATAATAGCTTTCCGCCGGTCGCCGATCAAGGGGTAAAGCAGCGATTCCAGCCGCTTCCGGGCCGCCGGATCCGGAAACACGATCCGCCCGATCGCCGCCCGATCCGGCCCCCCGTCCGCCCCCCGCACCTGCGGCCCCCACCAGCCGGCCACCTCGTCCAGCACCTCCGGGCGCGCCAGCACCTCGTGGCTGAGCCGATCGGAGTCAATCACCAGCCCCCCCAGCCCCTCCAGAATCCCCGCCACGGTCGACTTCCCACTGCCAATCCCGCCACAGAGACCGATCACCGGTTTGGAGCTTCCAGGGGTCGCCACGGGGGAAGTGTCCTTGAAAGGGAGCGAGGGAGCAAGGGAGCGAGGGAGCAAGGGCCGGGACCGGGAAAGGGAATAGGCGACAGACGGCACTGAACACTGGGCATATCAGAGGGAAGTGGGCAGTCGGCAATCGGCAGTGGGCTGTGGGCAGTGGGCTGTGGGCTGTGGGCGGTGAATTGTGAATTGTGAATCTGTGGCACAGGCGTCCCGCCTGTGGTCGACTGGGCACGGTGGCACAGGCGTCCCGCCTGTGGTCGACTGGGCATTGTGGCACAGGCGTCTCGCCTGTGGTCGACTGGGCATTGTGGCACAGGCGTCCCGCCTGTGGTCGACTGGGCATTGTGGCACAGGCGTCCCGCCTGTGGTCGGTGGGGTTACGACACCTGGAACATGGATTGTCAGAGCCCGTGCCCCGTCGGAAGCGGGGCGCGATTCCGAAATCCCATCACAGGCGAGACGCCTGTGCCACACCTGCCTCCCCCATCACAGGCGAGACGCCTGTGCCACACCTGCATCTGGCATCACAGGCGGGCTGCCTGTGCCACACCTGCCCCTCCCATCACAGGCGAGACGCCTGTGCCACACCTGCATCTGGCTTCACAGGCGGGATGCTGTGCCACACCTGCCTCCCCCATCACAGGCGAGACGCCTGTGCCACACCTGCCTCCCCCATCACAGGCGAGACGCCTGT